>JABGUL010000004.1 GCA_018646605.1 Flavobacteriaceae bacterium
ATTAAAGGTGTTGATTTATATTTTAAAAATAAAAACAACTGGCAATATCTAAATACTGGCCGTCCAGAGGGTATTAAAAACGAGTCCTCTTTAATAGATAATATGTCTATTGAAATGCGGGAGTTTAAAATATTTTTACTCCTTTATGATGGTATTTCAAATATTGAAGTGGGAATTGATTCAAAGAGTATTATTGAAAAACCTATAAGGAATGGTAACAAACCAATAATTTTTTACGGAACTAGCATCACGCAAGGTGGTTGTGCTTCTCGTCCAGGAATGGCACATACCAATATTATTTCAAGGAAATTAAATATTGATTGTATAAACTTTGGTTTTAGTGGAAATGGAAGGATGGAACAGTCAATAGCTAAATTGATATCAGATTTGGATCCTCTTTTCTACGTAATCGAATGTATGCCAAATATGATTAATGCTGAAAACATAACGAATAAAACCATTCCTTTAGTAAATACGATACGAGATAAAAATCCTGAAACTCCTATTATTTTGGTAGAAAACTTTATTTCTGAGCCTTCAGTTTTAGATAAAAAAGGCAAAGAGTGGATTGAAAAAATGAATAGAGCTCTTAAAAATGAATATGAAAAAATGATTGAAAATGGGTACAATAATCTGTTTTATGTTAATAGTAAAAATGCCACAGGCAATGATCATGAAGCTACAGTTGACGGAGTGCATTTTACGGATTTAGGATTTTTAAGGTATGCAGATTTTTTGATAGATAGGTTTGACGAGTTTAAGCTGATAAACAAAAATTAACTTCTCCTAAAAGAGTACCAAATAATAATATTTGCATTGTATTACTCAATATTCTTAACTAGCGAAAATCATCTCGACTCCTAGCGATTTATTCTCATCCGCAGGTATTGCTCTAGTCTAATTTAATTTTGTGTAATGGATTTAAGCTGCGTACAAGTTAAGAGGATATACAAGAAGAAAAATCACAAGTTCTCTGTAGGTGTGTATCAGTGGATTCAACTGGGCACATGTTTGCCGATATGAAGTTGAAAGGGGGGCTGCTCCATTGATGATCTTGGGTGTGAAGCCTGTGGGTCTTAAATCACCAATCGTCTTCTTCTTTTGACAGAAGACTTGACCACTTTAGGATCAATATTTTAATACCCATAACTGCTCATCGAATTCATCTTTGTATTTATCCAGTCCAATATTCGCTTTGTCAAGGGTTTCATATTCGAGGAGAGCTACCCTCGTAAGTTTACTCGCGCTAAAAGGTGGGATGATGATAACATTTGACCCCGATAAAATCAATTTTTCAGCATAATCGAAGGCCAAGTCATTGTCTAAAAAACTAGCCACAATTAAATAATATTTATCCAATGGCTGACCTTTTACGGATATCGCTCCAATTGCTTTTAGTGCAGACTCCAGGTCAGGGGGATCTGTCTTAATTTCAGGTTCAATGACTTCTTCAATGACGGGTTCAGGTATTATTTCTTTTTTTACCTCTTTTTTAACTTCAGCTTTAATGGTCGGTTTGTGTTCCTCAGTCATGCTCAATAAAGTAATACCGATAACAGAGGCAAATAACAAGAGTAGCATTAAAGAATTTCTCATAATGCAATGTTGGAAGTTTGAAGGTTTTTACAGCTTAAATTGTTAATCAATATAATACTTTTTTAAACAACCACAAAAAACTTCTGAGACACCACACCACAGGAGCTTTACACGCAAATCATTTATATGACAATATCGACTGTCAAAATTACTACATTCTCGACCAAAACTTTTTGTCGAATTAAAACGATGGACATTCCTTTATGCCTTGATCTAAAATCAACGAATCCTCACCTCAACACCTCATGAAATACCTCCCTTTTTAATAGATCAAAATAAGCCTCAAACGCCTCCTGGTAAGTTCTAAACTTACTTTGTTCGCATTTATAATAAAAAATTATTACTATTACATCGTAAAACGACACTTTAAAACACGTTTAGATGAAAAAATATATTTTACCATTAGTAGTTGGGTATGTATCTGTTGCTGCACTAGCAGGGATTGTGGTAGTGCCCCTTTATTTCAATCCGACAACAGCTGCACTGCACGAAGCTTTTCCTGTTGCTTATTATGCCGAACCACTTCTTTGGGCTGGATTTACTGCTGGATTATTGCAAACTTTATTACAGGTAATAATTTGGGATAAAATGGGCTTTAGAACGATTAAAGATGGGGCTCTAAATGGAATTTGGTTAGGAGCTATATTAGCCGGGATTCAAAGTTTGAATGAAGCTTCTCAATATGCTGTATATAACGCTGATGGTCAAGCATTTACTAACGTTATAATCTTTATGGTATTTACTGCCATCAGTGGAGGGGCAATTGCTTGGGCTTTTGCCAGAGGAGAGAAAAGTAATGCATAAATGATATCTTGAAAGTGTATTTTTTTTCTGAACTTAATGAAAGGAATCCAAAAGTTACATTGATAAAGGCTCAAAAGTGTATCTTTTTGACATAAAATTATGCCCGAAATGGAGGAGGGCTCGTTATTTTTAACTAAAATCATTTAATAAATAAAATTATGAAACAGATTTCATACTTACTCACTTTTATACTTCTTACATTAATGAGCTGTCAGCCTGTTGAAAACCAAGAAGCTGCCGTAGTCACTCCCAATATGGAATTTGGGGGATGGTCGGGGACAGCTGATGATCACAGCAAAGAAGCTCTCTTAACTAGGGAATTGATGGAAAAATACATCGCAAATAAATTTGATGATGTGGCTTATATGATGTCCGAAGATGGCAATTTTTTCTTTAATACGGACCAAGTAACTAAAGCCGAATGGTTAGGTGCAGCATCAGGACATCACAGTTTATTTGCAAATATTTCTAACAATAAAATTCAGCCAGCAAATGTTACATCAGCGACCTTTGAAAACGGATCGGTATGGTCTATGGCTTGGTTTGTTTGGACAGGAACAGGAAAAATTACTGGTACCGAAGTGCAAATTAATGTACACCATGCTTTCCGATTTGAGGATGAAAAAATAGTAGATGCGTATCACTTTTTCGATCCCACCTTGCTTAATAATGAAATGTTAGCATCTTCAAAATAGAATCAAAACGCTATTAAAAAGACCCTGATAATGAGGCATATGGGTCATAAAAAACTCCTGAGATAGGATGACTCAGGAGTTAAATTTTTTTCTCTTAAAAAAATTCATAGTTCTAAAATTAATAATTCATTTTTATCTTAAATTTTAATCAATAACCATATGAAAAAAATAATTTTTTTAGCATTTTTTTTAACTGCAGGAGTCAGTTACGCTCAAGATTTGAAATGGGATCCAAAAACAACTTTTGATGGTGTATTTGATATTGATGCCATTCATACTAAAGATGGCATTAATTATGAGCTTTCTGCTTCAGGTGACGCAGGACCTTACGGCAAAGCTTATATCTCCTATACATTCACAAATTATAACAATAGCATGACTAATGGAGAGTTCACTGGCTTTGCATGGACACAGACGGGAGAGAATATTATGAAAGCTACTTTGCAAGGCGTTTTTAAAAAAGAGGGTAAAATTTTTAAAATGTATTCCTTTGATAACACCACAGATAATGACAAAATCATGGTTGTTACGGGGATAGCAGATTTCGTGGAGCAAACAATCAAATTTAAAGTGGCAACCATTGAAGAATGAAATAGATGAAAAGATAAAAAAACTCCTGAGACACCACAACTCCTGGCGTTTAATGCACAAGCTAATAATTTAATGACAAGAGAATTACTAAATGTTGTGACAATTTTATAAAAAAATTGAGACTGTCTTATGCTTTAGAATAGGCACAAAAAAATTACACGACAAATTGCTAAATCAGTAGTTATAGGATATTCACTAAATTCTTAAAAGTCTTTAATTGATGATCCTGAGTGTGAAGTTTGTAGATCATAAAAAAAGGGCAATCAAAACAGAAAGAGAGAAGCCTGCTAATCATGCCCTTAAAAACCAACTAAAAACTAAAAACTTATATAAACATTCAAAATTGATAAGGATGGATCGTTTTTCACTTTAAATTCTCATAAAGAATGTTAAAATGGCTTATTAAATAATGTTAAAAAAAACTCCTGAAACACCATATTACAAGCCCGAATTAAAGTCTAGCACAATTCTCATCCACATTCCCGATAAAGAATTTTCTGGATCATCTTCGTTACTCAGAATAGGAAAATTATAAACAGCCGATGTTTTCCCTGTGCTTTCATTGGCAAAGACACTTACACCTAGTTCACCTGCATATGAATATTCTCTATCCTGTGATTGGCTAAACACATCAATATCACTCATTCGCACATATTCACCATTGTAATTCATATCAATACCAATAACATCTTTTCCTGTAAACGTATGGGTTGCATTTGTAGCGGAGCCATTCGAGTACAATTGGTTCAGTGTTAACCCATCACAGTTAGGACGATCATTACAAAGGAACACTTGGGTAATCTCGAAGTCATCCATGTTGCAATCATCGCAAAGAACCATTTGCCCTTCCTCCATCTTAAAAACGGTTGATTCCCAATTATCCGATACCTCATTGGATATCCTTTTTATTTCACCTGTTTGAGGTAGATAAGACCCTGCATCCGCTTGAGCAAAATTTCTCATTGTTACGACAGCCGTCTCTCCCTCAATCATGGTATCCTCTGAACAACTCGCAAGGTAGAAACTAGCAAAAAGGATTAATACACTTTTTAATTTCAATAAATTAGCCATAATAATATTCTTTTTATAATTTTTCTAAATTTTCATAAGTAACTCAATGATGTGGATTAGGTGTAAAAGTTTGCAATGTAATTAAAATTTAAAACTAGTTACTTAAAAAGTGTTTAAAAAATTCCTGAGACACCACACCCAAGAGGTTATACACAAATCAAACAGTACCCCTCACCTCAACATCTCATCAAATACCTCCCTCTCTAACACCTCAAAATAAGTCTCAAACTTCTCCAATATAACCTCTTTAGAGAAACACTCACAAGTACTATTAATCTCCTTTAGAACAGCTGTGTATATCCCAGATTTGAGCCAGATTTAGATGAGGTGTAAAGCTATTGTGAAGACGTATCATTATAGAATTGTAATTCTTATTTAGTGGGAAAGGGAATGCTTTATAGAGGCTTATATGAGCGCTATAGATAATGGTTTATCCCTTTCTATAAGATGATAAGGATTATATTGGGAGGAATGATTTTGTTAATGATTAGTCAGCGATTTTAAATTACTTTTAACGTTTAGTATATGAAAAGTAGGCGATTTCTAAGCATTGAACTTTCGGTTAAGCACAAAGTTTGATACGAGCCAAAAACCTTAATTTTCCTGATTTTTCGCCTATTTTTTACATATATTGTTGTACCATGTTATTCTTTTATCCGATTATAATTTTTTAATGTCTTTATGAGTAAATCGTGAGGCAAGGCGTATGCTTTATTTCCATTAATTCCTTCCATGGTTTCAGCAGCTAACATCGCATTGATAATCGCTTCCTCAACCGCTTGAACGGTTGCTTCAAAAACTGGCATTAGTTGGTCATTAGCCATTGATTCAACTGTTGTAGTTTCATCTCGATTAAATGCATTTTCATTTGCAGTTGAGAAGGCTAAAAAAATATCTCCAGAACCATTGCTGCCACGTCCGCCCACAATGCCAACTCCTAATGGAATTCTTTTAGCAATTCTTTTTAATTGATGCGGCAAAAGAGGTATATCTGTCGCAACTATTACTATAATAGAACCATCGCCTTCTTGTCTCCTTGATTTCGGTGGCGCATTGAATACATAATTTAAAGTGTCTTTTAATTCAATTCCGACTTGAACGCCTGCGATTGATAGGTTTCTTTTAGCTCCAAAATTGGATTGGACAATTGCTCCAACTGTATATGTTGAATCCTTAATTTTAAATACTCTTGAAGAAGTTCCTGTTCCTCCCTTAAAGCCCAAGCACATCATTCCTGTTCCTCCGCCAACATTACCTTCAGCAATCTTTCCGCCCGATGAATTATTTATAGCTTCCAAAACATTTTCTTCTTTAACGTGAAAACCATAAATGTCATTAAGGAATCCATCATAAGTTTCAGCTACCACAGGATACGTATACCACCAATCTTCTCCACTATACCAATCCGTATCTACATACCACTTCAATACCGCATCTCGAACAACTCCAACACTATTGGTATTAGTTATCATAATCGGTGTTTCTAAAAAACCAGATTCAGTTACCCAAGTTGTCCCTGTCATTTCTCCATTTCCATTAAGACTATACCAATTGGCATAAACAGGACTAAATTTTTTGGCTTTTCCTCTTGGAAATATTGCAGTAACTCCAGTTCTTACAGGTCCCTTGCCAATAATATTTTCCCCTTCTCCAGAAATTATAGTGCTATACCCTACTTCAACTCCTTCAACATCTGTAATAGCATTGAATTCTCCTGTTGTACCAACAAATGGAACTCCTAAATATCTTGCTCTTGGTTTTTGTCCGTAAGAATGCGAACAAATTATCATTACTAAAAAAACTGTAAATATTCTTTTCATATTGGTTAGTTTATAATGTGGTACAACGAGAAAATATACGTAATACTTTTATCTCCCTTCTAAACGAAGTTAGAGAAAATTTAAATCGTCAGAGGGACTTTAATTTTTCAAATGTACCGAAGTTACGTGTGTATAAATTTTAGTGTCTTAATCTTACCATGGCATTCCCTACTAACCTTAATGAGTAATACTCAGTTGGGGGATAAAGCCGTTAAAAAAAACCACTAAAAACCGATAGATGACTAAAGAAGAGGAAATAGTATAGTTAGAATTCTAACTTACTGGTGATATGTTTAAAGATATGGATATTAAAGATAAGATCCATAGGCTAAAACTAGAATGCGTAGGAGGAAGCTACTCCATAGATGATCCTGAGTGTGAGGCTTGTAGATCATAGATTTACTCGGTTTCATCAATTACATTATTTATTTTTATTCTTTTGTTCTTTCTTCGATAAGAACCAACCAGCGGTAGATAATGTCAATGACACTAGGCTAATTGAGTACATTATTAATTCATAATAATTAAATAAAATAAATGATTCCGAGAATAAAAACTCATGACCCAAGCCTTTATAATAATCCTTTAAAGGAATGATACCAGCCATGAGCGTAAAAACCCCTACAAATGAGAAGAGGTCTTGATATTTGATAAGAGATTTTTTCATTTCCTGAATGTAATATAAAAACTTCCAAGACACCACAATCCCAGAGTTATCTTATAAATCAAACAGCATACCCTCAAAATCCTCTAATATCACCTCCTGAGAGGAACAAATCACAAGTAATATTAATCTCCTTTAAAACGGCTGTATGCATCCCAGATTTGAGTACTCCAACCCTGTAATAATCCTTAGCCTTGTCACTTACTTTTAGCTTGCCATACGCTCGCTTTTTGTGCGTTCCCTTGACTAAGATAAAGTCATGATCTCCTTGAGCGATAAAGCCAGAATTTTCTAGTTCTTTCATTGCGAGAACGATGATATTACCAAAGGGATTAAGACTAGGTCTATGCTCTAATCCAATACCATTAGCGATGTCTGATTCATCTGCTTGAAGAAAGCCAGCAGTACTGCAATGTGCTTCTAGGAAACAGTAGATTAACTTGGCTTCTTTGGTTAGCTGTTTGAAGGTCTGGTAATAGGAAAGAAGTCTGGAATAAGATCAACTTAGCTGACAGAGATAAAGTGGTTGAGATTGCTTTAGAACGTCCTGAGTTATCATCTAGAGAGCTGGCATGGCATATCATAGATAAATACAGTTATTATATCAGTGAGTCGAGTGTGTATAGGATATTAAAACTCAATGGTCTTATCACAACTCCTTCATTCAGGATTATGAGTGCCTCTGA
>JABGUL010000028.1 GCA_018646605.1 Flavobacteriaceae bacterium
ATAGAAGACCTGACTACATTAACGCATTTTTTAATGTGGTAAATTGGGGGAAAGTAGCTGAATTATTTGCTCAAGCTAAATAATAATAAGCTGTATTGTGAGTCATCCTGAGATAGGTTGATAGTTTTGAAAGATAATGAATTAGACCGAAGTAGATTTTCTACTTCGGTCTTTTCGTGAATAAAATTTAGGTTTTATGGCTAAAAATTTGACGTTGTCTTGTGTTATTATAAAAATGAATTGATTGTGTGATTCTCGTTTCGAGCTCTTTTCCATTCTTACGGCATTTTGATAGCAACAATAACCATAGGTTATGAACGGGTTAATCTTATGATTATCTAACTTTTTTTTAATAAATGGAAAAACAAGACTTGAGTACTCGATCTGAATGGTGAATTGTTAAAGACACTATTTCACTAAGTGTGTAAGTTGCTTCATTACACTTTAATTCTGTTTTCAAATATAGCCAAAAATTGATTTAGGATAATTCCCCAATTTCTGATTGGCATATTCCATTTTTTAGTTGCTTCATTTACTGCCAGAAAAACAGATTTCATCACTGCATCATCCGTTGGGAAAGACAATTTATTTTTAGTGTATTTTCTGATTTTCCCATTCAAATTCTCAATTAAATTAGTGGTGTAAATTATTTTTCTAATTTCTAAAGGGAACTCAAAAAACACTGTAAGTTCCTCCCAATTCTCTCTCCAACTTTTAATTGCATAGCTATATTTACTATCCCATTTCTTCTCAAGGTCATCTAATGCTGCGGCAGCTGCTTGTTTAGTAGGTGCTGCATAAACAGCCTTTAAATCACTAGAAAATTCCTTTTTGTCTTTCCAAACAACGTACTTCCCAGAGTTTCTGATTTGATGGACCACACAAATTTGAGTGACTGCATTTGGGAATACACTTTGAATAGTCTGTGTAAAGCCATTCAGGTTGTCAGTCGCTGTAATTAAGATGTCTTGAACTCCCCTGGCTTTAATATCAGTAAGCACACTCATCCAAAAAGAAGAAGATTCATTTTTGCCTAACCAAAGGCCTAGCACCTCTTTTTTACCGTCGATTCTTAACCCTACAGCAATGTATACGGTTTTGTTAATGACCTTAGAGTTTTCACGAACCTTGAAGACAATGCCGTCCATCCAGACTATTAAATATTGCTCTTCTAAAGGGCGATTCTGCCAGGCAATAATGTCCGACTTTATAGCGTCTGTTATTCTTGAAATAGTAGAAGTAGAAACTTTAATATCATACAAATCCTTAATCTGTTCTTCTATATCATAGTTACTCATTCCTTTAGCATACAAGGATATGATGATGGTTTCAATGCCAGCTGCCATTCCTTTTCGCTTGGGAATAAGTTGAGGGTCAAAACTACCTTCTCTGTCTCTAGGTACTTGTATTTCAGCTTCTCCATAGCTGTTCTTGATTGTTTTGGCTCCATAACCATTCCTTCGGTTACTGGACCGAGCTGGTTGATTTTTTTCGTAGTCTAGATGAGAATCTAATTCTGCTTCTAGCATTTTTTCAGTAGCTCTTTTTTGTAACTCCTGTAAAAAACTGTTCAGCTCTTTGCCATCTTTAAACGACTTTAGAAAGTCATCGTTTAATAAATCGTCTTTGTTCATCATGATATAATTATGTTTAAAATTAATACTTCTTTTTAAACACACTTATCAAATAATGGTCCTGCCGGAGGCTCCTCAATTAACTGATTCAAAGAAAAATTGAATCAGTTAATTCGAGGCTAAACCTTAAACCGTGAAAACGTAGTTACACAGTTCATGGGATACTCCCTTAATTATTTTAATAGGCCTATTGTACCCATTTGTCTTTTGTAATCATTAAAGCTTCTTGAACAGTAATTCTTGTTCCGTTATTGTAAGCAGTAACAAATGGTCCTTTAATTTTCTTGTTATTTCTAATGTCTTCTCTGTGGTCTCTAGCTCCAACATATTGGTTAAAGTTACCAACTGTGTATTTATGCCAACCCTGATGCATGTTTAAGTAGATTTTTTCATTGATTTGGTGGCTTTTAACAAAGTAATCTGTAGTAACCTTTTTTCTTAGTGCGCAAATCTGAACTCTATAATTAACTTCTCCATTTTCAATAGCAACATTATTATTATTAGTTGAGGCAGTAATGCTTTGAGTTGGATCAGAATCAGCAGTAACTGAATTCTCA
>JABGUL010000029.1 GCA_018646605.1 Flavobacteriaceae bacterium
AACACAGTAGACGGGATATATACTCCATTTTCAATGGCATTAATGCTCTTTCTTGATACCTCCGCTTTTATAGATAATTCTTGCTGAGTTAAACCGAAAGACTTCCTCAGTTGCTCTAAATTATTTAAAAGCTTTGAATGGTTCCTGCCCATAGTTATTTCTTTTCATATTTTTCAACAGCATCCGTTAATTCTTTTCCAGTCTTTGGATAGAGATATCCTGCGATCATTGTTCCAATCCCAATTAATCCAACCAAAGCACCAACACCTTTTAGTATATTACCAAATGCATAATATCCAAGAAGGTATAGACCAATACCAACAAAAATTGTGATGATCCCGTTTCTGCGATAATCTATTGGCTGCTTTTTTCTTTCATCAAAAATACTCAGCAATTCTTCTAATTTAGAAGAGTCATCTAAATGTTTGGAAATCTCTATTATAGTTTTATTCTTATCCTTACTTTCTTTATACTGCCAGAAAAATACAGCAAGTGGAATTATGATTCCGGTTAGCATTCCAAAAAGTGGTATAATAATATTTTGATCCATAATATATCTTTAATTAATGTAACGCAAACGTAACATTTTTTTTAATGATACGCAAACGTTACATTTTAACTAATTCTTTAAACTTCATGAATCAGCAATTTTATTTGATGTGCAGTAGGTCAAAATCGCTCTAGGTAAAACTAATGTTTGATATTTCGAATGAATTATCTATAAAAAAGGAAGGTTTTCAGTTATCTATGAGTTTTTTTCTATTGGGTTTGTCCAATAGAAACAGCGTGTCCAAAAACAATCTAAACAGTATAAATAATCATAAGGCATAAGTTTTTAATCAAATAGATTGTATCTTTAAAATCTCTGCAGAGTGAAACGAATGTTCGATATTTGTATGGAATTATCTGCCACAACCCTCCTCTTTGGAGGTTTTTTTTAATCAAAACAGAAGCTAAAAAATTGGAACAGAAAAAGCATAAATCTGGTTTTATTTCTATTATAGGGAATCCCAATGTTGGAAAGTCTACTCTTATGAATGCACTAGTAGGGAAGGAACTGTCGATAATAACAGCAAAAGCTCAGACAACACGCCATCGTATTTTGGGAATAATAAATGGAGATGATTTTCAAATGGTACTTTCGGACACCCCTGGAGTTATTAAGCCAGCCTATGAAATGCAAACTTCGATGATGAATTTTGTCAAAGAAGCACTTATTGATGGGGATGTTTTAGTCTATTTAGTGTCGCCAGAGGAAACCGAACTCAAAGACGAAAAGCTGTTTGAAAAAATAAAAAAAACAAAAGCACCTTTACTTATTCTAATCAATAAAATCGATCTCATTTCACAAGAGGCTCTGGAGGCTTCTGTATTGCATTGGCAAACTGAGTTCCCAAAGGCTACCGTATATCCAATTTCTGCACTTACAGGATTCTTTGTTCCTGAATTATTAGATATTCTAATTGGTCACCTACCTGAATCTCCGGCATATTTTCCAAAAGATCAATTGACCGACAAGCCCGAGCGATTTTTTGTCAATGAATCCATTCGAGAACAAATTCTAGAATTATACTCCAAAGAAATCCCATATGCAGTAGAAGTGGTTACGGAGGATTTTCTTGAAGATTCAAAAATTATTAAGATAAGATCCGTCATAATGGTGGAACGAGAAACTCAAAAGGGGATTATCATCGGCCATAAAGGAAGTGCCCTGAAGCGGGTAGGAATAGGAGCAAGAAAATCTTTAGAAGCCTTTTTTGGAAAACAAATACACCTTGAGCTGTATGTGAAGGTGTCTAAAAATTGGCGTACCAATTCGCAGCAACTAAAGCGTTTTGGGTATAACAATTAATTCAATTCAAACGCTTTTTTTATCTTTAGTAGATAATTAAAAAATCATCCCTTGAAAAAGCTAGTATCTCTTGCTATATGCGTTCTTTTTTTTAGTTCTTGTACAAAAAAACAAACCCCCCCAAACATTGTTTTTATCATGTCTGATGATCATGCCTATCAGGCAATAAGTGCTTATGGTCATGGTCTAAATAACACTCCAAATATTGATCGTATTGCAAATGAAGGGGCCCGATTTGATAAAGGTTTTGTTACCAATTCTATATGTGCTCCAAGCCGAGCAGTAATGCTTACAGGAAAACATAGTTTTGTAAATGGTAAAGTAGATAACATCCAAGATTTTAACTGGGATCAAGATAATTTTGCCAAACAATTGCAGTCTGCAGGGTATCAAACCGCAATGGTGGGAAAGATTCATCTGAGAGGATTGCCTCAAGGATTTGATTATTCGGCCGTTCTCCCAGGGCAGGGACATTACTACAATCCTGATTTTCTGATTGATGGAATCAAAAAAAGAATAGAAGGGTATGTAACTACTATTACCACAAAATTAAGTTTGGATTGGCTTAAAAACAAAAGAGATCCCAACAAACCTTTCTTGCTATTGTATCACCAAAAAGCACCACACAGAAATTGGAAACCAGAAGAGAAGTACCTTACCTTATTTGATGATAAAACCTTTGAGCCACCCACAAACTTTTTTGATGATTACGCCAATAGAGGTACCGCTGCCAAAACTCAAGAAATGCTCATTGCAGCTTCAGAAGAGCAAATAGCGGTAGCACATGGAAACGGAGGCCATGGAAGATGGGGTCATGATTTTAAAATGCTGACCGATCCTTACGGTAACGATACCGGATTTGAAAATGAATTGGAACGCTTTTCCCCTGAGCAAAAAAAAGCTTGGCTCAATGCCTATACCCCTAAAAATGAGGCTATGAAAACTCAAAATCTAGAAGGAAATGAACTGGCTCTGTGGAAATTTAATCGCTATATAAAAGATTATTTACGCACCATTCAATCAGTAGATGACGGTGTTGGAGAGATTTTGGATTACTTGGATCAGGAAGGCTTAACAGAAAACACTATTGTAGTTTACACCTCAGATCAAGGTTTTTATTTAGGAGAACACGGGTGGTTTGATAAGCGGTTCATGTATGAAGAGTCACTGCGTACTCCCCTTCTGATGCGCTACCCAAAAGAAATTCCTGCGAATTCTAAAGTCGATGCACTGATTCAAAACTTAGATTTTGCCCCTACCTTTTTGGATTATGCAGAAGTACCTATTGCTAAAGATCTTCAGGGTGAATCCTTTCGTAATATTGTAAACCAAAAGACCACTAAAGGGCGTGATGCCATCTATTACACCTATTATGAATACCCCTCTGTACATATGGTAAAAAGACACTATGGTGTTCGAACCAATCGTTATAAATTAATTCATTTTTACTACGATATTGACGAATGGGAACTCTATGATCTTGAACAAGATCCATCAGAAATGAATAATTTATATGGAAAAAAAGAGTATAAAGCAGTACAAAAAAAGATGCATCTTCGTTTAACAGAATTGAGGGAAAAATACGGTGATTCTGATGCATTAGACCAAATGCACATCGAAAGGTATATATCCACAAGAAATTAAAATATTTATTACTATTAAGAATTTAGATTTACACGGAATTCGCCATAAAGAAGCTTTGGAAGCTGTCCACGAATTTTTAAGAATAGAAAAAGAAAAAGGTCCTTTTTCAGTTACCCTTATAACTGGAAACTCAACCGTTCTCCAAGATCGTATCTTCAAAGAAGTATTAGAACCCTCCCCGTTTACTTTTTTTATTCCTAGTTGGAATTTAGGTCAAATAATTGTAGAGTATATGGAGCTATAACCATTAAACTCTATTAGCTTCCTAACAGCTTACTTTTACTGATATTCTATTACTATTAAATTTCATTAAGTTAGATTAAATTCTTATATTTATGCCCATAGTGTGCCCATTTAAACAATTAATTGTGCCCATTTAAAATATTTTGCCCATTATAGGATGTCCAGAAACAAAAAAGAGTACATAATAAACAGTAATGGAACTACCTCCATAAGGCTTAGGTACAACGGAGGAAGATATACCGACATTGATGGAAAGGTCAAGCAACATAGACCAAGTAAGGTTTTAGATTTTCATTTGATTACAAACCCAAGAACTCCAATAGAGAGACAGCAAAATAAGGACATTAAGGAGAAAGTTCAACTAATAGCTAATCAATGGGAAAAGAGAATCATAAATGGAGAATACAACCTAGAGGATACAGAGAAAAGCAAGACAATTGTTTATGCATACTTAGTTAAAGAGATTAAAAGAATAAAGGACAAGAGTTCAAGAGCCAGTTACACTACAATGCTCAGTCACTTCCAAAAATTCTTCCCAAAAGCCATAACATTAAAAAATATTAATAAAAGAGAAGAAGCAAAAGGATTCTATGACTATCTCACAGATAAGGCAATCAAAGTTAAC
>JABGUL010000005.1 GCA_018646605.1 Flavobacteriaceae bacterium
AAAAGATGTTACTTGCATATCTAATAATGCAGGAGTGGACGAGTTTGGTTTAGGATTATTACTCCAAAAAAAACAAATTCGAAAAATGATTTCGTCTTATGTTGGTGAAAATGCGGAGTTTGAGCGGCAAATGCTAAGTGGAGAATTAGACGTTGAATTAATTCCTCAAGGTACTTTGGCTCAACGTTGTAGAGCTGCCCAAAGTGGAATTCCTGCTTTTTATACTCCCGCAGGCTATGGTACTGAAGTCGCACAGAACAAAGAAAGTAGAGATTTTAATGGTAAAATGCACCTTTTAGAACACGCTTTTAACGCTGATTTTGCATTTGTAAAAGCTTGGAAAGGGGACGCTGCTGGTAATTTAATTTTTAAAGGCAGTGCGCGTAACTTTAACCCAAATATGTGTGGGGCCGCAAAAATTACAGTTGCTGAAGTGGAAGAGTTGGTTCCTGTTGGGTCTCTTGATCCCAACCAAATTCATATCCCTGGAATTTTTATCCAAAGAATATTTCAAGGAAATAACTATGAAAAACGTATTGAACAATTAACGGTAAGAAAGCGAAATTAATGGCATTAAGTAAAGAACAAATAGCTCAAAGAATAGCAAAGGAGGTTAAGGACGGTTACTACGTAAATTTAGGAATAGGCATTCCGACTTTAGTGGCAAATTTTGTGAGAAAAGATATCGAAGTAGATTTTCAAAGCGAAAATGGTGTATTGGGAATGGGGCCTTTCCCTTTTGAAGGTGATGAAGACCCAGATTTAATTAATGCAGGCAAACAAACTATTACGACATTGCCCGGAGCTTCTTTTTTTGATTCAGCTATGAGTTTTTCAATGATTAGAGGGCAACATGTTGATTTAACGATTCTTGGTGCGATGGAAGTATCTCAAAATGGCGATATCGCTAATTGGAAAATTCCCGGAAAAATGGTAAAAGGAATGGGAGGAGCTATGGACTTAGTTGCTTCTGCAGAAAATATTATTGTAGCAATGACGCATACAAACAGAGCTGGCGATTCTAAATTATTAAAAAAATGTAGCTTGCCCTTAACAGGCGTTAACTGTGTAAAAAAAATAGTAAGCAATCTTGCAGTGCTTGAAATTGTTAACAATTCCTTTCATCTTTTAGAAAGAGCACCTGGTGTGAGTATCGAAGAAATTAAAAAAGCTACAGAAGGGAACTTAATCATTGAAGGAGACATTCCAGAAATAAAGTTTTAACAATGAGTTAAAAAATCAATCTATTTGTTTCAATAAAGTAGTTTATTATTTAAATGAATTTCAAATTCCCTTAGGGATGGATTCAATTAATTTTTGAGTATATTCTTTGTTAGGGTTTGCATAAATTTCGTCAGCGTCACCAATTTCCTCAATCTTTCCATCTTTCATAACTAACAGTTGATCCGCCATAAACTTAACAACAGCTAAATCATGTGATATAAAAATGTAAGTGAATCCATAATCTTCTTTTAACTCGTTTAATAAATTAAGTACTTGAGCTTGAACAGAGATGTCTAAAGCAGATACAGATTCATCACATACAATCAGCTTTGGTTCCATAGCAATGGTTCTTGCAATACCAACTCGTTGTCTCTGCCCTCCAGATAATTCATGTGGATATCTGTTAAAAAAACTGGCATCCAACTCTACACTTTTTAAAATACTAATAACCTTATTTTTTCTTTCTCGATCATTTTTCCCTATTTGATGAACTTGCATAGGTTCCATAATTGTTTCTCCTATTAACATCCTCGGATTAAGTGATGAATAAGGATCTTGAAAAATCAGCTGAATATCTTTTCTAAGTTTTCTCAATTCGTTGGACGATAAAGTCGTGAGCTCTTTGTCCTTGTATTTAATACTTCCGCTTGTTGATTTATCCAGTTGTAAAATAACCCTACCTAATGTTGATTTTCCACATCCAGATTCTCCAACTAATCCTAAGGTTTCTCCTTCAAAAACTTTAAAACTTATATCGTCAACGGCTTTAACTATTTTCTTTTTATTTAAAAATCCAGCATCCGAATAATATTCTTTTTTTATGTTTAAAATTTCTAAAATAGGTGTTTTGGTATATATATTTTTATGTTTAAATGCTCTTTCCTGTGGCGTTATTTCAATAGGGTTAAACTCTTTTTTAGCTAATGAGCTAATTGTTGGCAGCACTTTCAATCTCCCTTTCAATCCTGGTCGAGAAGACATTAAAGCTTTTGTATATGTTTTTTTGGGAGCTTTAAAGATTTCGTGAACAGTACCTTCTTCAACAATATTGCCTTGATACATAACTAGTGTTCGATCAGCAATTTGTGAAACCAAGCCTAAATCATGAGATATAAAAAGTAAACTCATTTTTGTCTCTTTTTGAATTTCTTTTAGAAGGGCTATAATTTCTTTTTGAACCGTTACGTCAAGAGCGGTTGTAGGTTCGTCAGCAATCAATAATTTTGGTTTACAAGCTATCGCCATAGCGATCATTACTCGTTGCATTTGCCCTCCACTTATTTGATGTGGATAGCTATTGTAAATCTCGTCAGGACGTGGAAGTTTTACTTTCTTGAATAATGAAATAACTTCTTTTTTTATTTTTGATTTAGGCTGTTTTAAGTGTAATCTAATAATCTCTGAAACTTGTTCTCCACAGGTCATAGAAGGGTTCAATGCAGTCATTGGCTCCTGAAATATCATAGCAATTTTGCTTCCTCTTACCTTTCTTATATGTTCATTAGTTTGCTTCAATAAATCTTGCCCCTCAAATAGCAATTCGCCACTTACTAAAGATTCTTTTTTCGATAATAGACCTAAAATTGTCATCGCGGTCACTGACTTTCCCGAGCCAGACTCCCCTACAACGCCAAGTATTTCATTTCTATTAATATGAAAAGAAATAGAATGCACTGCCTCAACACTATTTTTTGTGTTACCAAAAGAAATAGATAAATTTTTAACGTTAAGTAATAAGGCTTTATTCATTACTCAAATATAAATAGTAAATAGCTTGAACTGGAATTTTTTGATAAAAAACTATTCAAGTATTTTAGACTTTTTTTGATAAATTATATTTCTTTGTTCTAAGTAACTAAGAAAATAATAAAAACAAACTTCATGTTTACCAATTAATTCTGGAGGAAAAACTCCTTTCTCTGAAAACTTATTTTCTAAAAGAATATTGGCTGCAGCTGCAGCGGTATAACCTGTTGTTCGCGCCATTGAAGAAGTATTTGTTTCTCTACAATATTGATCGTGTAATGTATAGACAACCTCTTCAATTTTTCCTGCTAAATTCTCTCCTTTTAGCGTTATTCGCATCACCGTAATTTCTTCCTCGGTATCGCCTAACTTCCATTCATTAAATAATACTTTACTTGTCACCTCTAATGGTGACACTTTATTACCATTAATCTCTATTTCGGTAGTGTCAAAAAAACCACTTTGCTTCAATACCTGAACATATTCTACGTGTCCAGGATATCTCAAGGTTTTCTCTTTCATATTTTTAATATGAGGCATAGTAAATATTATAGATCGCAAGCCGTCTGAGTTAAATGACTCTAAGGTACCAACGCCTTGAAATTCTATATGTTCACAATCTGTTAGCGCTTCTCTAGTAATCATTTCTCCATTCTCAACATATCGCGCTGGACGAGTATATTCCTCAATAACGTCTACCGGAGAAAATGGAGCCTTATAACAAAAGGGCCATTTTTTTACTTTGGGTAGTCCCCCTACTAAACATTCAAAATCCGTTAGCTTCATTTTCTCATTATAATGTCCTAAAATAATATTATCCATACCTGGAGCGACACCACAATCTACAATAGCTGTTATGTTTTTTTCTTTTGCTAATGCGTCTAATTCTAATGAGTTTTCTGAAAAGAAGGATATGTCAACAACATTCATCTCAGCTTCAATAATTGACTTGAGGGTTTCAAACCCCAGGAATCCTGGGACAGCACAAACTACTAAATCAAAATCCTTAATGGTTTTTTGTAGTATCAATTTCTTGGTAACGTCTAGTAAAAAGGTTTCAAGGTTACTGCATTTTTGAGAAGCTTTTATTAAGGCATCTTGGTTTAAATCTGTAAGGCTTACGTTGTGTGTTTTTGATAGGTCAATTGCGATAGCACTTCCTACCATGCCAGCTCCTAAAACAATGATGTTTTTCATAAATTAATAAATTAGTAAAAATTAAATTTGATA
>JABGUL010000030.1 GCA_018646605.1 Flavobacteriaceae bacterium
AGAATACGATGGCCATCTTCTTCTAGACGATTGGCATGATCATGAATTGGACCGCGAATATCGTAACAGACATTGTTTAGTTTGCTTGATTTCTTAATATGTTGCATATAAATCTTATTGAAAGCTGTCGTGTGATGATAATTCATCTATTGTATATCAAATTGATTCTATAGCTAAGAAAAGTAGGAGATAGATGTTATGAATGACAAAAATACTAGTAAAGAAATTTGGCGAAAAAAACTGACTTCTGAGGAATTTAATATTTGCTGGGAAAAAGGAACAGAGCGAGCTTTTTCTGGGCAACTCAACGATGAAAAAGCTGCAGGAATTTATGCATGTTGTTGTTGTAGTAAGCCTTTGTTTCATTCAGAAAAAAAGTATGATTCTGGTTCTGGATGGCCTAGTTTTTTTGATGTAATTGATAAGCATGCGGTTAATGAAAACTCAGACCATAGTCATGGAATGGTTCGTACGGAAGCACTATGCGCTAACTGCGGGGCTCATCTGGGCCACGTGTTTACAGATGGACCAAAACCAACAGGTTTGCGATATTGCATAAATTCTCTTTCCCTTAATTTAGTCAAAACATAAAACGTAGATTGCGTTTAAGTTTGAATATTTTTTTCAACTTAGATTAAGTTGATTAAGTTAAAGAGTGGGCTTGACAGCATAGAGCCTGCTTCATAGAATGCGCGCCTCCCTTTTTTAAAGAAGACATATTGTCTTTATGGGAAAATTTTGGTCCCGTTCGTCTAGAGGCCTAGGACACCGCCCTTTCACGGCGGTAACAGGGGTTCGACTCCCCTACGGGACGCCATTTTTCGTTACTTTGTTTTTTATGACAAAGAAAACGCGGGAATAGCTCAGTTGGTAGAGCGCAACCTTGCCAAGGTTGAGGTCGCCGGTTCGAACCCGGTTTCCCGCTCCAATTAAGAAGTGTAATATCAAATTAGGTATTACATTTTTTTTTGGCTCATATTTTATAGTTGTTATTTTCCCACACCATACAGAAAATAATGTCTATTCTTTTTTTGCGCATACTAGACTGATCTTTTTAATTAAATACTTAAGGTGCGCTCTTAGACCGTTAAATTTTTTATGCAGACAACCATTTATGATTAAACCTCAAGTCGCAGTTAAAGGTAGAATATCAATCTATGAATAAATTAGCCCTATGCATTACAAGCCTAAACAAGGAGTACAGTAATGGATTCCAGGCATTAAGAGGCGTTGATATTGAGGTTCAGCAAGGGGATTTTTTTGCACTTTTGGGGCCAAATGGAGCTGGAAAATCAACAATTTTAGGTATTATTTGCTCTTTAGTTAAAAAAACTTCTGGCAAGGTTAGCGTATTTGAGGCAAATATAGACGATGATTTCTCATTAGTTAAAAAAAATATTGGGGTTGTTCCGCAAGAGTTTAATTTTAACCAGTTTGAAAAGATTTTTGATATCGTCAGGACTCAGGGTGGATATTTTGGCCTTCCGGGAAAATTGTCTGAAAAAAGAGCAGAAAAATATCTAAAACTTTTAGGTTTGTGGGACAAACGTGACCAGACCCCGCGAATGCTTTCAGGAGGAATGAAAAGGCGACTTATGATAGCAAGAGCTCTTATCCATGAGCCAAAATTACTTATTCTGGATGAGCCTACAGCTGGTGTCGATATAGAGTTAAGACGATCTATGTGGGAGTTTCTTAGGAAAATCAACGAGGGCGGGACAACAATAATCCTAACTACTCATTACCTGGAAGAAGCTGAAAGTTTGTGTCGAAATGTCGCAATTATTGATCGTGGAAAAATTATTCAGAATACTTCAATGCGTGAGTTGTTACGACAGCTCAACACGGAGTTCTTTATTTTTGATACACATGAAAAATTAATTGAATTACCGAGAATGGACGGCTATAAAGGGCATCTGATTAATTCCAATAGCTTTGAAGTCGAGATTGAAAAGCATCAGTCCCTGAATGCGCTATTTGCGAACCTGACCGCTCAAGATATTCAGATTCTGAGCATGAAAAACAAGACTAATAGATTAGAAGAATTGTTTATTTCGCTTGTCCAGCCCCACGAAGAAAAAGCTGAAGAGGCATCTAGATGAATTTTAGAGAGCAGTGGATAGCTTTTGTTACCATTTTGGTAAAAGAGATTAGAAGATTTACTCGTATCTGGCCGCAGACATTATTACCCCCGGCAATCACTATTGCTTTATATTTTGTAATCTTTGGCACTTTGAT
>JABGUL010000031.1 GCA_018646605.1 Flavobacteriaceae bacterium
GCAATCACATTTTTCTCTTTTCATTTGAATTGCTCTGCTTAATGGAACTTTGAATAATTTTCCATTTACACTATTACATGTTTCTCTCAATTCCTGACAAGGAAAAAGGTAATAACATTTTTGTCCAGGTTTATTACATAAATAAACAAAGTCTTCTGCAGAATTTAAAGATGTAAACGATGAAGAAACAAAAAAGACAGTTAAAAGTAAAGTAAAATATAATTTGTACATTTTCAAATATAGTTTATTGAATAAAGTTAAATTAAATTTCTCTTTTTCAGCTTATTATCTATTATTTTTTAAACTAATTTATTGTGACCACCCTAAAATTAGAATTCAATTTTAAATCAAGATCATTAACAAAGAAAGTAAAATACCACCTAGTGTAAAGTAAATAGCTTTTTTGAAAATCTCGGTTTGAGGTAGAAACATCCAATAGGCAGAAAACACAAAAAAGAGTAAAGCAATACCAAAAAATACATTTAAAAAGTACAGTGGTGTGGACGAGGTAGCTTTGTGCATTTTTTCTATCATTCCCAATATCTTCGGGGGTTGCATTTGTATGTATTTAATTTCGCCTGTTTGCTTATTGTATTCAATATTTTTTGCTCCTCGTATCATGGGTGGTTTTTCTAAATCCTTTTCCATAACTTTTTCAACAACTACCTCTTTTTTGAAATAATCCTTATCTCTAAAGGTTAAAGTAATTCCACTTAAAGCATACATGAACATGATACCCGCTAAAAAAAAGCCTAAGTATCTATGGTAAACTCTAATTTTATTACTGAGTTCTCGGTTGTTTAATTTCATTTTTAAATTATTTCTAAAACGTTCCTCAAAAAAACAAAAAATAATTTGAACGCTGTAGCGTCTTGAACAATAATATTGATTTAGTTTTCGGCAGTGTATTAAGATTTTAAATATTCTGCCCGTATAATTTTAGCGGTTTGATGATTTCCTGAATGATGCCAGCCCGGAGGATAAAAAATATATTTAAATTTATTTATAATTCCCGGAGCATAAAAGACATCTTTACTAAGATTTATTATTTCTCCAAAATAGACATCAATAAAATTCCCAGATTTTATTTCACGTGTAACTCCATATTCAATTTCTATGGTGTTATCTTCTTCTTGATAGGTTCCAAAAATACGATCCCAAAAGTTCAATAAATTACAATAATTCGTGTCCAAATAAAGAGGGTTTTTAGCATGATGAACGCGATGATGAGAAGGCGTTAGAATGAATTTATTTAAAAACCCTAGACGTGCATCTTTCATTAAATTTTCTCCTATATGGATGAAGGCACCATAGGTGCCATCAATAAACATTATGGTAAAAAGCATTTCAGGACTAAGCCCCATTATTATACAAATTGAGGTCCGTATAAAATTAGCATAAGGACCTTCCAAAAAGAAGTGCGCATGGGAGACACTAAGATTCATCTCCTCTGGAGAATGGTGCGTAGCATGTAAACACCAAAAAAGGCGAACTTTGTGAGCGAGAAAATGATAAATAAAATGAGCAAATTCCCAAATTATGTATCCATAAATAAACCAATACCAAGTGTTTGAAGTTTTAAAGATGGCGAAGGGCTGAAGAAGTCCTATGCACAACGCAACCATTCCTATGGAAATAAATCTCCCCACAATTCGATTAAATAAATAAATTAAGAAAATGACTTTATAGACCTTTGTTTGAGGTTTTTTATAAACAAATCCTAGGAATAATTCTAAGAACAATAACAATGGAATTACAGGGATTATGAGCGCAACAATACCGTCATAGGTTAAAAATTTATCAAATTCATTTGTTTCTAATATGCTGAGAAATTGATTGACACCAAAAAAGCCAACAATTTCATTCCAAAGATTATTTAATACTTCCATATTTTATATTGTAATTGATACTAACAAGATAAAAATTTATTTAAACCTCTGCACATCAATTTTGTCTAAAGACATAATCAATTAAATAGCCACAAGCTTATTTACAAATTTTATTCATAATTTTACTAAAAGATTAAGCAGAATATCTATGAAGTCTTTTTAACCATAAAAAGTTTGATAAAATTGTTTTACGAGCTATTAAAAAATTACTTTTTAAACACATAATGACTAATACAAAATCACTAAAAAATCTACGTAAGTGGATTTTATTTTTCCTTGGAATTACCATTCTATTCGTCTCTTTTAAATTTTCACAATCCATTGCTAACGCAAATACTCCAGACCGAAAAGAGGGTAAGAGCATTGTTAAAGAGGTTTACACCCGTGAGGTTACCAATGGCAGTTATCAAGTTCAGATTCCATCAAATGGTATTTTACAGGCCTATCGAAGAGTTAGTTTAACGTCTAGAGTTCAGGGATTGATGCAGACGATCAACCCCTTGTTCAAGGTGGGTCAGAAATATAAGGCAGGGCAAACATTAGTGAAAATTGATGCTTCAGATTACAGTGCAAACGTGAAAGCTCAACGTGCATCTTTGTACAACCTAATCACTTCTGTTCTTCCAGATTTACAATTAGATTTTGTGGAAGCCTACTTGCAGTGGAGTCAATTTTTAAAGGATTTTGACATAGAAAAACCAACACCTCCACTTCCTAAAATGAAAGAGAACGTACGTCTTTTTGTTTCAGGGAGGGGAATAATTTCCTCTTATTATGCGTTGCAAAACCTAGAGCAGAATCTTCAGTATTATACATTAAAAGCTCCTTTTGATGGAGTTTTAGTCAGTGCTAATATGACTGAGGGATCTTTGGTTAGACCAGGACAGCAACTAGGAGAGTTTATTGCTGTAGACCAATATGAGTTAAAAGTCTCACTCCCAAAATCATATATTCAAAAAATTAAAGAGGGCGCCAAGGTTACTTTAAATTCTATTGATTCAAATCAAGCATATACTGGCACAGTAGCAAGAATAAATGCTAAAGTCAATACACAAACCCAATCTGTAGAGGTTTTTATACGAGTAAGCAATCCAGAGTTGAAGGAAGGTGTGTTTTTAGAGGCAAGTATCAACGCTACTACTTTTGATGAAGTTTTTGCAATTGATCGCGGTTTACTCAATGGGGAACAAGAATTATTTGTTGTTAAAAACAATATACTTGAATATAAAAAAGTACAAGCCATACATTATACGGAGACTCTTGCTTATGTCAAAGGCTTAGAAAATGGTGAGCTGATTATTGCACAACCTTTGATAGGAGCATATAGTGGCATGGAAGTAATCCCAACAGTTTTAGCAATTGAAAACTAAAACAGGATGAGAAAAATTATAGATTATTTCATAAAATACCATGTAGCTGTTAACATTGTCATTTTAGCCTTTTTACTTTTTGGAACGATTGGTGTACTCTCATTAAAATCTTCTTTTTTCCCGCTTTCTGAATCACGTATCATTCAAATTTCGGCAATATATCCTGGAGCATCTCCATTGGAAATGGAGGAAGGAGTTGTTTTGAAAATTGAAGATAACTTAAAAGGGCTCATTGGAGTAGAACGTGTTACCTCTGTTTCCAGAGAAAATTCTGGTAATATTACTGTTGAAATTGAAAAGGGAAGGGACATCAACTTCATGCTCTTAGAGGTCAAAAACGCTGTTGATCGTGTTCCGAGTTATCCCACAGGAATGGAACCATTAGTAGTTTCAAAAAGGGAGGAGATTCGATCAACAATCAACTTTGCACTGGTAGGTGAAAACATTTCTCTTTTAAGTTTAAAAAAGATAGGGCGACAAATTGAAAATGATTTAAGAGCAATTGAGGGAATTTCTCAAATTAATGTTACTGGATATCCAGATGAGGAAATTGAAATAGCGGTGAATGAAAGTAAGCTTTTAGCATATGGATTGAGCTTTTCTTCAATTGCACAAGCGGTAGCAAAATCCAATATTATTATAACTGGAGGGCAAGTTAAAACAGATGCAGAAGAGTTTTTAATTCGTGCTAATAATAAATTTTATTATGCAGATGAGTTGTCAAATATTGAAGTTCGAGGACTACCCGATGGGACTAAAATTTATTTGAAAGACGTTGCAGAAGTGAGAGACAGATTTTCAGAAACGCCCAATAGAACTTTTATTGACAATAATATCTCTGTAAATATTTCTGTAAATTCTACCAATTCTGAAGACGTAATATCCTCAGCAGAGGCTGTTAGAAATTATATTGAAAAATTCAATATTGAGAATACTAATATCAACATTCAAATTTTGAATGACCAGTCTGTAGTATTAACAGAAAGAAACAAATTATTGATAGAAAACATTTTTCAAGGAATGCTTTTAGTGTTGCTATTTTTGTCTCTTTTTCTCAATTCAAGATTGGCTTTTTGGGTTGCATTTGGGCTTCCTGTCTCATTTTTGGGAATGTTCATTTTTGCTCCGTTATTTGGAGTAACTGTTAATATCCTATCTACATTTGGAATGATCATCGTTATCGGGATTCTTGTGGATGATGGAATTGTGATTGCAGAAAATATATACCAGCAATATGAAAAAGGGAAGAGTCCTTATCGTGCAGCAATAGATGGTGTATTAGAAGTAATTCCCCCAGTTGTTTCCGCAATAATAACGACTGTTTTAGCCTTTTCTTTATTCTTGTTTTTAGACAGTCGAATCGGTGAGTTTTTTGGAGAAGTATCTGTAGTGGTAATATTGACACTTGTCATATCTCTAATAGAAGCTCTAATTATATTACCCGCTCACCTAGCAAATTCAAAAGCTTTAGTTTTAAAGAAGAAAAAGCCTAAGACTTTGATAGCAAAAGGATTTTCTAAATTAAGGGAAATTAATAAGCTTGGAGATAAATTCATGCAGTCCATGCGTGATTTGGTATTTGTCCCCGTATTGGATTTTTCCCTAAAGAATAGAATGCTTATCCTTTCCCTTTTTATAGGCGTTTTAATGTTAACAATTGGTTCTTTTGGGGGTGGAATTATTAGAACTTCATTTTTCCCTTCTATTGCTAGTGACCGAATTCAAGTTACTTTAGTAATGCCCAATGGAACAAATGAGAAAATCACAGATTCCATTATCAGTTTGATTCAAGTTAAATCAAAAATTGTTGAAGAGGAGCTCACAGAAAAATATTTAAAGGGATATGAGAAAAGCCTTTTTGTTAATTCAATTAAAACTCTTGGAAATGGAGCTTCACGTGCAACTCTGACAATCAATTTACTTCCCGGGGAACAACGCCCAGACATTTTGAGAGCAAATTTAGTTTCAACGCGACTAGCCGAACTTGTAGGGCCAATAATTGGAGTCGAAAGTATCGTTTATGGCTCAGGATCAAATTTTGGGGGAAGCCCAGTTTCCGTCTCCTTTCTGTCCAATAACATACGTGAATTAAAAGCTGCAAAAAATGAGCTCAAGCAGAACATGCTTTCTAATGACCAATTGAAAGATGTTACAGATAATGATCCTGCAGGAATTAAGGAGATCAGTCTTAAGTTAAAGCAAAATGCATATCCTCTGGGTATTGACTTACAATATTTAATGAGTCGAGTTAGAGCTGGATTTTTTGGTGTACAAGCTCAAAGATTTCAAAGAGGTCAAGATGAGATTCGTGTTTGGGTGCGCTATAAAAAAGAAGATAGGTCTTCTATTACACAGCTGGAGGATATGAAGATTGATTTACCCAACGGGCAACTAGTTCCGCTTAAAGAAATTGCAAGCTTTGCAATTAAAAGAGGGGATGTATTAATTAATCATTTGGATGGTAGGAGAGAAATTCAGTTATCCGCAGATTTAAAAAATGCTGAAGAAACTTCTGCCACTGATGTTATGACTGAACTCAGGACTAAAATTATTCCTTTAATTCAAAAAAAGTATCCCTCTGTAAGTGCCTCTTATGAAGGTCAAAATCGTGAAGCTAATAAATTAGCAGCCTCCCTAAATATTGCAGGTCTACCCATATTAATTCTCATCTACATGACCATAGCATTTACATTTAGAAGTTTTTCACAACCTATTCTTCTATTCTTACTCATACCCATTAGTTTTACTGGCGTAGCCTGGGGACATTGGATTCATGGTTTCCCTGTAAATATAATTTCACTATTGGGAATAATTGCCTTGATCGGTATTATGGTAAATGATGGATTGGTTTTGATTGGTAAGTTTAATAATAATTTGAGGGAAGGATTGACATTCAATAATGCGCTTCTCGATGCAGGGAAATCTAGATTTAGGGCTATATTTTTGACTTCTGCAACTACTGTAGCAGGATTAACCCCTTTGATTTTAGAAAAAAGTAGACAAGCACAATTTTTAAAACCAATGGCGATTACAGTTTCTTATGGTATTGCTTTTGCAACACTTTTAACCTTGATAGTACTCCCTATTTTCCTTTCCCTTAATAACGAAATGAAGGTGTATGTCAAATGGCTTATTACGGGTGATTTCCCATCAAAAGAGTCCGTAGAACGTCCAATAATAGAAGCAGAAGATAAAAAGAAAATTACTGCGGGTGAACTTTCAAATAATGAAGCAGAATGAAAGGATTTATAGTATTCATTTTAATAAACCTGGTTATTTACCCACTTTTGGGACAACAGACAATTTCAAAAGAAGAAGCATTAGAGATTGCTTTAGAGAAAAATTTTGGGATTCAAGTTTCTAAAAATAATCTAGAGATCTCAAAAAATAATAGTAGCCTTCTTAACTCTGGATTTTTACCTACAATCTCCCTTAATGGAGGTTCAAATTTCACCTCTTCAAATTCAGAAATAGCATTCCCAGGACAAGTTTTAGAGGACGGTTCTCCACGGCCTAATTTGAATTTAGATGACCAGGAGTCTCAACGATTTAATGGAGGAGTCAATTTAAATTATACACTTTTTGATGGCTTAGGAAGAAAATTCACCTACAAAAGATTGAAAGAGCAATATGCTTTAAGTGAATTGCAATTGCGAGAAACAATCGAGTTTACAATAATACAATTGTATAGTGTATATTTTAATGTGGCCCAACTCACAGAGTCTAAATCAATTTTTAAGCAAGCCCTAGAAGTTTCTAAAGAGCGCGAAAGTAGAGCTGAGAGTGCTTTTAAATATGGGCAAACGAACAAACTTGCTGTTTTAAATGCTCAAGTAGATGTGACCAATGACAGTATCAGTGTGTTGGAAATCACCCAACAGTTAGATAATGCAAAGCGCGACTTAAACTTGTTGCTTAGTCAATCTATGGAAAATAAATATTCAGTATCAACCCAAGTTGATTTCGTTTCTGAAATACAGATTGAAGCTTTATTAGAAAATGCTGCAGCGTATAATGTAAGTTTATTGAAGCAAAAGCAAAACACACAAATTAACTCTTATGACGTCAAAGTCAGTCAGTCTGGATATCTACCCTCAATAGGTTTGGTAGGCTCTTATGGTTGGAATTTAAATCAAAGTCCTGCTTCTGCTTTTTTCCCAGGGACAAATAATAATACTTATTCTATGAGTTTTGGAGCAAATTTAAGTTGGAACTTATTTGACGGTGGAAGATCAATTACGCGGGTCAAGAATGCAAAGATTGCAGTAGAGAATCAAAAAATTCTGACCGATGAAATCCAACTCACTTTTGAGCGTGATTTATCAAATGCGTTACAGAGTTATAAAAATGCAAAGATGATATATAGCATTCAAGAAAAGCAAGTAGAAACAGGATCCTATAACTTTGAGCGCTCTCAAGCGCAATATAATTTAGGTTCGATCACTGCTATTGAATTTAGACAAGCTCAGATCAATTTAAGGAATGCTCAAAATCAATGGACTCTTGCAAAATATCAAGCGAAATTAGCTGAATTAAGACTCCTTCAACTTAGTGGTCAATTATTGAATATCTCATTATAACGGGTATAGAAAAGAATTGGTTAACGGGTTAGATTCTGTTAATTAATGAATTCCAAGAGCATTCAGGATGTGAATTCTAAAATTCTCACTAAAACCTTTATTAATATAACTATACCATGTATTTATTTTATAGTTTTGTGCAGAATTTAAAAACAGAGTTATGGCTTTTGATATTGACATGATTAAGCAAGTTTACAGTCACCTTTCTGACCGAGTGGCTGAAGCTAGAAAACTTACAGGACGCCCTTTAACTGCGACTGAAAAAAATCTTTATTCACACCTTTGGGAATCGTCTGAAAAACGTGCTTTTGTCCGTGGGAGTGATTATGTTGATTTTGCTCCAGACCGAATTGCGTGTCAAGATGCAACAGCTCAAATGGCATTATTGCAGTTCATGCAATCTGGAAAAACAAAAGTTGCCGTTCCTACAACGGTTCACTGTGATCACTTAATTCAAGCAAAAGACGGTGCAACACAAGATTTGAAATCTGCGAACAATACCTCAGCTGAAGTTTTTAATTTTTTAGAGTCAGTTTCTAATAAATATGGGATCGGCTTTTGGAAACCTGGTGCAGGAATTATTCACCAAGTTGTGTTGGAAAACTATGCTTTCCCCGGCGGGATGATGATCGGTACAGATTCTCATACAGTAAATGCTGGTGGCCTAGGAATGGTTGCTATTGGGGTAGGAGGTGCAGATGCAGTTGATGTTATGGCTGATATGGCTTGGGAGTTGAAGTTTCCTAAGTTAATAGGAGTTAAATTAACAGGTAAATTAAACGGTTGGACAGCACCGAAAGATGTTATATTAAAAGTAGCAGGTATTCTTACTGTAAAAGGGGGTACAGGTGCCATAATTGAATATTTTGGTGACGGTGCAGAATCCATGTCTTGTACTGGAAAAGGAACCATTTGTAATATGGGAGCAGAAGTGGGGGCAACTACTTCAACTTTTGGTTATGATGAATCTATGGAACGCTATTTGAGAGCCACAGGTAGAGATGATGTTGCAAATGCTGCTAATGAAGTTAAAGAACACCTAACTGCAGATCCAGAAGTATATGCTAATCCAGAAAGTTATTTTGATCAAGTTATCGAAATCAACTTAGATACTTTAACTCCGCACATAAACGGCCCTTTTACTCCTGATTTAGCAACCCCAGTTTCAGAAATGAGTAAGGTTGCAAAAAAGAATGACTGGCCTTTACAAGTTGAGTGGGGTCTAATAGGTTCATGTACGAACTCCTCGTATGAAGATTTAGCACGTGCCGCTTCTATTGCAAAACAAGCAGTAGAAAAAAAGCTTGTTACCAAAGCAGAATTTGGAATTAATCCAGGTTCAGAGCAAGTTCGTTATACTGCGGAACGTGACGGTTTGTTGTCTATTTTTGAAGATTTAAACGCAAAGATTTTTACTAATGCTTGTGGACCTTGTATAGGACAATGGGCTCGTGAAGGTGCTGACAAACAAGAGCGAAATTCGATTATTCATTCGTTTAATAGAAACTTTTCAAAAAGGGCAGATGGTAATCCTAATACTCATGCTTTTGTAGCTTCACCGGAAATGGTTGCTGCGGTTGCGATTTCGGGAAGATTAGATTTCAATCCAATGACAGATGTTTTGTTAAATCAAGAGGGAGAGAAAGTTAAATTAGATCCACCTACAGGAGTTGAATTACCCCCTTTAGGTTTTGATGTTAAAGAAAACGGGTACTTAGCGCCTCAAGAAGATGGCTCATCTGTTGAGGTTGTTGTAAAGGAAGATTCAGAACGGTTACAATTGCTCTCACCTTTTCAAGCATGGGACGGAAATAATTTGATGGGAGCCAAGTTACTGATCAAAGCTCAAGGGAAATGTACTACAGATCATATCTCGATGGCAGGACCTTGGTTGCGCTTTAGAGGTCACCTTGATAATATTTCTAATAATTGTTTGATTGGAGCAGTTAATGCTTTTAATGAAAAAACAAACTTTGTTAAAAATCAACTCTCAGGTGTTTATGGAGGAGTTCCAGATGTGCAACGCGCCTACAAAGCTGCTGGTATAGAGAGTATAGTTGTTGGAGACCATAATTATGGAGAAGGTTCCTCAAGAGAACATGCAGCTATGGAGCCACGTCATTTAGGAGTAAAGGTTGTATTGGTTAAATCATTTGCTCGTATTCACGAAACCAACTTGAAAAAACAAGGGATGTTGGGCGTTACCTTTGCAAATGAATCCGATTACGATTTGATTCAGGAAGATGATACTTTCAACTTTGTAGATTTGGAATTATTTTCACCAGGTAAGCCACTCAACATAGAAGTGCTTCATTCAGATGGGACAACCCATACAATTCAGGCAAATCACACTTATAATGCACAACAAATACAATGGTTTAGAGAAGGTTCAGCCTTGAATTTAATCAAGAAACAAAACGCTTCTTAACGTAATCGTCACTTTTATAAGTTAAGCCAGTACGTAAGTTTTAGGTTTATAGACCTGAAAACAGGTCCAAATTCTTGGGTATAGTAATTATCATTATACACTAAATAAAGATCTGATAGTGGTGCAAAACGCCATTGAATCCTTGAGTTTATACCAAAATTATCTGTTAGGTTACTGTATTGAATCAAAGTGGACCAAAATAAATTTTTATTGAGTGTCAATTCAAATTTAGGGCTAATTAGAAATAGATTTGCTGAGGAATAAGGTTTGGGTAATTCAATCCTATTATAATCCCATAGTAAACTAATTACAGCTATAGGTTGAATTCTATAGAGTGCACTTCCCTTATAGGAAAATCGAGTACCATTAAAAAAGGTACCATAGGAAATTTCAGAAGTAAAATTAAATGATTTTGCATATGGAGATAAATAACGTATCCCCCATTCTCCAAAATTATATCCTCTAGAATCAGGAAGTGGAATTCCTCCTACACTTCGAGTAGGGTCAAATGGGCTTGATAAATAAACATATTGAGTTTTAGAATTAAGTTCTAGTTGGGATTGATTTTTAAATTCAAGCTGGTATTGCAATCGAAAGATATGATCCGTTTTTTGATAATCTAAATCCTGCTGAAACCACATTAGATTGAGTAGGTCAATTTGGTGCGAATTGATGTTTCCCTTTTTGGGATAAAAATTTCGAACCATATTAGTTCCAGATTTGAAAACACCGGATCTAGGGATGAATCCAAGGTCAGATCTAAAGTCCTGATCAACGAATACCCAATCTGAAGAAAAACGCCAAATACGTGTGTTATAAACTAAGTTTGCTTGTGCTGATAGATTTCCCTGACGATCATCAGGTTGAATAGATTTGTGTGTGTAAAATTTACCCAACCATTTATTATTGGCAGAATTTAAATTGTAATCTAAACCAATGACTCGATTGAAACGATTTGTGTCTTTTAAGAAGGCATAGTCTTTAAAGGTTTGTCTATTGACCATAAATAAACCGATCTGAGATTGTCCAAACACTTTGCGCTGCAATGCAAACATGGAATTGTTGTTGGAGGCTATTTGGTTTTGAAGATCCTCTTGATTTTGAATATTTAACACCCCAATGCGCCAATTTTGATCCAGTTTACCACTAAGTCGAATCCCTCCTATAATATTGTTTTGAATTGTATTTCCACTAGGGTCTTTTGCGATACCAATACGTCTCGAAAAAAAAGGTATAGCATCTCTAAAGCTTCCAAAATTTCCAAACAAGTCACCATTATCAATAAAAAACTGTCTTTTTTCGGGAAGAGAAATTTCAAAACGAGTCAGGTTGGTGATTATATCATCAACTTCTACGTTCGAAAAATCAGGGTTTAGGGTGACATCTAAATTTAAACTATTTCCCACAGGAATTTTTAGATCGCCTCCTACAGTTACTTTTTTTGAAATTGGCTCCCCATTGAAATTATTTGATATAATTCCATTTACATAAGGAATCAAATATATAGGCATCTTACTCGCCGGAAGGGGTTCTTCAAAAACAAGCGCTCCATAATACCCTATATTTATCGGAATTTGATTTTGATCTACGTTTGTCCATATACTTCTTTCATTAGACTGTAAATCGTATCTATAAGTTTGAAATCCCCATTTTTGGCTTCCTTCAGGATATTTAATTGAACTAAACGGAATTGCCATTTCAATCACAAATCGATCTTTGAAGCGAATACATTCAGATTGCCATTTGGTATCCCAAGTTAAATTAAAACCATTGATGGCAGCTCCACGATCAGAGATAAGACCCTCTCGTTGAACTCCATAAGCACTTACCCCAAATAGAAAAGCATTTTGACCGTCTCTAAAGGTGTCAAATAAAACGGTAACATTATCATTAGTTCTAGCGCTAAAATCACGCTTGAGAGAACTTACTATAAAATTTTCATCTACAGCGAGTGCCTCAATTCCTATCAATAAATGAGTGTCATTATAAACTATTTTAACAATAGTTTCATTTGTGGACTTTAGTGAATCGGTAGGAAAAAGTTGCCAAAAATTATCAGCACTGTTTGCTGTCTGCCAAAAAGCTTCGTTTAACTTTCCATCCAGCACAATCTCTTGATCAATTTTTTTAACTAAAACAGATCTTTCTGGTGTTTGTGCAGAAATGAAATAAGTAGCTAAACACAGGAATAAAGCAAGGGGCTTAGGCGTTAAAGGGATCGGCATTGATAGGCTAATTATTTAAAAAAAAATCTAATTAGTAGTGTTATATTTTGTTGAATATCGTTTCCAAAGCTCAGTTTGGTGTGTTTCTAGACTGATTTCTCTTCCTCCTATATAAGCCTTATAAATTATATTTGTTCGCATGTCTAAAGCGTCACCCTCTGAAACAAAAAGAGTGGCATCTTTCCCTATTGATAGAGATCCTATGCGTTTCTCAACACCTAATATTTTTGCAGGGTTTAAAGTGATCATTTGTAAAGCAACCTCTTTGTCAATTCCATAGGCAGCAAAGCTACCTGCATAGAAAGGAAGGTTTCTAGTGTACATTCTTTCCATTCTTCCACTTACATCTATACTCACTAGAATTCCAGCTTGAATTAATTGTGAAGCCAGTTTGAAGGATTGTTTTGGATCTTCATCTTCATTGTCAGGAAGACGGTGAGGTCTAGAAACAATAACAGGAATATTAGCTTCTTTTATAAATTTTAGTTGTTCTGGAGACTCATTTCCTCCAACCAAAACAATTTTGTCAATACCCAATTCTTTTAAATAGCTTATTCCATCAACAATTTGCTTTTCATCTGTTGCATGTAGATACATTGTTTTAGTTCCATTAAAAAGCCCTTTCATTGCTTGATAGGGAAGGTGAGCAGGGTTTTGTTTTAGATCATATACTTTAGCATTTTCTACAAATGCCTTGAGTTTTTCAATATTTGAAAGGTAATTTTTATTCACTTTTAATGCAGGATCTTCTCCTAGCCAATATCGACCCCTAGTGTAGGGTCTAGGCCAATTTAGATGAATGCCTTCGTCTGCTTTTATAATGGCATCTTCCCAATTCCATGCATCCATTTGCATTACTGAAGAACTACCTGAGATACGACCTCCTCTGGGGGTTACTTGAGCCGATAATACTCCATTGGGACGCATGCTTTCTACTATTTTAGACTCTGCATCATAGGCAATGGCGGTTCTTACATGCGGCAAAAAATCTCCTAATTCATCCACGTCACTGGTTGCTCTAACGGCATCCACTTCTACTAAACCTAGGGTGCTATTAGTTGCAATAAATCCCGGATAAATATGTTTGTCAGTTGCGTCAACAACAGTATCAAATGCAGGTAGGTTTAGAGAATCTCCTACATAGGTTATTTTTCCATTTTCAAATCCTACTGCACTATTATAAAGGACTGTTCCTTCACCCGTATGAACCGTAGCGTTAACGAATAAAACTGATTTTATTTGTTTACTAGCAGGCGTTTGTTGACCAAAAGCAGTTGCTAATAAAAGAATGTTCAAAAAAGTAATTAAATTTCTCATAATTTTTTAATCTAAAGTTTCACAGGTAAATTCACGTTTTGCTATTTTTTTGGGAGCCTGTGTTTTCGCTCCATTTTCTTTAGCAATAAGCATTTGTCCGATGATTAATTTTTTTTCTTTTTCGATAGCCTCAATTTTACTATCAATAGTTGATGCATCATAATATGTTACCCCTTCTATAATTGTTTTTTCAGCTTTGGCATAAATGGAGAGAGGATGATCGGACCAAAGAACCAAGTCAGCATGTTTACCTACCTTTATACTTCCTACTTTATCGTCTAAGTGAAGTAATTTAGCTGGGTTTAGGGTGACAAACTTCCAAGCATCTTCTTCAGAAATACCACCGTACTTTACTGCTTTAGCAGCTTCTTGATTCAGGCGTCTTGACATTTCAGCATCATCTGAATTGAACGCTACTGTAACTCCTGCATTATGCATTATTGCTCCGTTGTATGGGATGGCGTCTTTAACTTCGTTTTTATAGGCCCACCAGTCAGAGAATGTAGATCCGCCTACACCATGTTCTGCCATTTTATCTGCAACTTTATATCCTTCTAGAATATGTGTAAATGTATTTATTCTGAAACCATAACGCTCGGCGACTTTCATCAGCATGTTGATTTCAGATTGAACATAGGAATGACTTGAGATAAAGCGTTCGCTTTTTAGAATTTCCCAGAGCGTTTCCATTTCAATATCATAGCGGGGTTGTTTAACATTGTTTTTTTGCTTTTTAGAAAGCCCATTATAGTTTGTCCAACGCTGACCATATTCCTTAGCCCTTTGAAAATAATCCACAAAGACCTGTTCTACTCCCATACGAGTTTGCGGGAAACGAGAATAACTACTCCAATTGGATTGCTTTACGTTTTCACCTAATGCAAACTTGATAAAAGGATCTGCCCCTTTAAAGAGTAATTCATCAATGGGGGCTCCCCATTTAAGTTTGATGATTGCAGAACGACCTCCAATTGGGTTTGCAGAGCCATGCAAAATTTGAATGGTTGTAACACCTCCTGCTAAGTCACGGAATAAGCCAATATCATCGGGTTCAATAACATCCTCTATACTTACTTCTGCAGAGGAGTTATGACCTCCTTCGTTTATACTTGATGCTCCCAGGTGAGAGTGTTCATCAATGATTCCTGAGGTAAGATGTTTTCCTGTGGCAACAATTATTTGTGCATTTTTCGCATCAAGATCAGTTCCAACAGCAGCAATTTTTCCATTGATTACCAATACATCTGCATTTTTCAGAATTCCTTCCGCTTCATTGGTCCATACAGTAGCATTTCTAAACAGCATATTTTCTGACTTTGGAAGTTCAGAAAATCCATATGCTTTATTTGGGAATGTTACAGGAACGGGGCTATGATAGCTAGGTTGTTTCTTCCCTTCGTTCTTTTCTTCGTTCTTTTCATTTGCTTTTGCCTTCCAAGCTATTTTATTCCCACTAAAACTAGTTCCTTGTCCTTCGGTTATTCCTTGGTCATTAATTTTAGCATTTAGTTGGGCAAATGTGTTTCCTTTCTTGTCAATTAAAGTAAGATATAACCAGTGGTTACTGTAGCTGCTTTTAGTTTCAAACTTTAGTGAATCTTGTTTTGCTGTTACACTAATTTTTGAAGCACTATTTTTTATTTCTATTTCAAGGGAATGGTCTTGAAAAGCAATTTCATAAGCTCCATCTATATCTTTTATGGTATGCTCTTTAATCACATGGGGCTTTCCTTTTACCCAATTTTCATGAAGTTCTGTTTCGTTATCGAATAGGGGTCCTGAGGTAATAATAAAATTAGCCATCGCACCTTTATTCAAATTTCCTAACAAGGCTTCTTGATTAAGCATTTTTGCAGGTATAGTGGTGAGTGCTTCTAGGGCAGTTTGTTCTGATAGTCCATAAGCCACAGCTTTTTTCAAATGTTTTAAAAAGCTAGAGGTTGCTTTTAATTTGCTTGTGCTCAGAGCAAACGGTATGCCTTCTTTAGCAACTGCGGCTGGATTCATTGGGGCTTGGCTCCAATACCGCAATTGACTTAGATTTATTTTTTTCATAAGAAGAGGGTCTGCTGCATCGTATGCTTCAGGAAAATTAAGAGGCAAAATCAGTTTCGCCTGATTTTGTTTTAATTCAGCTAGATATTCATATTCTTGACCACTTCCTACAACAGTAAAATTTAAGTTCATTTCCTTACCAATCTTTACAGCTCTGAGGGTGTTGAGTTTGTCGTCAGCATCAAATATTTTGGGTAAATTTTGATTGCTTATTGCCGCCTCTATAGCGAGGTCTTTATTCTTAGCATTCCCAGCCTTATACCAACTTAAATCATGATAAAATTGACGAACAAGTGCCATAGATCCCATCACAGAACTAGGGTATGATTGATTGGAGGTTAGACTTTTTTTGAAAGAAAAATGTTCTGCTGCTTTGGTATTGATAAGCCTATCGCTGTCTGGAAGTGGATCTCCCAAGGCAACTAGGACACTTGTTCCACGGTGTATGCCATTTGCTCTGTGCGTATTTACCACACCAAAACCAACTTTGCGCAACTGCTCAGCCTCCTTTTTGTTATAGCTATAATCTTCTATACCATTATAATCACTTAGAATATGATCGTTCCAATAGTAGCCGTCTCGACTGGCTTGATACTGCGCGCTTCTTCCCGAACCAGCATTTCTTTTTGGCGTTTGTATTCCAAATGAAGTGTGGACATCTATAAAGGATGGATAAATATACAAACCTGACTTGTCATATATACGAGTGTTTTTTGGAAGCTCAACGTTTGTCCCCACTGCAATAACGGTCCCGTTAAGCTCTAGGAGTGTGGCGTTTTTAATAATATTAGTAGGTGTTAAATATACCGTAGCATTCGTAAATGCTTGGTAATTTAATTCTTTGCTTTTCACCCCACTATTTGTTGGAAAATAATCCTGTGCATTGGCCGTTGCGATTAAGAGCAGCCCAATAATAAAAAATCGATTCATTTTGTGAATTTTAATCTTAGACAAGATAACTAATGAATCGTTTAATTTAATATTTCTAAGTATCAAAATAAATTAAACCTGGGAAAAGTCTGATTGGATCATATTAATTTACTTTTTTGCGACCATTCGCATTACTGTAGTTAAACCATTGTGATGCTCACCTTCTGATAAATGAATCTCTTCTTCTTTCAATATTAAAAATTTATACGACTTAAAATCATTTTTCAATTTCAATTCGTTATATAATTGTGACTCTATTTTTGGCCCACCCACAGCTGGATTTTTCCTTTGATATGAGGAATGATTTGAACTAAAGGCCTCCAGGATTACATGTCCTTCATTTTTTAATAGCCTGGAAAGTAACTCGTGATTTGTATGACGAATTGGATCGGGAAAATGAACATATATCAACCCAATAGCATCAAAAAAATTTTCTGGAAATTCAAGGTCACTTAGTGATGCAACTTGATATTGTATGGAAACATTATTTTCAGCTGCCAATTTCATGGCTTTTTTATACGCCATCTCACTAAAATCATACGCATAAACGTCCCACCCTAGGGAGGCGGCATAGACAGCGTTTCTTCCCTCACCTTCTGCAGCAAGTAATATTTTGCCTGGAAATAATGTGTCAATTATTTTTTTAAAATAAGCATTGGGTTCTTTACCGTAGGCATAACTTTCTTTACTGTAACGATCTTCCCAAAAATCTTTCATATGGAATATTTATTTTTAATGACGAATTGACCTATTGTGTTGTCATTAGCTGCTCAAAAAAACCACCAATTTCTTTTTCTTTATCTACAAAATGGATTTCTAAAATCCAGTTGCGTTCTTGTCCTTTTTGATCCAACGCCCGCATGTCAATTGTATTTTCTGGATGAATATAGTTTGTTTTGTCTTCTTTTTCTAGACGCTCATGTGGAAAATGCCCTATAAGATGGCCACCAATTTCTCCCCCAAATTCCCATCCATATTTTTGAGCAAGAGTGTGGCAATATTTATAGAGTTCGGCCCCTGTTATTTTTTTTTGTTGTTCAAAATATGCTTTTCCGTCCCACCAAGCTCGTTCTACGTCCTGAGCTAATTTTAATTTGAGCGGATCATTTCCTAGGACATAAGTTCTTCCAAAATCAGCTTCCCAATCTTCAAAAATAGGACCAAAATCAATAAAGAGAATGTCTCCGGGTTGTAGGGTGAGGTTCTCTGGATTTTCATCATATGGTTTTAAGGTATTTTTCCCTGCCCTTACAATTCGCTTATGCCAATATTTTTCAATTCCAAAGAGCTCAAAAGCCAAAGCAAAAATAGCCGTATTGATTTCTTTTTCTGTTCTTCCAGAGGCGAGGAGACCATTGGATTCGATTTCTTCAAACAATTTAGCTGCTTTTTTTTCAGCTTCGATTAGCTGTTTTTTAGATTGATTCATTGCCTAGCGATATTCACTTAGTTGTATGTAAACAAATTAAGCCTTTTTTAGATATCCGTAGACAAAAAGCAAGAATAAGAAAATAGTTGAAAACAATATTTCAATTGGAATTGATTGAATATAGATGAAGAGATTTATTAATTGAAGTAAAACAAGCACTCCACCTCCGAGTAATAACTTTTTAATGATAATTGTTTTTTCATTTTTAAGCAAAAAGAAGATAAAAGCTAAAACAATAGCATAAGTTCCAAGAAACTTCAAAAAGATCGAACCAGATTCAATGACTTGTGGATCATTACCAAAGACGTCTGAAACCACAAAATCACCCGCAAGGGAATAAAAAATTCCTTGAAAAAAAAGCAAAGCAATTGATAGTAACAATATTCTTTTAGGGGTCATTTTTATTTTTATTTAACAATAATATGACTTTTTTTAAAAAAACCATATACTCCAAGTATTACATACGAAAAGTTTAATGCCAAAAGAATAACAGGCGGTTTTATGTCAAAGAAAAAGTAGTTAATTGAAATATGTACTAACAGAATTGCAATGGAGATGGCTATTCCTAGGCATACTTTTTTAAGTATGATTTCTTCTTCATTTCTAAATATTAAAATAAAAACTCCAACGCCTATTTTATAAGCTCCAAAAGGTTTTAAAGCAAGTACTGCTGCTTCCAAAACCATAATAGGTGTACCTATATTAAATTCTTTAAGAATTATCTGACCAAAAAAATACAAGAATAATCCCTCCGTAATACTCCAAAAAGACAGAATAAATAGGATTAATTTCAAATTTATTTTAAATATTACATGCAATATTAATAGTAATACTATTGTATATTTGCATTTTAATGGAACATCTAAAAATAAATATCGCTGTTGATCCTACCCTTTTTATAAAAGACCCTGAGTCTAGTGAATTAGGAAAAAAAATTGTAGGTGAAGGAATTGAGATGATCAATTCGATTGGTTATGAGTCTTTTACCTTCAAAAAATTAGGGGAGGTGATTGGTTCAAATGAGAGTTCTATTTATCGCTATTTTGAAAGCAAGCATGCCTTGTTGGTGTATCTTGTGAATTGGTATTGGAGTTGGATTGAATATAAGCTCGTCTTCAACACAACTAATTTGAATAATCCAGAGGAAAAACTTGATAAAGCTATTCAATTATTGGTTGAGGATATTAAAGAAGATAATTCGTTTTCCTACATCAATGAAATACTTTTAAATAAAATAATAATTTCTGAAGGGTCAAAAGCATATTATACAAAAGAGATTGACATAGAAAACAAAAAGGGGTATTATACAACCTACAAACGTTTAGTTCAACGCATCAGTGATTTTGTCTTGGCCATTGAACCAAAATATCCCTATCCCCACATGTTAATTTCTACTATGATTGAGGGAGCGCATTTCCAGCGTTACTTTTCAAAACATTTACCCTCATTGACCGATACGGAAAGAGGTAAAGATACGATTGTCAATTTTTATACTGAATTAATTCACAAGGCCATACGATGAGTTCATATACCTCTTTCACTTTTTTGGTGCGCTTTTTTTTATTGGCAGGTGTCTTTATGAATTCACTATGCATCCCAATATACCAAAGTATTCACTTTATCAATGACAATACGTTTGAGATAGTAGAGAATAATTGGATGGAAAATCAGGAGGAAGAAGATGAAGATAAGCGAGAAAAAAAGGAAAACAAAAAGATAGAGTATCAAATAACCCTTCAAAACAAGAATTATTTTTCAGGAAATTCAAACTCTTTGTTTGACGTTGCGACAAGAATAAATTATCAATTCCAACTTGAAATTCCATTTCCGCCTCCAGATACTAGAGTTTAAACGAAGTATCCGACCCTTTAGGACTTGGATTTCATACTTACACAAAGTTTTCAAAATATTTAATAATTAAAATTAAACTATTAAAGCGTATGCTTTGATGGTAACTTAAATCAATATATAAATGAATAGTTCAAATTTTTTAAAAAATTTAAAAGCCGATTTACCGGCAAGTATTGTTGTCTTTTTCGTTGCCCTACCTCTTTGTTTGGGGATTGCCTTAGCAAGTGGAGCTCCCTTATTTTCTGGCCTAATAGCAGGAATAGTAGGAGGCATTATTGTGGGTGCTTTGAGTGGCTCTCAAATTGGTGTAAGTGGTCCCGCAGCTGGATTGGCTGCAATTGTCCTTACGGCTATTGGAGCGCTAGGAGGGTATCAAAATTTTCTTCTTGCCGTGGTTTTGGGAGGAGTAATTCAAGTGTTGTTTGGATTCCTTAAAGCAGGAATTATCGGGTATTATTTTCCATCTTCTGTTATTAAAGGTATGTTAACTGGTATAGGAATTATTATTATCTTAAAACAGATTCCCCATTTTTTTGGGTACGATTCCAATCCTGAAGGTGATTTTTCTTTTTCACAAGTGAATGGAGAAAATACATTTTCAGAAATTTTTAATGCGATTAACTTCATCAGTCCGGGAGCTTCTCTAATAGCGGTCATAGGCTTAATTATTCTCTTGCTTTGGAAAACGGTACTTTCTAAAAAGGGAAAGTTTTTTACTTTAATTCAAGGACCTCTGGTCGCTGTGGTTGCAGGGATTGTTTATTTTATTTTTACAGAGGGAAATTCCTTTTGGGGAATCTCTAAAGATCATCTTGTCAGTGTGCCTGTTCCTGAAAATATGAGTTCATTTTTAGGGCAATTTATGTTGCCAAATTTTGGAGCGATTACCAATCCTCAAATTTGGGTGACTGCATTTACAATTGCTTTAGTTGCTAGTTTGGAAACGTTACTTTGTGTAGAAGCTACGGACAAACTAGATCCTGAGAAAAGAGTAACACCCACTAATCGAGAGTTATTAGCCCAAGGAGCAGGGAATATCATTTCTGGGATGATAGGAGGACTTCCTGTAACGCAAGTAATTGTAAGAAGTTCCGCAAATATACAATCGGGGGGAAAAACTAAATTGGCAGCCATTGTTCATGGTTTTTTATTGCTGATTTCGATTCTTTTAATCCCCACACTTCTAAATAAAATCCCTTTGTCTGTATTAGCTTCTATCCTTTTACTTGTTGGGTATAATTTGGCAAAGCCCAAGCTGTTTTTTACAATGTATAAACTTGGTTGGAAACAGTTTGCCCCCTTTGCAGTCACCGTAATTGGAATTGTTTTTACAGATTTATTAATTGGCATTGCGTTAGGTCTTGCGGTAGGTGTTGTTGTTATCCTAATTAAGAGTTTTCAAAATTCTCATTTTTTACATATTGAAGATGTTAGCAATGGAAAACATAAAATTAAGATGACTTTAGCTGAGGAAGTAACCTTTTTTAATAAAGGAGCTATTTTAAAAGAATTAGACGGTCTTCCTAGAGACACATATTTAGAATTAGATGTTCGCAGTACGCGATATTTAGATCATGATATAATAGAAATACTTGAAGATTTTTCAGAAAAAGCAAGAAACAGAAATATAGACATTAAAGTTATATCGGAATACCAAACTGTTGAAAATCCAGAGAGTTTTATTCAGTTTTTTAGATTAAGAAAGAAAACAGCTTAGTACACTTAAATGAATGATATATATAAGCCTGATTATAGATTATTGGTAGTTTTTGATCAAAGCAAAGAGTCATTTCTGGCTTTGCAAAATGCAATTGAATTAGCAAAGACAATCAATGGTGCTATTGACATCTTATGCATAAGTAAATGGTCAAAGGTTATTAAAACAGAAAATCAAGTTGCGCTGTTAAGGAATCTTGAAGAGAACCAACAAAGGGTAAAACTAAAAACGCAGAAACTTATAGATAGTATCACTGAAATTGAAAATTTAGCTCTTATATACTCCTATACTCATGGAAATGTTATTGAAGAAACGCAAAAACATATAGCAATAACAAGTCCAGATATTGTTGTAATCGGGAGGCAAAAGAAGAAATTCTCAAGTTACTTTGATACTCGAAATATTGATCAACTTAGGAAGGGCTATAATGGATTCCTTTTGCTTGCAGGCGAAAAAAATAAAAAAGCAAAGGATCAATCAATGCGATTAGGTTTTCTTGATGAGAAAGAGGTAAGCCGTGCTTCAGAATTAATTCAAACACTGATCAGAAAGGCCATGCCTACGTTAAATGTTTTTACCATATCTAATAAGCAAAAAAAAGTTGTTGAAACAAAAGAAAAAATGGTGTTCTATGAATTTGATAAAAATGATATTGTAGACTCAACAATTTCGAATTATATTCAGAAGAACAAAATTGATCTGATGTGTGTAAAATGGAACGACCCAGATCAATCTCTAACAAAAAAAATAATTATAAAAACGGAAATCCCTATATTATTAACCAATTAAAATTTAAAATTATGAAAGCACAAACTAAAGAAATGCAATCTCAAATGACTCCTAATTCTTCTTTGCAAGAACTGAAAAACGGAAACCTACGTTTTACTGGAAAAAGTGCCCTCAACCGTGATTTGATACAACAAGTAAATGAAACAAGTACAGGGCAGTTTCCCTATGCGACAGTCCTTAGTTGTATTGATTCAAGAGTTTCGTCTGAATTAATTTTTGATCAAGGAATTGGGGATATTTTCAGTGTTAGAATTGCAGGAAATTTTGTAAACGAAGATATTCTTGGGAGTATGGAGTTTGCTTGTAAATTGGCAGGGACTAAGTTGGTAGTTGTCCTGGGACATACAGCTTGTGGTGCTGTAAAAGGAGCTTGTGATCATGCACGTCTTGGAAATTTAACTGCTCTAATTAATAAAATTGAACCTGCAGTAGCTGCAGTTTCTGAACCACAAGATGAGACGTTAAGAAATTCAAGTAATATAGATTTTGTTAATGAGGTAGCTGCTAAAAATGTACAAATGACCATTGATAATATACGTTCAAATAGTCAAGTTTTAGCTGAAATGGAACAACAAGGAGAGATTAAAATAGTAGGAGGGATGTATGACATCAAGACTGGAGGTGTTACGTTCTATGAGTAATTAATTTAAAAGCTGAGTAGGATGAATCATATGCTGTTGATAAACGATGAAATATATAATATTGGACATTAATTGTACCTTTACTTAGATCTGTTATAATTTATAAAACAAACACCTTTCACCATGAATCATAAGCTATTTTTAATTCTATTCACACTTTTTTTTACTATTCAATTTTCCTCAGCTCAATATGAAGGCTATACTTCATCTAGATGGGAGAATCAACAAAAAGTAGAAGAACAGTTTTTTGAGTTACAAGATCGCACTACATTTAAAAATCATCTTAAGCAGTTAACATTGAGGCCGCATGTAGTTGGAAGCGAAGCTAATACTGTGGCTAGGAAGTATATTGTTTCTGTAATGCAAAATGCTGGGCTTAAGGTCAAGGAGTATCCTTATGATGTTTACCTTCCTAAAGAACCAGGAACTTCGCTAATTGAGATCGTTACCCCTACCCGAAAAGTACTCAACCAAAAGGAGGACATACTTGAGGGAGATCCCTTTTCGAAAGATTTATCGTTATGGAAAGGATGGAATGCATTTTCTGGAAGTGGAGATGTTACGGCAGAAATTGTATATGCTAATTATGGTAGAAAAGAAGACTTTGAAGAACTTAAGGCACTTGGAGTAGATGTTAAAGGGAAAATTGTGCTGGCTCGTTACGGTGGAAACTTTAGAGGCTTTAAAGCAAAATTTGCTGAGTCCAACGGAGCTGCAGGACTTATTATTTATACTGATCCCAAAGATAGTGGCTTTACTAAAGGCCTTGTTTATCCTGAAGGACCTTATTATAATGAAAGTACCATTCAAAGAGGTTCTTTACTTACTACAGATTTTACAGGAGATCCATTAACACCTTTTGAACCAGCTTTGCCGTTGAGCGGTAAACAAAAAGTAAAACGCCTAACGCCTGCAGAAGCTCAATTTCATACTATACCGGTAACACCTATAGCTTATGGTGAGGCAGAAAAAATATTGGGACAGATGAAAGGAAAGCCCGTTCCACAAAGATGGCAAGGGGGTCTTCCCTTTACCTATCGATTGGAAGGAGGAGAACAATTAACAGTAAGATTGAAGGTGAATCAGAAAATTGATTTTGTGAGAGCTACGAATGTGGTGGGAATGATTAAAGGTAGTGAGGCACCAGATGAGTGGATTATTTTGGGGAGTCATTATGACGCTTGGGGCTTTGGGGCTACAGATCCAAATAGCGGGACTGCCATGTTACTTAGTTTAAGTGAGACGCTAGGCAAACTTGCAAAGAGTGGCATACCCCCTAAAAGATCTATTTTAATTGCGCATTGGGATGCTGAAGAACATGGAGTAATTGGTTCCAGCGAATGGGTTGAACAAATGCGAGATGAATTAAATGCTAAAGGGATTGCCTATATGAATTTTGACGGAGGGGTTTCAGGAAAAAATTTTGGAGCTTCTGCTGCCCCCACTTTAAAAAATACAGTTATTGAAGCTTCTAAAAAAGTGAAGTATCCCTATACGGATCAAACTTTGTTTGAATTTTGGAAAAAAGACAATCCTATAGAGCCAAAAATAGGGAACTTAGGAGGGGGTTCAGATCATATTGCTTTTTACATGCATGTAGGTGTTCCCTCAATGAGTGGTGGTGCCGGTGGAAACAACCTTTACCATTCTAATTACGATAGCTTCCAATTTTATGAGCAGTTTGTAGATCCAGAATTTCAAATGGGTCCCATGGTAGAACAAATGGCAGGACTTATGGCACTTAGATTGGCAAATGGAGACTTAATCTCGTATAATTTAAATAAATATCCAGCTGATTTGAAGATGCATTTTGATGCTGCTACTGCTAAAATCAAAAAATACGACAAGCAATTTGAAGGTTTTCAAAAAGTTACTAAGGCAATTGAAACACTTCAAAAAACAAGTGAAAAACTTACCCTTGAAATAGAAATGTTTTTGAATCAGAAGGCATTACCTAAAAAGAAAATATCCAATCTAAATCAGCAACTAATAGGATTAGAGAAAAGTTTTATTTCAGAAAAGGGTATGTATTTTGGATCTTGGTATAAATCGCTTTATGCCTCTTCAGACCCATTTAGTGGCTATGCAGCATGGATTTTACCTGGTCTTGAATATGAAATTGCCCTAAAGTCATCTGAAAGGTTAGAAGAGTGGGAGCAACGGTACGTAAACGCTATTCGTTCTTTAAATGACAAAATGTTAAGAATGAATGCAACGGTGACAGGAGAATAATTTTAGACTACGATGTAGATTATATAATATTATAACCTGTAGACAACTCTAAAAGTAACAAAACGAGGTTGAATAAAAGTTTCCGAACTAAACACCGCTAAATTATTTGCATTATTTCTGACTTGAGAATCAATATTTAGAATGTTTGAGGCTTTCATTTCGTATTCCCACTTAGCATCTTTATCTTTTCTATATGAAAGTGTTGCATCCCAATTTTGAAATGATTGAGGGTCCCCTCCATCTTGGTTTTGAGTGGTATAACTGTAGTTTGTTTTGAATGTAAATTTGTTGACAACAAAGGCATCAAATTCTACAGAGGGTGCTTTTGTAATAAAGGTAGTTTCTCTACTTCCTTGATTGTTATTTACAATACTGTAACGATATGTTAAACTAATATTTGGAGCGACCCTAAAATTAGTCCTAATACCCGGGGTATAGGTTTGGGTAAATCCTTCATTCAACGACTGCTGGCCTTGAATAAATTGATTGATTATACTGTAATTAAAACGAGTGTTAAAACTGGTTCTAACTTTTCCAAAAGTGCGTTGAATTCTTCCAAAAACATTAAAGTTCTCATCAGCAAAATTCGAATTAAAGAAAGTGCTGGTTCGAACTACACTTTCAAAATTGGTAAGACTTCGAATTTGATCAATGTTTTTTGAATAGGCTGCTCTGGCAAAAACATTAGTATAGTTAAATAGATTGAAGCTGCTGTAAAGCAAACTAATATTGTGGGACAAAGCATTTTGAAGATCAGGCGCCCCATATTGAATGCTATTATAACTATTGAGTAATAGACCTCTTGCTAATCGGGTAACGTCTGTAAATTGATTACGCATGTTGTAATTCAAGGTTAAAGATTCTCCTTTTTTAAGCTGAATACGTGTTTCAAAATCTGGGAGAAGTTTAATAAATTTATCTTCTACTTTTTCTCCAAATTGGATGTTTCTATTACCATACGCATGAACTGAAAATCCTGGAGTAACTGTAAATTTCCCTTTTCGAAAACGATAATGAACTCCCAAATAAACATCACTAAAATTATATTCTGTATCGTTTGTTGCCAACCCATCATTGAAAGTAGGTGTAGGATCAAAGCGTATCCCTCCGTTTAAGAACTGAAAAATATTGGAATTAAATTGTTGATGGCTTTGAATGGTTCCTAAAGTAAAATTGATGTTGCTTTTAGGATTGATGATATAGTAGTAATCCAATTTGGCATCCAGTTGGTTGGAATTAATTTGTTGTTCTTGACCAAGATTAAAACTAGACAAGTAAGTGTTGAGTCCAATTGCTTCTGCAGTTACATCAAAAGGGTTATTATCTTCGGAATCATTATCGAGTTCAACATTGTAAAAAGGGTTTTCATTTTTTAACACATGTTGCGCTTCAAAAGCAAAAATATTATTCTCATCAAGGGTATAGTAATAACTAAAATTTTGATTGATGTTATAGGGGGTTATTTCCTCTACTTGATTGGTGCTCCCAAGAACAGATGAAAAGTTAATTTGTTTCTGTGAATCGTTGGAAACACGAGTGAGAATATCGTAATCAAATTGATTACTAAAATTAGGTTTGTAGGAAGCACTTAGTTTTAATAAGCCTTGATTGGAAAGCTCGGTATTGGATTGTTCCGTACGTTCATTTGGAATTCCCAAATTGGGATTGGTATACTGTGCAAAACTGATTTCGTTAGATAAAATCTGACTGCTATTGAAGATTAGAAACCCACTCAAATCCAGAGATTTCTTTGGTGAATAACTAAAGTTTGCTGAAGCTAACTGATTTTCAATTTTAAGGGCATTCCGTTGTGTAGTTAAAAAATTCAAGCTATTATCTCCCAAATTAATACTTGTTCCACTTCGGGAGCTGGGTCGCGTAAATCCTCCACCAAACCCTCTTATATCTCTTCTTGTAAGGGCTAGCTCACCAATATTATTTACATCACTAATGAAGTTGATACTGTACTTTGGATTGTAATAGAATAACTTGGGCTGAAGTAAATATAATTTATCAACTGGAGAGTCACCCGCCCCAACTGTTACATCGCCAAACCAAAAGCTTTCTTTTCCAGATTTCAACTTTATGTTGATGGCAAAATTATCTTGATTGTTACGAACACCACTGAGTTGTCCTACTTCAGCATAGTTTCTTAAAACCTGTATTTTATCAACAGCGTTAGAAGGGATATTTTTAGTTCCAACTTTTGTATCCCCGTCAAAAAAATCCTTTCCGTTGACCATTAATTTATTGACAACTTTTCCCTCAACTTCAATTTGACCATTTTCATTTATTTCTACTCCCGGGAGCTTGTCTATAATATCCTCTAATTTCCTTTCGGTTCCATTTTTAAAAGAATCTGCATTATAAATTAGTGTGTCGCCCCTTACCACCACAGGCATTTTTACAATAACTTCATCTAGAGCAATATCTGAACGTAAATTATAATCTTTAAGAATGCTGATTTCTTTGGTGCTAATGCTATCATCAATAGTTCTCAGTCCAATGTAGCTAACCTGTATTTTGTATTTGGTGTTTTTGTTGAGGTTGAGCTTATATTTTCCATTCACATCTGTTAAAACATAAGATTCTAAGTCTTTTGTTTTTTGGTTTATAGCAACCAAGCTAGCTGATTCCAAGGGACCTTGTAAGCTATCGGTAACAGTACCTTCGAGTTTAATTTGTCCGAATGAAATAAAGCACCAGGCAAATGTGAAAAGGATATATACTTTTTTCATTAAAGAGTTTTAACTTATTGGTTTTAAATAAAGTGAGATTATCCTCTTCGTCTTCCGCGATTGTTTCTCATTTCAAGCATTTTTCCCTGTACGGTCGCTCTGTAGTCCACCTTATTAATTTCTTTTCCTTTATCAGGAGCTTCAATGTTTATTTTTTCTTTAGGATTGATCACAATTTCTGAGCATAAAATAGTAGTATTTCCTGCGCTTACTTCAAGGATCAGTCCGGGAAGTCCCCAATATTCTGCGGGACCGTGTTTTAATGGAATTTGAAGTGTATACCACGCTTCTATTTCGGTCATTTTAATTTCAGCATTTTCTCCTTCAGCATTTTCTTCCGCTAAATCATTCCATGAAAAATTAAACCAATTCAATTCTTCAGAGGGAACAGTTGCAGTGGCCTTAAAGCAAATATATTGCCCTATTTGTTTGGATTCGGAATCCATTTTCCATTCAATTTTTTGTAATTCATCTTTCACTAAAAATCGCTTACCATAAAATTCTTGTGTTTGAACAAGTGATGTTGTATTAATGTTTTTATACTGTTCACCTCTAGCGAAATTGCTTCCCCAAGAATCTGTTGCACCAGAAATTGCATCAACTTTCTCTTCTTCTTTGAAGAGGGATTCTTCTTTATTGAAAGACAAAATATAGGTTTTTTCAAGCCTTCCTTTTAGTCTACTTTGAATTTGTTTTTTTTGTGCTTCACTCATTCTAGATCCCCAGGTGCCTAGGTCCATTCTGGATTTAGAAAAATAATAAGCTTTTCCTTGAAATTCCTGAGTATCGATACTAGGATTAAAGAGTGAAAAGGGTAATGCAATGAGTATGGATAGTTTTAATATAAATAGTCGCATGTCAAATATTATTTTGTTTAACAAATTTACAAAAATAAGAAACACGATATCATAGGAGTTAAAACTTATATAGGGGTTCTTTTATCACTTGAATTTCATAAAGAGATATACTAAAAAACCCTCCTTAGGGGAGGGCTTTAATTTTATGTTAATATCTCGAGATATTAATGCTTTCTAAATTCACCCTCACTATTGACAGACATCACAACTCTCCACATAACTTGTTTGTAAAAACCTCCTCCCATCAAACTATTTATTTCACTTAGATCGGGGATGGTGGGTGTACTTTTCCAACCGCCATCTAATGCATCACCATAAGTCATGTAAGTGTCTATTGAAAGATAATTCCAATTATAGCCACTACCATTTGGAGATACTACATTAGAAGCTGACCAAAGTTTTTGTGAAGTTTCATTTTTATCCATCATTTTTTTGATGTATTTGCCCCAAATTTTTCCTTGAAGTTCATTCATTTTATTAACGTCCGAGACTTTAGAAAAATTAGTTTTCACGTAATTATGATAATTCCAATCATTATCAGATTCGGTGTGAATTCTATTTAAGAAAACTTGTCCAACTCTTCTTGAGTTAACATTCAACGCACGATTTACAAAAACAGCAGCACCATCACCCATCTGTTTCATCACATTTTGAGATCCCTCTCCAAATGAATTTCCCAGTTGGTCAATATTTTTTTTGCTACCTGCCCCTATATAAAATAGTACGTTTGGTTCGTCGGCACTTCCTCCCATTCGTTCTAGCATAGCCCACCCAGTCATATTTCCTTTTTTGATTTGATCCTGAGCTACTTTACTCCAAAAATGTTCTTCATTTTCTGTCATAACAGCGAGTTCGTCTTCAGGAACATTTCTAAAATCATACATATAGTAGCTTTGTGAATGTGCAAAACCTGCAATCATTATTAATAAGGTTGTAAAAAATTTCATTTTCATTTTAAATTGATTTTTTGTTAATAATATTTTAAAGATATTTAGAAATAATATGACATTCAAATAAAAATTAAATTTGTTTATTTTCCTGCCCCCACAAACAATTATCAATCAATCAGATGAAAATGAATTAATTTTCATTTTCATAACTTTGAAATGTAAAATCAATAATTAAAGTTTACTAAAGTGATTTATTAATATGCTAATAAATATTCAAAAGTTAATTATTAATTGAAGTTATTAAGCACTTTTTTGACTATATTATCGAAATTATAATTAAGGAAAAAATTTAAAGTTGATGAAGAAAAAAGAATGTGAAAAGTGTAAAAACAATTTTCGAATAATGTATCGCGTTCAGTATAAATCAGATAAAATATGGGTTTTTCTTTGTAATGATTGTGCAATAGAAGTTAGAAGGGATAATGAAGATTATCGGTACGGAGGAACTTGGAAAGGCTAATTATTTTTTAAACTACAGATTCATCCAATTTATTAATTTTATCACACTCAAACTGTAAAGCTAAAGTTATCTTTTTTAATTTTTAAAATTACGCTGTCTCCTTTATTTAACCCCTCAATTTTAGGCATGAGTAATTCAAGTAGGGTATTTATTTGGTGGTGATCAAATTTTGTTTTTGGATCTGGCATATAAATGAGTCCATTATAAAATTTCTCTTTGTGGATTAATTGTACTTCAAAAAAATAGAAATTTTCTGGAGGAATATAGGTCGACCAATTGATTTCCTTAAAATAATATTTTGCCTTTTTTATTTTGAATTGTTTAGGCGCAATATTGATGTTAATTGTACCAATAAAAAAAACACTTAGGTCAAGCCCTCTTTCTTTAAAAAAAGGCATTTGTAATTTCAAAGTCCCTTCAGGATATCGACTGTCATTTCCCTTTCCGGAAGCAACCCCATAGCCAGAAATCACCTTTCCTGTAATTGAAATCATACATTATAGATTTGCACCACCGTCTATAGCTAGGGCAGTTCCAGTAACAAAAGAAGCTTCCTCTGAGGCGAGCCAGCAGATAGCGTCTACGACTTCTTTCGTTGTTCCAAAGCGCCCAACGGGGTGCATCGCAACAGCAAAATTCAGTTTCTTTTCTGTGTCAAAGGCCCTGTCTGCCATAGGAGTTTCTATAACAGCAGGACATACTGCATTTACTCTAATATTTTCTTTTGCATACTCTAAAGCAGTTGCTTTTGTCATCCCTACCACTCCAAATTTTGAAGCATGATAACCAATGCCGGCACCTCCTCCTTTGAGTCCTGCAAGTGAAGAAACATTAATTATGGTTCCCTTTCCTCTTTTTTGCATTTCTGGAATTTGATGTTTCATTGATAGCCACACTCCTTTGAGATTTACAGCAATTACATCATCCCATACCGATTCTTTATAATCTGCAGTTCTAACGTTTGGGGTGCCTTCTATACCAGCATTATTTACGGCAATATCAAGGCCACCAAAGTGTTTGACACCTTCTTGAATTACCTTTTGAATAGCACTGGAGTTAGTATAATCAGCTTGAATATATAGGGCTTCGCCACCCTTATTTTTGATTTTTTGAACTAGCTCTTCATTCAACCCAACATTCCTTGAAGACAGAATTATTTTAGCCCCTTGTTCAGCAAATGTTAAGGCAGCTTTTTTTCCTATTCCAGAACTTGTACCACTGATTAATACTACTTTATCTTGAAACCTTTGATTCATTATTATCTATTTTTTATCATTAATTTCTCTAATTCTTCTAAAGATTTATTTTTAGTTTCGGGCATCATTTTCCAAACAAAAATCAATTGGAATACCATAATGAAGGTGAAAATAGCAAAGGTAATTCCACCCCCTAGAGTACTGGTAACAAAGGGGAAGACTGCAGCAATAAAAGCGGCAAACACCCAGTGGGTTCCACTGCCTAAAGAATTTCCATAAGAGCGTACATTGTTTGGGAATATTTCCGAGATAAAAACCCAAATGACAGCACCTTGGCCCACTGCATGCGATGCAATAAAACCAAATACTAAAAAGGGAATTAATAATGTTCCTTCACCAAATCCAGTATAAAAAGTTAAAGAAATTAAACCCAGCGTAATTATATAGCCAAAAGAACAGATGTACATCAAGAATTTACGTCCCATTCTATCTATTAAAAAGATTCCGAGAAGCGTGGCTATGAGGTTTATAAATCCAACCCCAACAGAAGACAATAACGAAGCACTTTCTCCCATACCTGTTTCTGCGAATATCCTGGGGGAATAATAAATTACTGCATTAATTCCCGAAAGCTGATTAAAGAAAGCAATTAAAAATGCCAGTGATATAGGGATGTTGAATTTTCCTGAAAAAAACTCTTTGAGGCCACCTTTGGACTCATTGTTATCTTGATTGTATTGAATTGAAGCAATGTTATTTTCAACTTGACTGGGATCTATTTCTTGTAAAACTTCTCTGGCTTCGTCAATTAATCCCTTTTTTAAAATCAACCACCTTGGACTGCGCGGGACAAAGAAAATCAGTATCAGAAAGAGCGCAGCCGGGATTATTTCGATACCGAGCATAATTCTCCAATTTCCATCACTAGCACCACCAATAAAATAATTTGACAAGTAAGAAATTAAAATACCCACAACAATATTAAATTGAAAAAGTGCAGTAAGTTGGCCTCTTTTGTTTGTAGGGGAAATTTCAGAAATATACATGGGAGCTACAACGCAAGAAGCCCCAACGGCAAGACCACCTATAAATCGAAAAAACATTAACGAATAAACTTCTGGTGAAAATGCTGATCCCACAGCAGAGATGAGAAATAAAATTGCGACAAAAACCAGTGTTCTTTTTCTGCCCAACACTTCAGAAGGAAAGCCACCTAGAAGGGCACCTATCACTGTTCCGTACAAAGCCATTGCCACGGTTTGACCTATCATGGTATCGCTCAAGTTCCATAAATTTTGAATTTCTTGTTCTGCTCCTGAAATTACAGCGGTATCAAATCCGAAAACAAACCCACCAAAGGCAACAATTATAGACCACCAAATAATTTTTTTATAGTTCATAGATATAATGTCCTTTCTTATAAATATATAAACTTATTGCGAAAGATATGTATAAAAAAACCCTCCATTTAGGAGGGTTAAATTTTATTTACTCTATTAGCATTAGAACTTCGTCATGCCATCCATTTGTATGTTTTGACAATACATCACCAACATCTTTTCTGAATGCACCGGGACCATTGATTTTATCATATTCGGCTTGGAAGCCCTCAGGTAGACCATTTGAATTTGAGAATCTTGTAAAAGTTTTAAAAGGATACACAAGAGTAATATCATCTCTGTCTTCACTTCTGAAAACACTTTCATATACTCTTCTAGGATTGGGAGCATTTATTTGAGCTAATGCTTTTCCAATTTTAGTTACAGCCTCTAAAACCTTTCCATAACTATCCAAATCTTGTTTAATTTTAAAAGTTCTCCAAAGAAGATATTTAGGGCTTCCCCATGAAGGCGGACTGTAGCTTGCCTCCCAATTTAGTTTAGCCATTTTAACAGTTTCATTGGTGACATTATTTCTTATGTTTTTTTGCCAATCTTCCATATGTGATGAGTCCGGCATATTGTCATAATCTGACATTTTCATAGGACCATTGAGCCATACATATTGACCAGAATGTTTTCCTACTAGAACAGAGTATAAAGAAGCCGTAGTTTCACCTTTACTATGAAATTTTTGATTGTGTTTTTTTACTCCTTCAACTAGTAAGTTTTCATTTGATTTTAATGGGCTAAGAAAAATATTTTCATACACCACTTCTTTTTGTTGAGCAAAAATTGATGTTGAAATAAAAATAATAAATAATATTTTTTTCATTTTAATTGATTTATGGTTAATAATACCTCTAAGATATAGAGAACGGATTACATATCAAATTCCATCTCCCTGTTTCAATAGAAAAACCCTCAAATTGGGACGTAATTCTAAACTATCCTTTTAATTTGAAAAATATCTAGATCCAATTGAAAGACTGTTATGTCCGTATCCAATTTTTATGAATTTTTGATTTTTAACTAGCTCAAAATCTCCCTTAACATCGTAGACTTCTATCCGTCCATGTGCTGGACTGCCAAGAAATAATTTATCCCCCTCTGGGGAAAACTCAATTCCTTGACTTCCACCAGCTGCATCTAAATAATATAGAATCTTTGGCTTTTCAGAAGAAATATCAATAACAGCAAGACTATTTTTTGTTTTCTCTAAACAAGTTGCTACTGCCAATTTACCATTAGGATGAAATGCAAAACTCTCGATGCCATCTCCAACTTGTTTTATAACACCAGTTATTTTTGGCTTCTTAAGAGTTAGATCTGCTATTAAAATATCTGCAAAATTTATCCCATTATCAAAAGTTCGTTGACTTATAAAACCTCTTTTTCCATCAGGTGTTATTCTTAAAATTCCTCCCATTATTTGATAGTTTGAGTCTACTGAAGAGTCAATTTCTAATTGGTGTTTAAAAATTACTTTATCTTCTTTAATTTCAAACCATTCAGCAATTGTTTCTTTAGTTTTCCAATTTTTTGATCTGCTTGCTAAGATATTTTTACCATTTGGATGAATCCAAAAACATCCTTGACCAAAAGGTATTTTACTTTTAGCCAGTTTTACAAGTTTTCCGTTTTTGAGTGTAAACGTTGAAAAGGATTCGTGTCCTAAAACGAAAAATCTTTTTCCATCTGGATGACTCAGTATGTGAACAGGAACATCATCCATATGAATTTTATCAACTACAGTATGTTCGGGGTCCTCTAAATCAACGACAAAAATCATATTTGATAATTGATATATTGTATTCTTATCTTTTTTCTTTTGTTCCAATGAAATTTTCTCATCCAATGGATATTCTAATTTGTCAAAAAAATCAAAACCCCTCCATATATGATTAGTAGTCAAACCGTAATGACCATCTGAAGAGACTGCCATAGATGGAGTGCCAACAATTGAAGTTGCGATAGTACCATATACTGTTTTAACTATTGGAGGATGGTCTTCACCTAAATGAATAACTGTAAATGAATCTTCAGCAAGTAATTTAAAATCATAAGGACTGACCTTAGAAAAAGACCAAATTCCTTCTGTTTCACCATCCTGTGTGCTAAACAATGTTATTGGAGATAAGGTTGTTATGTAAGGGTGTGAATTATTCTCCTGAGCAAGAGCGAAAAGCGATATCAAATAAAAAATATACTTCATTTTATAGGTTTAATATTAATAATATATATCTAATGTACGGACAATGGGTGTTTTTACAACACACTACAAACTTTCCCCAAACAACTCCCCCCTAAAACCACTACAACGAATCTTATGTTAAGGCAATGATACCAATCGATAAGAGAGGATTTGGATTGTATCCATTGGTGTGAAAGGATCAAAGATCTAATTCAAGATCATAAAACTCAGTTTTTGACTGATTCTGTTCGTTATAGCCAAAATGACGAAACCCAAGTAGATAAAGTTTATCCTCTTTCTTATATGGGATTAATTGTGAAGGGAATATTCCTTCAAGTTATAAAGTTTAGATTACATATCCAATCCATTCCCATTATTCCAGTAGAAAAACTGAGTTATGATTTTCGTTACTTGTGGAGGCGACTAAAAGAATTGTATTTCTAGCTGATCCCCCTTTTTTGTTAAGCTAACAAAAACCTTTTAAAGCAAAAAACCCCCTAGGCAAACCTAGAGGATTTCAAAACAAAATAGTTTGTTGCTTTTAATAACTATAAAACAAATTTATTGACAAATGTTTTGTTGTCATATTCCACAGTAGTTATTATTCTTCCGTTATTTTCCTTTAGGTTAAACACTTTTTTGTGTAATTCCTCAGTAGAAAAGTTTTCGTAAAAAATTAATTCCCCATTATAGTTCTCGATTTTCACTAAAACTTCTGTCTTATTCGAGTCAAGATTAATCGACATTTTTTTATTTATATGATTAAAAATTGGATTTTGAATCGTTTTCTCGTCTACGATTACGACTTTGTTATCCGTTACATTTATCAAATAATCTGTATAAAGATTATTTAAACGGGCAGTGACAACATAAGTTCCAGGAGTTAAATAATTAAGATCAAGAATTCTTAACCTTCTATTGAATTTGGCATTTACTTTATATTTTGAATTCCCTTTAAGCTGAAATAATTCGATTGATAAGCCAGCTTTAGCGGTAAGTGAATTAAGTAATAAAGCTTTAGTATTTTTTACTACTGTAAATTCAAAATCTTCATCAGAAGACAAGTCGTTTGCAAAAAATAAGTTCGGTAACATTAAAAAGAGTAGTGTAAACTTTTTCATAACAGTTTTTTTAATTATTGATATGGCAAAGATATTTCACTAATACAACGAAAAACTTATCTGTATTACCCTTTTTATATGTTATATTATCAAATAAAGACAATTAATCTAAATTTAATGTTAATAAAGTATATATTAAAAATTATTCATTATAAATTTGATAATTATGATAAATTATTCTTTTGAAGATATTGTTCAACCGCAGCATAAGTCATTTCATTATCAACTATTTGATTTGAATACACCTAATAGAAATTCTCCTCGCTGGCATTATCATCCTGAAGTGGAATTGATTTATATCAGCAACGGAAAGGGAAAGAGAGGTGTTGGAACAAGCTTGTCAACTTATACTGAAGGAGACCTTATACTTTTGGGTTCCAACTTGCAACATATGGGATTTACAGATAGTTTTGAAGATGGTAAGACCGAGGTTGTAATTCAATTTTTACCCGAATTTTTGGGAAATATGTTAACTCAAGTACCTGAATTAAATTCAATTTTTAAATTACTTGAGCTATCTAAACGGGGCTTATCTTTTTCAGGTCCCATTAAAGAAAAAGTAGGACAAGCTTTAATTGGTTTGCAATATGAATCTGATTTTCAAAGTTTATTGACACTGATCAATATCTTAAAAGAAATGTCACTAGTTAATCCAAACATTCTTAATACAACAGATTTAACTACTTCTGACACTGATAAAAACGACCGACTTAAAAAGGTTTTTAATTATATTAAATCAAATTATCAAGATGAAATTAACTTAAGTCAGATTGCTGATCAAACCAACATGACTACATCTTCATTTTGCAGGTATTTTAAGTTAAATACAGGGAAATCTTTTATTCAATACGTCAATGAATATAAAATTAATCATGCAGCTAAATTACTTTTGGAAACGAACTTGAATGTAAAAACTATTTGTTTTGATTCAGGTTTCAATAATTTTTCAAATTTTAATCATTTTTTTAAAAAATATTATCAAACTACACCAAAAAAGTATCGAGAAAAAATTATTAATTAAACGTTCCTAGTTTTCGTTTTGTATTAAAAGCTTTTGATTAAATATGTCATAAGTGTAATAAATAAACATAATTAAATAACAAGTTTAAATTATTCAATTAGTTCTACGAATAGATTTAATGAAATATTAAATCTAATTGATTTATGTATGGTAATAATCCTTAGTTATTGAATATCTGGTTTTTTAAAAGCATCACACTACAAACTTTCCCCAAACAACTCCCTCCTAAAACCACTTCACATGAATCTTGTGTTAAGGCATTGATATCAATGGATTAGAAGGGATTTGGATTGTATCCATTGGTGTAAAAGAAGAACCCTCCGCTTGGGAGGGCTAAATCTTATGCAAAAATAAATTTAAAAGTCCATAACACGAACTGACATTACAGTGTTAACAACTTTTCTCACACCTGATACTTTCTTAGAAAATTCTGCAAATGCAGGGTCAGAAAACATTTTTTTAGTATTTGAAAGTGCAGTTTTGATGTCAGGAGAGCCAATCCATACAAAATGAGTAAAGTCTGAATTTTTACCTACTATTGGATATGCTAAGCCATAGGAACTATCTTCATATCCTAACTTTTTAGCCATTTTTTGGGAGAAGCTTTTAAATTCCTTTAAGTATAAACTTGGGTTTGTTACTTCCATTTGGTATAGCATGAAAACATTATCTTCTGCCCAATCTTCTCCATTGTACCAAATAGGAGTATTTAACGACTGAGAAACGGCAACAGAAAAATCTGCAAGTTTACCATCTAAGAGTAATTGTGCCTCAAGTGATTGCCCATAAGACATAAATGCTTGTTCAAAAGCCGCTTCATTAGGAAAGCATATTTGAAGTGAATGTGTAGAATCAGTAGATCCATTAATAGCATATGCAAATAATGACTTTGTTCCTTGAATATTCTTACCCCATTCAGTATTCATTGCAGTAGAAAGTGCTGATACAACCATTTCGGGATTTTCTGCCTTAATGTCTAAAAACAAACAATATTGAGCATTTAATGAAATTGTACCTAATAATAAAATTGATAATAATAATTTTTTCATTTTAATTGATTTATGATTAATAAGGTACTAATATAATAAACTCTACAATATCTTAACTCCCTGTATTCCTCAACTTACTGAAGATTGTATGGCTATAGTGTCTTAAATACAGATGTATGGGGTTATAAACTAACTA
>JABGUL010000032.1 GCA_018646605.1 Flavobacteriaceae bacterium
CCCATTCCGAACAGAGAAGTTAAGCCTACTAGCGCAGATGGTACTGCCATCCGGTGGGAGAGTATGTCGCCGCCTTCTTCGAAGACCCGTTCACAATCGTGAACGGGTCTTTTTTTTTGTATTATCCAAAGATGAAATGGGAATTAGAGGTAGATGCTCTGTTGTTTACCTGAATCGACTCTAAAACGCCCAAAACAAAATATCTTTTGTAGGAATTTTCTTCTAGGTGTTTTTATGGAGTTAATCTAGTGGTTTTTATACTACTTTTATTTTTTTGATTACTTCACCCAGTTTTTGATTTGACATTTTTGGGAACTACATAAAAAAACCCCACTTAGGGCAAGTGAGGTTTTTTCAGCATTAATCAAAAAATCAAAATAAAAAAATAAACAAAATAAATAGGTTAAGTATTAAAATAAATAGAAGTTAAGGAGGTTTTTGGATGGCTTTTAGCGTTGAAAGCAAAGGTTGAAGAGGGTGCTTGAAAGAGTTCAACAAGAAGATGTAACGATCTATACCTCCGGGAAATGTTTTTAAAAAAACGGTTTGGGTTTGTATGTTGTGATATAGTTTTCAATTATATATAGTTTTATTTCTTGTTACGAATTTCTATAAAAACACTTACACTGAAAATTCAAAAGTAGTTAGCAGTTAGCTAGTATTTCTTGAGTGGTCAAAAAAGTGTAATGAATGGAAATTTACAATAAATAGGAAATGGTAAATGCCACAAGGATGCTTAGTAATTTACGAATATTAAATGCGTGTCCTTGGTTACTTTCAAAAAGAATGGTTGTGGCGATGTGTAAAAGCATTCCCATAACTAGTGCAGTTATAGGGAGTTGTAGACTTTTTAAAAAGTCAAAATGTATGAATGCGATTCCTCCGAGAGGACTCATGAGAGCAAAGAGAAAAAGAAAAAGTAGTTTTATTACCTTGGTATTGCTTACATTCCATACCATATAAAAAAGCACCATGCCAATTGGGATTTTATGGATAAAGATTCCCCAAACAAGAGCTGGCTGTTTTTGTAGCGGCATTCCTTCAATAAACGCATGCAAACACAAGCTTAAAAATAAGACCTTGGGGAGTACTCCCTTTTCTTTAAGATGGGTGTGGCCGTGTTCTGCCCCTTGGGAAAGAAATTCCAGAAGTATTTGCAATACAATTCCCCCTATTATCCAAAGTCCGGCCTCAAATCCTTTATCAGAAAAGACTTCAGGCATCAGATGAAAGATGGTAATACCGAGGAGAAAGGCACCACTAAAGGCTAAAATTAATTTTAGTCCATTGGAGGTTTTAGGCTTTGCTATAAAGGCTATAGTCATTCCTAAACCGGCTCCAATAAAGGGTAAAATAAATCCCAAAGAAGATACTGTATCCATCCTTTAATTGTTCTTTCTATAAGTCAATAAATTTAAAGTATTTTTGAGGGCTAATACTGCTCATGGAACAAAATTTTAAAATGCTTGCCAAAACCTTCTTTGGTTTTGAAGAGATTCTTGCAAAAGAATTAAGACAACTAGGTGCTCAAGAGGTTGAAATAGGAAATCGTGCTGTTTCTTTTGTAGGAGATAAGGGATTTATGTATAAGGCTAACCTATGTTTACGTACCGCACTAAAAATTTTAAAACCAATCCATACCGCTACTATTGAAAGTGATAACGACTTGTATCAATTATTTTATGATTTTCCATGGACCGATTATTTGGAGGTAGATTCCAAATTTGTAATCGATAGTGTTGTGTATGGTGAATTGTTTACGCATTCACAATATGCTTCACAAAAAGCAAAAGATGGCTTAGTAGACCGTTTTAGAGATGAATTTCAGGCACGTCCCAGTGTGGAAATGAACCGTCCTGATCTACGAATCAATTTACACATCCAAAACGATCAGTGTACAATTTCCCTAGATAGTTCTGGTGCTTCTTTGCACCATCGTGGGTACCGCACGGCAACCAATATTGCTCCACTAAATGAAGTGCTTGCAGCGGGATTGATTCAACTTTCAGGGTGGAAAGGAAACACGGATTTTTATGACCCTATGTGTGGGAGTGGAACTATCTTGATTGAGGCAGCCCTTTTTTCATGTAAAATTCCAGCAAACATTAATCGAAAGTCTTTTGCCTTTGAAAAATGGAAGGATTGGGATGAATCATTGATGGAAACTATCAAAACCAGCCAGTTAAAGAAGATCATCAATCCTAATGTACAGATAAAAGGTTCTGATAAGGCTCCTTCTGCTGTTGAGAAAGCAATTCAGAATGTTGAAAATGCTAATCTTAGTGATTTTATAACCATTGAGAAGAAAGATTTTTTCCAAGTTGAAAAGGAAACCAAAGGCCCCCTTCATCTGTTGACCAACCCTCCTTATGGAGAACGCCTGGAAGGGGATATGAATGTTCTTTATCAAGGGATTGGAGATTCTTTTAAGCAGAGTTTTCCGAACACACAGGCATGGATGATCAGTTCCAATATGGAGGCCCTCAAGCATGTTGGATTACGTCCTAGTCGGAAAATTAAATTATTTAATGGAAAGTTAGAATCCCGACTGCTGCTCTATCCGATTTATGAGGGTACCAAGCGAATTCATAAACTTAAAGAAGACTAACTTAGTTCTTTTTTGAAGCAAAAGGGATGTTGTAGGTGAGGGTGTAGTTGAAGCCTCCCCCAAATTTATTTTCATCGGTCTTTTGATTAAAACCCGGTATAAAAATATTATCAAAATTGTAAGGGATACTATCACTTAATAATCTATTGAGCCTTAGGCTAAGCCCCAAATAAATGTTGTTTAGTAGTTGAACTTTAAATCCAGCAACAATTTCAAACCATTGCGCATTTAAGTTCGCTCGTTCTCCTGTTGCGAAACCAGCATTTATGGGGGTGTCGAAGTTGGGCCAAAAAGGAGTTCTATCTAGTAAGGTGTAGTTGTTGATCAAGTGGTTGTGGCTACTTGAGGCAATTCGAAAACCAAGATGGACATTATTATTCATTCCTTCCCAGTTATCATACATATTGTAGTCTATTCCGATTTTGTAATAACTCCCACTTGTCGTAAAATTTATCTGTTCGGATTGTTTTGTGGTTTTTTCATTTCCGAGTTCAATGGCGAGAAATAGTTTTTCGCGAACACGTAAATCCCCAACAAGCTCAAGGCCACTATAATCATTAGAAAATTGTGTGCGTGTGAGACGGAATAAATCAATACCAAAACGAAGACTTAAAGGTGTTTTTTCTTTTACTGGAAGCGAGTCAAGAAGTACTTCTTTTTGGGTACCAGCTGGCTGGGTTTTTTGTGTAAAACCTAAGAATCCAATACTCCAAAAACTAATATAATATACCCAAGTGCGCAGCTTTCTCATCTGTAATGGTGTCTTTTAAAATGACAAATCCTTTAATCCAGTCATTTCCGGGGTTTAAGAGCGTTATTGCGGGTTGTTGCAGTATGAAGTTTGCACGGTAACCACACGCTCTATTAATAAATTGATCTATTCTATCATAGTTTATTTGTAGGGTGTCGATATTTTCATTCTCACTTCCTTGATTTAAAATGAATTCAAATTGAGTTACTTTCTCTTGGGTGTTAAAGGGGAGTGGAATAGAGTCGCCTCGGGATTGGAGGAGTACGTTTTCAGTGCCAATGGCTCTGATATTAAATCCAGGAGGACTTTTTCTAATATTTTCATCATTAGAATCTAACATCAGAAGAATTAAATCGGGAGTTTCCGCAACGTCTTGAATACATATATCATCTTTTTCACAACACAATAAAAGGGAAGCAAAAAGGGAGAAAAGACAATATTTAAAAACGGTTTTACTCATATTATTGTATTGCGGTGTAAAAGTACAACATTTTCTACATGGTGTGTTTGAGGAAACATATCCACTGCTTGACTTTTTACAACGGTATACATTCCTTTCATCAGCTCTAAATCTCTGGCTTGAGTGGAACTATTACAGCTAATATAAACGATTCGTTGAGGGGCTAATTTTAATAATTGTTTTACCACATCGGGATGCATCCCATTTCTTGGCGGATCTGTGATAACAACCTCTGCTTTTCCGTGTCTTTTTATAAAGTCGTCATTAAAGCAGTCTTTCATGTCTCCTACTTCAAATGTTGCATTTTTAATTTTATTGAATGTTGCATTTTCATTTGCAGCTTCTATTGCTTCAGGAACAGATTCTACTCCAATAATTTTAGCACATTGTTTGGCTAATGACAACGCAATGGTTCCCGTACCTGTATAGAGGTCGTATACAATTTCATTTCCCTTTAGCGCTGCAAAATCCTTGCCTATTGAATAAAGTACCTCTGCTTGTTTAGGGTTAGTTTGGTAAAAAGATTTAGCGGTAATTTTAAATTGTAAATCACCTAAATGCTCCGTGATAAAATCTTGCCCGTAATAACATAGGATATTTTGATCATAAAGGCTGTCGTTTCCTTTGCTGTTAACACAGTAAAGTAATGAGGTTATTTGTGGGAATTTTTCTTTTAAGAAATTTAAAAGTAATTCTCTTTTCTCTTGGTCTTCTTTGAAAAACTGAATTAGTACCATGAGTTCTCCACCCAAAGTATTTCGAATCATTAAGGTTCTTAAAAAACCTTGCTGCTCTCTGGTGTCAAAAAATTCAAGTTGCTCCTGAATAGCAAAAGATCTAATTGCATTTCTAATGGCATTTGAGGGTTCTGCTTGTAAATGACAGTGGTCAATGTCAACCACTTTATCCCACATTCCTGGCTTGTGAAACCCTAATCCATTTCGCTCAATTTCCGCTCCCCCTGAAATCTCTTCACTCGTTAACCATCGTTTGTTAGAAAAAGAAAACTCCATTTTATTTCGATAATAATAAGGGTTTTCAACCCTTGCAATGGGCAGTACTTCTTTAATATCAATTTTTCCAATGTGATTTAAATTGTGAAGTACCCCTTTTTCTTTAAACTCAAGTTGACCTTCATAGGCAAGATGTTGCAATTTACACCCGCCACAAACGCCAAAATGAGCGCAGGGTGGAGACGTGCTATGATGAGATTTTTCCAACCATTTAATAGGCTTTGCTTCAAAATATCGTCTCCCTTTTTTGTAAACTTGAACATTTACCACATCCCCTGGGATAACATCTTTGATGAAATAGACTACTCCTTCATCGTTTTTGGCAACTCCCATTCCTTTGGCATTGATATCTACCACATGGAGTCCCGCTTCAACACGATCGATTTTTTTTCTTGACATGATGCAAATGTAAAGGGCTTACTAAAATAAATCGTCATTTCTTTTAGGTTTTTGGAGGCTATATTTAGTATTTTTGAATAAATTATTTCGTTTTATTAAACGATATGTCTCAAATAAAATCTAGGATATGGAAACATTATCACATTCACAGCAGTTAATCGATCTAGAACACGCTAATGGCGCTCACGATTATCATCCTATCCCTGCAGTGTTAGAAAGGGGAGAAGGAGTTTATCTCTGGGATGTTGATGGGAAAAAATATTATGATTTCCTTTCTGCTTATTCTGCTGTAAACCAGGGGCATTGCCATCCAAGGATAGTAAATGCTTTAAAACAACAAGCTGAAGTATTAACGCTTACCTCTAGAGCTTTTCATAATAATAAATTGGGTAAGTACATGGAGTATATTACAAGCTATTTTAATTTTGAGCGTATGCTTCCCTCCAATACGGGTGCGGAAGCTGTTGAAGCAGCAATCAAAATATCTCGAAAATGGGGATATACTCAAAAAAATATTCCCGAAAATAAAGCAGAAATTATTGTTTGCTCACAAAATTTTCATGGAAGGACATCCACTATAATTTCATTTTCTAGTGATCCGGGGTCAAAAAATCATTTTGGACCTCACGCTTCCGGATTTATTACTATCCCTTATAATGATATTGAGGCGTTAGAATCCATTTTAGAGACCCACCCTAATATAGCTGGCTTTTTAGTAGAACCCATTCAAGGCGAAGCAGGTGTTTACACTCCCAATGAGGATTTTCTAGGTAAAGCACGTATTCTTTGTTCCGAATACAATGTTTTGCTTATCGCAGATGAAATTCAAACGGGTATCGGAAGAACGGGATCTTTGTTGGCCAGTTGTGGAAATTGTACATGTGAAGGACATTGTGAACGTCAATCTACCACCTATACAAGACCGGATATTTTAATTTTAGGGAAAGCCATAAGTGGTGGTACCTATCCCGTTTCTGCAGTTTTGTGTGATAGTCATATCATGGATGTGATACAGCCAGGACAGCATGGAAGTACCTTCGGGGGAAATCCAATGGCATGTACCGTCGCAATGGAAGCTTTAGAGGTCATCCGAGATGAGAAGTTAACTCAGAATGCTCGAAGCCTCGGGAAACGTTTTAGAGCGGCCCTACAGGATTATATAATGACAAGCACAATTGTGAAAAAAGTAAGAGGAAAAGGCCTTTTGAATGCAATCGTTATAAATGATTCGGAAGAGAGTAAAACTGCTTGGAATATTTGTATGAAGTTGAAAGATAATGGTCTTTTGGCCAAACCTACTCACGGGAACATTATCAGATTTGCACCTCCTTTAGTAATGACCGAAGCGCAACTTGAAGAGTGTATAGATATTATTACTACAACATTAAAAGCTTTTGAAGTTTAATAATTCTTAACAACTTTTCTATGAATGTTTATTTTGACAATGCGGCAACTACTCCTCTTAGAAAAGAAGTAATAGATGTAGTTTCTAAAGTAATGGAAGAATGCTACGGAAACCCTTCTTCTGTCCATGCTTACGGAAGAACAGCAAAAACAAACCTAGAAACAGCCCGAAAGGGTATTGCCAAATTATTGAATGCAGCACCCCAGGAAATCATTTTTACATCGGGTGGAACTGAATCTGACAACATGATTCTACAGTGTGCTGTTAAGGATTTAGGGGTAACTACTATTATTTCATCAAGAATTGAACATCATGCGATTCTTCATGCGATGGAAGCGCTTGAATTGACCAATGGAATTAAGGTGTTATATGTAAATGTAAAAAAAGATGGATCCATTGATTTTGATCATTTAGAGATTTTATTACATTCTGATAATTCCAAAAAATTAGTTTCTTTAATGCATGTAAATAATGAAATTGGAAATGTTTTAGATCTTAGTAGAGTAGGAAAGCTTTGTCATGAAAACGATGCTTTGTTTCATACTGATGCAGTGCAGGGTATAGCACATTTCACTTTTGATTTAGAACAACTTCCTGTTGATTTTCTCTCCGCAGCTGCGCATAAATTTCATGGACCAAAAGGAGTTGGTTTTTCTTTTATACGAAAAAACTCTGGCCTTCAACCTTTTATTCATGGTGGGTCTCAAGAGCGAGGATTGCGAGCAGGAACAGAATCAGTTCACAATATAGTGGGAATGCAAAAAGCACTTGAGTTGGCTTACGATAACTATGAACAAGAGAAAACACAGGTTGTTGAATTGAAAGCCTACTTCATCAAAAAAATCAAGGAGCTTTTTCCAGAAGCAATTTTCAATGGTCTTTCGGGGATTGAAAATAAAAGTACGTATACACTGATTAATGTTGCTCTTCCCATTCCTACAGATAAGGCTTTAATGCTAGACTTTCATTTAGATTTAAAAGGAATTGCTTGCTCCAAAGGAAGTGCATGTCAGTCTGGAAGTGCTTCAGGCTCACATGTTTTAAATGAAATACAAGAACCTCCCGTGAAAGATTGGCCTTCGTTGCGCTTTTCATTTTCAATTTTTAATACGAAGAAGGAAGTGGATTATTTAATAGAGGTTTTTAGGGACTTTATAAAATAAAAGATTTCAACTTTTATTTCCTGTAAAAATCAATGGCAAAGGTTGTTTTATTTCCAACCGAGTCTTCTGCTTCTATAGTCACCTCATGGAGCGCCTGCTCAAAATCAAGATCACTGAAATCAAAAATTAAGGTATTGTTTTTAGGTTCGTATTCTAATAAAATCCATTTGCCATTAATTTCACCCCTATACGATTTGATACCTGTATAATCATCTTCAATTTTAAATTTTAAAAAGCTGTAGTTAGAAAGCCATTGCTCATTTTTAAAATTTAAGGGTACAATTTTAGGGGCTATTGAGTCTCTACTGACTACAAATTCTCCTAGTGATTTGGATTTCCCTACCCATCTGTTGTCTTCTTTTTTTGTACTTAAAAAATATGCTTTTCCGTTTTGACTAATTTTACCTATGAAGGATTGTGCTTTTTGTAAGCTATCCATCTCAGGAATTGTAAAATTGATTTCAAACGGTTTTTTTAATGGAAGCGAATCTTCTCCTACCACGAGTGTATCTCCATTTTGTTTTACTTGAAGAGTAGCTTTTTCAAAAAAGGAATCTTTTGGAAAATAGACAGACGTGGAATTAAAATCAAACAAGTAGTCCTTTATAGGGTCTAATAAATTTACTTGAGATTTAATTTCTTTCTGAGGCGCTTCAATTCCAGAAAGATATGCTTCTACATAGGAAGCGTTTCCGTTATAATCAAGTAATTGGATAAGAAGCTGATATGATTTATTGGGTATTAAACTTAAAGTTCCATATAAAGGAGGTTCATCTATAAAGCTTAACTGACTTTTTGGATGCAGTGCAAAACGTTGAATTCTACTTCTATTTTGCTTTAGATTTTTGTGATCAATAAATAAATTAATACTTTTTGAATCGTCAAAAGAAATACGATCCATTGTATACTTAAATTCTTCTTTGCCATTGAGTCTCACCGAAGCACTATAAATTCCATTTTTATTATAGGAAAGATTTTGCCTATCAAAAAAACGGAGTCCTACTTGGATGGAACCACCTGCATTTAATGCTGCAGTAGTATATACACTGTCATTTTTCTTAATCAGTGGATATTCTTTTTTAGAGTTAAAGTCATCTTTGCCAGAATAGAGATAGAAATTTTGAATTTGTGGGCGTAGGTTGTCCTCAATTTTTAGTGGAAATTGCATAGGGTTTAAGGGACTCTGATCTCTAGAGTCTCTAATTTCAAAATGTAGATGTGGTCCATTAGATCCTCCGGTATTTCCTGAGTAACCTATTAATTCTCCCTGTTCAATCTTTAATTCCTCCTCTTTAGGAAACAATTGTATGGTATAGGATTCCTTTAGATATTGCTTTGCCCTTACATAGGTTTCTATTTTGGGGGCAAATTTTTTGAGATGCGCATAAACTGACGTTGTTCCATCAAAATGTTCAATGTAAAGTGCTTTACCATAACCACTGGTACTTACCCTGATTCTGTTTACTTTCCCTGACTGTACACTCTTGACTTCAAGACCTTGTCTCCCCTGAGTTTTTATATCCAAGCCAGCATGAAAATGATTGTTCCTAAGCTCTCCAAAGGTCCCTGAAAGAAGAATGGGAATATCAAGGGGAGCAATCCATTTATCCCTTTCTTGCGCGAACGAAGAAAAAAAGAAGAGGAACAAATAAAAGAAATATGTATTGGGTCTGATAATAAAAAAGGTATTGTGTTTATTTAAACGCAAGATAGAAAATCAATTTTTTTGAAGGGGCTTAATAGAGTAAATATATCTAAAGAGGATTGTTAAAATTTTTAAAACTCTTGATGTATACGATACTTTTATCAAAAGATTGAATAACTTTGTGTATGAAGTAGGTTATTACTTTTTAATGATGGAGAAAAACGAAACTGGGATTGTTGTTTTGGAGCAGAAAATTATTGATCTTCTCAATAAGCTAAAAGGAAACCACCTTGATTTAGTTACATTTCAAGACGAAAATGAAGTGTTGAAAACACAAAATATTTCCTTGGAACAGCAATTATCTTCTTTACAGGAAGAAAATAAATCATTAAAGATTGCAAATAATTTACTCGGCAGTAATGAAGGAACACAAGAAACAAAAAGTAAAATAAATAATTTGATTAAGGAAGTTGAGAATTGTATTCAACAGGTGTCAGAAATGAATTGATTTTATGAGTGATTTATTAAAAATAAAGCTTACCATAGCAAATAGAGTATATCCATTGTCTGTTGCCCCCGAACAAGAAGCTTCACTTAGAGCTTCAGCAAAGAAAATTGAAACAACAATTCTTCAGCTTGAAAAGAATTATGCAGTAAGAGACAAGCAAGATGTTCTTGCGATGTGTGCCCTCCAATACGCAGCTCAATTAGAACAATTGAAAGCAAAAGATGCTCCTAAAAATGATGATAATCATGAAAAAGTATCAGAGCTTATCAATATGATAGATGTTCACTTAGCTGCATATTAAGTTCTAATTACAACAATACAACACTGCCTGTATTAGTATTTTTTTGATAAACTCAACGAGCTTTTAATTCAGAGAGGTGAGTTTTCATTGCAAAAGCAAGCTGCCTTGAGCAGATCCTTGACCAGTGATGTAGCCTCAAACTTGATTTTTTAGGAGTTTATACAAGAAGCAAGCTAATATGGGCTTTTTTAATATTTTAAAAAATAAAAATGGAATCAATCATACTATATATCGCAATTGCTCTTGGGGCATTAGTTGTCGGATTACTTCTAGGGAGCCTTTTGGGACGCGGTAAAAATAAGGAGCGTATTGAAAGTGCTAATAAAGAAGCGAAAGATATTCTCCGAAAAACAGAACTTGAAGCTGAGGCTTTGAAGAAAGAAAAAATGTTTCAAGCAAAAGAGCATTTCATTGAATTAAAGTCCACCCATGAGCGTGATATAAATGCTAGAGAGCGCAAAATGGCAGAGGCTGAAAATCTAGTGCGAGAAAAAGAAAATAAAGCTCAAAAAGATTATAAGAGTAACACAGACTTTAAAAAGAATTTAGAGCGTAAAGATGAAATTTTAACTCAAAAGTTATTCAAAGTTGAGACAAAAGAAGAACAATTGGAAGCCAAGTTGAAAATACAACTTGAAAAATTAGAGTCAATTGCTAACCTTTCTGCTGATGAGGCAAAAAATGAGATGATGGAGAGTCTCAAGGACAAAGCACGTACCGATGCTATGGGGTATATCCAAAATAGCGTTGAAGAAGCCAAATTAACCGCTCAACAGGAGGCTAAGAAAATTGTAATAAATACTATACAACGAATTGGTACCGAAGAAGCTATAGATAACTGTGTTTCAATTTTCAATCTCGAGTCTGATGATGTTAAAGGAAGAATCATAGGAAGAGAAGGACGGAATATTCGAGTTTTAGAAGCGGAAACAGGAGTGGAAATTATTGTTGATGATACTCCAGAGGCAATCATCTTGTCTTGTTTTGATCCCGTGAGAAGAGAAATTGCACGATTGGCAATGCATCGTTTGGTAAGTGATGGAAGAATACATCCTGCACGAATAGAGGAAGTCGTTAATAAAACACGCAAGCAAGTTGAAAATGAAATCATAGAAGTGGGTAAACGGACAATCATTGAATTAGGAATTCATGGCTTACATCCTGAATTGGTCAAAATAGTTGGCCGTATGAAGTATCGTTCCTCCTATGGTCAGAATCTTTTGCAGCATTCGCGTGAGGTAGCTAAACTTTGTGGTGTTATGGCCTCTGAATTAGGATTAAACCCAAAACTTGCAAAGCGAGCAGGATTGTTACATGATATTGGAAAGGTGCCTGAAGAAGAAGTGGAAACACCTCATGCATTACTGGGTATGGAATGGGCAGAAAAGTACGGTGAAAAAGGAGATGTTTGCAATGCGATAGGGGCTCATCATGATGAAATTGAAATGACCTCATTGCTTTCACCTATTGTACAGGTATGTGATTCTATCTCTGGGGCTAGACCTGGAGCAAGACGTCAAGTTTTAGACAGTTATGTTCAACGTTTAAAAGACCTTGAAAAAATTGCTTATGACTTTAATGGGGTAAATAAAGCGTATGCAATTCAGGCAGGAAGAGAGTTGCGTGTTTTTGTTGAAAGTGAACGTGTTTCTGATGATCATGCGGCACGTCTTTCTTTTGAGATTTCTCAAAAAATTCAAACCGACATGACTTATCCTGGTCAAGTTAAGGTAACTGTCATTAGAGAAACTAGAGCCGTTAACGTTGCCAAATAACGAAATTATTTAAAGCACTAAAAGGGTATATGCTAAGCCAGCGATTGTTCCTCCAGTTAAAGGACCAATTATCGGGACCCAACTGTATGACCAATCTGCATTTTTATTTTTTCTAGGGAGCATTTGATACATTAAACGGGGACCAAAATCACGAGCAGGATTGATTGCATATCCAGTAGTTCCTCCCAAGGCTATCCCAATTACCCATACAACAATTCCTATGGGTAATGCATCAAGAGCTCCAAGGCCAAAATTTTGAACTTCCGTTCCGCTTATTTCGATATTGGGACCTACAATAAATAAGGCTCCAAAAACCAACATGAAAGTTCCTAAACCTTCACTAAATAAGTTGTTTTTAATATTTCTTATCGCTGGTCCTGTACAGAAAGTACCTCTTACTGTGTTCTCGTCTGTAGTTTGACGATAATGATCGATATAGGTTAAGTAGGCCAACCAACTTCCGAACATAGCTCCTAAAACTTGAGCAATAAAGTAATAGGGTAATAATGACCATGAAAATTTACCAGCCACTGCTAGACCTAGTGTGACAGCAGGATTGAGATGTGCGCCACTGGATTGAGCGGTCACAAAAACCGCTACAAAAACAGCAAATCCCCAAGCACTTGTAATTAAGACCCACGGACTTTCTGCCTCTGCCAGTGTTTTTTTTAAGCTAACATTTGCATTTACTCCAGCGCCCAAAAGTAGGATTATAGCTGTTCCAATAAATTCTGCTATATAAGGATGCATTATCATAATTGATATTTTTTTATTAAAGTATTGAATCGTGAAAGTTCATTTTCTTCCCATGACTTATTAAGGCCTAAGTTTTTTGCCATAATTGACACCACTTGTGGTGCTATTTTTTCAGTTTCAAATGCATCTAAAAACAAACACCTTGTTCTTCTTGCAAGGACATCTTCTAAGCTAATCGCCATTTCTTTTTGTATGGCCCAGATGATTTGATTTTCAGTAATAAAGAATTTTGAAGATAAGGAAAGGTTTGCTTTTTCGTGGTCTATTGCTTTTATTTTTTTTGATTCAGTTCCATAGTAATGCATTGGATCTTCCCAATCAGAATGAGGTTCGTAACCAAATATTGGGAGTGTTTTAGTATTGCATTGTCTTTCTGGCAATCCACCTACTGCTTGTAAAGTGTCAACGGTGTCTTCAGCGATTTTCCTATAAGTTGTCCATTTTCCTCCTAAAACACTTATTAAACCACTCGTACTTACATTGATTTTGTGATGTCTTGATACTTCTTTTGTGCTTTCTTTATTATCTTCTGATGCAGCCAGAGGGCGTAATCCTGCAAAAACACTTTTTATATCTTTTCGAGTTGGTTTTTTAGTCATGTAAGTTCCCGCATTTTGTAAAATGAATTCAATCTCGCTTTCTAGCGCTACGGGCTCCTCTAAGGTTTCGTTAATGGGTGTATCCGTGGTTCCCACAACAACATAATCATTCCATGGGACAGCAAAGAGAACTCTCCCATCTGAAGTTTGTGGAACCATAATAGCATGGACTCCATTTAAAAATGACTTTTCTAAAACTAAATGAACCCCTTGTGAGGGACGTATCATTGGCTTTGCTTCTGGTTGATCTAATAAAATGATAGCATCCGAAAATACACCAGTAGCATTGACAACTACTTTACTTTTTATTATCTTCTTTTCACCACTTATTTTATCTTCAAAGCATACTCCAGTGATTAGGTCGTTTTCTTTTATTAGATTTTCAACATTAACATAGTTGATTAAGGTTGCTCCCTCTTGATCAGCTGTTAATGCCAAACTAATTGCCATTCGTGCATCGTCAAATTGTCCGTCATGATAAATAACACCTCCTTTAAGTCCGTCTTGATTTACATTGGGGATCAATGCTAATGTTTCCTCACGATCCAGAATAGTGGAAGGACCTAGCCCTAACTTGCCCGCCATCATGTCATAAACTTTTAATCCTAAGCCATAAAAAGGGCTATTCCACCAGTCGTAGGAAGGGATAACAAAACTCAAGTCTCGTACTAGGTGAGGCGCGTTTTTTCTCATAATACCCCGTTCTTTCAAGGCCTCAATAACTAAAGAGATATCTCCGTTTTGGAGATAGCGGACACCACCATGTACTAGCTTTGTACTCCTAGAGGAAGTTCCTTTGGCAAAATCATTTTTTTCTAAAAGTAATGTCTTGTATCCTCGATTTGCAGCATCTACTGCAACGCCAAGGCCTGAAGCACCACCACCTATAATAACAACATCCCATTCATTTACTTGATCTAGCTGTTCTAGGTTGGACTTTCTATTCATTATTTATGATTGTGTTATTTGAGAAATTCTTTGACGCCAGGAGTCAATTATTTTGTCATTTTGTGTATCTACTTTAGGTGTAAATTTTTTGTCAATTTTCCAAATGGAAGATAGGCTTTCTATGGAGGGCCAATATCCGGTTGCTAATCCAGCAAAAAATGCAGCTCCTAGTGCAGTAGTTTCCGTATTTTCTGGTCTTATTACCTGTGCCTGAAGAAGGTCAGATTGGATTTGCATCAATAGGTCGTTTGTACTCCCTCCACCATCAACCTTAAGTGTTTTAAAAGTAGTGTTCGCATCTTTTTGCATTTCGACAACAATCTCTCTTGTTCTCATGGCAATTGCCTCCAGGGCTGCTCTAGCAATATGGCCTTTTTCTGTTCCTCGTGTAATTCCCATTATAGAGCCTGTTGCATGTGGGTCCCAATAGGGAGCTCCTAAACCTGCGAGAGCAGGAATGAAAGTTACCCCACCATTATTTTTAACCGTTTTAGCTAGTGCTTCGATTTCAGGAGCAGATTGTATAATACCCATTTGATCACGTAACCATTGAACTACAGCACCTGCTACAAATACACTTCCTTCAAGTGCATAGGTTACTTTTCCATTGATTTGATAACCAATGGTGGTGAGCATTCTATTTTTTGAAATTACCGGTTTTTCACCTGTATTCATAATGCAAAAACATCCTGTACCATAAGTGTTTTTTACATCTCCGGGATGAATACACATTTGTCCGAAGAGTGCAGCCTGTTGGTCACCTGCAATTCCTGCAATTGAAATATCATGATCAAAAAGCCCTTCAATAGTTTTTCCCACAACTTCAGAAGAGGATACTACCTTAGGAAGCATAGATTCTGGGACTTCTAAGATTTCTAGAAGTTCTTTGTCCCATTCTAACGTATGAATATTGTACAAAAGGGTTCTACTTGCGTTGGTTACATCCGTAACATGAACTTCTCCACCCGTTAAGTTCCATATTAACCAGCTATCAATTGTTCCAAATGCAAGTTCACCGTTCTGTGCTTGTTTTCTTAATTCTGGATCTTGATCTAAAATCCATTTGACTTTTGTACCTGAAAAATAGGCGTCCAACAAAAGCCCTGTTTTCTTATAGAATATTTCCGATTTATCCTGTTTTGAAAGTGAATCACAAATTGAAGAGGTTCTCCTGTCTTGCCAAACAATAGCTTTATGAACAGGTTTCCCCGTCTTTTTATTCCAAATAACAGTAGTTTCTCTTTGGTTAGTAATACCCATTGCATGAATTTGAGATGCTTTGGTGTTTGTCTTTTCCAAAACTTCATTTATGGCCATTAATTGGGTGTTCCAAATCTCAATGGAATCATGTTCCACCCAACTTTCCTTGGGAAAGTATTGAGTGAATTCATGTTGAGCAACACCAATTGTAGCTCCATTTTGATCGAAAATAATAGCCCTGGAACTTGTGGTTCCAGCATCTATCGCAAGGATATATTTATTCATTAATTTTATTTAACTAATTAAAAAAGGAATGGTTTAGGATATCAAATTTCCCTCATCATCCCATATAGCTTGATCATTCCTCTTTGATTGATCAACAAATTTTGTCATCCAGGATTCATCATAAGACATTCCATGATCTTTAAGTACTTCATCAGGAACACCATCCCATACATTGGGTTGATTTCCTTTATACCCCAATTCTTTAATACCTGCTGGAGAGGTAAAGTATCCGGTCATGACCAAATTTCGCATAAGGGAAAAGAATTGTACTTCTTGTTTTTGTCTTCCTGCATCTGGGTCAGGAAATGCTATTTGATCCAATACTTCATGTTGTTGGTCTTCAGTGCTATTGATGAAATCAGTTCCAAAAGTTCTGTTGGTGTAACTGTCTAACCACATCAACCCACCTCTTAGGGGAGTTTGTAATCCTGGAAAATCCTTTGCCATAAATTCAATAAATTCTGGCACTCCTGCTTCTTCAATTGTGCCTTCGGGAGTAGGAGGCAGGATAAGGTTTGCTAAACGTGTTATGGTGTTTAGTTCTGTGTTTTCAAAATATTTTTGACCCAATAAGGCTTCATCTCTAGCAGCTTCTTTTGGTGTTCTACCATACTGATATTGCCAGATTTTTTCATTGATAACCTCTTCTGGAGCACTTATACAACTTTCAAGGGCTAATCCACCCGCCATGCTTCCTAAAAATAAGGAACGTATGCTATCTCTTCTGTTCATGACTATATGTTTTGTTTTTTTAATTGTTCGATTATAAATTCTGATGTTCTCCATGAAAGAGCAAGTATAGTCCAAGTTGGATTTTTATCTGCTTGTGAAACAAATGGTCCCGCATCAACTATGAATACATTGTCAACATCGTGCAATTGTTCAAATTCATTTACAACTGATTTTTTAGGATCACTACCCATTCGGGTTGTTCCTACCTCATGAATAATTCTACCTGGATTTAATAAACCGTAATCTTTATCTTTTCCTGGCTTGTCACCTAAAACGACACCACCCATGTTATGTATAATCTCTTCAAAAGTTTCATGCATATGTCTGGCTTGTTTTCGTTCGTAATCAGACCAGCTATAGTTGAATCGTAATACTGGGATTCCAAATTCATCTACCGTTGTAGGATCAATCTCACAGTAGTTGTCTACGCTTGCGATAGATTCCCCACGACCAGACATTCCCATTACAGAACCATAGAATTTTTTGACATCTTCTCTCAGTCCATTTCCATATCCACCTACTTTCAGTCCTAGGTATTTATTTAGACTATTCGGATCAAATCCAGAGCCGTAGCTAGGCATACCTAGACCACCCCAAACTTCAATGTGGTAACCTCTAGGAAAGTCTAATTTTTTATTGTCTAACCACCATGGGGAATATAGGTGCATTCCACCTACACCGTCTTCGTTATAGCGTTTTCTATTCATCATTTCTGGAACAAAAGCCATTCGGTCACTTCCCGTGGAATCATGTACATATTTACCAACCATGTTGCTACTATTCCCCAACCCGTTCGGGTGTTGTGCACTTTTTGAATTAAGTAAAATACGTGCAGTACTACACGCAGAGGCTGCCAGTACTACCACCTTTCCAGAAACTCTATATTCCTTGCGGTCTTCTTTATTGATGTATAATACTCCAGTAGCTTTCCCTTCTTCATTAGTAGTCACTTCGCGTACCATGCTGTTCACATAAAGGTCAACTTGACCCCCAGATTTTTGAGCAGGGAAAATCAAACAAGACCCAGCAGAAAAGTCTCCATAGACAGAACATGATCGACTACATTGACTACAGTAAAAACAGATGCCACGTTCGTTGTTAATTCTCTTGGTTAAAATAGAAAGACGAGAGGGCATAACTTTTACCCCTGCTTTTTCAGCACCTTTTTTATAGTATAATTCATGTAGTCGAGGTTTGGGTGCAGGTAAAAAATAACCGTCAGGTTCATTGTACATTCCTTCTTTACTTCCAAAAACCCCGATCAGTTTGTCTACTTTATCATAATAAGGTTTAATATCTTCATAACCAATGGGCCAGTTTTCACCCAAACCATCTCGATCTTTTCCTTTAAAATCTCGAGGCCCAAAGCGCAAAGAAATTCTTCCCCAGTGGTTGGTTCTTCCTCCTAGCATTCGAGATCGAAACCAATCAAATTGAGAATCTCCCACTTGATTATAAGGTTCGCCATCAATTTCCCAGCCACCGTAAGCCATGTCAAATTCTCCAAAAGCACGAGTGGTACCAGCTCCTCGACGTGGTGATTCATGCGGCCATTTCAGTTGAGTTTGTTGCGCTGGATTAGCAGGATCAAAAAAGGGTCCTGCTTCAATTACAGCAACTTTTAGTCCTGCGTCTGCCAGAACTTTGGTGGCCATTCCACCTCCAGCTCCCGATCCAACGATTACTACATCGTATTTCTTTTCGTTTTCGATTATTTGCATTTAGTTCATTTTTAGTACACCGCTTTAGAAGCAATGTTTTGATTAAGATTATTTTTATATTGTGTATAAGTGAAACCTTTGTGGATACTGTATGATCCTATTTCACCTTTTTTGTTTGTAGCCAAATAGGCAACTTGAAAATCAGGCTTGCTTATTTGTTTCTCTAAAATTCTGCTGACAGCTTCTTCACAGGCCTCTTGAGGGGTTTTTCCTTGACGCATTAGTTCAACAATAAGAAAACTTCCTACCGTTTTTATCACCTCTTCCCCCAAACCTGTGGCAACAGCGCCCCCTACATTGTTATCTATAAATAGCCCCGATCCAATTATAGGTGAATCTCCAACGCGACCTTTCATTTTATATGCTAAACCACTAGTTGTACAAACTCCTGAGAGGTGTCCATTTTGATCTGAACAAAGCATTCCGATTGTATCATGATTTTCAACATTAATTTCGGGCTCGTATCTTCCTTTTTTTAGCCACTCTTGCCAAGCTTTTTCACTTTCAGGTGTAAGAAGGTTTTCAGAAATATAACCCTGGCTTAAGGCAAATTTTTTAGCCCCTTCTCCGGCTAAGATCACATGAGGTGTCTTTTCCATTACATCTTTTGCTAAAGCAGCAACATGTGTAATATTTTGAACAGCTAGCACTGCACCACAATCTCCTTTGTGATTCATGACACATGCGTCGAGGGTAACTTCTCCATCTCTATCTGGTGCGCCTCCTTTTCCAACGGTAGTGTTTAAAAGATTGGCTTCTTCATAAGCAACACCAAGTACAGCAGCGTCCAGAGCATTAGAACCTTTTTCCAGTGCTTCACCTGCAATTTCATTGGCCCTTGGAACATTCCAGGTGCTAATGGCATAAGGGGTATGTGACGAAATATTTTTTTTTATTAAGCGATCCTCTTTTACGTGAAAAAAAGTGGGCGAAATAAGAATGCCTCCTGCCAATAAAGAACTTTGATGAATGAAAGTTTTTCTTTTCATGAGCCACCAATATAATAACATTTTATATTAAATGGAAATAAGTAATTCATTAATTACTTATTCTTTAAGTTATTTTAAATTTGTTTAAGTTTTTAATAAAAAATTATGCTTTTAGAAGTTTGTGTTACCTCAATTTCCTCAATCAAAAAAGCTGCTTTAGCTGGTGCTGATCGCATTGAATTATGTTCTGCACTTGGAGTAGGAGGAGTCACCCCATCTTATGGATTGATTGAAGAAGCGGTACATCTTGATGCGTTACCTATTCATTGTTTAATTCGTCCAAGAGAGGGACATTTTATTTACACTTCTGAGGAGGTAGAGATTATTGATCAAGATATTTTAGCAGCAAAAAAACTAGGCTGTAGAGGGGTAGTTGTTGGAGCACTCACACCTCAATTTCACCTAGACATAAAACGATTGGAGAGATGGAAAGAGCTGGCAGGGTCTATGTACATGACCTTTCATAGAGCATTTGATGTGGTTCAACATCCCCATCAAGCACTTAAGGAATTGATTGCCTTGGGTTTTGATTGTGTGTTAAGTTCCGGACAGGAAGAAAAGGCAATGGACGGTTTTAATAATCTAGATGATTGGAACAATAAGTTTGGGGATCAAATTGGAATTATGCCTGGAAGCGGTATAAACGATAAAAACTGTAGCTACTTTAAGGAAGCTGGTTTTAAAGCTATTCATCTTTCGGGATCAGTTCCATTAGAGCCTATTTCAATTCCATCAGGTGTCAATCAAGAAATGTCTTTTTTAAATCAAGAAATTTTGGAAAGTAATTCTTCTGTTTTGAAAAAGGTTATACAACAAATAAGGGTCAATTGAAGAGTATCGCGATTCCTCCAAGCGCAGTAAAAATCAAGATTAGCTTACGATAACTGTCATCTTTGATTTTTTTTACGATGAATACACCTGAGATCAATCCCAATAATAAAAAGGGTACTAACTCCAAGCTTTTTAGAATTGAAGTATTATTAATCGTTTCCCAACTCCATATGTGAAAAGGAATTTTAAACGTGTTTATAATAAAGAAAAGCCAAGCAGCTGTACCTATAAAGGTGTTTTTTGGAAGTCGCATGGCCAAAAAGTAAATGTTTGAAAATGCACCAGCCAAATTCCCAACCATGGTGGTAAATCCTGCTAAAATCCCCATAGAGCTTGCAAAGGTCCAATGTGAGGGGATGGTTTTATCTTTTTTATTTTCCCAATACCACATCAAGGCTACGCTGAAAAGAATAATTCCTGCCATCCCAAATTTAAAAAGGCTATCAGAAATAAATTTTCCTCCAACGACTCCTACTAGGACTCCAGTAACCATCCATGGTAATAGCTTGACGATATAGCTCCATTGCACATGTCTTCTGTAATAAGTAACAGCAAAGACATCTCCTACAATAAGAAGCGGCATCAAAACACCCGTAGAGTTTTTTGCATCATAAACTAAGGCAAAACCAGTAACAATAAGGGCTGCGATACCTTTTAACCCTGATTTGGAGACCCCTAGTAAAAAGGCGCAAAAAGCGGCAATCAAAAAATCTAAATGCGAAAGCGTTCCCAGATTGAATGTTTTTTATTTACAAGCTTCGAATATAACACTAATTTTATCTTTCATTTAGAAGATGTCGAATTGACACATTTGCTCATCTTTGCAAAAAAAAACATTTGAATTCTTCCTTTTTCAGAGCGGTCAGATTTATGTTGCTAAGTACATTTTCTTTTGCGTTGATGAACGCATTAGTCAAATATTTAGTTGATTATCCAACCTTGGAATTGGTTTTCTTTCGATCCATAGGATCTCTTGCAATTACGTTTAGTTTTTTGAAAGTCAAAGGGATTCCTCAATGGGGCAATCAAAAAAAACTACTCATTCTTCGTTCTTTAGTTGGCGTTACTTCAATGGTATTGTTTTTTTGGGGTGTCCACTATATAACCATTGGCAGTGCAGTTACCTTGCGTTATGTCTCACCAATTTTTGCTGCTTTGTTGGCTGTGTTTTTTTTAAGAGAAGTAATAAAACCCATTCAATGGTTGTTTTTTATTATGGCTTTTGTAGGTGTTTTTTTAATTAAAAGCTACGACACTTCTGGGTCTAATTTTGGTGTTTTTCTCGTTTTATTAGCCGCGTTTTTCTCTGCCATAGTTTATATTTTGTTATCTAAAATAGGCAAAGGAGATCATCCTGTTGTAGTTGTTCATTATTTCATGCTATTAGCTACTATTGTTGGGGGAATTGGCAGTTTTTTTAATTGGGTAACACCAACAATAACGGACTTGTTTTTACTTTTAAGTTTAGGGTTATTTGGTTTTTTTGGCCAGTTATTCATGACCAAAGCATTTCAAAACGGAGAAGCACACATGGTTGCACCTTTCAAGTATGTTGAAGTCTTATTTACCCTCTTATTTGGAGTTTTTGTTTTATCAGAAAGCTATGATTTCCTTCATCTTTTGGGTACTTTTTTAGTAATTTTTGGACTTGTACTTAATGTATTATATAAGTCTAAAATAAAATCATAATGCAAAAAAAAACCACCCGAAGGTGGTTTGTGTTATCCCAATTAATCTTACTTAGACCATTCTTCAATAGCGTTGGTGTTTAGGCGAACATAATCTTGATTTCCAGCTTCTTTTGCAAGCTTTAATGACTCTTTTGCGGCATTAATAGCACCTTCTTTGTCATTTAACTCTGCAAGAATTAAAGATTGTTGTCGGTACATCCAGTATTTACCCGAATCCATTTCAATTGCTTTTGCTATCCAGTTTTTGGCTTGTTTAAGATCTTGGTTTGATTGTCTAAAATAAATGGCTGCATTATAATAATCGCCAGATTTAGGATTTCCTTTCATTGTTTCCTGGATTGAAGCCATGGTTTTAATATGTGTAGGAACTTCCAGGAGAATACTTGCTTGAGTATTTTCCCATTTAAAATTAATTGTAGCCCCGTTATTATTCAAGTTTTCCAGAGCAATTGTGAAAGATTCAATACTTTCACTTAATTTTTTTGTTTCGACTTCCACAGTAGCTGCGATGGAATCAGGATTCCATTTTGCTGGAAGACCAGAGTTTTCTATTTCCGTATAAAAGAACACTTCCCACATTGATTCACCTGGGCGGATAAATATTGAATACGTTCCAGCGTCTAAATCAATTCCTCCCACCTTTACAGCATCAGAAAAAGTTATTAATGAATTTTTGTTTGCACCTGCTCTCCATAATTCTCCCATGGGAACTAACTCTCCCATGATACTTCTTCCTCTCATAGCAGGACGGGAATATTCTATGGTAACTTGAGTAAGTCCGATCTCTTGTTCAACTTTTGCCAAGGGACTGGGTTGTGGTGTTTGAATTTGCGCTATACCATAAGTACAAACGAATAAGAACATATATTTTAAGTACTTCATTTTTTTGGGTTTTAAGATTTATCAAATATAATTTTTTAGTCCTTAGTTTAAAGATTTTTTTCTTTTTAAAACATTAGCCGTAAATTTTGTTTAACAAATAGCTTTAATAGTTAAACATTTTGTAAATTTGAATCACTAAATATTTATCCCTATGAAACTATATCGTCTTGAGACGGTTCAGAATTTGCCAATCTCTCAAAAAGAGGCGTGGGATTTTTTGTCAGACCCAAAAAATTTAAAGCGCATCACTCCAGAATACATGGGTTTTGAAATATTAAGTGGTGCTTCAGATAAAATGTATGCGGGTCAGATAATTCAATATATAGTTACACCAGTAATGAGTATACCTACTAAATGGGTTACTGAAATAACCCATGTTGACGAGGGTAAATATTTTGTAGATGAGCAGCGATTTGGTCCTTACGCACTTTGGCATCACAAGCATTTTATAAAACCCATTCACAAGGGTGTTGAGATGATTGATATTATTGATTACAAAATCCCCTTTGGGATTTTAGGCCAACTGGTTCACCCAATTATAGTCGCACCCAAGCTTAAGGAAATTTTTGAATTTAGAAAACACGCTCTTAATGAAATGTTTGGAGAATACAAAGTATGATTGAAAACAAAAACATATTAATAATAGGGGGAAGTTCTGGAATTGGACTTGCGCTAGCAGAATTATTATCATCGAGGAATTCGGTTTATGTAGCTTCAAGAAGCAGTGAGTCACTTTCACAACTCAAAGTGAATCACATCGCTTATGATGCCACTTCGGATGAACTTGATGTATCACAACTGCCTGATAATCTTCATGGATTTGTGTACTGTCCAGGATCTATAAACCTCCGACCTTTTAAAGGGCTAAAAACAGAAGCCTTTATAAAAGACTTTGAGCTAAATGTAATTGGTGCTGTTAATGCCTTAAAATCTGTCTTGAACTTACTGAACGCAAGTGGAAATGCTTCGGTGGTATTTTTCAGTACAGTTGCTGTTCAGACAGGAATGCCTTTTCACAGTTCAGTGGCTGCTTCTAAAGGAGCTATTGAGGGATTAACAAGATCATTAGCTGCAGAATTTGCGCCAAAAATACGAGTTAATGCAATTGCCCCTTCGTTAGTGGACACTCCTTTAGCTTCAAAGTTTCTAAACAATGAATTGAAGTTAGAAAAAGCTAATGAACGTCATCCTATGGGTAGAGTTGGTAATGCGCAAGAAATCGCTAAAGCAACTGCATTTTTATTGGGTGAAGAAAGCGGTTGGATGACAGGAAATATAGTACAATTAGACGGAGGAATAGGGAATTTAAAAACCTAAGACAACATGGAAAAAGTCACACTATTTTGGTTTAGAAGAGATTTGAGAATCCAAGATAATTGTGGACTTTATCATGCTTTGAAGGGAGAAAATAGGGTAATTCCTATTTTTATTTTTGACAAAGAAATACTTAAAAAACTACCCAAGCAGGATGCTCGAGTAGAGATGATTTTATTAGCCTTGGGTGCCATTGATATTGCTATGAAGAGGAACCGATGTAATGTTGGAAAGTATCATGGTACCCCGAAGGCTATTTTTTCAAAGCTAATTAAGCAGTGGAATATTGAAAAAGTAATCTGCAATGAAGATTATGAGCCCTATGCTTCAGAGCGTGATAGTGAAATTAAAACTTTATTAGAAGCTGCAGGAATTCAGTTTGAATGTTATAAGGATCAAGTGATTTTTGAAAAAGAGGAGGTAGTTAAAGGTGACGGCACTCCCTACAAAGTTTATACTCCTTATTCCAGAAAATGGTTGGAAAAATATCAAGAAACACCCCTTCAATTTTATCCTTCAGAAGTAGAGCTCGATTCTTTAGCATCAAATGAAAGCCTCCCTGATTTAAACCTTTCTGACTTGGGTTTTGAAACGAGTGGTATTGCTCAGCCTGAATATCGATTTGATGACACACTCATTGATCAATATGAGGCGACACGAAATTTTCCAGCATTAGATCAAACTTCTCGATTGGGTGCCCACTTGCGTTTTGGAACTGTAAGCATACGTCGGCTAGTTAATCAGGCATCCTCACGTTCTAATAATACATTTTTAAAAGAGTTGATTTGGAGAGAATTTTTCATGCAAATCTTGTGGCATTTTCCATATACCCAGCAAAAAAGCTTTAAACCTCAATACGAAAGGATAATTTGGAGAAATAATCCTGATGAGTTTGAGAAATGGTGTGCGGGTGAGACCGGCTATCCCCTTGTAGATGCGGGAATGCGTGAATTGAATGAGACTGGATTTATGCATAATAGGGTTAGAATGCTAGTAGGTAGTTTTTTGTGTAAGCATCTTTTGATTGACTGGCGTTGGGGGGAATCCTATTTTGCTGAGAAACTATTGGATTATGAGATGTCAAGCAATGTCGGCAACTGGCAATGGGTTGCGGGTTGTGGTGTAGATGCAGCCCCTTACTTTCGTATTTTCAATCCTTCGGAACAGATAAAAAAGTTTGATAAACAGCTTCAGTATATCCAGAAATGGGTCCCTAACTTTCAAGAACTCGACTATCCTTCACCAATAGTAGATCACAAATATGCACGAGAACGTTGCTTGACGACCTACAAAGAAGCCTTAAATACTTTATGAAAGGGGTTTTAAAACAGAATCTCCCTGAGAAAATTTGTTCAACCTGTATGCGTCCTTTTAGCTGGAGAAAAAAATGGGAGCGGGATTGGGAAGCTGTAAAATATTGTAGTCAAAAATGTAAAATGCGATGAAGACTGCCTTGGTATGGTTGCGTAATGATCTTCGATTTGAAGATCAAAATTCATTCTTTACGGCTTGTCAAGAGCATGAAAGAGTAGTGGCTTATTTTTCTTTTGAACCAAAGGATTATGATAAAACAATGTGGGGATTTACAAAAACAGGAAAATTCAGAACTCACTTTCTTTTAGAAACATTACGTTCTTTACAAACAGAGCTAGAGAATAAAAATATTTCACTTATTGTGGAAAATAGATCTGCAGCAACAGGGATTCCTTTCTGGTTAGACCAGCTTAAAGCGACAGCACTCTTTTTTCAAGAAGAATGGACATTTGAGGAGAAGATGATTTCAGATGCAGTTGTCAATCAAATCTCTAATGATATAAATGTCTATTCTCATTACGATCAATTCCTATACCATCCAGAGGATGTTTCCATGGAAATTCAATCCATTCCTAAGGTGTTTACTGAATTTAGAAAAAAATGCGAAAAATTTAGCAACATCAGGCCTTGTTTTAGTGCCCCAAAAGTTTTGAATAAAAGCTCTTTGTTATCCGAAACTCCAGCTATGCCTGTTCTAGAAGACTTTGAATTTACACCTTTTACTCATCATGCCAATTCAGCATTCCCTTTTAAAGGGGGAATGGTTTCAGGTCTCGATCATTTGCAAAATTACTTTTGGAATACCAAACGACTCTCGTATTATAAACAAACAAGAAATGGCTTGGTGGGTGTAGGTTATAGTTCAAAATTTTCTCCTTGGTTGGCAAATGGATCACTGTCTGCAAGAGTAATCTACTGGGAAGTTATGCGCTACGAAAAAGAAGTTAAAAAAAACGAATCCACCTACTGGCTTATTTTTGAGTTACTTTGGAGAGACTATTTTAAGTATATTTCTTTAAAGCATGGTAATTCAATCTTTCATTTAGGTGGGATTCTTAAGAAAGAATACACATGGAATTCTAAACAAGAGGATTTCCTCAAGTGGGTTGAAGGAGAAACAGCAGAGCCTTTTGTAAATGCAAACATGATTGAGTTGAAAAAAACAGGTTTCATGAGCAATCGCGGAAGACAAAATGTAGCGAGCTATTTTGCTAAAAACATGATGATGGACTGGCGTATGGGCGCTGCTTATTTTGAACGGCAACTTGTAGATTATGATGTGCACAGTAACTGGGGTAATTGGATGTATGTCGCTGGAGTTGGAAATGACCCAAGAGACAGAAAATTCAATATTAAACTTCAGGCAGAACGTTATGATTCTAATGGAAAATATCAAAACCTGTGGCTGCAAAATTCTTTATTTGAATGATTTTAAGACTACTCCTTGGCGATCAATTAAATTTAAACCACTCTTGGTTTGAAAAAGTGGATGATTCTGTTTGTTATGTCATAATGGAAGTGCAACAAGAAACTAATTATGTCAAACATCACATACAAAAAGTCATTGCCTTCTTCAATGCGATGCGACAGTTTAAAACTGATTTAGAACAAAGGGGACACCGTGTTCACTATATAGAATTAAATGACAAGACCAATTCACAAAGCTTAACTAAAAATCTACTTCATCTCATTGATGTCTACCAAGCGAGGGTGTTTGAATATCAATATCCAGATGAATATAGGCTTGATAAACAATTAGAAGATTTTTGTAAAACACTTTCAATCCGAACAAATACGATAGATACAGAACATTTTATGACATCGAGAACTTTTTTGTCCTCCTTTTTTGAGGGAAAAAAACAATTGGTGATGGAGTATTTTTATCGTAGAATTCGAAAAGATTTTAACCTACTCATGGAAGGGGAAAATCCATTGGGTGGTGCCTGGAATTTTGATAAAAATAATAGGAATAAATGGAAAGGATCTCCCATTATACCAAAAGCTTATAGGGTTGATTCTTCTAATCTAGATTCATTAACAACAATGTTGCGAGAAGAGGAGGTCACTACCTTAGGAACGATAGATTCTACTTCTTTTTTATATCCTGCTTCACGAAAGGAAGCCCTTTTGCAGTTAGAATATTTTAATAAAAACCTACTAAGGTATTTTGGTTTTTATCAGGATGCGATGCATACTGAAGAAGTTAATTTATTTCATTCTCGTTTGTCTTTTGCTTTAAACACAAAAATGGTCACTCCATTAGAAGTTGTTCAGTCTGTGATTGATTACCACCATCAAAATGAAGATGAAATCGACATTTCACAAGTGGAAGGTTTTGTTCGTCAAATTATTGGATGGAGAGAATATATGCGTGGTATTTATTGGAGAGAAATGCCAGCGTATGGGCAAAAAAATGCTTTGGATAATCACAATACCCTTCCAAACTTTTATTGGACAGGTGAAACAAACATGAATTGTTTAAAGCAGAGCATTAAAAATTCTCTAGATCATGCTTATGCCCATCATATTCAGCGTTTAATGGTTACAGGTAATTTTGCACTGCTTGCACAAGTTCATCCTGATGAAGTTGACCGCTGGTATCTGGGGGTATATGCTGATGCGGTAGAGTGGGTTCAACTTCCCAATACACGTGGAATGAGTCAGTGGGCAGATGGTGGAATTGTAGCTACAAAGCCATATGTTTCTGCGGCAGCTTACATTCATAAGATGAGCAATTATTGTGAGGGTTGTAAGTACGATAAGAAAAAGCGTGTCGGTGATGATGCTTGCCCATTCAATAGCCTTTATTGGAATTTTCTAGATGATAAAAAACAATATTTTGCAAAAAACAACCGTATGGCAATGATGCTTAGATTGCTAGAAAAAATTCCACCAACAGAATTGGCGGACCTTAAAGAAAGGGCCTATAAAATCATTTCTAATCCAGATGAGTATTAATAAAAAGGAACTTGCTGTTGTTTGGTTGAAAAGAGATTTGCGTCTTTCTGATCATGAGGCGTTACACAATGCTTTAGCAACTAAAAAGCGATGTCTTTTGATGTATGTTTTTGAAGACATATTACTCAGTGATTTTCATTACAGCGCAAGACATTTTGATTTTATTAAGCAATCTATTGTGGAAATGAATAATCAGTTGAAGTTATTCAACACCCGAGTGCTTTGTTTGAAAGGATCAGTTATAGAAGCTTTAGATACACTTTCAGAACAGTATTCTATTGCTTTGTATTCTCATCAAGAAACAGGAATAGGTCTCACTTTTGAACGGGATAAATCAGTAAAGCAATGGGCAGATAAGAATGGTGTTCATTGGAATGAATTTTTACAGCAAGGAGTGTTCAGAGGATTGCCAAATCGGAAAAAATGGATTCATTTATGGACTGCTCATATGAATCGTCCACTTTTTAATTTTTCTCCGGAAGACGATCAGTTCATTTCTGCGGAGTTAATTTGTGAATTTGAAAAAGAATTTGAAGTCATGGAACTTAACACTCCCAAATCTCAATGGTTTCAACCGGGGGGTGAACAAAAGGCAAGCCGCTATCTCAATTCGTTTTTTGAAAGGCGGTATTTAAATTATCAAAAACATATTTCAAAACCCGATCTAGCAAGAAAGAGTTGCAGTCGACTGTCTCCTTATATCGCCTGGGGTAATATTTCCATGCGTCAAGTATTGCAAAGAACACAAGAAGAAAAGGAAAGAGGGAATAAAAGTAGAGCACTTGTTTCTTTTGGTTCACGATTGCGATGGCAGGCTCATTTTATACAGAAGTTCGAAATGGAATGCAGTATGGAATACAAAAGTATTAATAAGGGGTACCATGCGTTGGTAAAGGAAAAAAGGGTCGATTATCTAAAAGCATGGGAAACAGGACATACAGGAATCCCAATGGTAGATGCAGCCATGCGCTGTTTGGTCACGACAGGCTATTTGAATTTCAGAATGCGAGCCTTGGTAGTTTCTTTTGTTATCCACCAGTTATGGCAACCTTGGCAATCAATTTCAGGATTTTTGGCACGACAATTTCTTGACTTTGAACCCGGTATACATTTTCCTCAAATTCAAATGCAGGCAGGGGAAACTGGTATTAATACCTTACGTATATATAACCCTGTAAAAAATGGACTTGAGCATGATCCTCAAGGAAAATTTGTGTCAAAATGGATTCCAGAGCTACAGAAACTTCCAGAGCGTTTTCTGCATACTCCATGGGAAATTACGCCACTAGAATCTTCCTTATATGATTTTAAATTAGGGGAGGATTATCCACATCCAATTGTGGATATTGATACGACAAGAGATAAGGCAAGTCAAATTCTCTGGAACCTTCAAAAAAATAGTTTGGTAAAAAAAGAAAGTAAACGAATTTTAAATAGGCACACGCTACCCAATAGAAAATGATGATGAAAAATAAAATTGAACTAGATGCAATTCAAATTGACCGTATTATTGAAATGGCCTGGGAAGACAGAACTCCTTTTGATGCTATAGTACTCCAATTTGGATTAAAAGAACAAGATGTCATTTCTCTAATGCGAAGAGAAATGAAACCCTCTAGTTTTAAAATGTGGCGAGCCAGAGTGCAGGGGAGAAAAACAAAACACAGTAAGAGTCGTTCTGAAACGGTTGCTCGTTTTAAGTGTTCCCGTCAGCGCAATATCAGTAATAATAAAGTGTCTAAGCGTTAATTTTTGTAACTTAAATACAAAAATTCATGTCTTCAAATAAAACAAAACCTACTGCAACATCGATACCTCTTTTCTTAAACTCAATTGTTCCAGAACAAAAGCAAAAGGATAGCAGGAAATTGTATACCCTTATGGAGAGAGTTACAGGTGCTCATGGTATTTTATGGGGAACTTCTATTATTGGTTTTGGTGATTATCATTATAAATATCAAAGTGGGAGAGAGGGGGATTGGTTTTTGATAGGCTTTTCACCAAGAAAAAAGGCCTTAACAGTCTATCTAATGTGTGATGTTTCTCATGAAAAAATTGCTTTTGAAGGACTTGGCAAGTTCACAAAAGGAAAGGGATGTCTATATATAAAAAAGCTTGAAGATATAGATTTGGCTATTTTAGAGAAAATTTTAAAAACCAGTATTTCACTAACCGTTAGAAGAAATCAGTAGCTTACGTCTAAATTCATACCTACACTTACATTTCCTATTTTTATCCAATTGCCTTGACTTACTTCTCTAGCGTAAAGGGGTGCTCCAAAAAAGCCTCCAGAGAAAAATAATTTTCCAGGACCTAAATCTTCTATCCATTCTATAGTGATGAAAAATTCTTTGTCTATTACAATTTCATAGGGGGTTAAATCAAGACTCACAATTCCTGAGCTAACATCGGTTTCAAGGAAAATATTTTTCTTAAGTATTGTTTTATTTGGAAGACCGTTTAAAACATCATACAGATTAACACGAAATTTTATGGGTCCATAATCATTTTCTACAATTGAAATATTGAACTTTTTTAAAATCATTGGACGTTTCCTAGCTCTAACAATAAAGCCCATTTCATTACCAAGCTTGTTTGAAGTAAACGAAGCATAAATTGTCTTTGAGGTTGTTTTGTTTCCAAGTTTTTTAATTTGAAACTCTCGTCTGGCTGAGGTTAAAATGACTTCCTCTAAAGCTGTTGTCTCTTCGGAAAGATAAATTTCAAGAGGATTTTGTTTTAAATAATCACTTAAAATATAAGTTTTAGATTCAAAGCCAATCATCGAAAAGCGAAGGGTGTCTTTTCCATTTTGCTGTGCGTTGACCTCAAATTGAAAATAACCCTCATCATCTGATACTGTTCCAATATTTTTGTTTAGTACCCCAATATTTACATAGGGAATGGGCTCTTTAGTAGCTGAATCTAGTACCTGGCCAATTAGTGAAGTTTGAGCCCATATGGGCAGAACAAAAAACACACTTAGAGCGAATATTAGTAGGGAAAGAATTTTCTTTTTCATGGGGTTTAAAAGAAAAATTTATGTTTTTATTCGTTTTATTTTTGCGCCAATTTTTTTCAATCGATTTTCAATATCTTCATAACCACGGTCAATTTGTTCAATGTTATGAATAGTACTTGTTCCTTTTGCAGATAGTGCTGCAATAAGTAAAGAGACACCTGCTCTAATGTCAGGCGAAGTGAGGGTTGCTGCACTAAGTTTGGATTCAAAATCATTACCAATTACGGATGCTCTATGAGGATCACATAAAATAATCTTGGCCCCCATGTCAATTAATTTATCGACAAAAAATAATCTGCTTTCAAACATTTTTTGATGTACCAACACACTCCCTCTTGCTTGTGTAGCAACAACTAAAATAATACTTAGTAAATCAGGTGTAAATCCTGGCCAGGGAGCATCAGATATGGTAAGGATAGAACCATCAATATAACTTTGCACTTCATAACCATTGGTGTGTGCAGGAATATAAATGTCATCTCCTTTTTTCTCAATTGTTATTCCTAGTTTTCGGAACACATTGGGCATTTGTCCTAAATATTCCCAACGTACATTTTTGATAGTGATTTCACTTTGCGTCATTGCAGCTAGTCCAACCCAACTACCTATTTCAATCATATCGGGAAGAAGTGTGTGTTCTGTTCCTCCTAAGGTTTTTACTCCCTCTATGGTTAATAAATTTGAGCCAATCCCCTCAATTTTTGCTCCCATCCTGTTGAGCATGAGACAAAGTTGCTGTAAATACGGTTCACAGGCAGCGTTATAAATTGATGTTGTTCCTTCCGCTAAAACAGCTGCCATTAGTATGTTTGCAGTTCCTGTTACCGAAGCCTCATCAAGAAGCATGTCGGTACCGATTAATTTTTTAGCTTCAACACTATAAAAATAATCTTCTTTATTGTAGTTAAACGATGCTCCTAGTTTTATCAAACCTTCAAAATGAGTATCTAATCTACGTCTTCCAATTTTATCTCCCCCGGGTCTTGGAATGCTACCTTTGCCAAATCGAGCTAAAAGAGGACCAACAAGCATGATTGAGCCACGAAGCCCTTTCCCGTCAATTTTGAACTGATCTGAGGTTAAATAATCTAAGTCAACAGCATCTGCTTTAAAGCGATAACTACCCTTGCTTATTTTTTCAACTTTCACGCCAAAATTTTTGAGAAGTTGAATTAGCTTGTTGACATCTACAATGTCAGGAATATTGTGAATATTAATCTCTTCGGAGGTAAGTAAAACGGCACATAGGATTTGTAACGCTTCATTTTTTGCTCCTTGTGGAGTAATTGAACCTTTTAAAGGTTGGCCGCCTTCAATAACAAATGATTCCATGGATTATTTAGTATCGTTTTCTGTTGTTTCTTTTAGGGTTTTTCTTCATGTTACTTTTGGGACCATTACCATTTTTGGTTTTGAATTTCAATAATTCACCAGAGTCAGTCAAGGGAAGTTGTGCTGCTGCTACTTTGAGTTTTCCATTGGAAAGTTCGTCTAGATGAGCCAATATGACTGCATCTTCAACGGTGTCTTTATTCCAACCTAGAAAACACTTTTTCATGTGGTTTGCAATAGTAAATATCAAAACCTCTTTAAGTTCATTTTCTTCCCAACTCGAAGCTACATCAATCATGCGTTTGATGTTATTTCCATAAAAGCGATATTTGGGAAAATTTTGAGGATAGGCTAATTTACCTGGCTTTGCTGCCAATACTTCGGCTTGTGGCTTCTCAAAAGGACTGTCTACATCGATATCAAAATTGGCCATGATAAAGAATTGATCCCATAGTTTATGCTGGAAATCAGGAACATCTCGTAAATGTGGATTGAGATTTCCCATTACACCAATAATGGCTTTTGCTTTTTTGTTGCGTTCAACAGCATCAGATTCAGCCATGGCTTGTTCAATCATGATGTGTATGTGTCTTCCGTATTCCGGGATAATTAATTGCTTGCGCTTTGTGTTGTACTGCAAGGTTTCCATAAAAAAGGGTTGCTAGTTGCTAAGTGTAGTGTAATAATGCTGCAAAATAATAAATTCAATTGAATCAACACTACTTTTGGTTAAAATTACAAAGCCATTACACCTTCAAGTGTACTTGACTTTTTATAAATATTGATGACCTCTGTGGGGGAATTTACGTTTATTTTGATGGTCAAACTAGTAAACGTTTTTTTTGAAGATAATTTTTCTGAAAAATTAGCTTTTGTTGAATCAAAAAGTGCCTTTAACGCATTTAAATTTGGTGACTCTGATTTCACTACAAATTTAAACATATAAATTCCAGGCCATGATTGCGATTCAGCTAGGTGTTCGCTAAATCTTAAATAAAATTCTTCTGACTTAGTATCGTTTTGCGACAAGGCGATTACTTTTGTGTAAAGATACTTGTTTTAAAGTTGTTAAAAAATGCTTTTATGCGGAACATAAAAATAGTCATTAGCGGAAGTCCGGGAGCAGGTAAAACAAGTGTTATTGAAGTGCTTAGTGCTAATGGATATAATGTTTTTGAAGAGTTCTCTCGAACGATTATAGAAGAAGGAAAGGCGAAAGGGAAAGCCAATTTTTTCCTTTCAGATCCACATGAATTCAGTGAGCGTCTTTTTTTAGGTCGAAAAGAGCAGTTTGAAACAGCAAATACATTAAAAGTAGAACCCACAAAACCGTATGTATTTTTCGATCGTGGTATACATGACACCTATGCATATCTAAATGCATTAGGGGAAGCTAGCACATATTGGGAAGAGTTGGTGGGAGCGTTTAAGTATGATCTTGTTTTTTTATTAGAACCCTGGGAGTCAATTTATAAATCGGATGCCCAAAGAATGGAAACTTTTGATGAAGCGCAATTGTATTTTTCGTTTATTAAAAAAATTTATTTTCAAGATCATCCTGTAGTTTTTGTTCCTAACGTTAGTATTGAAGAACGTGTCTCTTTTATTTTGGAATATTTAAATGATTGGAATGGATAAGAAGGAACTCCTAAAAAGATACTGGGGTTACTCAACTTTTAAGCCCTTGCAAGATGAAATTATAACCTCTGTACTGGAAGGAAATGACACCCTAGCTTTATTGCCAACAGGTGGAGGAAAATCTTTATGTTATCAACTGCCCGCACTCCTTAAGGAAGGCACAGTTCTAGTAGTATCTCCTTTGATTGCTTTGATGGAAGATCAGGTGAAAAGTTTAGAAAATAAAGGGATCAAGGCAATGTATTTTGAATCTCATTCAAACAGTTTGCCTCTTTCACAACAATTAGACAATTGTATTTATGGTAATTATAAGGTGGTTTACACTTCCCCAGAAAGACTTACAAACGAACTATTTCTTGAGCAGATTTCCAGAGCACCTTTGTCACTTATAGCGGTAGATGAGGCGCATTGTATTTCTGAATGGGGGCATGACTTTAGACCTGCCTATCGAAAAATAAGTAAAATAAGAACTGTATTTCCTGATCTTCCCATTTTAGCCCTTACCGCATCTGCAACCCCCAAGGTTATAATTGATATTCAAAGTCAATTAGCGTTTCATGCTCCTCATGTATTTCAACAATCTTTTGAGCGCCCTAATTTGGCATATAAAATTTGGAAAACAGAAGATAAATATAATACAGCTGCTCAGATTTTGAAATACCATAAGGGGAGTAGTATAACTTATTGTAATACCCGGAAACAATCTGAACAACTTTCTCGTTTTTTTTCAGAATCAGGCATTTCTTCTGACTTTTTTCATGGAGGTCTGTCTGCTGAAGATAAAAAATTAAAGCTTCAACATTGGCAACAAGGTTTAACACCACACATGACTGCAACCACTGCATTTGGAATGGGGATTGATAAAGCAGATGTGAGAACTATTATTCACATGCAGCTTCCGGAAAGTCTTGAAAATTACTGTCAAGAAACAGGTAGGGCAGGAAGAGACGGTAAAAAGGCGAAAGCTTTTTTATTATTGCATGACGGTGATTCCGAAGAACTAAAAAATCAATTTTTAAATTATCTCCCTACCGACAAGGAACTTACCTCTACTTACAAAGACGTGTGCAATTTTTTTCAAATCGCTTATGGAGAAGGGGCAGACGAATTATTTATCATGGATTTTGATCGTTTTTGTTCGCGATACCAGCGAAATAGGCGTAAGACCTTTCATTGTTTGGAACAATTTGATCGTGAGGGAATTATCTCTTTTAAAACGATTCAAGAAAAGTATATTCAAATTAAATCTAAGTGTTCGACTAACCAAGCGACTGATTTTATTAGTCAACAAGTCACTTCGGCTCAGGTATTGGAACTGTTGATGCGACAATATCCCTACTTTTTTACAGAAAGTGTTCTGGTAGAACCCGCTAGAATATGTACTCCCCTAAAACTTTCAAAAAGTAGATTTTCAGCTATACTGGAGCAGCTTCAACAAGATGGTTTTATTGAGTATTCAATTCCTAGTGCTCATTTTTATATTGTACCTCAAACACCAAGAGAGGATCAATACACAATTAAACCGGTATTAGAGAATGCGAAAATCCTTTATAATCAAAAGAAATTGAAGGTAGAGGCAATGATCTCTTTTGCGTTTAATAATGATTCGTGCAGGCGTAACCAAATTTTGAACTATTTTGGAATGAACCCTTCAGAAAATTGTCATCAATGTTCTTCTTTATCCTGTGTTCAGGAATTTGAGGTTGAACCTGATTTTAAAAATAAATTAATTGATTTGTTGAAAGTGCAACCACACACTATTCAAGAACTTAAGCAAAAGTTGTATTTTGAACCTTTGGCGTTGAAAAATGTTTTGGAAACACTTTTGAGCCAACAACAAATTAAACAAGTAGAAATGCAAAAATACTATTGGAACCATGAGTAAAAAAAGAACATTACCTAAGATCATATTTTTTGGTACCCCGGAGTTTGCTCAGTTTTGTTTAGAAAAATTAGTGGCTGAAGGTTTTCCTATCCTTGCAGTTGTTACTGCTCCAGATCGAAAATCTGGACGTGGTAAGAAAATAAATGCTTCTGCAGTAAAGATTTATAGTGAAGCGCAACAGTTGCCCATTTTACAACCTGAGAATCTAAAGGATCCTTCTTTTTCAGAACACTTAAAAAAACTCTCTCCAGACATTCAAGTGGTGGTTGCTTTTAGAATGCTACCTAAGTTAGTTTGGCAAGTTCCTTCTGTAGGAACGATTAATTTACACGCGTCATTACTTCCAAATTATAGGGGTGCAGCTCCAATTAACTGGGTATTGATTAATGGTGAATCAAAAACGGGCGTAACCACGTTTCTAATTAATGAGCAAATCGATACGGGATCTATATTACTTCAAAAAGAAATTGAGATTGAAACGGAGGATACTTTAGGAGTCTTGCACAACAAGTTGTTGAGTATAGGAGCTCCTTTGATAATAGAAACCTTAATTGGATTAACCGAAAAGAGTTTGTTGCCTCAGGCGCAACAAATCACTGGAAACGAAAATGAAGCTCCAAAGTTAACTTCTGAGAATACATGCTTGAATTGGAACGATTCATTAGTCAATCTGGTTAATAAAATAAGAGGATTAAGTCCTTACCCAGGAGCTTGGTCCTTTTATAGTAATAAAGGAGAAGAGGGAAGAATTAAAATTTTCATGGCTTCAGCTTTGCATGAAAGCCACTCAGACTCATTAGGAACTATCTTGATAAAAGAAAATAAAATCTTGATTGCAACCAAGGAAGGGTACCTAAATTGTATCGAAGTTCAACTCCCCAATAAGAAACGCATGTCCGCAGCTGCCCTGTTAAATGGCTATTCCTTTGATCAAAATGCGAGGGTTTTAGCCTAAATATGGCTGCCATTATCAACAAAACCCCTTACTTATCAACAAAATCGTATATTTTTTTCAGATTTTGTTTGCTCCTACCAAAATCCATATAAATTTGTTTAATAACCTTATAAAATAAAACATTATGAACAAAACAGAATTAATAGACGCAATGGCAGCCGACGCTGGCATTTCAAAAGCAGCAGCAAAAAAAGCATTAGAATCTTTTTTAGGCAGCGTAGGTGGAACTCTTAAAAAAGGAGGACGTGTTTCTCTAGTTGGATTCGGATCTTGGTCAGTATCTAAAAGAGCTGCTCGTGACGGAAGAAACCCTCAAACAGGAGCTACTATCAAAATTGCAGCTAAAAACGTTGTGAAGTTTAAAGCAGGTGCTGAATTATCTGGTTCAGTAAACTAAATCATCACATTTGATTTATATAAAAGCTCCCTTGTGGAGCTTTTTTTATACCTTAGAATTAATGAATGTAGGAAAATTTCTTATTGCAACCCCCTCTATAATTGGAGATGCTAATTTCCAAAGGTCTGTTGTGCTTCTGGTAGATCAAAAAGAATCTGGAACGGTTGGATTTATTCTCAATAAAAAATTAGACTATACTTTGGACGAAGTCATGGATGGAATAGCTATAAAAGTTCCTGTCTATTTTGGAGGCCCTGTAGAACAGGATAGTCTTTTTTTTATTCACCGTGCTGCTGATTTGATTCCAAATAGCATACCTATCAACAAAGATTTTTATTGGAGCGGTGATTATAAGACAGTCATCGAGTTAATTAATTGTAAGAAACTTGAAGAAGATCAGATTCGTTTCTTTTTAGGATATACAGGATGGGGAGAGAAGCAGCTGGAAGAAGAAATCGAAAGTGAATCTTGGATACTGGGAGATGCCTCATTAGAATCTAAATGGATTAAAAACCCTTCCTCAGACTTGTGGAGGGATCAAATGAACGCCTTAGGGGGTAAATACTTAATCTGGTCTAACGCTCCAGAAAATCCCAGTTGGAATTAATCTAACTTTTCTAAGAAAATTTTAAAAACAGAGCTCACATTTTCTTGGGTGTATGCCGTTTTTCGATAATGGGTAACATTCTGAGCTCCTTTTTCAATTGAGAGAAGAATAAGTCCATCTGATTTTTGAAGTTCAAAAGGATTGATGGCTTTTTCAATCAAAGTAAATTTGTTGTTTTCTTTTCCAACCCACTGATTGAAAGCAGTTCTGATTGCAAAATCTTGACATCCAGAATCTAAATTAGGAGTTAATATTTCAGCACCTTGAATTAGGTATAGTGTTCCTGAAGTAGCTTCTACAAGATTTTTTTGATCATTGAGCATTACACAATCTTCCAAACCATTTTCAAATGCATAGGCATCAGCAATTATTCGTAAGGACTCATTGGTTTTTGATAAATTAGAGAAAAAGCCGCTAGCGATCCATTCTTCTTTATACAAATCTATAGCAAAGGTAGTTTCAGGATTTTTAAAAAAAGAAGTAGCCTCTTCCACCATAATGATAAAAAAGACACTTTTGTCACTTTTTATAAATTTAAAATGGATCAAATGTTCCTCAAACGAAGAGTTGATTTGTTCAATTGTTTTTTGAATTTCGTTTTTCAAATATTCCATGGTAAATTCCATTGGAATCCTAAAGCGATGTCTTCTAAGGGCAGCAATAATTCTGAAATAATGGGTTTCCCAGAGC
>JABGUL010000006.1 GCA_018646605.1 Flavobacteriaceae bacterium
ACATTCTCTTCTTGATAAATAATCGAATTAAAACGTCTAGAGTTTAGCATATTATCAAAAGTGATCGGTTGAGAAGAATTTCTAGTATTAAATACTTGACTCTTATTTAAAGCCTCTCGCGCATCTGGAAACCAGACCCAAAAAAGAGGCACTAGAGCATCTGCCATTGCCGCTGGCCCTTCACTCAAAGTAGATACATCGGGTGCAACCGGGGCAATCCCTAAGAGTCTATATTTTAATTCTCCTAAACGCTTATTGACATACCAAGTCCCTTTGATCCGGTATTGAACCACCTTATCTGTTTCTATCTTATAGATATCATAATCATCTTCTGTGACTTGTTCCCCTGAATTTGATTTTTCTATACCGACAGCTGAAAGCTTTTTAGATTCTAATCGTTCCTCTAAGTCTTCTGCAGTTAATTTATCATTAAAGTATGAGGTAGAATAAATTTCAGTAATATTTCCTGACTTAATGTTATCAATTAGCACTCTAAACAAGGATTGCCTTGTGGTAGAAAGATATCCATTATTAATTGTTGGATAATAATATGGAAAATTAATTCTTTCATCTAAATCAATTATTTCCCAAATCGTCTTTGACCACAATACGTCTCTATCATCTACATAACCATAAGCAATGGGTGAAGTATTGTTTGCTGTAAGTTGTTCTGCATTTTGAAATCCAATTTCTTGAGGCACCTTGGCATTCAATAAGTTGTTTTGAGCTAAACTTTGCTCAGTACAAAATAGCAGGGTAAATAAGACAATAAAGACTTGTTTTTTCATTTGGACAACTATTAGTTTATCGTAATGGATATTGGTGACGTTTGCTTTAATTTATAACTAGGATTTGAAGGAATTATTACTTCGATATCAGAAATAATTACTGTTTGTCCATTTTTAATTCTACTTAAGGCTCTTATTGCCTTACTATCCAACTTATTTCCTTTAATTACTGCGCTAGGTTGCCCTGGAGCTCTAAATCGGAAAGATTTGGTTTGCAGTGGTAAATCAAAATCAAAGTCTTCTAACTTAGCTTCCACTGTACCGCGTTCTAGACTCGATTTGGGTAGCGTAAAAGAACCTGATTGACCTCTAAAGTATCCTGCAGGTTTTGGTATATCCTTAATTCTAAATGTAGAAACAGAAGATACTCTGTTTCCATCAGGTAGTGTCCCTGATACATTGATTTTTACCTCTCTCCCCTTTCCTGGGAATAAATTGTACTTACTGCCTTTAACTCGTTTGAGTCCTGGGGCAGTAGCTTTAATTTTGCTGTCTTGAATTCCTGGAATAGAAATCGTAATTGGATTTTGAACTCCTCGATAGACCACATTCATTTTATCTGCAGAAATAACAGCTGAATTAGGTTTGGAAATTACAGAATACATTTGATTCACTGAAATTTTAGATTCGCTCCCTTCATTGAGGAAAACAAGGTCTCCTTCAATAGTATGGTCTCCTGGAGACCCTGCGTTAACATTCAGTTTAATTCCTCCAGGGATTAACTCATAGTCATCAGAAGTTAATGATCTTCCATCAATTTTTAAATCTACAGAATTTGGATTTTGAGCTCCTCCTTTTCTTCCCAGTATAACGCTTCCATCAAAAGTTTCACCTTGGTAATAGGCACCTTTTTCAGTAATCAAAAGACTGGTATAATTAGATTCGTTCACCGTAGATGACATTTTTAATTCCTTACCCATAAGGGTTGTTAAAACGTCGTGTTCTGTTTGACGAATATCATTTTGCATCATCGTTAATTTTGCAAGAGAAGAAACTAGAGGAAAGCCTTTGTAGTTGTAATCCAACCAAGGTTCGTCTATGTTGTCTTTATTTTTGATATTATTATTCATATCTCCTGTAAAAAATCGATCTTCAACCATCTCAATGTAGATAGGGAATTGACTTCCAAAAACTTGAATAACCTGCATTTTGTAGTTTTGGAGTAAATCAATAAATTCAGATGCAGCAGCATCAGACCCTTCCTTAAACCAAATAACATCCAAAGATTCTCCCTTGTCCATCTGAGAGTATTCTTTAAGTTCAGGATCTTTAATTTTTTGCTTCTCCGTTATAGTGCCTTTTATTGACTCAATTTTATTGAAAAATTTGTCTGACTCTTCTTTGATTTTTTTGGCAGTTCGGTCGTGTCCAACCCATTTACCACCTTTCTCAGATGCATTTACTTCAATATTTTCGTACAGAAGTGCATTACTTTCTGAAATTCTGACATTTGCATCAGATATTTTTACAAACATTTGACCAAATCCGTCTAACACCTCTTTACTTACATTCAATGCAAGCATGGTAATAAATACCAAATACATCAAACTAATAAGCTTCTGCCTGGGGGTTTCTTTTGCTCCAGCCATCTCTTATTCTTTATTCATTGCGTTCAACATCCCACCATATACATTATTCAATGCGGCAAGGTTCGCTGACAAATTTTCCATTTGAGCCCTAAGTTGTTCTGCATTTTCATTTACCTTATCGCTGAAATCAATACCGTCTTTGGAATTTGCAAGCTGATTTTGATAATTTAAATTTAATTGTTCCAAATGAGAAGCTGCATTAGCCAATTCTGAAGAATAGGTTTGTGATGCTGTAATTGCTTCTGTTGCAGGAGAAAGTGCTTTAGCAGAAGTTTCTAAGCCTTTGATACTATCGGCTAGAGAATTCATTAACTTAACATCCAATTTTGCTTCTGCCATGATGGCATCAATTTTAGAGGACAAACCTTCCTCACCTCCAGCTGCTGTAGTTTTTTTAGCTCCAGAACCTTTTACTTTTTTAACATAATCATTATGTTCTTCTTTAATCTCTCCAGTGTTTAAAGCTGCAACGGTAAAAATCAATGCCTCTGTTCCTAAACCTAAACCTAATACTAGTCCCCCTGTAATTGGACCTATTTCAAGGTGAAGAATTTTAAAAAGAGCTCCAATAATTACTACGGCTCCACCAAGACCAAATAACATGTGCATGGCAACTTTACTTCTGAGGCGTTTATTTAAGGTTTTATCATCCATTTTAAATTGATTTATTGATTTATTGATTTATTGATTATATAATGCTAAATATAGCAAGAATTCATTAGTTTTTAAATTATTTAATCTTAACCTTTTGAACGCCCAAGTAATCCTGAACGGTTCTAAATCCAATGTAACTTCTAGAGGTGTCGGAATATTCATAGTCCCTTGAGCTGACTCTTAAAAAGTAAGCTACATCTTTCCAGGACCCGCCACGCACAACCTTTCGAGATTCATTTGCAAATGACATATTTGGATTTAAAGAAGCTACGTATTCATAAGCCCCAGTGTCGTATGATGAATTTGTCCACTCAGCAACATTACCTGCCATGTTATAGAGGTTATAATCGTTGGGATCATAGGATCGAGCTTCTACAGTATACACTGCCTGATCTGAAGCGTAATCTCCACGTAAGGGTTTAAAATTGGCCAAAAAACAGGCTCTATCATTTAATAAATACGGTGATCCCCATGGGTAGGTTCCAGAAGGTATTCCCCCACGAGCAGCATATTCCCACTCTGCTTCATTAGGCAATCTAAACCTACTGACAGATGGTTTACCTTTTTCCCTTTGGTATCCGTTTTTAAAATTTGTTCTCCAGTTACAGAAGGCAACCGCTTGCCCCCACGAGACTCCAACAACGGGATAGTCCTGATAAGCTGGATGCGAAAAATAATCATTGTGCATTGGCTCGTTATAAGAATAAACAAAATCCTTTATCCAAACCGTTGTATCTGGGTAAATTTGAACCGCTTCTTTTTTGATAAAAGGTGTTCTATCAATAAATTGTTTCCGTGTACGTTTTGATTCAGCAGCTGCACCTTCTGCATCGAACCATGTGTAGGAGTAAACTAACTTTGAAACATCCAGTTTAATTTCACCGTTATACCATAATTCTGGTGGTAAATAGAGTGAATCCATAACCTCTGCATAGGCTTGATCATAATAATCTTCTGTATTCCAACTTAAATCCGCATCCCAATTTAATGCCCGACCGGCATATAAATCTTCATTTACATCATAATAGTTGGCACGCATATATTTTTGAAACTCATTGAGCTTAGTTGTGTCTGCATCCTGAAAAGCAAATTCGCCAATTCCGTCCTTATTGTCTTCCCCCAATTCAAGTTCATCAGCTTTTCGAGCAAGCATTGCTAGCGCAATCGAGTCTTTTACCCAATAAACAAATTGGCGGTATTCACTATTTGTAATTTCCGTTTCATCAACATAAAATGAAGGAACAGTTACAGTTCGTGCGGGTGCATTTTGAAGTTGAGCATTGTCCTCATCTGATTTACCCATAATGTAGGATCCGCCTTCAACAAGTTGCATCCCATAAGGCTTTTCACCAAACCATTTTTTTTGTTTGACACCGATGAGTTCTCCTCTATTCTTATTTCCACAAGAAACGACCAGAAGAGAAATACTCAGTAGAACTAAAAGTCTTTTCATTAATATTTTTATTAAAATCTAGTTTATGCTTTTGTTCAGTATAAAACTAGTTATTTTTTACTAAATACATTAAAAACTATCAATTTGATTTAAAATTTTTTTTTAATTATATCTTAATCAAAAACTACAATCGCTTAACTGCATTATACCAACGTTCAGGTATTTTGTCATGTATGGCTTCTTGATAATCTTTTTCTGTGCATGCTAATAACGTTGTAGTTTTTGATTTATTATTTAGATGTAAATTATTTGTTAATTCCATCCACCAACGCTGACTCTTTTCACTTTTATAAAAAACCATAATTTGATCTGAAAGGGTAACGGAATATTTTGAAAAATCTTTTGTATAAATAGGGTACTCTCCAAATCTATAGTGAACACCTTCAATAAAATACCAAATCATCTGTGCCAACAATTGATGGGTCATTGGTGTTGACGGTATTTCATAAATACCCATAAAATTTATTCGGTCACTAATCCCAGCATAACGTGTCAATCCACAAATTGTTCTTGAATCTAATCCATTTGGCTGTCCTTTTAATGGATCGGCTATTGCTTGCCAGGAAAGACATTTCATATCAAAACCTACGATGTCTGAATCTCTAAAAACAGGTTCGGTTATTGAAGGATCATCTAACACTTGACCCAACCGAATCCCATCAAAATAAAGCTTATCCATAAGGTCTTTTTCCTCAAGAGCACAATAGTATGTTTGAAAACCAATATTAGTGTAATTATTGAGAACATTGGGCTTGTCCATTATGATACGGCTCATATAGGATCGCCCAGAAATTAATTCGTCTTCTTGAGAAAAATCATAGGATCGATCAACTGATGCTATATTAACTAGTTGATTGAATTTTTGAAACACTTGGTATAATGGAAAAAGCAAATCATGACTCCCTCCTATAAAGATGGGGATAATATTCATTTGCTTTAAATGAATCCCTATTTCTTTTACAGCAAAATAAGTATCTTCAACTTTCTCTCCGTTTGGCAAATCTCCTAAATCTGCAATCTTTATATTCCAATTACCAGGAAACAGTTCATAAAATACTTTTCTGAATTGGTTAACGTTATAGGTTGAGTTTGCAAAAAAACTATTGCGGTATTCATTCAAGCCAATCAATGCAATTTGTAATCCTTTGAGTTCAGGGAGTCCGCTTGTCTCAGAATGAATATCAATATTTTTACCTATTATTTGCTTTGGTAATAAAGATAAACCAACAAGAGTTTCATTCTCAACAGGTATAAGTAATTCTAGACTCATACTTTTTTAACCTTTTTTTTCTTTGCTTTAGGTTTGCCAAGATAATTCTCTGCTTGTTCAATAGTCAATTGAGTAGCATCAATATCTTTTCCAATTTCAACTTTTTGTTTCCCTCTTATTATATGATGTCTCCCCCACCTTGCTTTTTCAACTCTAATTCCAGCTTCTGTCCAATCATGAACTACTTTGTCTTTTTCTTTTTGAATTTTTTCTTCAATCAGAGTAACGATATCTTGATTGCTTAAATTATCAAAATCATATTTCTTATTCACATTGATAAACATACCGCTCCACTTTAAAAAAGGACCAAAACGCCCCACTCCTTTTGTCACAGGTAATTCATTGTGAATATATATAGGAGCATCTGCTTTTTGCTTTTCTTTTATCAAATCGATAGCTGTTTCTAAATCAACCTCAGTGGCCAACATCCCTTTTGGGAGAGAAATAAAAATATCATTGTGTTTTACATATGGTCCAAATCGACCATTGTTGACACTAATTTCTAACTTTTCAAATTCACCTAGCGTTTTTGGCATTTCAAAAAGCTGCATCACCTCATCGTAAGTAATACTCTCCAATTGTTGATTAGGACCTAAACTTGCATAAATAGGTTTTTCCTCATCATCTGGGTCACCAATTTGTGCCATGGGCCCAAACTTACCAAGACGAACTTTTACAGAACGTCCAGAACTAGGATCTACTCCAAGAACGCGTTCTCCTGATTCACGTTGTGCATTTTCTTTTACATCTTCAACGGTAGGGTGAAACTGATCATAAAAAGTCTTTAACATTTCGGTCCAATTTTTACTTCCGCTAGCAATGTCATCAAAACTTTGCTCTACTTGAGCGGTAAAATTAAAATCCAAAATATTCTTGAAGTTTTCTACTAAAAAGTCATTGACAATCATTCCAATATCAGTAGGAATTAATTTTCCTTTATCTGCACCAATCATTTCTTTCAATTGTTCTTTACGAATGGTGTTTTTTTCAAGAACCAGCTGTTGATATGATCTTGAAACACCTTCAGAAGATCCTTTTTCAGCGTAATTTCTATTTTGAATTGTTGAAATAGTAGGAGCATAGGTAGATGGTCTTCCTATTCCAAGTTCTTCCATTTTCTTTACTAAAGAGGCTTCGGAAAAACGATACGGTGGTCGGGTATATCGCTGTGTAGATAACATTCTATTGAGGGTAAGCAATTCTCCTACCGCAACTTTAGGCAACATTCCACTTACCTCATCATCTTCATCATCAATACCCTCAAGATATAATTTTAAAAAACCGTCAAAGGTGATTACTTCCCCTTTTCCAGTAAAATACTCTTTATGTGTGTTGGTTTCCACAATTACCTGAGTACGCTCTAATAGCGCATCACTCATTTGAGAAGCTACTGTTCTTCGCCATATTAATTCATATAGACGTGCCTGATCATGATCTATATTCAGTTTAGATTTCGAAAAATCTGTGGGACGAATGGCCTCATGTGCCTCTTGAGCTCCTTTATTTTTAGTTTTATAGCTACGGGATTTATGATATTCATTCCCATAAGTGGTATTTATCTGAGATTCAATATTTTTTTGTGCTTCTTGAGATAAGTTGACGCTATCTGTTCTCATGTAAGTTATATGACCTGCTTCGTAAAGTCGCTGAGCTAAAGTCATTGTTTTGCTAACAGAAAAATATAGTTTTCTGGAGGCCTCTTGCTGAAGGGTTGAGGTTGTAAAAGGTGCTGCAGGACTCTTTTTAGCAGGTTTCTTCTTGATGTCACTTACCTTAAATTCAGCATTAATATTTTGCTGTAAAAAAACATCTGCACTTTCACTATTTTCAAAAGCTTTGAGCAGTTGAGTAGGAATTACTTTTTGTGATTGTGTTAAAAATAAAGCCTGCGTTTTATAACTCTCCTCGGGGGAGAAATTTCTGATAGCACGTTCTTGTTCAACAATTAAACGAACTGCTACAGATTGAACTCTACCTGCAGATAGCCCACCCTTAACTTTTCTCCATAAAACAGGAGACAACTCATAACCAACTAAACGATCTAATATTCTGCGTGCTTGTTGCGCATTTACTAGATCGTAGTTTATAGTACGTGGAGTCTCAATTGCTTTTAAAATAGCGTTTTTAGTAATTTCAGAAAAAACGATACGCTTAGAGTTGCTCTCATTAAGACTCAGCGTATTAGCCAAGTGCCATGCAATAGCCTCGCCCTCTCTATCTTCATCACTTGCTAGCCAAACAGTTTCAGATTTTTTCGCTAAACTTTTTAGTTCATTTACTAGTTTTTTCTTGTCGCTACTAACAATATAATTTGGTGTAAACGCTCCATCCAAACTTACCCCTAGTTCCTTGGAAGGAAGGTCGGCAATGTGGCCAAAACTGGAAGCTACTTTAAAATCTTTACCCAAAAATTTCTCAATGGTTTTCGCTTTTGCGGGTGACTCTACTATTACTAAATTCTTGGCCATGCTAAGTTTTATTTGGTAGCAAAAGTAGTTAAGTTTTTTTGTAACTATCAAATTTTAAATAGCTGTTCTTTAAAACTGAACCCTTTAATGTCTTTATAATATACTTTATGTTTGTCTAAAAAGAACTATATTTCATGATTGAATATTAAATTTATTTAAAATGAATCTTGGTTCTTTGAAACCCTTTTTTGAACCCCATTTACTTTCTGAAATAGACCGTTTTGGAATTGTCAAACAAGTAAAAAAAGGAGATATTCTTATTGATATAGGGGAACAAATTCAATTTATACCTCTTATTATTGAAGGAGCTGTCAAAGTGTTGAGAGAAGATGCAAGTGGAGACGAAATATTACTTTATTTTGTTGATTTTGGTAATACTTGCGCTATGACCTTAAACTGTTGCATGGAAAATACCCCAAGTGAGATTCGAGCTGTTTGTGAAGCAGACACTTCACTAATAATGATTCCAGCAACATACATGGATAGTTGGTTAGCAAAATATAAATCATGGCGTATTTTTATTTTTGACAACTTTCAAGGTCGCTTAAATGAATTACTCAAGGCCGTAGACTCACTCACCTTTTTGAAATTAGATGAACGATTAGAACGTTATATAAATGAAAAAGCTGAGCTCCAAAAAAATAAAAAACTAAACATTACCCATCTTGAAATAGCAACTGACTTAAACTCTTCCCGGGTTGTCATTTCCAGATTACTCAAAAAAATGGAAAAGGATGGTTTGCTTTTATTAGGAAGAAACACAATACAAATTCTTAATTAACATCAGGCCATGTAACAATTGTTACAGCTATTGATTCAAACTGTAGTATTTTTGTTTAAAATAAAAAGATCTGAAAAAGTTTTTTCCCATACTAGATTGGATAACATCCTATAAGAAAGCCTACCTAAAAGATGATCTTATTGCAGGTATTACGGTGGCAATTTTATTAATTCCTCAGGGAATGGCCTATGCTCTTATTGCAGGATTACCTCCCATTTACGGATTATATGCCGCCTTAACACCACAGATCGTTTATGCCTTTTTAGGGACTTCAAGACAATTGGCCGTGGGCCCAGTTGCAATGGACTCGCTGCTTGTTGCTTCAGGTTTAGGAGCTCTCTCACTTGTCTCACCAGATCAATACATCCAAATGGCAATTCTCTTGGCGTTATTGATGGGGTTAATTCAACTCCTTTTAGGTCTTTTTCGGATGGGCTTTATTGTTGCATTTTTATCAAAACCTGTTATTAGTGGATTTACATCAGCTGCAGCAATAATAATTGGTTTGAGTCAACTGAAACATCTACTTGGAATAACTATACCACAAAGCAACAAACTTTACATTGTGGTTGAATCAATCTTTAAAAATAATTCTCAAATTCATTTTCCTACTCTTGCCATAGGATTCTCCGGAATTATTTTGTTGTTAATAATTAAAAAATGGGGGCGTAGGATACCTGCTTCATTAGTCATTGTTGTACTAGGAATAGGATGGGTTTATTTCACAAAGCAAAGCGAAAAAGGAGTTGCAGTTGTTGGTTTAATTCCTGAAGGACTTCCGTTTTTTAGTGTTCCTGATTTTGAATGGGAAAAGATTCAAGTTTTATTTTCAACTGCCCTTACTTTGGCTTTAGTGGCATTCATGGAAGCTATTTCTGTTGCAAAGGCAATTGAAGAAAAGCATAAGAATTACGAAGTAAATCCAAATCAAGAACTCATCGCCTTAGGAGCGTCAAACATAATTGGTTCCTTGTTTCAATCTTATCCCACTACAGGAGGTTTTTCTAGGACGGCAGTCAATGATCAGGCGGGTGCAAAATCAGGAATTGCACCTTTGATTACAGCCAGTATTATTGCTGTAGTTTTGAGTTTTTTTACCCACTGGTTTTTCTATTTACCAAAAGCAATTCTAGCTTCAATAATTATAGTTGCGGTAGCAAATCTGATCAATATCAACTATGCCATTCGCCTTTATAAGACTGCTAAAGATGAATTTTTAGTTTTATTATTTACCTTTTTACTAACTCTTTTTATTGGTATTACTGAAGGTATTTTATTGGGTATTTTACTTTCATTGCTATTACTTGTTTATCGAAATTCAAAGCCACATTTTGCTTTTTTAGGTAGAATAGGTACGACTAATTATTTCAAAAATATCCATCGTTTTCCTGATGAAGTTACTTCCAGAGAAGATTTGGTTATTTTAAGATTTGACGCACAGCTTTTCTTTGGTAATTTCCAATATTTCAAGCAACTAGTGAACGAGGCGATCAGTAAAAATCCAGATGTAATTAAAGGATTTATTATTAATGGTCGTTCTATCAATTACATCGACAGCTCTGCAGCCGAACAACTTACAGACCTAATTTCATCTTTACAGAAAAAAGGAATCCGCGTCATGTTTGTAGGTGCAATAGGACCTGCCAGAGATGTTATATTAAAAAGTAACATTATTAAAGTATTGAAAAAACAAAATCTATTTATTACTTCCGGGGATGCTACAGATAGTTTTGATGGAATATGTAAAAAAACACCTCTACAAAAAAAATTAAGCCGCCAAAGCAATTCTTAAATCTTGTGTAGCATAGATAACAATTAAATGAATTTTGAATCCTAATTTTACAAAAAAAAATAAATGATCATTGAACAAATTTATACTGGATGCCTTTCTCAAGGCGCATATTATATTGAAAGTAATGGTGAAGCCGCTATCATAGACCCCTTACGTGAGGTGTCTCCTTATATTGAAAAAGCTAAAAATAATAAGGCCACTATTAAATATATATTTGAAACTCATTTTCATGCTGATTTTGTGAGTGGGCACGTAACCCTTGCCAAAGAAACTGGGGCAACTATTGTTTATGGTCCTATGGCAAAGACCGGTTTTGAATCCATGATTGCTTCAGATCAGCAAGAATTTAAAATTGGTGCTCTTACCCTTACTGTTCTTCATACTCCTGGACATACCATGGAGAGTACTACTTACTTATTGAGTGATGTTTCCAAAAAAGACATTGCTATTTTTAGTGGAGACACCCTATTCCTAGGAGATGTTGGTCGTCCTGATCTGGCTCAAAAGTCAGCAGACATGACCCAAGAAGATTTGGCTGGAATTTTATTTGACAGCTTACGTAAAAAAATCATGCCCTTAGCTGATGATCTTCTCGTATATCCAGCACATGGAGCTGGTTCAGCTTGTGGAAAAAACCTAAGTAAAGAAACCGTTGGTACACTTGGAGACCAAAAGAAAACAAATTATGCATTGCGCGCAGATATGACTAAGGAGGAATTTATCAAAGAAGTTACAGATGGGCTTCTCCCTCCGCCACAATATTTTCCTTTAAATGTAAAAATGAATAAAGAAGGTTATGAAGATATCGATACCGTTATAAAAACTGGAACAAGACCTTTGTCACCTCAAGCTTTTGAAGTTGCTGTAAATGAAACAGGAGCAATTGTATTGGATGTAAGACATCAAAATGATTTTGCAAAAGGACATATACCACAGTCTATTTTTATCGGAATTGATGGTGGCTTTGCTCCTTGGGTAGGTGCAATGATAGGAGATGTAAAACAGCCTATTTTGTTAGTAACGCCAGAAGGAAGAGAAGAAGAAACAGTGACCCGTTTGGCTCGTGTAGGTTTTGATAATACACTAGGTTATCTTAACGGCGGTATTTCTTCCTGGAAAAAGAATGGTAAAACAATTGATACCGTTGAGGGGATAGATGTTGAATCCTTCAAACCTTTAGCTGAAAATTCAACTATTTTTGATGTACGCAAACCAGGGGAATATTTATCTGAACACCTTGTAAACGCAAACAGCACGCCGCTAGACTTTTTAAACAACCACATGAGTGAATTTCCTTCAAAGGGGAATTTTTATATTCATTGCGCTGGAGGGTATCGAAGTATGATAGCAGCATCTATATTAAAAAGTAGGGGTATTCATAATCTAATTGACGTTCGGGGTGGCTTTTCTGCAATAAAAGAAGGAGGTATGAAAGTATCCGACTACGTTTGCCCTTCAACACTATAATTACTTAAAAGAATAAAAAAATATGGAATGGATTTTTAAACCATGGCCTTGGTATATCGGTGGGCCAATGATTGCTTTTGTGTTATTTTTGTTGCTTTTTTTTGGAAAAAGTTTTGGCATGTCATCAAATCTAAGAACACTTTGCACAATTTGCGGAGCTGGAAAAAGTACTCGCTTTTTTGACTTTAACTGGAAGACTCAGCAATGGAATTTATTAGTTGCTTTTGGTGCTATAATAGGTGGTTGGATCGGAATGCATTGGCTTTCTGATGAAATCATAGTTCAGCTCAATCCAGATACAATTGATCAGTTACACCAGCTCAATATTAAAAGTGCTGGAGCAGCTTATATGCCAGAAGAACTATTTAGTTTACATGCACTTACAAACCCTAAAGTACTTCTCTCCCTATCATTAGGTGGGTTACTTGTAGGTTTTGGAGCGCGTTATGCCGGCGGGTGCACCTCAGGGCATGCCATATCGGGACTGAGTAATCTTCAATTAGTTTCCCTCTATGCAGTCATTGGATTCTTTATTGGCGGCTTACTAATGAATCATTTTTTACTTCCTTATTTCTTATAATCATGAGACAAATTTATTTTCTTTTTATTGGTATTCTTTTTGGAATCATTATGTTTAAATCTGAGGCAGCCTCGTGGTTTCGGATTTATGAAATGTTTCAATTCCAATCTTTTCATATGTATGGAATTATTGGTTCAGCCTTATTCTTTGGTGTTATTATGATTCAATTCATTAAAAAATTCAAGCTGAAATCAGTCTTTGGGGAGCAAATTAATATACCAGATAAAGACAAAAGCTTTTATCGTTATATGCTTGGAGGAATTCTATTTGGATTAGGATGGGGATTAGCTGGAGCTTGTCCAGGACCTATGTTTACTCTCATAGGTGCTGGTTTTTTACCTATTTTAGTGGTTATATTTTTTGCGCTAGTTGGTACTTGGATCTATGGACTAATGATGGATAAACTCCCTCATTAATATTCTATTACTCTTTTTTTTTCCTTTTACTGAGCTTATGAATAGACATGACAAAATGTCAATATCCTTTTGATTTTTTGTAATTTTGAACACAGATTCAAAGAACAAAAATTATAATGCCTGTAAAAGAATTAGATTCATTAAGCAAAAATCCTCTTCAACATGAGGGAACTCCGGTTATTGATAGATTAGTTAATGGGAAAGTCTCCAATAAAAAAGCCTATATAGAAAGCTATGGCTGTCAGATGAATTTTGCAGACAGTGAAGTTGTTGCTTCCATTTTAAATGACGAAGGCTATAGTATAACGGAAGTTTTAGATCAAGCTTCCTTAGTTTTAGTCAACACATGTTCGATAAGAGAGAAAGCAGAATTAACAGTTCGAAAGCGACTAGAATATTTTAATTCTCTAAAGAAAAAAAAATCTGAAATGACTGTAGGCGTTTTGGGCTGTATGGCTGAACGTCTAAAGCATAAATTTTTAGAAGAAGAAAAAATTGTTGACTTGGTGGTGGGTCCAGATGCTTATAAAGACATTCCCAACTTACTCAAAGAAGTTGCCAACCAAAGAGAAGCCGTAAATGTGATCTTATCAAAAGAAGAAACCTACGGAGACATTGCACCTGTTCGTTTAAATTCAAACGGTGTTTCAGCTTTGGTATCTATTACTCGGGGTTGTGACAACATGTGTACTTTTTGTGTTGTCCCTTTTACCAGAGGAAGAGAACGAAGTAGAGATCCTAAAAGTATCCTTGAGGAAGTAGAAGACCTTGCCAACAAAGGATATAAGGAAATTACGCTCCTTGGACAAAATGTAGATAGCTATTTGTGGTACGGTGGAGGACTTAAAAAAGACCTAGAAAAGGCAAGCCCCCTTCAGCAAAAAACAGCCATTGGATTTGAAAAACTATTGGGTTTAGTTGCCGAAGCACATCCTAAAATTAGAATTCGCTTTTCTACATCCAATCCCCAAGACATGTCTTTAGAGGTTCTCCAAGTGATGAACAAATACAACAATATCTGTAAACACATTCACCTACCTGTCCAATCAGGAAGTAATCGAATCTTAAAGAAAATGAATCGCCAACATACACGCGAGGAGTACTTTGAATTGATTGATTCCATTCGAAAAATTATCCCAGACTGTTCCATTTCACAAGATATGATTGCTGGGTTCCCGACAGAAACCGAAGAGGATCATCAGGAAACTTTAGCTCTCATGGACTATGTGAAATATCATTTTGGATATATGTATGCGTATTCCGAACGTCCAGGGACACTGGCTGCAAAAAAAATCGTAGATGACGTTCCCGAAGAGGTTAAGCAAAAACGACTTAGTGAGATTATAGCAAAGCAAAGAGAACACAGTCAATTTAGAACAGCTGAATATCTTGGTAAAACACTCTGTGTATTGGTTGAGAAAACTTCTAAAAAATTTGATACCCAATGGAGCGGTAGAACATCTCAAAATACAGTTGTGGTATTTCCAAAAGAGAAATATCAAATTGGTGATTTTGTAGATGTAAAAATCGAAAACTGTACGTCAGCAACCCTAATAGGATCAGGTCTAGATTATTCAAAAAGCATTTAACTATGGATTCATTACAAAGTATAAAACAACGTTTTGGCATTATTGGCAACAATCTTGGTCTCAACAGATCACTAGAAAAAGCAATACGGGTTTCAAGTACTGATATTTCCGTTTTGGTTATTGGAGAAAGTGGGGTGGGTAAAGAAAACATCCCCAAGATTATTCACCAATACTCCCACAGAAAACATTCAAAATATATTGCAGTAAATTGCGGTGCAATCCCAGAGGGAACAATTGACAGCGAGCTTTTTGGACATGAAAAAGGTGCCTTTACAGGAGCTACTCAAACTCGATCAGGGTACTTTGAAGTAGCCGATGGAGGAACCATTTTCTTAGATGAAGTTGGTGAATTGCCACTTCCTACACAAGTACGCCTTTTGCGTGTTTTAGAAACTGGTGAATTTATCAAAGTTGGATCCTCAAAAGTACAGCAAACTAATGCTCGAATTGTTGCCGCCACAAATGTAAACATGAATGAAGCCATTCAAAAGGGAAAATTTAGAGAAGATCTATATTATCGGTTGAGTACCGTAGAAATCACACTTCCTCCCTTAAGAGAAAGAAAAGAAGACATCGTTCTATTATTCCGAAAATTTGCTTCAGATTTTGCTTTAAAATATCAAATGCCACCCCTTCAATTAGATGAACATGCTCAGGCATTACTCAAGGAATATCGTTGGAATGGAAATATAAGACAGCTACGAAATGTTGCAGAGCAATTATCAGTACTTGAAAAAGAAAGGAATATTAATGCGGCTATGTTGGGAGCTTATTTACCCGATCGAAGTAGTCAATTACCAGCTGTAGTAGGTCAAAAGGAAAGAGAAAGTGATTTTTCTTCTGAGCGTGAAATCCTTTACAAGGTCTTATTTGACATGAAAAGTGACTTAAATGATCTAAAAAAACTTACCCTAGATTTAATCAATAATGGTGTTTCCAAAGGAATACAAGAAAAAAACCAAGGGTTAATCGAAAAAATTTATGGAAAAGATTCCACTGATGAAGAGGAAGAAACTTCATCAGTTAAAGCACTGCCTTTCCAATCAGAATCTCCAGAAATCTCTAAGGTTGAATCTGTAGATAAGTATTCTTATGCGGAGACCATAGAAGAAGAAGAACCACTTTCTTTACAAGAAAAAGAAATAGAAATGATCAAACAAGCTTTGATTAGAAGCAATGGAAAACGTAAATTAGCATCTAAAGAATTGGGGATTTCTGAACGCACCCTTTATAGAAAAATAAAACAATATGATCTCAATGAAATTGAAACAGAATAAGACTTATATCCTCCTGGCTATACTTGTTTTTTTGATTTTTCAATCTTGTGGAATCTATTCATTCACAGGAGCTTCAATTCCTGCTGGAGTAACAACTTTTCAGGTTAATTTTTTTGAAAATCAAGCAGGAAACAGACCTGGATCAACAGTAGAACCAGGACTAGATAATGAATTTACGAATGCGCTACAGGATATTATCATGAATCAAACAAATTTAGATCTTGTAACTTCAGACGGTCAATTGATATATGAAGGAGAAATCACAGAATATAGTGTAACTCCTATGTCGGCTACAGCAAAAATTACTGCTGCACAAAACCGCCTGAAAATGACTGTTGCTTTTCGATATATAAATACCAAAAGAGAGGAAGATGATTATGATAAAAGTTATTCATTCTTTTATGACTTTCCCGCTGAACTCCAAGTATACGATATCAAAGATGCCGCTCATAAAGAAATATTTGATCGAATTACTCAAGACATTTTTAATGATACCCTAGCCAAATGGTAGTAAAAGACGCTTCTTCTTTATTTGCATTACTTGATGATTTTGAGCCTTCCAACTCAAAGCACTTTGAAACGCTTGAGGCTCTTCTTGAAAAGTCTCCTAATTTTCATTTAGCGAGAACCTACCATTTGAAAGCTTTGCAACAACTCAACCCTGATTCCTTTGACAAGCAACTCTCACATACAGCAATTGCAACATATAACAGGGAGTTGTTATACGAGTTTATTGAAAATCAAAAAGCTTCTCCCATTATAAAAAATAATAAAGAAGTAAAAGCGCTTATTCCTGAAAAGGAAGTGCCGAAAATTGAAAAGAAAATAAAGGCTAAACCTACTAAAAAGAAAGCCAAAAAAGCATTGGAGGTAAAAATGCCTCCAAAAGAGGTGAAAAAAGAAATCCCCGAGGAACTCAGCTTTTCTGAATGGGCAAAATATCTCAAAACGAAACAAGTAATAACTAAAGAAAAACCGACTTTAGAAGATAAGTTTCAGCTAATTGATTCTTTTTTAGAAAACTCAAAACGAATTGTTCCAGATAAAAATACCAAAAACACAGTCGATCTGAGTGAAAAAAGTTGGGCCTCGACAGATGAATTAATGACAGAAACTCTAGCCAAAGTTTTTGTAAAACAAAAAAAATATGATAAAGCGCTTCAAGCCTATCAAATATTAGGTTTGAAATATCCAGAAAAAAATAGTTTCTTTGCAGACCAAATTAAAGAGATTAAAAGATTACAAAAACTGAAAGATTGACCTAATGAGCACATTTTCAATATTTATAGCCCTTATCATTATAGTATGCTTCCTCCTTGTGTTGGTAGTTATGGTTCAAAACCCTAAGGGCGGAGGACTTTCTTCTTCTTTCGGTGGTGGCGGATCGCAGCAAGTAGGTGGAGTTCAAAAAACATCTGACTTTCTGGATCGAAGTACTTGGATCCTCGCATCCTTGTTATTGATTTTGATTTTGATTTCAAATGTGACTTTATCTTCTGGAGAAACAATATCAGACTCTAAACTTCTTCAAGACGCTGCAACACAACAAGCGATTCCAGAAACACTTCCTGAAACGACGAGTGAAATTCCTGAAATCCCTGAGATTCCCGCAGCAGTTCCAGAAAACAATTAGTTTTTTTTAATTCCTGTTATAGTACTGACAGCCTGACATTTTAAACACTGAATTGTCAGTAATCTTAGTATTGGCATGATTTCTGAAAAAACACAATCACAAATAAATTTATAACTATGAGTAAGATTAATATTAAACCTTTAGCAGACAGAGTGCTAATAGAGCCTGCTGCTGCTGAAACCAAAACATCATCTGGTCTTTATATTCCGGATACTGCAAAAGAAAAACCTCAAAAAGGAATTGTTGTTGCTGTTGGATCAGGAACAAAGGAAAACCCTATGACAGTGAAGGCAGGAGACCATGTATTGTATGGTAAATATGCAGGAACGGAACTACAACATGAGGGAAAAGATTTTTTAATCATGAAAGAAAGCGATATACTCGCTATCGTTTAATTTATTAAAATAAAATAAAATGGCAAAAAGAATAGAATTTGATATTGAAGCAAGAGATGGCATCAAACGTGGTGTTGATGCACTTGCCAATGCGGTAAAAGTAACTTTAGGTCCTAAAGGAAGAAATGTTATCATTGGAAAGTCTTTTGGTGCTCCTCAAGTAACTAAAGATGGTGTTACTGTAGCGAAGGAAATTGAACTGGAAGATGCGCTTGAAAACATGGGGGCACAGATGGTTAAGGAAGTTGCTTCCAAGACCAATGATCTTGCCGGAGATGGAACCACTACCGCAACCATATTAGCTCAAGCAATTGTTAAGGAAGGGCTTAAAAATGTAGCTGCAGGAGCTAATCCTCTTGACTTAAAAAGAGGCATTGATAAAGCTGTTGAAGCAATTGTAATAGAATTAACAAAACAAGCCGTAGCTGTTGGAGATTCATCAGAAAAAATCAATCAAGTTGCAAGTATCTCTGCAAATAATGATGCTACTATCGGAGGACTGATCACTGAAGCTTTTGAAAAAGTAGGTAAAGAAGGTGTAATCACTGTAGAGGAAGCAAAAGGAACAGATACGTATGTAGATGTTGTTGAAGGAATGCAATTTGACAGAGGATATTTATCCCCTTATTTTGTTACTGACTCTGAAAAAATGGAAGCAGATCTTGAAACACCATACATCTTGCTATACGACAAAAAAATATCTACTATGAAAGACTTACTTCCTGTATTAGAGCCTGTGGCTCAAACAGGGAAGCCTCTTCTTATCATTGCTGAAGATGTTGATGGTGAAGCGTTAGCCACATTGGTTGTAAACAAGTTACGTGGAGCACTTAAAATTGCGGCTGTAAAGGCTCCTGGTTTTGGAGACAGAAGAAAAGCGATGCTAGAAGATATTGCAATACTTACTGGAGGAACAGTAATTTCAGAAGAAAGAGGATTTACTTTAGAAAACACAACAATAGAAATGTTGGGTACAGCTGAAAAAGTATCCATTGACAAGGACAATACTACTGTTGTAAACGGGAGTGGTTCGGCTGAAGAGATTCAGGCACGCGTAAGCCAAATCAAAGCGCAAATCGAATCTACTACCTCTGACTATGATAGAGAAAAACTTCAAGAGCGTTTAGCTAAGCTTTCTGGAGGGGTTGCAGTACTTTATGTAGGTGCACCATCGGAAGTTGAGATGAAAGAAAAGAAAGATCGAGTAGACGATGCTTTACATGCGACTAGAGCTGCAGTACAAGAAGGAATTGTTGCTGGTGGAGGTGTTGCTTTACTTAATGCAAAAAAAGTGTTAGCGCAACTTAAATCAGATAACGCTGATGAAGCTACAGGAATTCAAATCATCAATAAAGCTGTTGAGGCTCCATTGAGAACAATCGTTGAAAATTCTGGTGGTGAAGGTTCTGTAGTTGTTTCTAAAGTATCCGAAGGGAAAAACAACTTTGGATACAATGCTAAAGAAGGAACTTATGTAGACATGCTTAAAGAAGGAATAATTGATCCTAAAAAAGTTACTCGAGTTGCCCTTGAAAATGCTGCTTCTGTATCTGGGATGATTTTGACTACAGAGTGTGCACTAATAGATATTAAAGAAGATGCTCCAGCACCACCTCCAATGGGTGGAGGAATGCCGGGTATGATGTAATATCAATCCACAAATAAAAAAACCCGCCATTAGGCGGGTTTTTTTTGTAATCTATCATACCATCAGGGCATTCTTTTATATAAACAGCACATGGGCAGTTTATCATAAATAGAATTTTCAGCTTTGACCAAAGGAGTATCGTGTCCAACTTTAGCAATTTCTTCTTGTAAGGCTTCTAATGGTACTTTATTAGAATCATACACAACTGACATAATATTACTTGGGATATCCCAAGTTGCCATTTTTACTCCTTTAACTTTAAATGCAGCTTTTTCAATTCTCATTTTACACATTTCACAATTCCCGCTTACTTCAAAACTAGCTTTTTCATTTTTATTTCCTTTTTCCTGAGCTATTATAGCAAGAGGAAGTAATAGTGTCAATAATACAATTAGATTTTTCATCTTTCTTAAATTAAGTTATTAAATTATAAATTCCATCGTAATCCAGCGTACATCATTCTCCCAAAAACAGGAGCAAAAACTTGTGCTGAATCAAAATTGATACCAAAAGGATCATCAGCTGCAATAATAGGATTTTTTTGAGTATAATTCCCTAAATTTTCTATTCCCGCATAAACTTCTAGCTTATTATTAATGGCACGAGTTAACTGACTATTCCATAATCCATACGCTGGAGCATAGGATCCACTTTTATCTCTAACAGTAGAAACAAGCCGTTGTTTTCCAAGTGCATGATAGGTCAAATCCCATCGCCATTGCCCTCCATTTGTTTTTCTTTCTGTTTCCCATCCCACATTTCCGAAAAAGCGATTTTGTGCCTGTAAAGGACGTTGTAAAAAGCCAGATTTATAAGCTGTTTTTACATCGTAGTTTTTATAGGCAAACCTAAAACTTATTGCCTTTATGGGGTTGTAATCTATGGCTAACTGAAAGCTATTGGCTCTACTTTTTCCTTCTAAGTTATAAAATGAAATTTCACCCTGTTTTTCCCAGTCCACAACTACTTGGTCAGTAAAATTGGTGATATAATAATCGGCCGTGATATCACCATCTCCTCCCCAAAGTGCGAAAATTTGGCGAACACTAACTCCATAATTCCATGCAATTTCAGGATTTAAACCATAAATAGAACCTCCATTTTGTTGAATAGAAATAAGACGGTTTGTTCCAAATAAGGTTTGATTTTCTGCAAAAATATTAGCTGCCTTTCTTCCACTTCCTATGGAAGCTCGAACAATAGTTTTTTCTTGTGGTAAATAGCGTAAGTGTAATCTGGGTGTCACAAAAGTCCCCAAACGATTATGTATGTCCACTCGAGCGCCCCCTACAAAACTGAAGTTTTCTAAGTTATCATAGCTATATTCAAAAAAACTACCTACCGAACGATCAGTTCTATCAAAGAAAAAAGTATCTACTGTTTCTAAATATTGATCAAATGAAAAATTTAATCCTGCTTTGAATTTATTTTTGGTGTTTCCTATTATGGAATTGAATAACAGATTTGCATAAAAACTCTCCTGATCAATTTCATAGGATCTAAAACCGTAATATGCTTCTTGCTTGTGATTACTATAAGCCGACTGAAATCCAAAACTCTGATAGGGTATTTCAGGAAAAACGTAACCCACTTTCAAAGAGCTATCAAACCGGTCTGTACTGATTTCACTTCCCCAAACTCTATTATTATTCCGATCAGAAACTGGATTAAAGCCTACGGCACCGATTTGTTTGTCATCCTGCATCCATCTGATGCTTGCAAAACTAACCCATCCTTTTTCAGCATCAGTATACTGCCACCTGTTTAGAATATTAATTTGTTTAGCAAGTGGAACGTCCAAAAATGAGTCGTTATTTTGATCTTTTTTCTGTGTTCGCTGATTGCCATGAATAAAAAGCCCTGAACTCCATTTTTCGTTTACTTTAAAATTTCCATGTACATTAACTTCTTGACGACCATTAGCAGAAGTGAAAAAGTTAAAGAATAGAGGGACGTCAGAAAAGGGTTTTTTGATTTCTGTATTAATCTGTCCTGCAATACTCTCATATCCATTAACTACAGTACCCATCCCTTTTGTTATTTGGATACTCTCAATCCATGTCCCAGGAGTAAATGTTAATCCATAAGCTTGAGATGCGCCTCTAACCATTGGGATATTTTCCTCTGTTATTAGAAGGTATGGACTAGTGAGACCCAACATCTTGATTTGTTTTGTACCCGTCAAAGCATCTGAAAAGTTTACGTCGATGGATGGATTTGTTTCAAAACTTTCGGAGAGATTACAACAAGCTGCTTTTAGTAATTCAGCACTATTGACATTAATAATATTTTGTGCTTCCAGATATGATTTTTGGATGGTCTTTCTTCTTTGAGTTACCGTTACTTCATCCAAATTTCCAGAAGAATTTTCATAAAGTATATGATATAACGCCATATTTTTCTGAATTAAAATAGTATCTGTTTTGAATCCAATATAACTGATTACCAACTTCTTCGTCTTTGTGGAAAAGGGAATTGAGAACATTCCTTTCTGATTTGTTACGGCACCAGTATCGGTTCCAAGCCAATAAATATTAGCCCCTTCCAAGGGAATGTTTTCTGTAGCTTCCTTGTAGTAGATAGTTCCAGAAAAAAGGTCCTGAGCATTTACAAGGGTTGCATAAACACTCAATAATAATATAATATATTTTTTCATTGTTATAATTTTATAGGTTAGTACTGTTTTAAATAATAAAACAGGCTATCATCCATATAAAACAAAACGATGTTGCAATAATATAATCTTGTTTTGGTCAGGAGGGGGTGGATTCCAATTTTCTGATTTGGAAGTGTATATAAAAGGAATTATCCACTTTGAAAAATTAACTTCAACTAATCCAATAATAGAAGCCTTAAAATTAGGAGCTTCTTCAAAAGAAACCTTTTGAGGTTCATCATTTTGAAAAAAAAGTGTAGTGTCTTTGCAACAAGTCTTTTTTGAGAAGTTTTTTTCAAAAGACGGCTTTTCCTTTTCACCCATTTCCATACCACAGTTGGATGGATTATGTGCTAGAGAAATGGAGGCAATCTTAGATCCACAATAATGAACATTTATAGCTAAGCCCACCCTTGTCCCAAAAATGAGCAAGGCAAGAAATAAACTTAAAAATTGTTTCATATTCATGCCACAAAGATACTACTTTCTGGATTATACTTTTAGAGTTATATAGTTATGGAAAGCATTAATTTAATTTTACACTCAAAACAAGTCTATAAATCAATGATATACGGTTCATAATAACTACTTTTGTTGATTATGTATAATGATCGTTTTTCTGAAGTATTTTTATCAATTTCAAAACATTTGAAATCAGCTGATCTGCCTATGGTTGATGGTTTAATTTACATCTGTACTGTTTTAAGAAAAACTTTTGACCACTACGACTGGGTGGGTTTTTATTTTGCTGATTTAGATAAAAAAATGCTCCATTTAAAAGCGTACTCCGGAAATCCTGTAGAGCATCAACAAATCCCTTTTGGTAAAGGAATATGTGGTCAAGTTGCAGTTTCCAATCAGAATTTTATCGTTCCTGATGTCAATGCACAGGATAATTATCTTGCATGCAGTATTGATGTTAAATCTGAAATCGTAATTCCTCTTTTTTTGGAGGGGCAAAATATTGGGCAAATTGATATTGATTCCCATAAAATTAATCCCTTTTGTGACAAAGATGTACAATTGCTAGAGGCAGTTTGTGATCTTATTGCAAAAACCTATTCTAAAACACTTTTACAACTTTAAATTAAACATGAATTCCAAAAAAATTAGTTCCGCACTTATCTCTGTATTTGACAAAACAGGTTTAGAACCACTTATTAAAGCCTTAGTTGCTAATGATGTAACGTTATATTCTACAGGTGGAACAGAGTCTTTTATCCGTGAATTAGGTCATGAGGTAAATGCTGTCGAAGATCTAACGGGCTATCCTTCCATATTGGGAGGCCGAGTTAAAACATTACACCCAAAAGTATTCGGAGGTATTTTAAATCGATCATCTTTGGCGTCAGATCAAACTGAAATTGATCAATATGAAATCCCCTCTTTTGATTTAGTTATTGTAGACTTATATCCCTTTGAAAAAACCGTTGCTGGTAATGCTTCTGAAAGTGAAATAATTGAAAAAATAGATATCGGTGGGATTGCCTTAATTCGCGCTGCCGCTAAAAACTTTAATGATGTTTTTTGTATCTCAAATAAAGAAGATTACGCCTCTTTTATAGAGATTTATAATAAGGCGAATGGTGCACCTTCATTGTCCGAAAGAAAGGAATATGCTGTAAAAGCATTTCATACTTCTTCACATTATGATACCGCTATTTTCAATCATTTTAATGAAAAAGAAAATCGATTAAAAATAAGTATGGAGTCCTCTAAGAAATTGCGTTATGGAGAAAATCCACATCAGCAAGGTTACTTTTTTGGACCTCTTAATGATTTATTAGAACATTTACATGGTAAAGAAATTTCCTACAACAATTTACTTGATATTGATGCAGCTATAAATCTAATGCTCGAGTTTTATGATGGAAAGCCAGCTTTTGGGATTTTAAAACACAACAATGCCTGCGGTTTTGCAGTTAGAGATACCTTAACAAATGCATACAAAGATGCACTTGCTGGTGATCCTGTATCAGCATTTGGGGGTGTTTTAATTAGCAACAAAATCATAGACCTAGAAACTGCAATAGAAATAAACACTTTATTCTGTGAAGTAGTTATTGCACCAAATTATGATCCAGAAGCACTTGCTGTATTAAAAGAAAAAAAGAATAGAATCATACTAATTCAAAAAGAAGAAAAACTTCCAAATCAAACATTAAGAACCTGTTTAAATGGTGTTTTGGTTCAAGATAAAGATTCTAAAACCGATGAAAAAGAAGATTTAACTACGGCGACAAAGTTACATCCTTCCGCTCCTCAAATAGACGATTTATTGTTTGCTTCTAAATTATGCAAACACACCAAATCAAACACTATTGTTTTAGCTAAGAATCAACAGTTACTCGCCTCTGGTACAGGACAAACTTCTAGGGTTGATGCCTTGAATCAAGCCATTCATAAAGCAACCAGTTTTGGGTTTGATTTAAAGGGAGCTGCAATGGCAAGTGATGCTTTTTTTCCATTCCCTGATTGTGTTGAAATAGCTGACCAAGCAGGAATTAAAGCTGTTATTCAACCCGGAGGGTCAATCAAAGATAAGTTGTCTATTGATTACTGTGATGCACATAAAATTTCAATGGTTTTTACAGGAATTCGACATTTTAAACATTAATTCTTAATTTTAAGCAAATAACACAAAGAAAGATGAGTTTTTTTACAGAAGAAATAGCAATTGATTTAGGGACGGCAAATACCTTAATCATTCACAACGATAAAGTTGTAGTAAATAGTCCTTCCATTGTTGCCATTGATCGAACTACAGGAAAAGTTATTGCCATTGGTCATGAAGCCAACATGATGCAGGGTAAAACGCATGAAAACATTAAGACTGTGCGTCCATTAAAAGACGGAGTCATCGCAGACTTTAATGCTTCAGAACAGTTGATCAATCGACTGATAAAGAGTATTCCCACGCTTAATCGTCGTTTTTTCTCCCCATCATTACGAATGGTTATTTGTATCCCTTCAGGAATTACAGAAGTTGAAATGCGAGCAGTAAAAGAATCTGCAGAACGAGTTAATGGTAAAGAGGTCTACTTAATTCATGAGCCGATGGCAGCTGCAATTGGGATAGGAATTGATATTATGCAACCCAAAGGAAACATGATTGTTGATATAGGAGGGGGAACTACTGAAATTGCCATTATAGCACTCTCTGGGATTGTATGTGATAAATCCATTAAAATTGCCGGGGATGTTTTCACTAGTGATATTATTAATTACATGCGGAATAAGCATAATCTATATATCGGGGAACGTACGGCAGAAAAAATCAAAATTATAGTTGGAAGTGTGACTGAAGAGTTGGATAATCCACCAGATCCAATGTCTGTTCAAGGTAGAGATTTGTTGTCTGGAAAGCCCAAGCAAGTAACCATTAATCATGGAGAAATTGCAAAAGCACTAGACAAGTCAGTAATTCGAATCGAAGATGCTATCATGGAGGCACTTTCACAAACACCGCCTGAATTGGCTGCAGATATTTATAACACTGGAATCTATCTTGCTGGAGGAGGTGCCCTTTTGAGAGGTCTAGACAAAAGGCTGTCACTAAAAACAGATCTTCCGATTTATGTTGCCGAAGACCCACTTCAAGCGGTAGTAAGAGGAACAGGCATTGCATTAAAAAATATTGAGCGTTTTAAAACAGTCTTGTTTAAATAGATAAGGTATGCAGCGAATCTTTAATGCGCTCGTACAATTTAGAAATCCCATTCTTTATATTTTTTTACTGGGCTTTTCTCTACTCTTTTTGAGCAGTAGAAGTAGTTTTCATCAAAATACGTTAGAAAAAGTGGGATTTTATTTCTCTAGTGGTTTATATAGTTTCACGAATTCTTTTGATGAATACTTCCATTTAAGAGAAAAAAATACACAATTATTAGAAGAAAACACTAAGCTTAAATCGCTAGCCCTCAAGGCAAATACACCTTTTTTATATGACCCATATTTAGGCAACTCAAAGCGCTTTCCTTTTACAGTCATAAATGCCAATGTAATTAAAAATAGCCTTTTAAATCAAAGGAATTATGTCATTATAGACAAAGGGAGTGAAGACGGATTAGAGCCTGAAATGGGGGTCATTACAGCCAGTGGAATCCTTGGGATGGTAAAATCTGTCTCTAAAAAATACGCAAGTGTAATTTCCATTTTACATAAAGATTTAAAAATTAATGTCCGTTTTAAAAATAGTAGTGCGTTTGGCTCTCTGGTTTGGAAAGGCAAAAACCCAAAAGAATTTAGTGTGGAGGATATCGTATTAAGCTCTCAAATTCAGAAAGGAGATACAATCGTTACAGGGGGGATGTCTTCTTATTTCCCACAGGGAATTCCACTTGGAATAATTACCCAAATCAAAAGCGATACAAATAGCGGTTTCTATGTTATGAATGCAGAACTTTTTGAAAACCCTTCACAAGTTTATTCAGTATATGTCATTGAAAATAAATTTAAAAATGAAATTGAATTTTTAACTAAAAAGGCAAAAAAATGAGTTCAATTACATTAAAAACATTTGCCTCTTTTATTATCCTTGTTTTATTTCAAGTCTTTATTTTCAATCAAATAAATTTATTTGGATATATCAATCCCCTAGTATATTTATTATTTATGGTAAACTATCGCTTTGATGGAAATCAAACTTTTTTCATTTTTCTGGGTTTTCTATTAGGCTTTTCGATTGACCTAATGTCCCAAACAGGAGGAGCTCATACCATAGCAAGTCTTACGGTAAGTTTTTTACGCCCCATCATTATTCGCTATGCCTATGGTGTCACTGCTGAACTTCCAAAAAGTTTTCGAAATGATTCTAGAGTCTTAAACCGAATTTTATTTTTACTCTTTCTCATCGGCATACATCATTTGATTTATTTTGTAGTAGTTTACTTTAGCTGGGATGCCATTTTCATTATTCTTAAGAGTTTTTCACTAACGGGTTTATTTTCTTTAATTTTAGTGTTATTAATTTCTTCATTATCTAGACCTACAAAATGATTAGAAAAGGCACATTACTGATATTTACTGTTGGAACGTGCTTGATATTTATTTTTCAGCTAATCTCACTTCAATTATTTAATTCTGATTATTCGGAACTTTCAGAAAACAATGCAATTGAAAAACGTCCTGTTTATCCAAATAGAGGATTGATTTATGACAGGAATGGTGTTTTATTGGTTGCAAACCAACCTGTTTATGATTTGATGGTAGTCCCTGAAAATATTGAAGCTTTTGATACCCTTGAATTAATTAATGGATTGGCAATTTCAAAAGATGAACTTTTAACTCAATTAAAAAAAGCTAAACAATTTTCCTACAAACTACCATCTGTTATTATTAGGCAAGTTTCAAAAGAAAATCGTGCAATGTTTCAAGAAAAAATGTGGAAATATCCAGGCTTTTATTTTCAAAAAAAATTAGTGCGCGATTATGTGGTTCCAATTGCATCAAATTTACTGGGATATACCAGCGAAGTAAATCCTAGTGAAGTAAGTGCGAAAAATAACTATGCCTTAGGAGAAATGATTGGGCGTCAAGGGATTGAAAAGAGCTATGAAAATAGCTTGAGGGGAACAAAAGGAGCTACTTTTTATCAAAAAGATCGTTTCAACAGAATCATTGGACCATATCAAGACGGTGTTTATGACACTGAGCCAGAATCCTCTGAAGACATTACATTAACAATAGATGCCTTGCTTCAACAATATGGAGAAGCTTTACTTCAAAACAAAAGAGGGGGCATTGTAGCTATTGAACCAAGTACAGGAGAAGTTTTAGCTTTAGTGACTGCCCCAAGTTATAATCCCAATGTTTTGGTTGGAAGACAACGTTCGGAAAACTTTAGTCATTTAGTAAATGATACTGTTGCAAAACCATTATTTGATCGAGCACTTCAAGCGGAATACTCCCCAGGATCTCCCTTTAAAACACTTAATGCATTGATTGGCTTACAAGAAAATATAATTACTTCAAATACTCGTTTCCAATGTAATCAAGGTCATTATTATGCTAAAAATGCATTCATGAAATGCCACTGCGCTATGGGTTCAAGCAATGACTTAATTAAAGGCATTTATAATTCATGTAATACCTATTTCGCAAAAACATATCTTGGGCTGATTCAAAAAGCACCAACTCCCGGAGAGGGTCTAGATCGTTGGAGAGTACACTTGGAAAAATTTGGCTTGGGAAATTACTTAGGATATGATTTGCCGATTGGCAAAAAAGGTTTTATTCCAAACAGTAGTTATTATGATCGATGGTATCCAAAGGGTCGCTGGGGTGGTACTACGATTATTTCCAATGCTATTGGTCAAGGTGAAATTTTGACAACACCGATTCAAATGGCTAATTTCACCGCCACAATTGCAAATAGAGGATACTTTATAAAACCACATTTTAAAAAATCGTTTTCTCAAAAAGAAAAAGACTCCCTTTTTTCAAAAAATTATACGTTGGTTGAACCAAGACATTTTGAAACTGTAATTGAAGGAATGCACCAGGTAGTTGAAAAAGGAACTGCTCGAATAGCCAGAATAAAGGATATTGAAGTTTGTGGAAAAACTGGAACAGTAGAAAACTTTATTCGCTTAAATAATAAAAAAACACAACTTACAGATCACTCTATTTTTGTTGCTTTCGCACCAAAAGACAATCCTAAAATTGCCATTACCGTTTTTATTGAAAACGGATATTGGGGAGGTCGATGGGCTGCTCCAATTGCAAGCCTAATGATTGAACAATACCTAACAAAAACAGTCAAAAGAAAATGGCTTGAGAATAAAATGCTTGAAGGAAGTTTAATGGATGAATATGCTAAACCGCTTTCTGGAAAACCTTTTGTGATTAATGAATAATAAGCTTGTTTTTCGATTGGATTGGATGAGCATTATGCTCTATATCATACTCGTTGTTTTTGGGATGATAAATATTTATTCTACTCGCTTTTCTGACTCTACCTTGGCTTTTTGGGATCTTGGAAGTCCCGTGGGTAAACAATTTTGGATATTTGTACTCTGCCTCTCTAGCCTCCCCATAGTATTGTTTATCAAATCAAATTTTTTTGAACATCTTAGTTACTTTTTTTATGGTCTATCCATAGTGAGCCTAATTGGACTTTTTGTTTTTGGACAGACCATCTCGGGTGCAACTTCTTGGTATCTAATTGGAGGTTTTAGTCTTCAACCATCAGAGTTTGCTAAAATAACCACCACTATGGTTATTGCTTCTAATTTGAGTTCTATCCAAACAGACATTAAAAAGAAAAATCATTTGTTTAGAATTCTTTTTCTAATTGCACTCCCCATGTTACTAATTATTCTTCAGCCAGATGCTGGATCAGCTATTGTATTTATGGGTTTATTTTTTGTCTTAATTAGAGAGGGCCTTGACTTACGCGTTCTTTATCTTTTCATTGCTCTCATGGTTATTTTTACCTTAACCTTATTATTCGGTCCTATATTCATTTCAGCAGGGGGGTTACTGGTACTTTTTTTTATTTATTTATTAATAAAAAGAGCTGCTCCAAAGACCAAAAAACTTCCCTTTTTAATTTCCTTTGGGATCTGTGTCCTATTTTCATACTCCGTAAATTTTATTTTTAATTCTGTATTCGAGCAACGACATAGAGATCGGTTTAACGTTATTTTAGGGCTAGAAACAGATACGCGTGGAATTGGATATAATATAAATCAATCAAAAATTGCGATTGGTTCTGGAGGGTTTTTGGGAAAAGGATTTTTAAATGGAACACAAACAAAAGGAGATTTTGTTCCTGAACAAGACACCGACTACATATTTAGTACGATTGGTGAGGAATGGGGATTTATAGGGAGTAGTCTGTTGGTTATTTTATTTACCATTCTTATTTCACGAATAATTTATAGGGCAGAAAAACACACGTCAACTTATTCAAGGGTTTTTTCTCATGGTTTTGCGAGTATTCTGTTTATTCATTTTTTTGTCAATATTGGAATGACTCTCGGCTTAGTACCCACTGTAGGAATTCCTTTACCCTTTATCAGTAATGGGGGGTCAAGTTTATTAGCTTTTAGCTTTATGCTTTTTATCTATTTAAACTTTGATGCTAACCGATTAAATGAATAGTTTTAGTTTAACGTCTGACATCTAATATGTCGCGTAGGCTATTTCCCAACATCATAAAGGCAAGCACTAAACTCATGATTGCCAAACCAGGTAAAAGAGCTAAATAGGGCTTTCCTAAAAGTAAATACCTAAAATGATCTTTCACCATACCACCCCAACTAGGCATGGGTGGTTGAGCACCAATACCCAAAAAACTTAAACCACTCTCCATCAAAATCGCACTTGCAAAATTAGCAGCCGAAATCACAATCAAGGGAGCGATTATCATGGGTAAAATATGATTCATCAAAATACGTGAACGTGAAAAGCCCAATGCACTTCCAGCCTGAGCAAAGGGTTGTTCTTTAATTGATTTTACTTGTCCTCTAACTAAACGTGCAACTTCTACCCACATCGTCAGTCCTACAGCAACAAAAACTTGCCAAAATCCACGTCCTAAAGCAAGTGTTATAGCAATTACCATAAGTAGGGTTGGAATAGACCAAACTATATTGATAAGCCACATGATGAGGCGATCAATCCATCCGCCAAAATACCCCGCAATAGCACCTAAAAAAACACCTATCAACAAGGATATAAAAACAGCTACAAACCCAATTGAAATTGAAACTCTAGATCCTATAATTAAACGACTCAACAAATCTCTTCCATATTTATCCGTCCCTAACAAGAAATGCTTCTTATGGATATAATTTTCCTCAATATCTGAACGGGTAACTTTTTTAGGGAAATCACTAAAATAAATTTTTTCATAATAATTAGTTGCATTTCCAAAACGCTTATACTCTAAGGCATCTTCAAACCAACGTACGTCTTGAATAGGTATTTCCTCAACTGGGTTAAGGTGTCCTGTGAAAAAAGAATCTTTATCTTGTATTTCTTGTTGAGGAATAACGATTACTTGACATGAAAACCCAGGGGGTTGAGAATGAATGGATAAATGCATTTGATTTCCATACATTGTTTTATCTGGAGACAATGGGTATGCAAAAATTGCCACAAAGGCAATACCTATAATAAATGAAAAACTACCGACCGCCCATTTGTCTGATTTAAACCGATTGAAAGCGCTCCTATACTCCAAAATATATTTTAATTTTTAACCTCAGCTACGGTTTTGTCTGCTTTAATTTGAGTAGAAAGGTCTTTTAAAATTTCAACTGCTTCAGAGATATAAATATCTTTTTTTAATGACTTCTGCCAGCGTTCTCTCTTTTTGATAAGGTCCGCATTGGGTTCCCCCTCAAATCCTGCTTCGGGCAGCCATTGAAAATCATAGGTAGATTCGTATTCGCCTAATTTTTTGAATCGCTCAGAGTACATTTTATTTGTTTCGCGTTCAGACTTATATGATTCATAATCTAAAAAATAAGTGTAATCTTCTTTTTGTTTTTTAACCCACAGCGCTTGCTCATCAATCAACTTTAAAAAAGGATTTTCTTCAAGACGTTGCTTACTTCTTACCAAAGAATATTCATAATTATTCATCCCTACATAAGGAACATAATTAGCGGGAGTAATTCGATCCCAAGCCAAAGGATTGTCTTGATCTTTTTCACCCATATCCACATATGCATATTGATCAGGAAAAACAATGTCACTTTTGACACCTTCTAATTGGGTTGATCGACCATTAATTCTGTAAAACTTGTCAGTAGTTACTTTTAAAGCCCCTAAATTTCCATAGGTTCCTCCTGTAATCATTCGGTTGAGATCAAAAACGTTTTGAACGGTTCCCTTCCCAAAAGTCTGCTTACTTCCTAAAATAATAGCTCGCTTGTAATCTTGTAAAGCAGCTGCAATAATTTCTGATGCTGAAGCTGAAAATTCATTCACCAAAACCACTAAAGGACCATCCCAAATAATACTTGGATCAGTGTCTTTAAGGACTTCTTTTTTACCTCCTGTACTTTTCACCTGAACGACGGGTCCTTCATCAATAAAATACCCTGTCATGTCCACAACAGTCTTTAATGAACCTCCTCCATTATTTCGAAGATCCAAAATAATACCTTTTACATTTTTGCCTTTTAGCTGTTCTAACTCTTTCTTTACATCAGTAGCTGCATTTCGAGCATTATAATCTTCAAAATTTATATAAAACTTTGGAAGTTCAATTAAACCAAACGTTCCTCCTTCGTCATTTATCAACGAAGAGCGAGCATAGGTTTCTTCTAATTCAACCACATCTCGAGTAACTACAACGTCCTCAATCGTTCCATCTACTCTTTTTATTGTTAAAATTACTTTAGTTCCTTTAGGTCCTTTGATCAATAAGATAGAATCATCCAGTCGCATTCCTGTAATATCTACCGGTTCTTCATTGGGTTGACCTACTTTCAAAATGATATCGCCTACTTCAATAATCTCATCTCTCCAAACAGGGCCACCGGAAATGATTTCTACAATTTTTACTTCTTGATTACGCTTTTGCAAACGCGCCCCTATTCCTTCAAACTTACCCGACATGCTTGCGTCAAAACGATCTTTATCACTAGGAGCAAGATAAAAAGTATGTGGGTCGAATTGAACTACTATAGAGTTGATGTATATAGAAAACCAATCTTTACGTTCCAATTCATTATAGCCTTCAAAGAAAAATTTCATATTCTCTTTAATCTTTTCTCGTACATCTTCTTCTATTACTGAATCCTTTGGCATTACATAAGTTGAATCTTTTTTTACTTTACTAGATTCTTCGTCTTTTTTTGATGTAAACCGTTCGAGTGCATTTAACTTCAATTGCTTACGCCATTGCTTTTTTAATTCTGACAAATTAGTAGCATAGGGTAATTTCTCATAGTCTAAACTAATTTCTTCCTTGATGGAAAAATCAAAAGGAGTTGACAATAAACTTTCATAAAACTCTTCTACTTGGGACATACGCTCCATAAGCTTATCAAAAGAAAGATTAAAAAAATTGACTTGTGCATTTTTGATTTCATCATCAATTTGATACTTATAGGAATCAAAATTTTTGATGTCTGATTTTAGAAAAAAACGGTGCTGCCCATCAATATTTTCTAAAAAGTTCATATAAACATTTTCAGAAAAAGCATCATTTATTTCTTTCGGATCATAGTGTCCTCGATCCAATACATAAGAAATAATTTCCAACAAAAGTTTGTCTTTGTTCGGGTCTTCATTTTTGAGCGAAATTCCAAAAACTAATCCACTTACAAGTATGAATGATAAAATCCAAATAAAAGGTCTCATAGGGGTTTGTATTAATCTCTTTTTCATAGCCCCTAAATATACATATATTCTCATTATCGATTTGTTAATATTGTTTTAAAAGAAAGCCCTTAAAGATTTCTTACCTTAGCAAAGAAACTCGTTTTATGAACTCAAAACCTTTGATTTTAGTCACCAATGATGATGGAATTACAGCTCCTGGAATTCGCATGCTCATTGAGATTATGAATGAAGTCGGTGATGTGATAGTGGTTGCTCCTGATAGCCCACAATCGGCCATGGGACATGCTATTACTATCAATTCGACCTTACATTGTCATAAAATAAAAGTATCTGACGGTCCTCAAAAAGAATTTAGTTGTTCTGGGACACCTGCAGATTGTGTAAAACTTGCAGTAAATGAACTCATGGATAGAAAACCTGATCTATGTGTCTCCGGAATTAATCATGGATCCAATTCATCCATAAATGTGATTTATTCAGGAACCATGAGTGCAGCAATGGAAGCTGGAATAGAGGGAATTCCTGCTATTGGCTTTTCCTTATTGGATTTTAGTTGGAATGCAGATTTTACACCACTAAAAAAATACATTAAACAAATTACTACGGAAGCACTATCGCAAGGAATTCCAAAAGGGGTTGTGTTGAACGTTAATTTCCCAAAATTAAAAGAGGAGGAAATCAAAGGCATTAAAATATGTCGTCAAGCAAAAGCCAATTGGGTTGAAGAATTTGACAAACGAACCAACCCCATGGGACAAGAATACTATTGGCTCACAGGCACTTTTATCAACGAAGATAAAGGAGAAGACACCGATGAATGGGCGCTATCTGAAGGGTATATTTCAGTAGTACCCACACAATTTGACTTAACAGCCCACCACAGCATACAACAATTAAACACATGGAATTTATAAAAGATAAATTTTTCCTTTGGGGAATCTTTGCCGGATTATTTTGGACCGGGTTTGGTGTTATTATACTTGTTTATTTTCTTTCGGATGATTCTATTGAAAGAAGTTTGCAATTTCTTTATGATCAAAATAGATTAGGTGGAGTTATTTCTTTAGCGGCACTAATCAATCTGCCTATATTTTTTCTTGCTTTGAGAAAAAATAAATTTTCCTTTGCTGCAGGCATTGTAGCAATTTCACTGGTGGTGGTTTTACTTATCGTTTTTTTAAAAATAAATACTTAATATTTTATTCCGTTGAACTATTATCTCATTTCTGGTGAAGCCTCAGGTGATCTCCATGGAGCTCATCTTATAAAAGCCCTTAGAAAAATCGATCCAAATGCTCATTTTCGTGCCTGGGGTGGAGACTTGATGGAAAAAGAAGGAGCAACGATTGTAAAACATTACAGTGAATTAGCCTTCATGGGGTTTTGGGAGGTTATTAGTCACTTACCAACTATAATAAAAAATATAAAAACGTGTAAAAAGGACATTCTAGCTTTTAGTCCTGACCTAATTATTTATATTGACTATCCTGGATTCAATCTTAGAATAGCAAAATGGGCTAAAGAAATTGGATTTAAAAACCATTATTACATCAGTCCTCAGGTGTGGGCATGGAAAGAAAATAGGGTCAATAAGATGAAAAGTATCTTAGATGCGCTTTATGTCATTCTCCCTTTTGAAAAGGCATTTTTTGAAAAGAAACACAATTTCAAAGTGCATTATGTAGGGCACCCTTTAATGGATCATATCCCAAACCACCCCTTAGATATAAAGTTTCACGATAAATTTAATTTAGAATCTGAAAAACCAATTATTGCGCTCCTTCCTGGAAGTAGATTGCAGGAAATAAAAAAAATGTTGCCGCTCTTCATACAAGTAGCAAATCACTTTCCTAAACATCAATTTGTTATTGCAGGAGCCCCAGGCTTATCTATTGATGACTATACTAACATTATTAAAAACACCAAACTAAAAGTTATCCATAACGCCACATATGACCTGCTGCAACACTCAAGTGCAGCCCTTGTAACTAGTGGAACAGCTACTCTAGAAACGGCCTTATTTGATGTGCCTCAGCTGGTTTGCTATCGCAGCAGTGCTTTAAGCTATTGGATTGCAAAAAAAATAGTGAAGCTGAATTATATTTCTCTTGTCAATTTAATTTTAAATCGGCTTGTCGTTAAGGAACTTATTCAAGATGAACTAAATTTATCAAACTTGTGCATGCATCTCGAATCAATTTTAGAACCTTTAAATAAAAAACAATTTCTCGATGACTACCAGGAATTAAAATCAATTCTCGGAAACGGAGGTGCCAGTAAAAAAACAGCTCAGTTGATTTATGATAGAATCACAAGTGAAAAAAATTAAATCTTTCTTCTATACTTTTTAAAAATACTCTTAAGTTAGGGTATGCTTTTCCCCAGATCAAGACTTTACCCCTTAGTCGGACTCTTTACTATGGGAGGTGTTTTTTCATTTTATATTAATTGCGAAACAACCCCTCTATGGATTGGATTAACAGTGCTTATTTTAATGTATTTTTTTATAAAGAAACGGGCAAACAGACTTAATACTAGTTTGCTGTATTTCAGCTTTTTAATAATGGGCTTACTTCATTTCAAAGAATATTATCGCCTTCCGAAGGCACATTTTCAAAATCATTCAGCACCTAATTCAGAGGTCTTTAAAAAAATTGAAATTGTCAAACCCTTAGGGGTAAATTCATTTTCATTTTCCTTCATAGGAGAACTTAAACAATGGGGGGATGATAGTGTTATGGGAAAAATTCTAGTATATCAAACCAGAGATAGTTTGACTCTACCATTCCAAAGGGGTCAGGTAATTCTTACAAAAACGAACTGCTATTCGATTAAATCCAATCCAAATCCAGGTGGATTTTCATACAAAGATTATTTAAAAAATATTCGAGTATATCAACAAATTCAAATAGACGGGAAAACCATACTTCACCCAAAAAAAAAATAACGCCTTGGTTTTTTAATGTACTGAAAATCAAAGAAAATGTCGAAATAAAAATAGAACAATCGACAATTTCCAAAGACAGTAAAGGGATGCTTATGGCCTTATTGCTAGGAAAACGAAACGCAATAGATGATGAAATACTATCAGCTTACACAAAAGCTGGGGTCATACATCTTCTTGCTTTATCTGGACTTCACGTTGGCTTGTTTGTTCTACTTATCATGTTTTTGCTAAAACCGATAACTTCTTTAAAATATGGTAAAACAGTACGCTTTATAATTGTCCTTATTTTTCTTTGGGGATTTGCTTTTTTTGTTGGTTTATCGCCATCGGTAGTTCGTGCTGTTACGCTTTTTACCTTTGTTGTAATTGGGAGTTATATCAATCAAGGAAAACATAGTTTTCACTATACAGTTCTTTCTTTTTTTATTTTAATAATAGCCTATCCTCCATTTCTAAGAGCAATCGGATTCCAACTAAGTTACCTTGCTGTATTTGGAATTCTAGGCATCTACCCTTTACTTAAAAAACTTTGGAACCCATCGAATTGGTTTTTAAAAAAAATATGGAATTTAGCAGCCATTTCTATTGCAGCTCAAATAGCAGTTAGCCCGATTAGCATCTATTATTTTCATCAATTTCCTAGTTTATTTTTATTGAGTAACATAATAATCCTTCCCTTTTTTGGAGCATTCTTATCTTTAAGCTTAATCATACTCTTTGCTATTCTATTAAATTTTTCCAATCCACTACTTTTCCAATTTTATGATATTGGAGTTGATTGTTTAAATAAAATCATCAATTGGGTAGCACAACAAGAGGCATTTCTTTTTGATAACATTTATTACTCTGCTTCCTCAACCTTTTTATTGTATTGCATTATTATTTTAGCTGTATTATTTTTTTACAAAAAAACTTTCTTAAAGGGAACGTGGGTTTTGCTCTTTATTTTAGTCTTTATTTCAAACCTTATTTTAGAAGCTAAAAAAGAAAATGAAATAAATAGTTTTTGGGTATTTCATAAACACAATGAAAGTCTGATGGGACATCAAAAAGGAGGGATCTTATATTATCATACCTCTGATGAAGAAAATACAAATCGGCTTCTTTGGGACTTTACAAACTCTCGAAAGCTAAAAGAAAACAGAAGACTTCTTCTCAAAAATATGTATGTGCAAAAGAACTTCAAATTACTCCTTTTAGAAAACAAACAAATGACTGGCATTAAAGAAATTGCTCCAACCCACATCCTTCTTCAAAAGAATGTTAAATTAAATTTAGAGCTCTTATTTGAAGAATACAAACCTGACCTTCTCATTGCAGATGGGTCAAATGCTCCTTGGTCTTCTTATCGCTGGGAAAAAACATGTAAGAAATATAAAGTCCCTTTTTATGATACTAGAAAAAAGGGGGGCTTAAAAATTAACCTCGGAAACGAGGAATAAAACTCTTTTGGTAATTTTGAAAATCCTCTGGTTTTGAAAAAACTTGATAATCACCTTGCTTAATCAATTTAAGATACAGCTCCAATTGCTGTGGTTTGAGATAACCAACAACAGGCATTATTGGGTCACCATTTTCACTAAAAAAGACCATTGTTGGATATCCCTTGACTCCTAAATATTGAATAAACTGGTGGGTTCCATTTCTACCCTTTCGATTTGGATCATAATTAGGGTTGGTATAGGTTTGGTCAAAGAACTTGATCTCTTCTTGCCCTTCAGCATTGAACTTAACAGCATAAAAATGTTCACTTATGTAGCGTGAAACATCGGGATTTTGAAACGTATTTTTATCCAATAATTTACAGGGGCCACACCAGTCCGTATAGACATCCATAAAGATTTTCTTGGGGGCTATCTTTTGAGCTTCTATTGCTTCTGCAAGAGACATCCATTCGATTTGCTGAGCCTGCGTATTTACACTATAAAACGCTACGAGATATAATAAAACAACTTTTATTTTCATACTATATTTTAATTTAATGAATATTACCCATGAGTTTTTTAAGCAATGGGGCTGTAATTAGAACTATAATTCCCGCTCCAATAGCGTATTTAGAAATTAGATCAAAACCACCAATATAGGTGCTTAATGTTTCCATCCCCCCTACATTTATATCCTCGCTTTCGATTGCTAATTGTTTACCTATAAATCCAACCAGCTGAAAAGCATAAGCTGAAGATAAAAACCAAACACCCATCATGAAAGCAACTATCCGTTGTGGGGACAAATCCGTGATTTTTGCCAAGCCTACAGGAGACATAAATAATTCTCCAATAGAAAGTAAAAAGTACATCAATAATAAATAACTAAAGGGAACCATCCCATTTTGATCAGCTGCACTTCCACTGAGAGCTAAGATATAAAAACTCAAACCTGCAATAAGCAAACCAAAACCAAACTTATAAGGGGTTCTAGGATTAATCTTATGCTTATTTAACTTAGTCCACATCCAAGAAATAGGAAGTGCCAAAATAATAATAAACATTGAGTTTAGTGAATTTGTTTGAGCAGCATCTAAAAAAGTGAGGCTCACATTTCGGGAAGCAAATAGAGTAATAACACTTCCTGATAATTCATGAAAACCCCAAAATAGTGTCATAAATAAAGTAATGGCAATTGCTACAAACAATTTTTTTCTCTCTTCAAAAGTGACTTTACTCAGTATATACGCTAGGTAACATAAAATAAAAACTCCAACCACTTTAAAAATAATATTAACTATGTTTTGCCCTGCGAAAAGATGCTCACCGCTTCCTATCTCTTTATAACTAGCTAAGAGAACTGCAATCACAGGTGCAGAAAGAAAAGCTAATAAAGAAATCCAATCCCCTCTTTTAATTCCAATTAATTTTTCATTTAATTTTTCTTCTGAAGGAGCCATTCCTTGATTTCCAAAAACCCCAGATTTAATACCACTCCAGAAAAATAACAATCCTGTGAGCATCCCAAATCCTGCAAGACCAAAACCATAATGCCATCCATATGCACTACCAAGCCAACCGCATAAAAGAGGTGCCACCCATCCGCCTATATTTATACCCATATAAAAAATGGTAAAGCCTGAATCTTTTCTTGGATCCTTGTCCTCATAAAGAGAGCCCACAAAAGTTGAAATATTAGGCTTGAAAAATCCGTTACCTACAACGATAAAACCTAAAGCAAGAAAAAAGGTGTAATCATTTTCTATTGCTAAAACAAAATGTCCTAGCGCCATTAAAATTCCTCCTAAAAAAATCGATTTTCGAAAACCCAATATTGAATCTGAAATCCTTCCTCCAACGACAGTAGAGGCGTAAACTAAAGAACCATATGAAGCGTAAACTGCAGCTGCTGCAAAATCACGTTCTACCAATTCTAAGAATATCACATTGACCATGTAAAGCGTCAAAAGCGCTCGCATACCATAGAAGCTAAAACGCTCCCAAAGCTCAGCAAAAAATAAATAAAATAAACCCTTAGGATGCCCAAAGAGGGTAGCGTTTTCTTGCTGAATTACTGTTTTATTAGATGTCATATAAGGGTTACTATAAGTTTTCAAGGATAAAGTTAGTCATTTTTGAATAGAGATGTTTTCGGGTATTACCTCCATAAATGCCATGATTTTTATCGGGGTAAATCATCCATTCAAACTGCTTATCGGCTTGAATTAACTCTTCTACCATACGCATAGTATTTTGAACATGAACATTATCATCTCCCGAACCATGAATGATCAAAAATTTCCCTTTAAGTTGGTCTGCATAATTCAGTGGGGAATTTAAATCATATCCTTCTGGATTTTCTTGTGGGGTACGCATAAAGCGTTCAGTATAAATCGTGTCATAAAAACGCCAATTGGTTACGGGTGCCACAGCAACTCCAAAAGAAAACACATCATTGCCTGTGAGCAAACAATGTGCTGCCATATGACCTCCAAAACTCCATCCCCAAATTCCAATACGATTTGCATCAACAAAAGGTAGTGCCCCTAGCTTTTTTGCAGCAGCAATTTGATCTAAAGCCTCATATTTGACAAGATTTAGATAAGTTACCTTTTTAAAATCAGCTCCTTTAAATCCAGTTCCTCTTCCGTCTACGCAAGCAATGATGTACCCTTGATTGGCCAAGTATTTATGCCAAAGAGCTCGCTGATCTCCCCAACGATTGGCAACTTGTTGAGACCCTGGACCTGAATACTGAAACATCAGAACGGGATATTGTTTTGACGCATCAAAATCTGCGGGTTTTATCATCCACATATTCAAGGACTCCCCATTAACTTCAATTGTAGAAAATTCTTTATCGGAAAAACCAAAAGTTGCTAAGGTTTTAGTCAAGTCCTCATTTTCTAAAATACGGAATAGGGGGGTGTTCTTTTGAGTATTATATAAAGTGTAAATGGGAGGGGTTTTTTCATCTGAATACGAATGAATATAATACGCTCCCCCCACACTAAAAGTAGCTCCATTTGTTCCCTCTGTGGGTTGAAGCGTTCGCTTACCCTTCCCTGATAATTTAATGGCAAACAAACCTCTTTCAGTGCTACTCCCTTCAACGGATTGGTAATAAATTTCTTTGCTTTTGGGGTTATAATCATAAAGTGAAGTGACTTCCCAATTTCCTTTGGTAATTTGTCTAATCAAGACTCCGTTTTCATTGTGATGATAAATATGATTATGGCCATCTTTTTCACTTGTCCATAAAAAACTCCCATCTTCTAAAAATTTTAGATTATCATGAATACTAACATAAGTCTCTTCTTTTTCTTCAAGGATGAGTTGCAACGTATTTTCTTTGGAATTCCAGCGCCATACTTTCAAGTCATTTTGATGGCGGTTTAGTGTTTGAATAATTAATGCATTTGCCCCTTTAGCATAGCTGATTCTAGGAATATAATACGGTCTCTCCCCCTCAAAGTTAATTTTATCTTTTTTTCTTGATTCAATTGTAAAGCGATGCAAGGTGACCTCAGAGTTTTCCTCACCTGCCTTTGGATATCGGAATTGATATGGAAATTGATATACATCTTTTCCATAAATATCCATGGAAAAAATAGGGACTTTAGATTCATCAAAACGCATATAGACGATTTCGGAAGAATCAGGACTCCAATCAAATGCTCGAACAAAACCAAACTCTTCTTCATAAACCCAATCAGTAATTCCACTAATGGTTTTATAGTCCCCATCAAAAGTAATCTGGATTACATTGTTCGTCACAAGCTCTTTAATAAATAGATTTCTTCTGTATACATAAGCAACTTTGGATCCATCAGGAGAGAAAAGAGGTTCTTGGATTTTTGCATCAGAAACTTTTTGGAGGTCTTTAGTACGCATATCAAAAATCCAATAAATAGCTTGTTTTGATCTTCTATAAATTTGATCAGTTGCTGTTTCTAAAAGAATTTTCTCTTCATTTTTAGAAAAAGAATAACCAGAAAAGGTATTGATCTCAGAATAGTCAGATGTACTAAACAAAGTTACAGCATCATTGGGCTTTCCAAAATCATAACGTTTTATTGAAGTTTGACTAGAATCTACTTTTTCAAGAGCAGTATATTGATTCCCATTTTTCATTGATCGAATGGATTCCAACCGTTCTGGGTTATAATCTTCACTCCATAATTTCTTTAGAGAAAACGTAGGTTGCTGAGCAAAACACAAAGCAGTAAAAAAGAACAGAAATACTATTTTTTTCATGGTAAAGATGGTTTGATTGGCAATTTAGTAAAATCTCAGCAATCCTACTTTTCTAAAGGGGTTCAAAATCTGTATCTTTGACCAAAAAAGTATGAGTAAGCAAATTAATGGGTTTTCCAAACTTAGTAAACAAGAAAAAATTGATTGGATCTCCAAAACTCATTTTAGCGATTCGCAAAAAGCTGCACATCAACTAAGCTCATATTGGAATTCATCCCCTGAGGTACAAACCCGACATGATGAATTTATAGAAAATACCCTGACCAACTTTTATATGCCCCTTGGGGTTGCACCCAACTTTTTGATTAATGATGCGCTCTACACACTACCTATGGTCATCGAAGAGAGCTCCGTGGTGGCTGCAGCTGGAAATGCTGCCAAATTTTGGTTTAGTAAAGGAGGTTTTGAGGCAAAAATCATAGACACTATAAAAGTAGGGCAAGTTCATTTTCTTTATGAAGGTGCCCCTTCTATTCTAAATTCTTTTTTTAAGAATAATAAGTCCAAATTATTAGAAGCTACAAAGCCCTTGACGCTCAACATGGAAAAACGAGGTGGTGGCATTGTAAGTCTAGATTTAATTGATAAAACAGCTGCGCTGGACCACTATTATCAATTACAAGTTCGATTTAAAACAGCGGATGCCATGGGTGCTAATTTCATTAATTCGTGTTTAGAAAGTTTGGCTGATGAACTAGAAAAAGTGAGTCAACAGGATGCGTCTTTTACAGAAGATAATCCCAAAATAGAAGTGATCATGAGTATCCTTTCCAACTATGTACCGGAATGCTTGGTTCACGCAAAAGTTTCCTGTCCTATCGATTCCATTGAACCTCAGGAGGGTATGGATGGAGCTACTTTTGCCAAAAAAATTGTACAAGCAATCCAAATTGCCAATTGTGAGCCCTACCGTGCGGTAACCCATAACAAAGGCATTATGAATGGTGTTGATGCCTTAGTTTTAGCTACTGGAAATGATTTTAGAGCGATCGAGGCTGGAGTTCATGCATATGCCGCTCGCTCTGGAAACTATTCTTCGTTGAGTCAAGCCTCAATAGTAAACAATCAATTTAGTATGGAACTCACCTTACCACTTGCGATTGGTACTGTGGGAGGATTAACAAAGCTTCACCCAATGGTGGGATGGTGTATGGAACTTCTAGAATTTCCAGACGCTAAGACTTTAATGAAAATAATAGCTGTTGCAGGTTTAGCTCAAAATTTTGCTGCCTTACGCTCTTTGGTTACTTCAGGAATTCAAAAAGGACATATGAAAATGCACCTATTTAATATTTTAAATCAACTCAAAGCAACAGAAAAGCAAAAAAAGACTGCCTTAGTCTATTTCAAAACACATACAGTAAGCGTAAAAGCGGTAAGTGATTTTTTAAGTTTTAATGAAAATTAAGATGCAATCATTTTATAGTCATGGAAAATTATTACTTACAGCGGAGTATGCCGTCTTAAAGGGCGCTAGGGCACTAGCTATTCCATGTAAAAAAGGACAAACCCTAACCTTTGAAATTCAAGACATAAAACACCTCATCTGGGAAAGTTTTGATCTGAATCAAAACGTGTGGTTCACCGCTACCTTTCAATGCTCTTCTTTTTCTATAGTGGAAAGCTCAGAGGCAACTACCGCAGAAAAGTTAAGTGCTATTTTAAAAGCGGCTAGGGCTCAAAATGAAGAGTTTTTAGTGCATCAAGGGGGTAGCGTAAAAACGCTTCTAGAATTTGACAAGAACTGGGGCTTAGGTAGCTCCTCTACATTAATTTCAAATATAGCCTCATGGGCAAATGTAAATCCATACAAATTATTAGAGCAAAGTTTTGGGGGGAGTGGTTACGACCTCGCATGCGCTTTGTCGGATTCACCGATTTGTTATACACGAAATGGCTTGAATCCATCGGTAGAATTTATCCTCTTTGACCCTCCCTTTAAAGAAGGTTTATTTTTTGTTTATCTAAACAAGAAGCAAAGTAGTCTGGAGGCAATCAACGCCTTAGATTGGAAATTAATCGATTCGCATCTTATTGATACTATTAATTCAATAACTGAAAAAATCCTAACGTGTAATGATCAAAGTATATTCAATACACTTCTGCTGGAACATGAAAAAAGTATTGGGTCTTTATTAAAACAGACACCAGTTAAAGATTTATTATTTTCAGATTTTAAAGGTGCAGTAAAAAGTCTTGGGGCTTGGGGGGGAGATTTTATACTTGCTTCTGGAAATAAAGAAACTCCAAAATACTTCCTTAACAAGGGATATCGTGTGGTAATCCCTTATTCAGAAATGATTTTTAAAAATTAACCTATTTTAACGAATAGGTTTGATTTAAATGTAATAATACAGTTACATGGTAATATCCCTTTCTCAAATCCAAAAAAGTTTATTACAAAAAAACCTCCTATAAAAGGAGGTTTTAAACAGTGTACGTTTACTACTTTATTTAATAATAAAGTGCTCTATTATCATCAATACTGGCAACTGACTCTAAAGCTTTAAACACATTTTCTGTAATTCTTGCACTTAATTCTGTCATCATTTGCTCTGTATAAGCAGTATAATCTTCAAGCTCTTCTGCTGTATTTTTTTTCATAAGAAGTACTTTATAAACCCCGTATTCTCCGGTGATTAAATTAGACAGGGTACCTTCCTCCATTGCAAAAGCAACACCTACGATATAAGGCTCATTACCAGCTCCTACTATAGATGGATTACGTTGATTTATTGCAGAAGCTGTTTCAATCTCAAACTCTTCATTTTCAGCTAAAGCATCTAATGTAGTTTTGTCTTTAAACTGTTTTTTGATAAGCTCTGCTTTCTTTTTGTTGGTAAGTATTTTACGAACCTGAGTTCCAACTTCATCAATATCAGCAAGCCCTTCTTTTACTTTTGCTGTAAGTTGAACAACTGCATAGCCTCCTGAAGCAATTGAAAACCTTTTAATATCTCCTACCTTTGTATCTTCTTCAAAAGTCCAACGAACAATGTTTCGTTGTTGAAATAAACCAGGTAAATTTTCTTCTAGGCTAGTTATTTGTTTAACGGGACGAACAACATATTTACTTTTTTCTGCAATAGCATTAAAATCTCCATCTTCATTACTATCCATTTCAAATTGAGTGGCATTTCTGAAAACTTCATTTGCTGTTTTATCTGAAGGTACAGCTGCTGCAACAACATCTGCAATAAGTGCAAGATCATCTTTGTCAGTAACCTTTACAATATGAAAACCAAATTCAGTTTCTACTAAACCTATATTTCCAACTTTATTCTTATTCGTAAAGTTGAAAAGTTCTTGAGCCATATCTCCTTCCCTGAAAAAGCCCAGGTCTCCACCTCTTGTTTTAGTTGGGCCATCAGAATATTCTCTTACAAGTGCTTCAAAATCACTTGAGGCTCTCCTTGCCATTTTGTATACTCTATTCGCCTCTGATTTAGCTTCTGCTTTTGTGCGGCTAACCTCTGAAGGTGCTCTTGTAGCTCCATTAAAGGCAATTAAAATATGACTTGCTCTTAAGGAGGCGTTTACTTTACGATCTATTAATCTTGATATTTTAAAATCACCTCTGTCTCTATAAGGTCCAAAAACTTCTCCCTTTGATAGTTTAAATAAAATATCAGCGTATTCATTATTAAATTCTCCACGAGCACGATAAACAGAATCAAAACTTTCTTCAGAGTATTCATCAATAAAATCTGCAATGTTTTTAGTAGATCTGAAACCTTCAAGAGTATCTGTAAGTTTTGATACGTCGTTGTATGCAACACGTTCTTCTTTTAAAGCATCCAATCGTAATCTTATAGAGGAAAGGTCATCTTCCGTCGGAGCTTCATCAAACAACACATATTGAATATTTCTTGAAGACTCTCTTTTGAAGTCTGCTTCATGTTCCTTAATATAATTCTTTACTTCTGCGTCAGACACATTTACCAAACTATCCGAAATAACATCAAAAGGAATTTGAACATATTGGATGTTGATATTGTCATTTTTTGAATGATAATCAGCTTTTGCTTCAGCTTCAGTAATTCCAGAGCTTGATTTGATAAGATCTAAGTAAATTCTTTGTTTGGCAACACCAATAATACTTTGCTCTTGTATTTTCCAATTTTCATAGCTCACTGGATTTTCAACTTTCATCTGAGCAATAAAGTCTGTGAAAACACCGAAGTCAAAAAACCCTGCTTCATTTTGAAAACTTGGATTACTTATTACACTTTCATCTGATGAAATAATTTGCTCCAACTGATCTTTTCCTGCATCGATACCTAATTCTTCAAATTGTTGATCAAATATGGTATTTCTCAAGGCTTGATTCCACACTAAATTTACAGATTGTAAGGTTGAATAATTATAAGTTCGCTCTGTTTGTTCAACCATCTGACGAAAGAAATCGATATCTACTTCATCATCATTGATTACTGCCACGGGGTCTGTTGGACCTGTGCTTGCAGAATTTGATCCAAATACACCTGAGATTACAAATGCGAAAAGTGCCATCCCGATTACAAGAATCAAGAAGATGGAACGTTGTCTAATTTTTCCTAAAACGGCCATAGTTGCTATTTTTGATAGTCTGCGAAATTAAGGTATTCCAATGAATTAAGAAAGAACATCGCATTTAAATAGCAATGAAAAAAACGGATGCTTAATTCACTTCTGTTTTGGTTAGTATAATCTGTTCAATTTTAGTTGCTGAAACTTTCTCGATTTTCATTGAAAACGAAGAAACATCAATCCGTTCGCCTTTTGCAGGAATTTCGCCAGTTGTATATGCAATCATTCCTCCCAAGGTTTCATAAAATTCACTTTCTGGTAAATCCAATTGGTATTTTTCATTGAGATAATCAACTTCTAGACGTGCAGAAAATAAATAAGAGTTTTCATCTAATTGTTTTTCAATATGAGCAATAGTGTCATGCTCATCTTCAATTTCACCAAACAACTCCTCTACAATATCTTCAACAGTAACAATTCCTGAAGTCCCACCGTATTCATCAATTACTACAGCTATACTTTTGTGCTGACGAGTCAATAGTTTTAAAACATCGTTTACTAACATTGTTTCAGGCAAATAAGCCACAGGTAACAAAATGTTTTTTAAAACCTTGGGTTGTTTGATAATTTCAAAAGCATGAATGTATCCTAAAATCTGATCAATAGTTTCTTTGTATACAGGTATTTTGGATAGACCGGTTGTTATAAACAATGCTTTGACATCTTCGATTGAGGTTTGTTCTTCAACAGCAACAACCTCTGCTCTTGGAACCATGGCCTCGCGTGTTTTAACTTCAGAAAAGTCTAACGCTTTTTGAAATATTTCAATTTCAGAATCTAAATTTTCTTTATTTTGAAAAGATTCCAACTGCTCTTCTATGTAATTACCTAATTCAACTTTTGAAAATGAAAGCTGCACTTCGTCATTATCAGTCTTGAAAAAGCGCTTTAATATCACATCGGTAAATTCTATGATAAAATAGGTGATGGGATAAAATAAAAAGTAAAAAATCGCTACTGGAACAGCAAATATTTTGATGAAGGTGTTGGCATATAACTGAAAAAAGACTTTAGGCAAAAATTCAGCCGTGAGCAATATAATTCCAGTTGAAATAAGGGTTTGATAAAATATAATAATCAAACTTGCCTCTCCAGTTAAAAGCGTTTCAGTAAAAAAAAGTTGAAGAATTCTATCCCCCATAAAAATTCCATACAATACCAAGGCTACGTTGTTCCCTAAGAGCATGGTCGCTATAAACTGAGAAGGATTTTGGGTAATGGTTTTTAACACTTTTGAGGTTAATCCCTCCTGAGATTTTTCAATCTCAAGGTATATTCTATTAGAAGAAACAAAAGCAATCTCCATCCCAGAAAAAAAAGCAGATAGAACTAAGCAAAGAAGAATAATTAAATCCGTAATGACCATTTATGAGTTATTACGCTGATTAAATTTTTTCCTGTAATGCCTTCTAAATAAAGCCATAAAAACAGAAAGCACTGCAAAGCCAATAAAAAGATAAGCTCTAGAGGGATTCGTTTCCCACAAACCTATGGTTTCATAGACAGAAATTACAGCAATAACCCAATATAATACTTCTGAGATTCTATAGTTTTTCATCTGTGTTTATTATTTCTTTATAAAGATAAAAGGAATTAGTTTACTAAATTATTGTTGCTTAAGTGTATCTAAAGGTTCAGAAACTGATATTGTTCCAATCAAGTTTCCTGTTTGAAATTTACTAAAATCCCTATTGGTATCCAATCTTAGTGCATCAAAATTATAATCTTGATCATTAAAAGTAAAGGGTTGTTCTGTAAAAAGCCATTCGCTTTGAGAATCCCAAAATAATTGATTGGTAGTCAGAATTGACCCATCATGTGATTTGAGTTTCACATTACCTTTAAGATCAATCAATTTAGTTTCATCATAAAGAATCCCATAATCAGCAAGAACTTCGTTTTCATTTCCTAAGTCATCATAAAAGACAACCTTGAGTCCCTCAGGAAATTCTGCATAACGAAAACTCAAATTTGTGAAGTCAACATGTTTAGGCGCAGTTAAAACGGCTTGAATCCTTAAGGAATCTGTATAAACCATCCGAATATTACTGGCTGTAGCCAATGGATCCTGACGATCCATATTCATTTCTTTTAAGGCCTCAGAATTGTCCTCACAAGAAAAAAGAAGGGCTATGGTAAAAACCATAACCCTTAATATTCTACTTGATAAATTAAATTTCATTTATAGTGATGGAACCTTTACACTACTGTTGATCCAGCAGCTAAATTTGATAGTAGCTCCTTCATTTCCTTCTGTAAAAATATCCGTTTTACTAGGGGCTCTTCCTGTGTAGCTGTCTGCAGTTTGATTAGCTACTTTTTTGAGTGAGTTGTCTACATTTCCAGCTTTACGAGCAACACTAGCAGCCAACCAATAAACTGCTCGCTTATTGAATTGAGTGTCTCCACAGTCATTAGCACTATCAGCATACAAATTAGCAATTAATAAGTAAGCTCTTCCTAGTGAAGGTTGAAGGCTTAATGCTTTATTTGCGTAGCTTCGAGCAGAAGATTTACGCCCTGCTGCTTTAAATTTATTAGCAATTTTTAATAATATTTTTGCTTTTCGGTAATTATCTTCTTCTAAAGTAATTGATTCTTCGTAGTATTTTAGGGCATCCTCTGAATTCCCTCTTTTATCGTTAAGCAATCCTAAATAATAAGCTGAATCAGCTGAAGGATCTAATGCATGTAATGCTTCTACAAGAGTAACGAAAAGAGGATCGTCAGAACATTCTTTACTATCCATTCTACTTGCTGCTCTCTTAATCCAAACTGCATCTCCCTTGTTAGCTTCAAAATTTCTCTGATACAGAGGAATCAAATTTTCACACGTAGCTTCCTTAGCTATAATAGCATCTAGGTTGGATAAGAAAGTTGCAATTGCATTTGAGTTTATATTATACACTCTTTGATTTCTTGAATCTCTTCTACTTAGTGGAGTTCCATCTGATGAAATTGCAATAATTTTATCCAACTTTTTAGCTAGTTCAGTACTTTCAAATTCGAATTTTTCAGAAACCTCCTCATATTTTTCAAATAACAGCTCCATAGTTACCTCTTGATCTCCAGCCTTGTAGCGATCGTAAAGTGTTTTGAAGTAGTTGTAAAGTAACTTTGGGTTGGTGAAGCTATCTGGATCCTTTTGAAAAGCTTCGTCAAAAGTATCATAAACAACTTTCAAATCTGCCATTTCATAGTCTAAAAGTGATTGTGCCTTGCTACTTAATATATCCCCTATTGCAGACTTATTCTTTTTTTCTGGGAAATTTTGTACCCATTCATCATAAAGAAGAATTAAATCTTTTTTGGATGCCTCAATTTCTTCAGGGGTTCCGTTTTTGATAAAATCTTTTAAAATTCGTTCTCCGTAAGAATAAACAGCAACATTAATTGTTGGACAATCTCGTCTTACATTCATCCAAGGTTCATATGCTGATTTAAAGTTTTTTACTTTAGCAAATTCAGCAAAAATGGATAAGTCCTGCATACAAACATTCACGTCTTGAGCCAATAAAGGTGCATTGAACAAAATGGTTAAAAACAATACAGACAAAATATTTATCTTTTTCATGGAATTAAATTTTAATTATATTTTCTTTTTATAAACCAAACATCATTTAACGATAACCCAACGCGAAAGCCAATTAACGTTTCTTGTAAAAGGCCTGATTCTTTTTGGCCGCGCTGACTAATTTCTAAACCAACATTTACATTTGAAAGACCTCCTAATGGTAGTCCTACTCCAAAAGATATGCCAGTTTCTGTTAAAGGTATGTTATTAACAATTAAACTCATTTGTTCTGTGTGGAATCCAAATCGATATACTACCCTTTTCCAGAAATTTGTAAACGAAGCATAATTTGGAATAAAAAAACCTCCCACTGACCATTTTTGAGAATCACGATATCGAATGTTTTCACGTTTGAAAAAATCATTGGTAAAGTTAGCAGATTTAGTTAAATTTCTTTGCACTCCTAAGAACCATTTTTTATCCTTTCCAAAACCTAAACCTGTACGGTACGTTTCAGATATGTCAAGTAAAGTCTTGTCCAATCCAGATGAACTGAGGTCAACTTCAACAAAGTCAGATATGCTCTCAGTTGAAATAGATTGGGTGTAAAATATTCTATTATTTCGGGAATTAAGTGGAGCTTCGGGTTGAAAAGAAAACATACCTTGTAGTTTGTATCGCTTTTTGATTGGAATAATTGCTTGTGCCGAAAACAAATAACTCAATCCAGATAGACTGGACTGGTTGGTTAAAAAAGTACCATTATCTATATTTTCTAAAAACTGTCCTGATCTGTAAAATAAAGTTCCAAAATTATAATTTATTGATGCTCCAATCGCTAAAAATTTAGTTAGGGGAAGGCCTACTGAAATATAGGTTTGATTAATCCCTCCAGTCCCTTCATATCGATTTAAAATTTCAGAATTCTCTGACCCAGAAATACCCTCCAGACGATAACCAACTGAAGAGTAGGGCAAAATTCCAAAACTAAATCCGAAAATACCCGCTGGAATACTAACAGCCAAATAATCTAAAGAGGCGGTGTCGGCATTGTAAGAATCAGATGTGGAAGAAAGACTATTATTTCTGTAATTCACTCCCACAGAATATGTTGTAAGCTTCAAAAAACCGTAACTGGCAGGATTATTTAAGTTGGCATGAATAGAATCGGTAAATACGTCTAAACCTCCCATGTGCCTGTTGGCTTCTGTTCCATTAAAATTTCGCTCGCCTAATCCACCTCCCGAATAAGGTGAGGATGAGCCACTCTGTGCAAAAATTGCAGTAGCTACAAAAATTAGGAAAAGGGACAAATTTAATTTTATCATGAAATTTGATTCAATTCTAGTAAATAGTTCAAACCGTTTGCTAAAAAATTTGAATGCGCAAATATGCTATTTTTTAATGGTATAGACAACATTTGAGCATCCCCTCCTGTTAAAATTACCGTTAAATCTTCATGTTTTAATTGATATGCCTTTGTAATTGCTTGTAATTCATAGCTTATACCATGGTAAACTCCTGAATGTAATGCATTTAAAGTTGAAGTTGCAATTAATTCAATTCCTTCTTTTTTAGGATTAAGTAAAGGTAATTTACCAGAATAATCGTGCATACTTTTATAACGCATCGAAAATCCAGGACTTATAGACCCTCCGTGGTGTATCGCATTTTCATCTATAAAGTCGTACGTTATACAGCTGCCAAGATCGATGACCAAAACATTTTTTTTAGGGTATAACAAACAGCAAGAAGCAAGCAATGCAATTCGGTCCTGTCCCAACTGTTGTGAAGGATTATATTTTGTAGTAAAGGGTAATTTTAAATCAATCGAACAAAGAATCAAAGGTAAAGAATGGAGCACTTTTTGAATTTGATTTAAAATAGCACCATTTACATCAGAAATAATTACGCTTTTGAGCTCTGGATAGTTTTTTTTAATTTTTTCTAAAGAAATAGCCCAATTTAAATGATTTTCAGAAGAGGAATTTATAATTGTTTTTTCATCAAACACATAGTATTTAATTAGAGTATTACCAATATCAATGATTAATTGCATCTATTTTTTTATTGAATGCGTAAATTTACAAAGAAAATATAGGTAAATGTTTTTGTGGAACACAAAAGGCGTTTATATTTGCACTTGCTTAAAAGCGGGGTACCTTAGCTCAGTTGGTAGAGCAAAGGACTGAAAATCCTTGTGTCCCTGGTTCGATTCCTGGAGGTACCACTTTTAACTTACAACCCTTGAAAATCAAATGATATTCAAGGGTTTTTTCATAAAACAAACTTCTATTTACGTTGAAAGATAATAAGCTGATTTGAATGTAATTTCTTTAAAAAGAACTTATTTTAGTGGTAAATATTTAAAAGCATGGAAATTAAAAAAACAATTCCCTTATTCTTACTGTTTTTTTTATCTCAAGTGATCATGGGGCAGACAAACAACTCTTTATTTGATGATATTTCATCTGATCAAAAAAACCAGGAACTACTCCCTTCCTCAATGATATTTACACAACGCTTACTTTGGGGTGAAAAGGGATTGATGCGAAGTACAAAAGTACTCCCGCTAAATCTAGAAAATCGAGAAAAGGAATTAAAAATTAGAAGAAAAATGCTTTTAGCCCATCAAGTAATTGGTTATGCAACTCTAGCGGGAATGATTGCGCAAGGTGTATTGGGTACAAAACTTTACAATGGTCAATATCGGTATAAAGACACCCATGAGCTTATTGGAAATATCACTACCGCCTCATATTTTACAGGTGCAGGGCTATCCCTTTTTGCCCCACCTCCATTAATCAGTAATAAAAACAAGGGCCTTACCTCCATTAAAGCCCATAAGTGGTTGGCTACAGTTCACTTTTCTGCCATGATTGCAACTAACTTATTAGCAGAATCTGAAAAAAAATACCACCGAACAGCAGCTTTCACATTATTTGGGAGTTATGCACTAGCAGTAGTTTCATTTAAATTTTAAGTATGAAATCAAGAATTAACTTTAGCCTTGCCCTACTATTACTCGTGAATCTAAACTTTGGACAGAATGAAAGTTGGATGCTAAATGCCGATCAAAGTTTTATTTCATACGATGCAAAACACGTGCTACATGCTTGGAAAGGTATAAACTCTAATGTAAAAGGTGTAGCAAAAATAGAAATGAAAGACGATCAAATTAAAGAAATTGCCATTTTAACTTTAGTAAAAGATTTTGATAGTAATAATACAGGTAGGGATGCTCATGCATTAGAAGTATTAGAGTCCCTTTCTTTCCCAGAAGTTCGTTTTTATGCAGACACCTTTGAAATAACTAAGGACTCTGTTCAAATTTCAGGCTTATTCAATTTCCATGGTGTCGATCAAAAAAAATCCATTACTGCACATCTGGAAAATTTAAAAAATAAGAAAATTCTAACCGGAAAATTCAATCTAATTCCTTCCGATTTCGACATTGCCTTACCCTCTTTCATGATGGTAAAAATGGAAAACCTATTAACTTTTGATTTTAAACTAGAATTTTCAAAATAGAAAAACACTCCAGATTAAAAACAGTACTCTAAATTGCTTGTGTAACTATAGTTACACAAAGATCAAATCAAAATTTTTAAATTGTTGAAATAGAATTATTTAAAACGATTATTATGTTTAAATTTTCAACTCTTTTTTCTGTTAAGCCAAATGAAAACCTAATAAATTCTTCAGAATTTTTACCCGCTGCTAATTCAAATAATGGTTTAATAATAGATGTTAGGAGATTAAAAGACTTTAAAATGGGTCACTTGAATAAATCTATTCATATTGATTTTAAAAAAAAATCAACTTTTAAAAATTACTTTGCCAAAATCAACAAAAATCAAGCCCTTTACATCTACTGTAATTCTGGTTCTACAAGTCAAAGTGCCCTAAAACTATTGACTAATATGGGTTTTCTATCTGTTTATAAATTGAAAGGGGGGTATTCTAATTGGAGTTCATGCGTTTAATAATCTAACCCATTAAAAACTTCTTATAATTCAATTTTACGTGCCTATTCTAGATTAACTCACTCCTTAATATCCAAAAGATTACTTTCTTCCTTAGCATTTTCAGGAAGCTCAAGCTGTTCTACATTTTTGAGTTTAGACTGCATAATTCGTGTTCGTGTTCCTACTAAATTTTCGATCTCGTTATTGGCTTCGTTTAATTTTTTCTGTGCTTTTTCCAAGACACCTCCAAAAGTGTTAAACTCCTTTTTAACAGAGGCCAGAACATTCCAAACTTCGCTGCTACGCTTTTGAATTGCTAGGGTTTTAAAGCCCATCTGCAAGCTATTAAGCATCGCAGCCAATGTGGTGGGACCTGTCACTACAATTTTATATTCTCTTTGTAAAAAGGCAATCATATCAGGTTGGCGAACTACCTCCGCAAACAAACCTTCAATGGGGAGAAACATAATTCCAAAATCTGTAGTATGGGGAGGGTCTATGTATTTTGTAGAAATATCTTTCGCAAACTTTTTCACTGCTTGCAAAAGTGCTTTCATAGAGATTTCCACAGCAATAGGATCTCCGGCCTCGTATGCCGTTTGGAGTCGTACGTAATCTTCTTGAGGAAATTTAGCATCAATTGGAAGATAGACAGAACCGTCATTGTTGTCTTTTCCTGGGAGTTTAATAGCAAATTCAACAATGGCATCAGACCCCTTCTTTGTTTTTACATTGGTTTCGTATTGCTCTCTGGACATGATTTCTTCTAAAATGTTTCCTAATTGAATCTCGCCTAAAACTCCACGTGTTTTAACATTAGAAAGTACTTTTTTCAAATCTCCCACCCCTGAGGCGATGGTTTGCATTTCACCTAATCCCTTTTGGACTACCAAAAGTTGTTGTGTTACCATTTCAAAAGATTTTCCTAACCGCTCTTCTAAAGTCTTATGTAATTTTTCATCTACTGTTTCTCTCATGCGCTCTAATCTCAACTCGGTGGTCTTGATCATTTCGTCTTGCTTGATTTTCATCTCATCAAATTTCTGCTTTTGAAGTGCATTAAAGCTTTCTACATTTTTTGTAAAACTTGCTTCAAAATCTTTTAATGTAGTACGCAACTCTTCACGATCGTCTTTAGCTTTTTTGATAAGTGTTTCATTCAACCGCTCTATGGATTGAGTTAGCTCGTTTCGGTTTTCTTTCAGATTTTTTGAAAGTTCCTCTCTGTTTAACAAAAACTCTTTTTGAAGTTGTGCTCTAAAAATGTCTTCTAAATTTGAAATGTTAGAGGTGCTTTTCCTAAAAAAAAGCAACAAAATTCCCAAAACACTGAGGACTGATAAAACAATTGAAATATATTCCATAAGTTTTTAATGAAAGTTAAAAATAAGGAAACTCTGCAGATTTAACCCCTATTAACACAATTGATCTTTTCTTGAAATTATTCCTTCCTTAACTGAGCGTTTTTTTGGATCATTTTGAAGATCTATTATATTTCAACTTCTTTTCAATTGCAATAATCATTTCACTGGCTATATCTTTTCCTGTCGCTGCTTCAATTCCTTCAAGCCCCGGGGAAGAATTTACTTCAAGCAGTAAAGGACCTTTATTTGATCTAATAATGTCAACCCCAGCCACTGCTAAATTAAGAATTCTAGAAGCTTTTATAGCCAATCGTCTTTCCTCTGCTGTAATTTTTACTTTCTTGGCAGAACCTCCCATATGAATATTGGAACGGAATTCGCCTTTAGAAGCTGTTCTCTCTATTGCAGCTACCACTTTGCCTTTTACTACAAAACATCGTAAATCTTTTCCTGCTGCTTCTTTAACAAATTCTTGAACTAAGATATTCGCTTGCAAACTTTTAAATGCATTAATTACACTCTCTGCTGCCTTATCTGTTTCAGCCAAAACCACCCCTTTACCTTGAGCGCTTTGTAATAACTTAATAACTAAAGGAGCTCCACCTACCATTGAAATTAAATCCTTGGTGTCCAAAGGTGATTTTGCAAAACCAGTAATGGGAATATGAATATCATTTGCAGAAAAAAGCTGACTGGAAAATAATTTATCTCTAGATTCTGAAATAGAAGTATCCGAATTTAAACAATACGTTCCTGTCGATATAAATTGTCTCAATAAAGCACAGCCATAAAAAGTCATACTCGGTCGAATACGGGGAATTATTGCATCTAAGTCATCTAAAATCGCACCTCCCCTATAACGTACTTCTGGCGTATTTGTATCCAATCGCATATAACATTGCTGTATATTATAAAATTGCATTTCGTGCCCTCGAGCAAGACCTGCTTCCATTAATCGTTTGTTGCTATACAAGTTTTTATCTGATGCTAATAAACCAATTTTTAATCCCGATTTATCATGTACTAAATAGCTGTACATGGATTCAATTTTATCTTCAAGGATTTCTCCCATTAAATAACGTTCTGAAGGATCAACCAAAAAGCGCTTGTTCATTGCCTCTCTTCCTAACAACATTCTAAAATCCATCCCGTCTCGATTGGCAAGGGTCAGTTCTATGTCGTAAGTAGAATCACCTATGGTAATGGGCGCTATGATTACATAACGTTTTTCAGAAACTCCAGTAGAACTTTTTATTGTTCGCGTAGATAAAATAGGAGATTGGCATTGAATGGAGATGCTTAAATTATCTTTGATGGGATTGATTTCAAAAGAGACCCATTCGGCTCTCCCTTTTTTAAAACGTTTTATATTCGCTGCTTGAATAGATGATGTTTTAGCACCAGAATCAATTCTCGCTTTAATAGCAGGGATGTTTAACGTTTTAAAGCTACACCACTCTTCACCTCCAATTACTTGCATTTTAGAATGACCCATGATTAATAAATTAGATACTGCTAGATTACAAAATCTAATCCAAAAATGACTTTTATAATGCTATTTTATAAGATACTATTGATAGCCATTGTATCTTTAGTCTTTGAATTTTGAAAATGCTTAAAAAAATAAAGCTGCTTAGCTTTCTTCTTTTGTTTGTCATTCCAACCTTAAGCAATGCTCAAGAAAGATTTGAACCGAAAAAAACAAATGAAGAACAAATTACTATAGACGGTGTCTTGAGTCCAGACGAATGGAAAGACGCCATACCCGTAGCTATTGATTTTGAAGTTAATCCTGCCAATAATTTACCTGCTAAAGTAAATTCTACAGGATATATAACCTATACTAACACCCATTTATTTATTGCTTTTCACGCTTTTGATGATCCAAAAAACATACGTGCCTCTGTTCGCTCTAGAGATGATTTCGGTATGCTCAATGATGATTTTGTTATTGTGCGTTTTGACACCTATGCCGATGGGAGAAACAATTATCTTTTGGCTGCAAATCCATTTGGAAGTCAATTTGATGTTCGTGCTATAAATGCACTAACAGATGAGGATCGCTATGACGGTAGCTTTAATCTTGACTTTGAAACGGCAGGATCTATAGTAGAAGATGGATATCAAATAGAATTTAAAATTCCATTTTCTTCCCTTCCTTTTCCAAATGGAACAGACCAGCTATGGAATTTCAATTTTTTTAGAAAATATTATCGTGATGGAAATGAAATAGAATTAAGAAGTCAGCCATTTGATAGAAATGATCCTTGCCAAGTTTGCCAAACGACAGATCAACTGGTACTTAAAGACATCACGATTGAAAAAAGACTGGAGCTATTGCCCTATGTTTCGGGTAGTGTAAGCGGAGCCCGACCCACTAGAAATGGTAGTATTGACTTTGATAAATTTAAACCCAATGCTGGCCTAGGCCTCAATCTAGACCTAAATAAAAACAGTACTCTTGAAGTTACTTTTAATCCAGACTTTTCTCAAGTGGAAGCTGATGTAACTCAAATTGATATAAACTCATCTTATGCATTGGAATATCCTGAACGTAGGCCGTTTTTCAATAGAGGAACAGATGTGGTGAATTTTACAGATGGTGCGTTTTATTCAAGATCAATCAACAATCCGTTAATTTCAACCAAACTTTTAAGCCAAGCAAAAAAATCAAGAATATATTTTCTAACAGCTTTAGATCAAGATTCACCCTATCAAATTGCAGGAGAAGACCGTTCCTATTTTGGCCAAGGAGGACAATCCTATGTGAATGTTTTCAGATATCAACGTTTAGTAAATAAAAATGCACGGCTGGGAATGGTAACCACAAATAGATATTATAGTGACGGAGGTTATGGCAATCTGATAGGAACAGACGGTTGGTTTTTATTCAATAAAAATTGGCGTCTTACCTATGAATTGTTAGGTAACTTTAACAAAGAGCCAAATGCAGATTGGATTGATAGTGAAGATCAAAATCAAGGTAAAACCGTAAAATTAGATCAAGAACGTTTTAATGGAAGTGCCTTTTACCTTCAATTATATAGAAATACTGAACACTGGAAAACCTATCTCTACCTGAGAAATATATCCCCTGAATATCAAGCCAATGTTGGGTTTGTGGTAAAAAACAACAGACGCTGGGCTACTATTTTTCATGAATATCAAAATTTTATAAATAAAAAAGGGCTTCAGTTTTTTAGTATTGGAACCAAAGCAGACATCAACTATACCTTTGACAACAATTTAAAAAATGTAAGTCTAGATGGTATTATTAACATAAAAACTTCGTTAAATACCACCATAAACTACACTTATGATTGGGACATTTTTAAAAATTACCTCAACAGAAATTATAACTTTTTGGGGAAAAGTGAATTAAATCTTCAAAGTAGTCCTAACGAAGTTTTCAATCTAACCTTACGCATGACCTTTGGTAAAGATTTGGCTTATAATGAAGCAATTCCAGAAGTGGGAAGAGAGTTTACTTTTTTTGCCATGCCGATGTTTCAATTGGGGAATAAACTAAACCTATCACCTTCCATAAGATATGCTCGATTACGAGACCTGGAAACCAATCAAGACTATTTTAACGGCTCAATATCGCGTTTTTCAATTCGGTACCAATTTAATAACTTTTTGAATATCCGATTGATTTCTGAATACAATGCCTTTACAGATCGTTTTTTTGTACAACCTCTATTACAATGGAATCCTAATCCCTCCACCGTTTTTTATATTGGAGGAAATCAGAATTCTCTTGATGATTTTAATGATGAATTTTACTCCCCTTTTCGGGTAGATCAAACACAATTTTTCTTAAAATTCCAATATCTTATCGGCCTGTAAACTCTTCTTATTCTGTTTCTGGAATAAGTAAAGCAGGGATTTCCATCGTTTGATATAATGTTTCAAATGCTTTAAAATCAACTTCTATAATTGCGTTCAATTCATTTTCATTCACTTCCCACTGTGCCATTAAATCTTGAAAACGCTCTTTTGCACCCCTAGTAACTTTGGGATCATCTGAATCAACAAAGCCTTTGAGATACATCCATTCTGCATTTAACTTATTATTAAAATTAATTACATCCTGAAACGTCTTTTGCTGTGGCTGAATCAATTTCACTTCCCATGTTTTTAGCTTTTCATTTATGGCAGTTGCCTTTTCTGAAACTGAAGCATAGTTTGTTTTTCCGTTAAGTATTTTTATGTAATGTTCTAACTGCGATTGGATATTTCGCATACGTGTCACTGAGTTGTGAATGGTTCCCAAAGCATTGTCTATTTCAACCAAAAGCTTTTGCTGTTCATCAAAATCAGCTTGGGAAGCACTTATATTTGGATTTGGCAAAACGGTTAACGTTGTTTCTTTCTGCTCCTTTCCATAAGTCAAACGAGCAATATACTCTCCTGGACCCACTCTACTTCCGTCAAAACTTCCGTAAACAAATACTTTATCTACAGCGGCTACTGGAGCTCTTCTAAAATCCCAATGCACTCTATTGAATCCTTCTTTTTTAGGCAAAATCAATTCGGGTCTGGGTCCGCCAGGCCAAGATCCCGCTTTAGTTGGTTTTTTAGAAGTATAGCTACGAATTACTTTATTGGCCTCTAAAATTTCTAAAGTAACTTGAATGGAATCTAATTCATTTGGAAGGTAATAATCTAAATACATTCCTGAAACTGGATTGGTACCTTGTGTACTTTCTTTAGGAGTTTTTCCAGAGGACAAACGGTATGCTGTTTTAGGAGATGCCAAATGCAGACCCTTTACATTGGTCTGCTCTTGTAAACTACTTAAATCATCTAAAATCCAAAACGAACGACCAGCTGTTGCTGCAATCATATCATTATCTTGAATAAATAAATCATTGATTGGAACAACAGGTAAGTTCCCTTGAAATGACTTCCAATGTTGGCCATCATCATAGGAAATATAAAATCCTGTTTCAGTTCCGGCATATAAAAGACCAGGTACTTTCTTGTCAGCTCTCACTACGCGAACAAATGTATGGGCCCCTTCAATTCCTTCAGTGATCAAACTCCAACTTTCACCAAAATCTTCTGTTTTAAAAATATACGGTTTTAGATCCATCAATTTATAACGCATTACCGCTATATAAGCTTTTGCAGGATTGTGAGGAGAAACTTCAATACTATTTATGATCCCTTCTCCTATATTTTTTGGAGTTACATTTTTCCAATTTTTTCCTCCATCTTGTGTAAGGTGAACCAATCCGTCATCACTCCCTGCCCATAGAACTGAGGGGTCAAAAGGAGATGCTGAAAGACTCATCAAAGTATTATAATTTTCTCCACCTGCAGCTTCGTTAGTAAAAGGAACTCCTCCTGCTACTTGCTGTGCTTTGTTATTTCGTGTTAAGTCTGGACTGATAACCTCCCAATCAATTCCTCCATTCTGGGTTTTAAAAACTACATTCCCTGCGTGATAGATAGTTTTAGAATCGCTAGGTGCACTAATAATTGGGGCATTCCAATTAAAACGATATTTAAAATCTATGGGTGCATTTCCTAAAGCCAATTCAGGGTACTCTTTAATTTCTTTAGAAGTGGCTGTTTTTCGTTGCCAACGTTCAATAATTCCCTGATAACAACCTCCATAAATATGTTCTGGATTTTTAGGATCAAACGCTAAAAAAGCACTTTCGCATCCTGATACAGAGTACCAGTCTTTCCAGTCGATACCTTGTTTGTTTGTTCTACTTTTTATTCCAATAGCTGAATTATCCTGTTGCCCCCCATAGACATGGTAAGGCACTTGCTCATCAGCAATGACTCTATAAAATTGAGCAGTAGGTTGATTTTGTTGTGTACTCCAACTTTTTCCTCCATTTGTTGAGACATTTGCCCCTCCATCATTTGAATTAATCATGATTTGATTATTCTTTGGGTGTATCCACAGATGATGGTTATCCCCATGAGGAGTAGACATATTTTGAAATGTTTTTCCCTTATCAATTGATTTCAAGGCAGGTGCGTTCAATACATAAACAATATTTTCATTCTGAGGATCAGCAAAAATTTCCATATAATACCACGAACGAGCAACCGTTACTCTTTCTTTATTTACCTGCTTCCACTCTATTCCTCCATTATCAGATCTATAAACTCCAGAGGCTTCACCCTTAGCTTCAAGATTAATATATACCAAATTGGAATTCGCTCTAGAAACAGAAATGCCTGCTTTTCCAATTACATCGGGCAAGCCTTTATCAAGTTTATTCCATGTAGAACCCGCATCCGTTGATTTATAAAATCCAGAATTTGGCCCTCCTGATTTCATTTGCCATGGAGAACGAGAATGTTCCCAAAGGGCTGCATATAAAATCCTAGGGTTATTCATATCCATACTTAGAGAGGCTGCACCCACAGTTTCATTTATATAAAGTACTTTCTTCCAGGTTTTTCCGCCGTCAAGCGTGCGGTAGATTCCTCGATCACTACTTGCTCCATATTGGGCTCCTTGCACAGCTACATAAATAATGTCTGGCTGGGTAGGGTGAATTTGAATATTGGCTATGTGCCTAGAATTGTCTAATCCTATGTGTTTCCATGTAGCTCCTGCATCTTCAGATTTATATACACCATCACCCATAGAAGACATCACTCCTCTTGCAGCGTGTTCTCCCATTCCAACGATTACTATATTTGGATCACTTTCTGAAACAGCGATTGCCCCTACAGTTCCTGTTTTAAAAAAACCATCTGAAATATTTTTCCAATGAATTCCATTATCTTCTGTTTTCCATACACCACCACCAGTGCTTCCCATATAAAAAGTAGAAGGTGCATTGGCAACTCCTGTTGAGGTGACACTTCTTCCACCGCGAAAAGGCCCTATATTTCTCCAGTTCAAATTATTGTAAACTAAAGAAGGGGTTTCTGATTTTTTTGAGACTTTCTTTTTCTTCTGACCAAAAGAAAAAGAAGAGCTTAACGCTAATACGATCAGGAAATTTAATGCTGTTTTCATATATAAATTGTGCTATAGTTAGTTATTTCAACGCTTATTTAATACTCCAAATTAATAAAAATAAAGGAAGTAGAAAACAGTTCTCTTTTTAAGAATTTAGGTTTATTTCTCAATCTTCAACTGAATCAATCGAGCAAACTGAGATTTTAATTGTTCAGAGGTAAGTATAAAGTTATTTGTATTAACAATTTTTACAGCTTCAACTTGCGCCCCTTTTATGGGAATATCATATTTGACGAGATTGAAAGATTCCCAACCATTTTTCTTGAAATCAGAGACTGTATAAAAAAATTGTTTTCCTCTAAAATTATACCCTGTCAATGCTAATAAGTCTAACTCTCTATTATAATCCGCAGCTGTTATTAGGGACTCAACATCTAAAACTGCAAGGGGAGTTAATCTATAATTTCCTTCTGTTTTGGGAAACATGAAAATTTCGGATTTTTGTGATTTTCTATTCTTTGAAAATAATAATAGTGAGTCTCCATACACTGTGAGTGCTTCTGCATCATAAGGATGAAAGGCTCTTTCTTTAAAATTCTTCTGTTTTTTATATTTAATTCTAATGGATCCTTTCGAATCTAAAGTGGTACTAAGAATATAAATTTTAAGCTCTTTTCTATTTCCAAGATTATTTCCCGTATCAGCAATGTAATAATGCTGGTCATCTGCTGCAATATCTTCCCAATCTTTACTTTTTAAATCATAAAAGCGAACACTTTTAACGATCTCTCCCTTCGGATTAAAAACATATACTTTCGCCTTATCTCCTGAATCATTGTGAGTAATGTAATTATCACCGTAAAATTCTAATCCAGAGGTTTCCTCAATTTCTTTAGGTAAATCAAGGGTGGTAATTGTTACTTGAGAATAACAAAATAAAGGAAAAAGTAAAATAAATAAATGACGCATGTTTGTAATTATAGTGGGTATTCGTTTTATTCAAAGGGGATTATTGAGCAATATAATAGGGTATCCTTTTTTAAATTTTTAATACCTTCGTTTATCTCTCAACCCTACCCGAAATTAACACTTTATTTTCGTTTTATTAAAACACTAAAATTAGTCTATGAAAGTATTTCAAAAATTTGCAATTTTAATTATTGCCTTTAGCTTTTTTGGCTGTAAAAATAAAATTTCAAAACAGAGTTTCTTAGCCCTTGGGGATAGTTATACCATTGGAGAAAGTGTAGAAGAAGATCAACGCTGGCCTCTGCAGTTAGTTTATGAGCTTAAAAAAAATAATATTGTATTATCACCAACAATAATTGCTAAAACTGGGTGGACAACAGACGAACTAAAAGAAGGAATAAATCAGGCACCACTAAATTTTCCTTACGATTGGGTTTCACTTTTAATAGGTGTGAATAATCAATATCGAGGAAAAAGCATTGAAGAATTTAAAGGTGAATTTGAAAATTTACTCGAACAAGCAATTGTTTTTAGTGGAAATAATAAAGCCCGGGTTTTTGTTGTTTCTATTCCAGATTGGGGAGTTATGCCTTTTGCAATAAATCAAAATCAGGAAAAAATAGCAACTGAAATAGACAATTTCAATCAGGCGATTTATGAAATATGTGTCAGTAATGATATTAAATTTGTTGATGTTACACCCATTTCAAGGCAAGTTTTGGAACATCCTGAGTGGATTGCTGAAGATGGGTTACATCCCAGCGGAGAACAGTACAAAGAATGGGTTAAAGAAATCCTTCCACTCTTTTTAAATTTTAATTAAGATGGACTTATCTCAAGCCAAACAAAAGGATGAAAAGGATCCTTTATCTAAATTTCGAAATCATTTTTATCATCCTAAAAAAGAACTTTACTTTGATGGTAATTCCCTAGGGAAACTTCCTTTAAAAGCACAAGAAATACTTCACAATTCTATTCAAACACAATGGGGAGATGGTTTAATAAGAAGCTGGAACGAGCATTGGCTTGAATTACCAAAAAGAGTGGCTTCAAAATATGCGCAATTAATTAATGTAGAAAATGATGAGGTCTGCATAGGAGAATCTACTTCTGTTAGATTATATCAAATTCTTCATAGCTTATTAAATTCTGGGAGTTTCCCCAAACACCTCAAGACAGACATTCTAAATTTCCCTTCTGATCTTTACATTATGGAAGGACTTGAAAAAGAATTTAACATTTTACCACTGAAAGTTGTATCATATCCGAATGAAATTGAAGCGGATATTGACAAACTAAAAAAAGATATCAAGGAAAACCCTGGAATCATTTGCTTGAGTTTGGTTAGTTATAAAAGTTCTTTTTTATATCCCATGCAGCAATTAAATCAATGGGCTACAAAACATGATAGTATAATAGTTTGGGACCTAAGTCATGCTATAGGAGCCGTTGATATTGATTTAAAAGAGACTGAAACTAAAATTGCTTTGGGGTGTTCATACAAATATATGAATGGAGGACCTGGGTCTCCAGCTTTCCTGTATATTGAGAAAGCATTACAACCCAAACTTTTTAATCCAATTCAAGGATGGTTTGGCCATCAAAAACCCTTTGATTTTAGCAAGAACTATATCCCTGCTGAAGGTATCGATCGTTTCGCTTCAGGAACCCCCTCCATTCTTTCTATGGCTGCCATGGAAGCAGGAGTAGATTTAGTTTTAGAAGCAGAAATAAAGACAATAAGGGAGAAAAGCACATTACAGTCTGAACTATTTTTAAAAGCTGTTGAACATAAGCTAACACCCCTTGAGTATGCCATTGAAAGCCCATTAGAAAAAGATCGTCGAGGATCCCACGTTACCCTATCTCATCCTTTTTCTTGGCAAATTTGTCAAGCGCTCGTTGCAGGGAGTGAATTCCATCCCAAAATAATTCCAGATTTTAGACCGCCTCATTTTATACGCTTTGGCATTACACCTCTTTACACAAAATATGAAGCTATCTGGATTTTAGTTGATGCTCTTAAAACTATTGTTGAAACAAAAGCGTATTTGAATTTTTCTAAAGAAAAAACAATCGTCACCTGATGTTTATTAATCATAAAAAAAGCCTTCAGGAATTATTCCTAAAGGCCATAACCATAAACCAATTCATCATTGAAGAATTGATTCAACAAAAGTAATGAAAACTTAAACAAAGTGTACTACTAGAATCTTAATAATTTAATAACATTTTCCCTAAAAGATGTTAAAAATTAATTCATAAGCAATTGAAGTCAAAATAATAAAGCCTTAAAAAGGACTATTATAATAAATGATTGATTGAAAATAAATCTACTGAGTTACTTCATATTCTTTTTCCCAGTTAGGATTTTCCAATTTATTTATTACGTATTTTACTGTAATCTCCGTCCCTGCAGGAATTGCATTTTGAGTAACAATTCTAATGTGTTTTAAGGAACCAATAAATGGATCTTTTTCTGCAAATACTGCTTTACAATTTGGAATTTCATGATGATTAATAAAAGCACCTAAAGGAAGTCGGATATAGCCATCTTGAAAACGCTTGTCATAAATATGTGTCATCCCAAGATCAGTACCTATGGGAAGATCTTTAGTGGTAATCAAACCTAACCCTTCAATCGTACTTTTTGAAATTGTTAAAAAATCAGGAAGGGGACGCCAACTACTGTCTTGAATCATGAGTCTATTTTTTCAAATTACTAATCGGATAAAAATAATAGTTTTTAAACTATTTTAAAACAAAAGTTAGATCTAGGTATTTTTTAGGTCCTATGAGTCCATTCAAAATTGTAAATGGAAGTTCCAGCACCTCTTTTTTGGTAACTGTTTTAAGTTCTAATAAAATAGTGCTATTTGTGGGTATTGAAAAAACTGTAGCGCGCTTGTGAAAACTGTATTCACCCAGGTATTTCATGTGTATCCCAGCGGAGCTATGATTTGTAACCTCTAATTGAGCAATTGTTTTATCTTCAGGATACACTATTGGACCAAAACTAATATTGTCTCGAATTAAACGTTCAAGATTTCCTTTTTTTCCAATTAAAAGCGCATCATACCAAACCACCGTTTTTCCTTCAAATAAGGCCTTTTTTAATGCCATTGGAGTTTTGCTCTCTACGCTAACAAAGGTCATGGGCCTGTGACCTCCCTCAGAAATTGAATGTGCCCAATCTGTCAGTCCGTGAATATCAGAAGTTCCTAAAATAGTTAGATTGTTTTCCAAAGCGATTTGAAAAGCCTCATCAGAATAGGTTGTTTCATTAACAACTTCAAGACCATGTAAAAGCTTATTCTCAATTAAATACTCATGGAAAGGGTCTAAACGAGCAATACCATCTTTACGATGTGCATCCCAATTTGGGTGGTTCCAAAATACAAAAGCTCCTTGTTTATTTGCTGCTTGAATCCCAGATAATGAATCTGCATATAAAAGGGCATTTGCATCTTTTATAAATACTGCATTTATATGTCCTGGAGCCATTTCCCTAGTTATTTCAGAACCATTGATGACTTGCAGCCTTTCTTCAGGTTGAATCATCCCACTTGCAATAGTATAAGATCTATTTCGATCAGGGTGCGGAATATCTTCAGCATGAGGTTGATATTCAAGATGTTCAGTCATTGCAATCAAATCCAATCCCTCCTTTCTTGCTTCTTCTACCCTTATACTTGGCCAAACAGCACCATCTGAAAATACGGTGTGTATATGTAAGTCTGTACTTACCCAATGAGAACCTGATTTAGCTTTAAAAAAAGGGGGTTGTGCAGAAAGTGTTGTTGCTGCAATCAAAAAAAAAGTACAGCCAAAAATAGGAAGCTTTGCCATGTTAGATATTTTAGGTTAAGCTACAAATTTTTTAGGT
>JABGUL010000033.1 GCA_018646605.1 Flavobacteriaceae bacterium
CAAGTGGAGGGTTTTTCTTTTACATTAATGGACACAATCCAAATCTCTTCTAATCCCATGATATCATTGACTTAAGCTAGGATTACTTGTAGTGGTTTTAGGGGGGAGTTGTTTGAGGAAAGTTTGTAGTGTGTTTTGAAATAAACCCCATTCTCTATATCTTAGAAGTATTATTAATCATAATTAAATGTCTATAAAGTATTGTAAAATATAGATTTTAAGCCAATTTTCAACTAAACTGATTAATGTCTAATTTGCATAAGTTATACTCCCGCCTCGAGTACTTTAAGAATCCGTAACAAACTATCTATTAGTTGGTTGCGGATTTTCATTATCTATTTATTAAGAAAAATTTATTTTCTCTTTGCAGTGAAATGTGAACTCTTAAAATTAAATCCATTTTCATTTTAGGATGTATCGCTGAGGCTTATAAATTAACAAAAGGTTATATATTTGGAATATGAATAAAACTACTAAAAGTTTAAAAGCACTTAGCAATCGACTGGACAAAGAAGCCGAACACTTCGATAACTTGATTGATATACTAAACTCAGACAAAAGCAAAAAAGAAATAATTGAAGGTGTAAAAAGAGAGTTACTTCTCGGACAACTCAAAAGGAATATTGTTGTAACTCAGGAAATAGCAAACTTAACAAAAGGGGATGCCATTATAGATGCGGAGGGGTTAAGAATTTTAGCCTACACTGAGGATGTTTTAAAAGAGACATCCCAAGTCGACGGCTAAATGGCTAAGTTTTATTGAAGAGATTTTTAAAGGAATAGAGACCCCAAATGAATTCTTAATGTTAATTACTTCAAATTTCAATTAGGGCTTAAGAATAAGTTTCCTTATACAAATAAATACGATTATTAAAACGGAATACCCAATAAAAAAAGGGATAACAAATCTTTGGAGTTCAAATACCAACATGAGCGCCATAAGTAATAATTGAAACCCCAATCCATACAAAGAGATTAGTGTCATAAACCACTTTGGAAACGGATGACAATACCTTGCGTTTTTATCCATGTAATACATACACTTGTCAAAACATATATATAAAACATTATAGATATTGTAAAATAGATTTACTCTAGACTGACTTTCTCCCTTGAAAGCATTTGGTTTGGTATTTTCAATCACCCGACTGGTGGTATCACCCGCAACGGAATTCCTTAAAATCACATAATAGTAGTTATAAAGTGTTCCTTGAAGTTGGATCCCTATAAAAGCGATTAGCATATAAATAATGGAAATATCAGTGATATACCAAAAGGCTAGCAAAAAACAAAAGTTAAGCACTAAATCTGCAATAGAATCATAATACCGCCCAACATACGAGGGATTTTTTTTTAGTCGGGATAGTTCTCCGTCTGCAGCATCTAAAATGGATTTTAATATTATCAAAAAAGCGGCTGTTATCAAGTAACCATTTATCAAAAATCCAATAGCTATAAGTCCTGTGATGATAAACATGGAAGTTACGTGAATCGCTGTTAAATTTGTGTCCTGAAGTTTAAACGCAATCCAATGCCCCGGCGAACGGCCATAATCAGATAAGTCTAAAAATTGATACTTTTTCGGTAATTTTGACATTTGTAAAACTTAAAGAAAAATTATTTGTTAAAAGTACAACGATTTTTTCGCTTTGTTTTTTAAATAATTAAAGCCTTCACTATAAGTCAAGGCATTCTTTAAATAGTTGTCTTTCCTCTCTCGATTCAATAGTTTTTATGCAATTAGATTTGGCTATGCTAATGCAATGCCAATCATTGCTAAAACAAAATAAATTGCAATTGTTTTTGCACCATCATAATTTTTAGAAACACGCTGACCAAATAAAAGAACTAACAGCGCAAGAGACCCTATAATTAAACCGAGTAATCCAATAAAGTTAGAGGCGTTAAAAATAAAACTGAAAATTCCTACTAAACACAATATTCCAGAAATTAATTCCAAAATAGTAACTACAACTAAAGCAAGGGTAATTATTGGCGGTGAAAAATGGATTTTTAATAAATCATTCAAATAGGCTAAGTTTCCCTTGTAGTCAATGATTTTATCCACACCACTTTGAATAAATACAATTAAAAAGAAAGCTAAAACAAAAAGGAAGGCAATTTTTTCTGGAATCATGTAAACAAATTTAATCTTTTAGAGTTGTATATAATATAAAAACTTATGTAGTTTTTAGGTATAAATATCTTCTAAAACTAATTTTTAAATCAATTAAACAAATTTTATTCATCTTTTTGTTTTGTATTTTTAGCTCTTATGAAAAAGCAAGTTACCGTATTTGGTGCATCGGGTCTGATTGGAGGTTTTTTGATTCAAAACCTTATAGAAGACGTGTCAATCTCTAAAATTCATTTAGTATCCAGAAATTCTAAAAATGTAGAACATGAAAAAATTGTTGTACACCTAATTGATTTTTTAAACTCAACTGAAATAGAAAACTGTGTACGGGAAAGTACTACAGTTTTTTCAGCTATTGGAACTACTCAAGCCCGAGTGGGTGGAGATAAAGCGGCCTATAGGAAGATTGATTATGATATTAATCTGCGTATTGCAAAGTGCTGTTTGAAACTAAAAATAGATCAGTTTCAATTGGTGTCTTCTGGAGGGGCAGATGCTTCAAGTACTAATTTTTATTTAAAATTAAAAGGTGAAATTGAACGAGATATTTTTGATTTGGGTCTGTCTTCTACAATTATTTTTAGACCTTCACTTTTATTAGGTATACGAAAAGAATTTAGATTTGGGGAGCGATTTGCACAGCTGTTGATGCCACTGTTTTCTTTTTTATTTCCAGCAAATTATAAGCCTATAAAAGCAGAACTAGTTGCCTCCAAAATGAATGTCTATTCCAAGTTAAGTTTGACTGGAAACCATATCATTTCAAATAAAGAATTACTCAAGGAGGATTAGTTTGCTAGGCTAAGTTGTTCAGGTTTTCCTTTAAATCGAATTTCAACTTTCACTTTTGGCGTTTCGCTATCAGAGTTAAACGTACATGAAAAATTCAAAGTGTGTGTCCCTTTGGACACAGTCAACATTTCTTTAGAGACACTTATTCGGCTAACTTCTTGCCAGTTTTTATTGTATAAAATAGCATGGGAATCACCATCGTATTTAAGGATTTGCCCAACATTAATTTGAATGGGTATAGAAACCTCTTTGTATTGATCAATTTCTATTTTTATGTTCCCAATCGATGTTTCCACAGGGGAAATTATAAATTGTAGCGCTTGTTGATCCCCGATGTTATCTACTTTAAAAGTTGAAAAAACAGGTTCTCCAGGTTGTCTAATTTTTTTATCATGTATAAATTTACCGGAATACATCTGGTAGAAATCCCATTGATTTTTTTCTTTTTTGCGAATGGAAAATTCTTTTTCAGTGTTTTGCATGAGTTGCTTTTGTTCTTTAGAAAATGCACCTCCTAAGCGTAACTTTTCCCAGTCTGCTATTTTACTTAATACGGTTTTAGAGTTTCCATTTTCAGCTACTTCTTTAAAACCAGTTACAAAGGCAAAACCAGCGTCAAATCCTGCAGACCTTGCCAATAACCATTCGATATCTTCCAGGCTTGTTTCTGAAGTCATCTTAAACCATCCTAACATTCCAGGCATGTAATTTCTCTGAAAATAGTTTTGATTTTTTAATCGATAAGCCGTTTGACTTTCTCTAAAACCAGCATACCAGGGTTCTCCCCAATTCATACGAGTGAAAATATGCCAAAAGAAATGGGTGGTTCTGCTAGCATCTATGATTAGGTGTTTTCTGATTTCTGGATTTAGGTTATTAAACCAGACATAAGGCATCAAGCTTTCTCCATATGTTCCTAAGCCTGTCGACCTATTTCCCTCCAAGCCATCAAAGGAAATTTGACTTAAGCCGGTTTGATTATAAAGATTGGCTATGTTTTTTGACATTTCAATAGTCAAATCTGCATCTGTTAAAAAGACTTTATAAGCATGATCTAATAGTTTTGAAATTTCTACTCCTTTCTCATGTTTTTTTGGTTTTGTATTAAAGGCTCCTCTTTGGCAGTCAAGTAATTTCCAAGGTGCTTCTAATGACACACTTCCGTAACGAATCAATTCTTCTTCAATCCGAACCGTTTTCAGGGTATTGTTTTTCATCTGATTAAAAAAATCAGGGGATTCAATTAAGATTTCATTTTGTGTATTATCAATGGATTGCGTTAAAACACTACTACCTACTTTGGCCAAGCGTTTGTCTGGAATCGGTGTAACAAAGGGGTCGTTAGGTGATATAAAATTGGATAAGGTGTGTGTGCCAAGACGAATTCCTTTTTCTTTTGCTTTTTCAACATAGGACCTAATTGTGGCATATCCTTTTGGGAAATATTTTTTGTCTAACTCAAAGTGTCCCCAGCTTTCAAAAGTTTTCCCGTAATAATATAGATAGTTTAATCCTGCTTGAGAAGTTATGTTGAGTGCTTTGTCAAAATCGGATTCAGTAAAACTCATAATCATATAGGAAGCATTTACCCCTGATTTTGTTTTTACCCATTCACCATCTATCATCGGGTGGGGGAGTCCTTCCTCAACCTCTAAAGTTCCAATGGTTTTCAATACTTTATCTACAGGAACACCAAAGAGGGCAATTTTTGAACCGATCACTCCTCCATCATCATAGGGAGGGGCAAGAATTTTTTCATGGTTGAAATCGCTAATTAATCTACTCTGCATTCGGTTTCTTGTGTATGCCTGTAGGCTGCTTCCTCCAGGTACAGGCTTTGCTGCTTCTACTCTATATAATACTGGAGTTACATTTTCTGGATGTAAATCGGTAGGGTCTTCTTGATCAAAAATATCAAAGGCAGGCATTCTATCGCTTTCATTCCAAGGGTATCCTCCCAAGGTTTTGATGTTTAGTGATTGGATACCCATTGCAAAGGTGCTATCCCGAACGACCCCTACAGTTTCTCCAATGACACCATTGATTTTGTTGGTATAGGGACCCCATAAAACTAAATCTAAAGTTTCAAAATTAACATTAGAAAGTGAGAGTAGTTCAAGGCTTAAATAAGAGGGATTTTGGCTAACAAGAAGTTCAGCTTTAATGGCATTCCCAAAATCAAGAGTTAGAATATTATCATTGTATTTCGCTTGTTTTGGCTTAAGATATTCCTTTTCAATCCGTAATGACATAATTGGGTTAAGACTATCTTTCAATTGATATTCTGTATTGCTATCAGCAGCTTTGAAACTGAGAAGGTATCCTTTCTCAGAAATACTTGTTTTAAAATGATCGGTCTCGAAATTTACTAAAACCGTTTGGGTTTCTTTTGAGCATTCTGTCATAAACGATAGAAAAAAAAGAAACGATAAAAAGCGATAAAAAGGACCGGATTTATATTTTTTGAGCATGAATAAGTGGATTTGTAAAGAATATTTTCATCTCGAATATAGCGTAAAATGAGTTTATTTGTATAGGGTTTCAATTTTTTCATTTAAAGAAAAATCAGATTCTAATTCTATTATTTTCAGCGAGTTGTCTTTATATTATTTCTTTATATTTTTCAATATTCCTTATATTTAGATATAACTTTAAATCAATTTGAAATGAAAAAAATAATTTTTTTATTAATTTCTTTACATGCAGTAAGCTGTGTACAAGCACCAAGTGAAGTTTGTAAAGATTTGGAAAGCAAACAAGTAAAGCTTGAAGCAGCAATAAATATGTATTCAACGGTTTGGAATAAAGTCTTTGAAACACGTGATGTTTCCCATATTGATGAGGCTAGTTTTGACAGCCAAGTTATTGTGGTTACATCTTCTGGAAATATCACAGGTATCCAGGGGTTTAAAGACTACTATGCGGGGTATTTTTCTGGATTTTCTGATCTTGAAGTTGAGATTGTTGAAGTAGTAGCTCAAGGGGACAGATTGGTCAAGCATTGGAGTCTTCAGGGAACTCATGATGGCGATTTATTTGGAATTCCAGCTACGAATAAACGTGTTGAAATTTCAGGCTTGACATGGGTAACATTAAAGGATGGAAAGATTGTTCAAGAGCAAGACTTTTTTGATAATTATTCCTTTTTGTCACAACTAGGATTGATAGAACAATAAGTTCATACAGCGTGCAATGGGAATAAAAACTCTTCTGAAATTATTTTTCTTAATCCCCCTTTATTCTATTTTTAAAAATGAAAATGGATTTATGAATAATGAATTGTTAACTGATGGGATTCACCTGAATGAAAAAGGGTATCAAAAATGGATAGATTATATTAAACCTATTGTTTTTTCATACCGATTAACTCTTTTTTATTTATAAAAAAGACTACAAATTTTAGCATAAGTTATTTCACTAAATTCTTGAATAACTAAATCTGCTTGACTGTAATCCTGACTTTTTGAATGTAAACTATTATACCCTACACAATAAATTCCAGCGGCTTTTGCAGCTAAAATACCATTGGTAGAATCTTCAATCACCATACATTCTGAGACAGAACAGCCAGAAGCTTTAGCTGCGTTGATGAAAATTTCAGGATGTGGTTTAGATTCTTTAAGATCGGCTCCGCTTAGCTTCGCTTTAAAATATTGATCTAAATCAAAACGTTTAAAAATCCTATTAATATTTTCCATGGATGCTGAGGAAGCTACTATTAAAGTGATTCCATTTTGATGGTAGTTTTTTATCAATTCTAGTACTCCTTCCAAAAGGCAAAAGTCAGTATCATTCTCAAAAAGTGGAATAAAGTGTTTTCTTTTGGATACAACTAGAAGTTCAGGGGAGGTCTCAAGATTGAATTCATTACAAATTTGTTCACAAATAGATAACGTTGCTTTACCAGTAAAAGAAGCGTAGAGTTCTGTTGAAACAGTGATGTCAAATTCTTCGAACATTTTTTCATACGCCTTGTGGTGAAGTGGTTCACTGTCCACAATAACACCATCCATATCAAATAAAACTGCTTTAAGCATCTACATAATTTTAGTAAAAATGAGCATTGATTTATTAAAATGTAAATTTAATTTAGTTCAAAAGTCATTTTCTCTTTGGAGGTAGAATCGGTTCCAATAAAAACATGATAAGTACCGGGTTCGGCTTCCCATTTTTGATTTGCACTATAAAATTTTAAATCTGATTCTGTAAGGGTGAAACTCACTTCTTGAGTGGCGCCCGGTTCCAATTCAATGGCCTTGAAGCCTTTAAGTTCTTTTACAGGGCGAGTTGCACTAGCAAAAGGGTCTTGAATGTACAATTGAACAATTTCTTTACCTTTTACCTTTCCCGTATTTTTTATCGTAAAGGAGGCTTTGATACTGGAATTTTTAGTCATTTCAGTTTTATTTAATTGAAGCTTTGAATATTCAAATTTAGAATAGCTTAGTCCATATCCAAAGGGGTATAGAGGGCTATTTTTTTCATCTCCATAGTGAGACCAGAAAACACTCCCTGGATCCACTCCTTCTGTGCCAGGTCTACCGGTGCTTTTATGATTGTAATACAACGGAAGTTGACCAACGCTTCTTGGGAAACTCATAGGTAATTTACCACTTGGATTGTAATCTCCATACAACACTTGAGCAATAGCATTTCCGCTCTGAGTTCCTAACTGCCATGCCTCTACAATTGCAGGAATATTCTCAGCAGCCCAATTCAAAATTAAGGGGCGCCCATTCATTAAGACTAAAACAATATTTGGATTTACAGCAGCTACTTCTTCCAATAACTCTTGTTGAAACCCAGGAAGATCTAATTTACTTCTGCTTCTTCCTTCTCCAGACTGAAATCCATGTTCACCCAAAACCATAATTACGACCTCAACTTTTTTGGCAAGTGCTATAGCCTCATCAAAACCAGTTTTGTCAGTAGTATTAATTTGAACTTCCTCATGAAAGCCATCAGGGGTTTTGTTGATTAATTTCACCCCTTGAGCATGGCTAATATCGTTTCCTTTATAGTTTTTAAGGCCCTCTAGTACAGATATAGCAGTGTTGTTGTCTGCTCCTATTCTCCAATTCCCAAGGGGACTGTTTTTATCAGCAGCCAAAGGACCAATCAGTCCTATTTTTACCCCATTCTTTTTGAGCGGAAGAATTTCATTTTCATTTTTTAAAAGTACAATCGATTTTTTTGCAACCTCTAGAGCTGCATCCATCATTTCTTTAGAGCCTGTAATTTCTTTTTCTTGCTCCTCATTGCAATAAAGATAGGGGTCTTCAAAAAGGCCTAATTCAAATTTGACTTTCAGTATTCTACTAACTGCATCATCTATATGTGCAACTGAGATTTTATTTTCTTCTATGAGCTTTTCAAGTTCATAGATATAAATGGATGATTCCATATCCATATCAGAACCTCCTAAAAGAGCCAATTCTCCTGCATGATTATTGTCTTTTGCATATCCATGATCAATCATTTCTCTTATAGAACCCCAATCAGAAACTACAAATCCATCAAAGTTCCATTCCCCTTTTAAAAGTTCTCTTTGGAGGAATGTGTCTGCTGTAGCAGGTATTCCATTGAGATCGTTAAATGAATTCATGAACGTTTTAATTCCGGCATCTACCGCCGCCTTAAACGGTGGTAATACAATATTATGAAGGGTATTCAAACCAATGTCTACGGTATTATAATCTTTTCCTGCTTCTGCAAATCCATACGCTGCAAAATGTTTTGCAGTGGCTGCAATGGTGAATGGCGATGCTAAATCTTCTCCTTGAAAACCTCTTACTCTAGCTGCTGCAATTAAGCTTCCCAGGTAGGGGTCCTCTCCTGCACCCTCCATAACTCGACCCCAACGGGCATCACGAGTGATATCAATCATAGGAGCAAAAGTCCAATTGATTCCAGCTGCTGCAGCTTCTTTTGCTGACAATTCTGCGGAAAGCTGAATGGCTTCTAAATCCCAACTTGCGGATTCAGCAAGGGGAATAGGAAAAACAGTTTTGTATCCATGAATTAAATCAAAACCGATGATTAAAGGAATTCCTAAACGTGAATTTTCAACCGCAATTTTTTGGACTGCCTTTACTTCTTTAACCCCTCTTACATTAAGCATAGAACCAACCCAGCCATTAGCAAGATGGTCGTATTTAACTTTTGAATCACCCCCTTCAGGAACTGGACCGGTAACATTCCAGAAACCATTATATTGATTCATTTGACCGATTTTTTCTTTAAGAGTCATTTTTGATAATAAGTCTGATACTTTTTCATCAATACTTTTTTGAGCAATTGAAACGGTACTTATTAAAAGTGCTAGAAGAATAAATTTTAATTTCATATTATGTTGATGTTTATTTCAAAATAAGGTTCAAATATAAAGAATACTATATGAGTATCTATTTTTAAATATATATCAATATTTAAAGTTTTCCGAGTCTTATTTTTTCCTTTGAAACAAATGACCTTGCACAATTTTTATGGCTGCCGACCGAACCAATAATCGTATTGCATATTATTTACTTCGAGCAAAAGAAAGTTTACTGTTTTTAATTGAAAACTTTACTAAAGTTGCTCATGAAGAAGGTAAAAAGGTGAGTGTTTGCAGTGAACTTGCATCAGATGAGAAATACCTATCAACTTTCATTAGAATTGGTATTGACTCATTTAGTCACTTTCTCAATTAAATTTTTCGTGAGTTTTACTCCTTGATTTCTTGAAATGTCATTGCCAAAAAATTCAACACCAGCAAATTCAAAATGAGGTGCTTTTTTGAGAATATCAAACATTTTTTTATAATCCGTAGTGATTTCTTCTCCGGCAACTGTAAATTCAGATGACTTCGCGCTTACTGCCCGTATATAAGGAGCAAGCAACTCGATTCCTTTGTAAGGGTCTGGGTAAAATGTATCGGGATTTCGTTCTAAAGTCCAATTTGTAAAATCTCCTAACACTCCCACATTTTTTTTATTCACTCCTTCCATAAGGGCAATCATCCATTCAGGATCTGAAGAATAACCATTGTGATTTTCAATCAGTAAATCGATATTTTTCGAAGCGGCATAAGCTCCCAATTCATTGACCCCTTCAAGGGCATAATTAAGTTTTTCTTTGTGTGGAACTGTGATGGATTCTCCACACACATTGCGCATTGCCTTACAATCTAGTGCCGAAGCAATATCTACCCAATATTTATATGTTTCTATAGCTTTTTTTCTTTTTTTTGAATCAGCATCTCCAATGTCACCAACCCCTCCTGTAAGCATTACAGCACTTTTTACACCAGCAGATTTCATGTTATTTATCATTTTTTGAAGATGGGTTTCATTGATGTTTGGGGGAAAGTGAAACATTTCATGATCGATATAGTCAAAACCCAAGGACTTAGCAACTGCAGGATAGTCAAAAACATCAATTCCAAGTGGGTCATCACCACCATATCCGGTTCGCATCAAAGACCAAGGGGTGATCGTTATTTTGATGTTTTTTTGAAAATGAATTGGGTTTTTATCAAAACTATATAGACCAGCAATTCCTAGAGTTCCTGCAACACTGGTAGTAATAAAATTTCTTCTTTTCATTTGGTTTCATGTCTTAATTTTAAATGTAATTAAATTGGACCAAAATAACAAAAGACTTTACGGATCAATTTTTCACAAAGTGTTTATCGATTCATCTAGCCATGCTAATCGTTCTGTTATCCAATCTTGTAGATAATTAATTTCACTGATATAACTGTCGCCAATATAGGCATTGGGCCAAATGTATTTCCCTAAAATGGGCCATTTTCCAAAATTACGATCGATTGTGTTTTTTGTCTGTAAATTAGATTTAAGCTCTTCCAATCTTGACAGAACAGTTTGGGTAGATAAAATATCCGAACGGAGGACATTCCATCTTTGTTGTAATGCAATTACAAATTGGGGATCTTCTAGAAAACGATTCCACCAAAAAGGAACTAACCAAAAGTCATTTGGACATATAGCATTGAAATTATGTGCCCAGCCACTAGTTGAATTTCCATCGCAATAATCAACATTTCCAAAAGCAATATTGAAATCCCAAATTGGTCCCATCTTTAATTTTTCACCCTTATCCTTGTGCATAAAAGTGCTAAGTCTAAATCCATCTGGATTTTTGGAGATTTCATTGAGTATAAAAAAATCAATAAAACTATCAACATCAATATATTGTCTGTAGCCAAGTTCATCACTGGTAAAATCCTCCGATGATAGGGTTGTTTCAAAAGAGTGAATGTAGTTTTGGATGTATTGTTTTTGAACTGTGTTGATGTCATCTGAATCAGGATATTCATATAAAAAAGAAATACCTGGAGTTTCTGTTGGAATACCTTCTGTGTTGTATTGGGAGCCAAAGGCGATACTTTCATCATACCAATCCCCATCACCAGTTGGCTTGTCTATTTTTAAAATATATCCTCCTGTAATATCTTCTTCTTTATTTTTACTGATGTCCACACGGTTTTTATCACGCTTTATTTTTTCCATCAATACATAGGTGCCCAAAAAAACTTCGTTTATTTCTAATTCATAAAAAGCAGTTCGACTTGCGTATTGCCCCATCTTATTTGATAGCTCATAGATTAACACATTTCTTAGAAGTGATTTATCACTGTAGGGACCATATAAGATCCAGTCTTCTTCCTCAGGAAAACCAGCTAATTCTACATTTAAATCTTCTCCGTTTTCATCCCAGGTTTCAAAACCGTAAGATTTTTTATCAAACATTTGTGAGCTAGAGCCTCGTATTTCAATTCCAATTTGGTGTGCCTCAATAACTACATCATCTTCAAGAATATCAAAACTTCCGGCAATTTTAGGTTCATCAACAATAGGATTACCTCTAGTGTTAATTCGAATGAGTGGAAGAGTAGATCCCTCAATCACCTCAGGTTCTTCAGTTTCAACTGATGTTGTTTCTGAAATCTCTTTAGAGCAACTACTTATCACAAAAAAAAGAAAAACAGTTTTAATAAAGTGAGACATAAATTAAATGTATATTACTGGTGAAATCCTTTAGAAATAAATGCTAGAACAGAAGGTAGGGCGGATCGCCAGTAATCCCATGAGTGATCTCCATCACGAATTCTAAATTCATGTTTTATTTCTTTTTCGCGCATTTTGAGATGCATTAAACTATTTGCCTCATATAAAAAATCATCATCTCCACAATCAATATACCATCGTACTGAGTTGAGGTCTTTTTTAGACATTTTATCGACTAATTTTAATGGATTGTTTCTTAATGAATAGAGGTCAAATCCTTTTTGATTAATTTCTTTTTTTGAAAATCCCACATAAGGAAAGTTTTTCATTTCTTCCAGAGATTGAGGTCCCAAGGAAGCACTTAGTGGTGCAGCTGAGGAAAATAAATCAGGACGATGCATCGCATACAGGAAGGTTCCTCCTCCACCCATGGATAATCCAGCTACTGCTCTATATCGTTTATTCTTTTTAATTCTAAAACGTTCTTCAGCATGGGGCATCAGTTCGTTGAAAAAGAAATCTTCATAGTTCCATTTTCCATTTATAGCATTCGTGTATCCTGGCAAGCCAGAATCAGCATCGGGCATGATAATGATCATTGCCGTTGCACTGCCATCATTGATTGCTTTATCTGCAATGTGCAATACTTCTCCAAATTGAACCCATCCTGTATGGTCATCTGTATAGCCATGAAGTAAATATAAAACAGGATAACTTCTACTTGAGTGATCGTAGTCTGGAGGAAGATAAACAGCAAAATTTCGTTCACCTTTTAAAATCTTACTGTCTAGCGTTAAGTGATCCATCACTTTTCCATATTGCCCCATTGTTGAGGTAAATACCATGAATAAGGTTAAAAGGTAGATTGTATTTTTCATTGTCTAATTAAATAAGTTTATTGTGAAATTACAAAAAAACAGAGTAGCTATAAGATGAAATAAATTTTTATTGAGAATATATCATTCTGTTCAAGAACAGTCAATCATTTATTTTACTATCTTAAATTTTTTAAATTTCAACGATCAGTAGACCATGAATTTCGGACTAAATTCCTTTAAATATTTACCCATAATTTTAGTATCATTTCTATTCATTTTTCCACTATCATTATGGACACAGGAAACTACCCTCAAGATAGATAGCGAGCGACTTGAGTTACAGCTCAAAAGGCTCTCTCTTTTTGGGATTAATGAGGCAGGAGGAAATGACCGTGTTGCTTATAGTGATCATGATATTGATGCACGCGCTCATTTATCAGACTATCTGAATGGGCTTGGTCTTGATGTTTCTGTGGATGCAGCTGGAAATTTAATTGCACGAAGAGCAGGAAAAAATCCTGCACTAAAGCCAATTGCTTTTGGTTCTCACATTGATGCTGTTCCCAATGGGGGACATTACGATGGGGATGTTGGGGTTATTGGGGCAATTGAAGTTTTGGAAACGCTAGTTGAAAATGAGGTGTGGACAGAACATCCTTTAGAGCTTATCATTTTCTCAAATGAAGAAGGAGCAATTTTTGGATCTCGTGCCATCGCTGGTAAAATTGATGAAGCCACACTAGCAGGGAAAACGGCCTCTGGCTATACCAATGGTGAGGGTATATTGAGACTTGGGGGAAACCCGGAAAAGGTGATGGGAGTAGAACGCTCTAAAGAAGACTTACACGCCTTTTTAGAATTACATATAGAACAGGGAAATATTTTACATAAAAACAAACTAGATATTGGAGTGGTAGAAGGCATTGTTGGACTCAAGTGGTGGGATGTAGAAATTACAGGTAAAACCAATCATGCTGGAACTACCCCCATGAATGATCGACAGGATGCTATGATGGCAGCGGCACATTTTGTTTTAGCTGTAAATGATATTGTTACCCAAATGGAGGGAGCTCAAGTGGGTACGGTAGGTAGAATTCAAGCGTTTCCAGGGGCACCTAATGTAATTCCAGGCAAAGTAATCGCTAGTTTAGAATTGAGAGACTTAGATGCTGAAAAAATCGCATTGCTATTCAATCAAATATCAAAAGAGGCAATAGCTATTGGAGAGGCAACAGAAACAAATTTCAGCTTTATTCCAATAGATGCTACTGCAGCTCCAGCACTCACTGATTTGAGAGTTCAAGAAATCATAAGAAAAAATGCAATCCAGTTGGGTTATACCCATAAAACATTACCTAGTGGAGCAGGTCACGACGCACAAGACATGGCTGTAATTACCCCAACAGGGATGATTTTTGTCCCGAGTGTTGGTGGAATTAGTCATGCACCGGATGAATATTCATCTCCTGAAGCCATCGCGAAAGGAGTCAATGTTTTACTATTAAGTATTCTTTCTCTTGACAGCACTGATTTTAATTAATTTACCCTCATGAAAGTACTATACTTCGTATTTTATTTATTCAGTTTATTGGTAATCAAAAATAGACCAGAAGAAATCACCGTAATATCCTACAACATCAGATATGACAATCCCGATGACGGAGAAAATCAATGGAGTCTAAGAAAAGAAAAGGTCGCAAGTTATCTTAGAGAAACACAACCAGATATTGTGGGGATGCAAGAAGTATTGCATCATCAATTAGAGTATTTAAATGATGTATTAGACAAGTTCTCATATGTTGGAGTGGGCAGAGATGATGGTAAGACTAAAGGAGAATATAGTCCTATTCTTTATAATTCTATGAATTTAAAGGTAGAAGAAAGTAACACTTTCTGGCTATCCGAAACACCAGAAGAAATATCAGTTGGGTGGGATGCTGCTTTAGAGCGTATCTGTACTTATGCTCGATTTAAAGACCTTACGTCAGGAAAACAGTTCTGGGTTTTCAATACCCACTTTGACCACATAGGAGAATTGGCTCGAGCAGCGTCTGCACGTTTGATTTTAAGGAAAATTGAGAAATTGAACAAGATGAATATTCCAGTGGTTATTACAGGCGATTTTAATCTAACCCCCGATACAGAGCCAATTAAAATCTTGCAAAATTCTTTTGAAGATGTACTGAAGGATAGAGCACCTTCAGAAAAAAATTATGGAACCTTTACCGGCTTTAAAAAAGGGGAAACAGGATTAAGAAGAATTGATTATATATTTAACAAAGGATTTCAGCTTGAAACTGCTGATCATATATGGGTGAAAACTGCTAAAGGAGGTTGGGCCTCCGATCATCATCCTGTTCAAGCTACTTTTTTATTTAAAAATTGAAATTTATCTCTATTTGAATTACTTCTTTCTTATATTCGTTTTGAACTAAAACAATACAACATGAAAAATTTAATCGTATTATCCCTTATGCTACTTGTATCATTGGGAACCGTTCAATCACAAGAGTTTAGAGGCCTCGACAAAAGTCCTCTAGATATGATTGAATATCCTTCTAGCAATCAAGAACCTAATAAACTAGCGCGTGTTTTGTACAGCCGACCTCAATTGAATGGGCGAGACGTTAATACTTTAGTGCCAGAAGGAAAAATTTGGAGAATGGGTGCAAACGAATCCACCGAGTTAACACTTTATGTTCCTATGAAAATAGGTGGATCAACTATTGATGCAGGGTCGTACACACTTTATGCCATTCCAAATGGTGAACAAATGACTGTTATTGTAAATAAAGCAATACATGTTTGGGGAGCTTATTCATATGATCAGGAAATGGATGTGGTTCGTGTAAATGTACCAGTCTCTGAAAGTGAAGATTTGCTGGAAGCTTTTTCGATGGCATTTGAAGGAGTTGATGATGGAGTTCACTTGCATATGGGGTGGGGAAATTATCGAGTAAAAGTAGCTTTGATAAAAGCCTAATCTACAAAATTTATTCAAGCCCACTTCGGTGGGTTTTTTTATGGAGTTTTTAGAAGTGAGTCTCCAGAAAGAATTTGAAAAGAAATACCTTCAGATCCCTTTTCATATAAAACGCCTAATGTATTGCTGTCTATTTGAACTAAGTCAGAATAGGAAGAAGCTCCTTCATGAATAAGTTTAGAATAGGTCCAATTTTGTCCTTGATCTAAACTAATTTTAAGGGTCATTTTTTCTCTCTTTTCTCTACTATTGGGTCCAGAAAATAGTAATAAGGTGTCTTGATCTTTTATGAATTGAAGTAAACTTGATTGACAGACTGGTGAAATCAATTCAGCATCGAAATATGTTTTCTCCCAACTTGCCCCTCCATCTTTGCTGATAGCAATCAAACGTTCTTTTGTGTTTCCGTTTTGCTCGCGAATATTTAACATTAAATCTCCATTGGATAATTCTACACCAATGGCTTCGTTGGATGAGGCTACCTCAACGTCTGGGCTTACTTTCCAGTTTAAACCATGGTCATCAGAATAAAAACCATAGGCTCTGTAATCGTTATATTTTTCCTGTGGAGGGCCTTGTGAGTGGTTTGCAGGAATATAAATACGTCCTTGAAATTTCCCTTTTTTAAATTGTAGTGCATGACCAGGTGTATTTGCATGCGTTCTCCAATCCATATCTGGATGTAAAGAGTTTGCATTAAAATGTACTTGTGATGTTATGTTGACTCCCTCCGACCAATTGATACCGTTGTCTTCACTTGTTTTATACCAAACCTCCCGCACTCCTTTCCCAAGTCGCATGTCATGTTCAGAAACAGTCCCTGTATTATAAAACAAAAATATTCGGCCATTAGGATAATTGAGGTCATATTGATCTACCACTGGGGCAGGGTTCCCAGCTTGTAAATTTTTATAGGTTGCAATAATTTTTTGAGGGCTCCAATTTTTCCCGCCATCATTGCTTAGACGAAGAAGAATATCAACTTTTCCAAAATCACCACAGTCCAATTTTCTTCCTTCTGCAAATGCAAGTAACGTACCGTTAGAAGTATTGATTATTGCAGGAATGCGATAACATGCGTATTCTCCTGTTTTGTTTTCAAATAAAGTTAACGCATCAAAATTCTCAGCTTTTTCACATTGAATAGTTAAAAAGAGAATAAGAATAGTTCCTGTAAAAACCCTCATGGCATTATTTTAAAACACTATTTATAGCTTTTTCTACCATGGGTTCCATTACCTTATAGCCTTCTAAGGTTAAGTGAACTCCATCTGTAGTCAAGGCTGGAAGTATCCCATTATTTCCATCATCGAGGGCGCTGAAATAATCTAGATAATAGACCTGATTATTTTCTGCGTAGTCTTTTATCATAGCATTTAATTTGGGGATTTTAATGTTGGGTTCAAGCCCTGGTCTCCAAGAATAATCAAAAGCAGGAAGAACAGAACATAAAATTACTTTAAGCCCATTTGCTTTAGCAATTTCAGTCATGGATTTAATATTATCTAAAATCATTTCTAAAGAAGAAGGCCCAGTATTTCCAGCAACGTCATTTGTTCCTGCTAAAATTACAACAGCTGAAGCTTCAAGGTCAATCACATCAGCACGAAATCGCACTAACATTTGAGGGGTTGTTTGTCCGCTAATTCCACGATTAATATATGGCTTGCCCTCGAAAAATTCAGGATGCGTTTGAAGCCAACCAATCGTTATGGAATTTCCCATGAAAACAATACGTTGTTCCCCATCTGAGGGTTTGGCAAGTTTTGTGTTAGCTTCTTTAAATTTTCCAAAATCTGGCCAATCTTGTGCAGTAATTGGAGTTGTAAGAAGGCTAAAGAGTAAAAAAAGGGATAATAAATGCGTTCGTTTCATGAAAATTGATTTTGAATAAAATTACTATTTTTTACTATCTTTAAAAGAATAAATTTTTGACTTTTCAAAAATAAGATTGAATTTAAAAACAAGCCCATGAATTACAAAACTAAATTATTGCGTACACTGGTTCTATTTTGTGTATTAGCCTTTTCAAAATTGATGGCTCAGAATTATATTCCGAGCAAGGAAAATCTAGATGCACGTGTTTCATTTCAAGAAGCCAAATTCGGAATGTTTGTCCATTGGGGGGTGTATAGTATTTTAGGAGATGGTGAGTGGGTAATGAATAATCAAAATATCGCCATAGATGAATATGAAAAATTACCTAGCTTTTTCAATCCAATAGATTTTGATCCTAAAGAATGGGTTGCTCTCGTAAAAGAGGCGGGAATGAATTACATTACAATTACCAGTAGGCATCACGATGGTTTTTCAATGTTTGATTCCAAGGTCACCGATTATGATATTGTTGATGCTACTCCTTATGGTAAAGATGTATTAAAGGCTTTAGCAGAAGAATGTCGTAAGCAAGGGGTAAAATTATTTTTTTATTATTCTCTTTTAGACTGGAATAGAGATGATTACTTTCCAAGAGGTAGAACAGGCAAAGGAATTCCAGGTAGAGGTGAAGGAGAATGGGAAGAGTATATTACTTTTATGAAAGCACAGCTCAAAGAATTACTTACCAATTACGGAGAAATTGGAGGAATATGGTTTGATGGGCATTGGGATCAAAAAGAATGGGATGGCAAAAAATTTGGTGAATTGAAAGTAGATTGGCATTATGATGAAATTTATAAGATGATTCATGATCTTCAGCCGCAAGCATTAATTGGAAATAACCATCATATTGGTGTAATAGATGGAGAGGATTTTCAAATGTTTGAAAAAGATTTACCCGGAAAAAACACAACTGGATGGGGAACTGCAGCAGATCAAATCGGATTAGTGCCACTAGAAGTTTGTGAAACAATAAACGGAACATGGGGATTTAATTTACAAGACCGTAAACACAAATCGAATAAAGAATTAATCCACTATTTAATAAAGGCAGCGGGCTATGGTAGTAATATGCTATTGAATGTTGGTCCCATGCCCAATGGAAAAATTCAGCCTGAGCACCAATCTTCACTAAGGGCAATGGGTAAGTGGCTTAAAGAAAATGGGAATACTATATATGGAACACAAAAAGGTCCCATCGAACCTACGGACGATTTTGTATCCACACAAAAAGGTAAAACGATCTATTTACATGTATTAAATCCTGATTTAAATTTAATTCATATTGACAGGGTTCCTGTTAAAATTAAAAGCGTTAGAGTCTTAAAAACACAAAAGAATATTCCCTTTAGAAATGATAAGTTCGGGATGGTGGTTGATGTTTCTGCCCTTTCGAAAGATCCAATAGATACAGTTATTCAAATTGAATTAAAATGAGCACAACAAACCCCTTGAGTCAGCGATTACGATCTTTAGATTTTTTTAGAGGAGTAGTCATGTTTTTATTAGTAGCCGAATTTTCTCATCTTTTCGGAGTTTTTATGAAAACCGAAAACGAGACGATTACTGCTGCTGCAGATTTTCTTTTTCATCACGTACAGTGGGAAGGTTTACATTTTTGGGACTTGATTCAGCCTTTCTTTATGTTTATTGTAGGGGTATCGATTCCTTACTCTTATGCTAACAGATTGGAAAAAGGAGATTCAGAAAAACAGATTAGAAGACATGCTTTTCGGCGTGCTTTTTTATTATTATTGTTTGGATGGGGACTCTATTGTATAGATCCAGAAAAGATTATTTTTCAGTTTGATAATGTTTTAGCACAGCTTTCTTTCACTTATTTGGTTGCTTTTTTGTTGGTCAAAAAAACACCAATGGTTCAAGCAATTGCCGCATTAGGATTTATTTTAATTTCGGATTTTCTTTATCGTTTTTTCCCAGTTGTTGGTTTTGATCAAGCTTTTGTTGCGGGTAAGAATTTCGGAGCATGGTTTAATATATTTATTTCTGGATATGAGTATGGAGGACATTGGGCAGCTTTTAATGCGGTTCCAACTGCAGCACATACAATTTGGGGTTTGATGGCAGGTCAATTGTTAATGAGCAAATCCTCTCACATCGATAAATTTAAACGTCTCATTGTTGTGGCTGTTATTTGTTTGGCGTTAGGGTATGCTTTAAGTTTTTTCACACCAGTAATAAAGCGTATTACAACTACTTCCTTTATATTTTTATCAGGAGGTTGGACTATTTTGGCTTTAGCCATTTGTTATTGGATAATAGATATCAAGTCCTACATTAAAAAAACATTAGTTTTCACTGTTGTTGGAGTCAACCCCTTGTTTATTTATCTTTTTGCGTCTGTGGGTGGTGGAGATTTATTTCAAAAAATAGCAAAACCATTTACAAACTCTCTGCTTGGAGGTATTTCTCCTTGGCTAGCAAGCTTTGTTTTAGGATTGATAGTTTTGTTTAGTCTCTGGTATGTTTGCTATTGGTTATATAAAAAGAGAATTTTTATAAAAATATAAAATGAGAATATCTTTTCTAGTCTTTATTGGATTTACATTTTTCAGTTGTTCTACAGTTGAAAATCAAAAAGATCAACCCCCTAACATTATATACATTTTAGCTGATGATTTAGGCTATGGTGAATTGGGGTCTTATGGGCAAAAAAAGATAAAAACACCAAATCTAGACCGCCTTGCAGCAGATGGAATGCGTTTCACACAACATTATACTGGTGCTCCAGTTTGTGCACCTTCACGTTATATGTTCTTGACTGGTAATCATGCTGGTCATGCATACATAAGAGGAAACTATGAGCTGGGTCAGTTTTCAGATGAAATGGAAGGAGGTCAAATGCCAATCCCAGAAACAACTCCCACTTTAGCTAAAATGCTTAAAAAAGCAGGGTATCAAACAGCAATGATTGGGAAATGGGGTCTTGGTATGAATGAAACAACAGGAAGTCCTTTGTTGCATGGCTTTGATTATTATTATGGGTACCTAGACCAAAAGCAAGCGCATAATTATTACCCTACTCATCTTTGGGAAAATGATAAAAAAGACCCTTTAAATAATGATTATTTTTTAGTCCACAGTCCAATTAGTTCTAAAGCGAATCAATCTGATTTTGACCAATTTAAAGGACAAGAATATGCCCCAGATCGAATGCTTGAAAAAGCAATTCAATTTTTGGATACTACAGCTTCAGATAAGCCATATTTTCTTTATTATCCATCCCCAATTCCACATGTTTCGCTTCAAGTGCCAGATTCTTTGGTTGATCAATATCGAGATGTTTTTGAAGAAGAACCTTATTTAGGAAACAAGGGGTATACTGCTCATCAATTTCCTAATGCGGCCTATGCAGCTATGATTACTCATTTAGATAGCGAGGTTGGGAAAATATGGGATAGTGTCAAGGAAAAAGGCCAAGAAGAAAACACATTGATTTTATTTTCTAGTGATAATGGACCCACTTTTGCCGGCGGAGTTGATCCTGATTTTTTTAATAGTGCAGCAGGACTAAGAGGGTTAAAGATGGATGTATATGAAGGAGGGATTAGAATTCCTTTTATAGCATATTGGAAAGGGAAAATCAAAGCCGGCTCAATTTCAGATTTAATTTCAGGTCATTGGGACATGTTCAATACGTTTGCAGAATTAGCAGGTCAAGATCAATCAGCACCCGATGGAATTTCTATTTTACCAGAACTTTTGGGGGAGTCACAAAATGAAACACACGATTATATTTACTTCGAGTATCCTGAAAAAAGAGGTCAAATTGCTTTGCGAATTGAAGATTGGAAAGGAGTAAAAGTAGAGATGAAAACAAATTTAGATTCCAAATGGGAGTTGTATAATTTAAAAACAGACCGCAACGAGGTGTTCAATGTGGCTGCTGAACATCCTGAAATAGTTAATAAAATCGATTCACTTCACAAAACAGCCCATCGACACCCTCATATTCGTGAATGGGAATTTGTAGATCCAAAATTTAAAAAATAATAATCCATGATTAAAAATAGTTTATTGAGTATTGGCTTAATGCTCTTACTTTTTAGTTCCTCGTGTTCAAATGAAATTCTACCCATACCTCCGGTAGAGCCATTGCCAAATGAATATCAATTGGCATGGCAAGAGTTAGAATACTATGGTTTTATTCATTTCAACATGAATACATTTACAAATAAAGAGTGGGGATACGGAGATGAAATACCAGCACAGTTTAATCCTTCTGAACTGGATGCAAGACAATGGGCAAGAGTAGCAAAAGAAGCCGGAATGAAGGGATTGATTATTACCGCCAAGCACCACGATGGTTTTTCTTTATGGCCAAGTGCTTACACGGAACATTCCGTAAAAAACTCCCCTTGGAAAGAAGGTAAAGGAGACTTGATTCAAGAGTTGTCAGATGCCTGTAAAGAATTTGGGTTAAAATTTGGAGTATACCTTTCCCCATGGGATCGTAATCATGCTGACTATGGAAAAAAAGAGTATGTAGATTATTATCGAAATCAACTCAGAGAATTATTAACGAACTACGGTCCTATTTTTGAAGTTTGGTTTGATGGGGCCAATGGGGGAGATGGATTTTATGGAGGTGCTAATGAAGAACGAAGAGTCGAAAAGCGTACCTATTATGAGTGGCCAACCACAATTGATCTTGTTCGTGATTTACAGCCTAAAGCAGTTATTTTTAGTGATGCTGGTCCTGATATTCGTTGGGTAGGAAACGAAAGAGGCTATGCTTATGATACTACTTGGTCTCCCATACTTAGAGATAGTGTATATGCAGGAATGCCTGGTTTTGATAAATATGCAAAAGGTCAAGAGAATGGAACCCACTGGGTACCCACAGAATCCGATGTCTCGATTCGTCCAGGTTGGTATTATCACCCCGAACAAGATGATAAAGTAAAAACATTGTCTCAGCTTGTCGACATTTATTTTAACTCGGTAGGCAGGAATAGTAACTTCTTATTAAATCTCCCTATTGATACCAGAGGATTGGTTCACGAAAATGATGAGGCACAATTGAAAAAATTAGCGATTTATCTAAGTAAAATGTATGAAACAGATTTCGCTGATTCTGCTAAAATTAAAGCTTCGGTTTCTCGTCAGGGATATGCTGCAGATTTGATTCATGACACTAATAAACATTCTTATTGGGCCGCTCCCGAAGGAGTTAATACAGCACAAATTGAGCTAGAGTGGACAAGTCCCCAGGAGGTTAACACCTTTATGGTTCAGGAATATATTCCCCTAGGACAAAGAATCAAGTCCTTTACTTTTGAAGTCAAAACCGAGGAAGGTTGGCAGACTCTAGAAACAGGAGCAACTGTTGGCAATAAGCGATTAATTCGTTTTAATACACCGCCCATTACAGCCTTAAGATTTTCGATCATCGATTCAAAAGCGAGCCCGATTTTATCTAATTTAGGCGTTTATAAAGCACCTAAATTGCCTACTGAATGATGTTTAGAAAGTTTATTTTTTTGTTTTCTATTACATGTTTTTTTGCATGTGATCCCTCAGATACCGATGCAAAGCCTAACATTATTTTATTTTTTGTAGACGACCTCGGTTGGCAGGATACATCAGTTCCTTTTTGGGATAAAAAAACCCCACTAAATGAAAAGTACAAGACACCAAATATGGAACGTCTTAGTGCCAAAGGAGTAAAATTTACAAATGCATACAGCACTCCTGTTTGTTCACCTACACGTGTAAGTTTAATTACGGGAATGAATGCAGCAAGGCACCGGGTAACCAATTGGACACTTTATCCAGACAAAAAACAACCTATGGAATTAAATCACCCAACATTAGATTTTCCAGAATGGAATTATAATGGGGTGACTACCGATAGTACAATAAAGCAAGCTGCCCATGCAACCCCTTTGGCTCAAATTTTAAAAGACAATGGATATTATACTGTTCATGCGGGTAAAGGGCATTTTGGAGCAATAGGCTATCCAGCTGAAGATCCAATCAACTTAGGGTTTAATGTCAATATTGCAGGTCATGCAGCTGGTGCACCAGGAAGTTATCTGGGGTCAGAAAATTTTGGAAATAGTGACAAGTTTGGAGTTTGGGCTGTTCCAGGATTGGAAAAGTATCATGGTAAACCCATTTTTTTGACTCAAGCGCTCACCCAAGAAGCTCTTTTAGCACTAAAGCAACCGTTGGAGTCTAAACAACCTTTCTTTTTATACCTCTCTCTTTATGGTGTTCATACACCATTGATGGCAAATCAAAAATACATTGACTTCTATCTTAATCAAGGACTCTCTGTAACTGAAGCTAAATATGCTTCTATGATTGAAAGTATGGATGAGGCTTTGGGATCTGTTCTTGACTTTGTGGAGGAAGAACAAATTGAAAAAGAAACCGTTGTTTTGTTTATGTCTGATAACGGTGGATTGAGTGCAGTGGCCCGCGGAGGAAGAAAACACATACACAATGCTCCATTGAATAGTGGAAAAGGTTCTATTTATGAAGGAGGGATACGTGTACCAATGATGGTCTATTGGCCGGGGGTAACAAAAGCTAATTCTATTGAGAAAACGCCTGTAATTATTGAAGATTTTTTTCCTTCTCTTCTCTCTGTAGCGGGAATAGAAAATTATGAAACCATTCAAAAAGTTGATGGAAAAGACTTTACAAACCTCTTGAAAGCTTCTGAAAATAAAGTTCTTGACAGACCTCTTTTTTGGCACTACCCCAATGAATGGGGACCTACCGGTCCTGGTATTGGTAGTTTTAGTGCCGTAAGAAAAGGGAATTGGAAATTAATTTATTTTCACGAAGATCAGCATTATGAACTCTATGATTTGGGCAACGACATAAGGGAGCAAAATAATTTATTAGTAAATGAAGGTTTAAAAGCCAAAGAATTGGCGATTGTTTTAAAGGATTACTTGATAAGTGTAGATGCTCAAATGCCCAGAGACAAAGTGTCTCAAAGACAAATACCTTATTACTCTATTGACGAACTTTAGTAAAACTATGGCAAAAAAATTTCCGTTTATAAATTCCTTGCTAGTTGCTCTTACTCTGGGCTTAGCACCTTTTTCTCCAGAACCTCATATATGGGAAAAATTACGTTGGATTAGTGGAGGAGGTGTAGGAATGGAATTTATGGACTACTTTGATTTAGTTTTACATGGTACTCCTTAGCTATGGCTGCTATTTTCTTTGCTAAAATGGAGTGGAATTTTTAAAATAAAACGTAATTTAGATAACACTTAAAACAATAAATAATGGCAACTTACGAATGTAGCTCTTGCGGAATGGCAGTCAATGCCAGCTGCGCAAAATGTGACCAACCTTTAGAGAATGATCATTTAACTTTAGATGATGGTACAGTAGTTCAAATTTCTATTTGCAGAAGCTGTGAAGGAAAGATAAAATCTCCACAATGTTGTGGAAGTGATATGAGTTGCTCGGTTTAAAAACTTCTTTTATGAATCCTTTGAAATGGCATAAAGAATTAGCAGAAAAAGTGGTTGCTAAAGTGGGTTTATATAACGCGCTTTGGGCCGCTTTCATAAAAGGGGTAATCGTAACCTATATCGTTTTCCGATACGTACTGTAAGTTTTTTGTTATCCCATTAGGGATTGGACTTTCATCGCTAAGCCCATATCTCCACTAATTTTTATTTGACCTCCCATTACTGCCATCATTGGGTTAATGTCTCCATCACGCAATTTTTGAAGCACTTCTGCTGTAAGACTAATAGTACAATCGGTGGCATCGTCTGATGCTTTTACTGTATTTGTATCTCCGGAACCGTCAATTAAGATGCCTACCCCGTCAACTTCAAATTTTAATGTACCTCCAATTGGAGCTGCTGTTGCTGCTCTTTTTTCAAATTGGGAAATCATATTTTCAAGACTCATAGTGGTTGTTTTATTCAAAAATATAAAAAAAAATGACACGATGTCATTTTTTTCATTAGTTTAGACATTCAAAAAATATATTCATGAAGTATCGACTCAAAAAAGTAGCAGTTTTAGGTTCTGGAGTTATGGGATCAGGGATTGCTTGTCATTTGGCTAATATTGGGATGGAAGTCTTAATGTTAGACATTATTCCTCCAAACCTTGAAGGAGATCAACTTAAAAACCAAAACCTAAGAAATAGCATAGTAAACAGCGCTTTACAAAATGCACTCAAATCAAAGCCCGCATCATTATACAAAAAATCATTTGCCTCCAGAATTTCAATAGGTAATTTTGATGATGATTTTGAAAAAATTGCTACAGCGGATTGGATCATTGAAGTTGTTGTGGAGCGTTTGGATATAAAACATCAAGTACTACAAAAAGTAGATTCTTTTCGAAAACCGAATAGTTTGGTGACTTCTAATACTTCGAGTATACCGATTCATTTATTGGCAGAAAAATGTTCCGAGGATTTCAAAGCTCATTTTTGTGGGACTCACTTTTTTAATCCCCCTAGATATTTGCGTTTATTGGAAGTTATACCAACACCTGATACGCAGCCTGATGTTACTGAATTTTTTATGGAATTTGGAAAAACTGGTCTAGGAAAACAAACTGTTTTATGTAAAGACACCCCTGCTTTTATAGGCAATCGAATTGGAGTGATGTCAGGAACTGAAATGACGCTCCTTACAGAAAAATATAATTTTGGAGTGGAAGAAGTGGATGCATTGACTGGTACACTTATTGGAAGACCAAGTACTGCTACCTTCAGACTACAAGACTTAGTAGGGTTGGATACCAGTGATAATGTGAGCCGTTTTGTGATGAATAATGTACAAGGGGACACCTATATTGATAAAACAAAAGATCGTTCAGAGCCCAAGTTTATGCGTTTCCTTTTGGATAATAAATTTTTAGGTAATAAATCAGGAAAAGGATTTTATGAAAAAACCCAAGAGCGTGATGCCAATGGGAAATCCATTATCAATGTTTTGAATCTTGAAACGCTGGAATACGAGCCATCCGCTCGTCCAAAGCTGGATATCATAAAAACTGCCAAGGGGATGGAGTTGATGAATAAAAGACTCCAGTTTTTAGTTGATGGCGACAGTAAAGAGCATCAATTTTACAGAGATTATTTTGGAGCCTTATTCGCTTATATAGCACAACGAGTACCTGAAATTTCAGATCAATACTTCCCCGTTGATGACGCCATGCGTACGGGTTATGTTTGGGATTATGGACCCTTTGAATATTGGGATTTAATTGGTTTAGAAAAAGGAATCGAATTAGTTGAGGCAATCGGAGAGACACTACCTCAATGGATTTCTGATTTGAAGGCTACGGGAGAAAATACCTTTTATAAACAAGAAAAGGGACATAAAAAATATTTCAATATTCAGTCTAAGAAATTTGAGATTGTTCCCGGTTCAGAAGCCTTTATTATTTTAGATACCTATCGTGAAAACGCTCCGATAATTAAGAATAGTGAATGTACTGTTCATGATATTGGAGATGGAGTTATGTGTCTTGAATTTACAAGTAAAAGTAACGCTATTGGTGAAGGTATTGGACGTGCAATGGATGAGGTAGTTCGAATTGCAGAAGAAGGTAACTGGAAAGGTATTGTGATTGGGAATAATGGAAAACAATTTTCTGTTGGAGCCAATTTGATGAATGTTGGGATGTTGGCCATGCAGAAACAATTTGAACCTTTGGGTCAAATGATTGATGATTTTCAACAAATTAATATGCGAATACGAACATCCAAAATCCCCGTAGTTGTAGCTACTCAAGGCTACGTTTTTGGAGGTGGATGTGAAATTGCCATGCATTGTGATGCCGGGATTTATGCTGCTGAATCCTATATTGGATTGGTAGAAGTGGGAGTAGGTCTATTGCCTGGAGGAGGAGGAACCAAAGAATTTGCTGTTCGGGCGAGTGACGAATTTTTTGAAGGAGATGTTCAGTCCCCAACATTAATAAAATACTTTAAAACTATCGCTACAGCAGCGGTTTCCACTTCTGCATACGAAGCGTATGATTTAAATTATTTAAAAGAAGGACGCGACTTTGTTAGTGTTAACACTCCAATGAATATTGGATTAGCAAAAGACAAAGTATTACAATTATCAAAAAACTACATGCCTCCCTCGGTTAGAGAAGATATTGAAGTTCTTGGTAGAGGTGGATTGAGTGTATTGTATTCGGCTATAAACGAATTCAGATTGGGTGAATATATGTCAGATTATGATGTGGAGATTGCTCGTAAAATTGCTTATGTAATTTGTGGGGGTGATTTAACTAGTGCTCAAAAAGTAAGTGAACAGTATTTATTGGATATTGAAAGAGAAGGTTTTTTAAGTCTTTTAGGAAATCAAAAAACCTTAGACCGTATCCAATATCTCCTCATGAATAATAAACCTTTAAGAAACTAAACAATGGAAGCATATATTATCAAAGGCTACAGATCTGCTGTAGGAAAAGCAAATAAAGGAGGATTTAAAAACTATCGTTCCGATGATTTAGCAGTAGAAGTAATCAAACATTTAATGGCAGCTGTTCCTGAGGTTGATCCAAAGTCAATAGACGATGTAATTGTGGGCTGTGCTAATCCAGAAGGAGAGCAAGGGCTGCAAGTAGGTCGTTTGATTGCAGCTAGAGCTTTAGGAAAAGAAGTTCCCGGAATTACGATTAACCGTTATTGTGCATCAGGTTTGGAAGCAATCTCACAAGCTGTCGCAAAAATTAATGCTGGTTTTGGTCATATCTATCTAGCTGGTGGAGCTGAAAGTATGAGTATGATCCCAATGACAGGTTACAAGCTAGCTCCGAGTTATAAAGCCAATTTGGAAAATCTAAATTATCACGTCGGTATGGGAGCAACTGCAGAAGCAGTAGCTGCCAAATATGGTATTACTAGAGAAGCAGCTGATCTTTTTTCTTTTGAGTCTCACAATAAAGCGACCGCCGCAATTGATGGGGGTAAATTTAATGACCAGATTGTTCCTATTGAGGTTGAAGAGGTTTTTGTGGCCGACGGAAAACGAGCGACTAAAACCCATACGGTCTCTATGGATGAGGGAGTAAGACGTGAAACTAGTTTGGAGGGATTAGCAAAATTACGTCCCGCCTTTAAAGTAAAAGGTGTCGTAACTGCAGGTAATGCTTCTCAAACTTCTGATGGAGCTGCGTTTACTTTGGTGGTCAGCGAAACCATGGTAAAGCAATTGAATTTAAAACCTATTGCTCGTTTAGCAGCTTGCGCTGTGGGGGGTGTTGATCCTTTGTATATGGGAATTGGACCTTGCATAGCGATTCCAAAGGCACTGAAACAAGCAGGTTTACAACTGAGCGACATTGAACAAACGGAGTTAAATGAAGCGTTTGGAGCTCAAGCATTAGCAGTAATTCAAGAAGCAGGATTAAATCCAGAAACAGTCAATGTAAACGGAGGCGCTATTGCATTGGGGCATCCACTGGGATGTACAGGCGCAAAGCTTACAATACAATTGTTAGATGAAATGCAACGACGCAAACAGCGCTATGGTATGGTTACTGCCTGTGTGGGTGGGGGTCAAGGAATTGCAGGTATTTTCGAACGATTATAATCTCATGAATACAGAAACACATCTTTTAGGTAAACGCGAATCTTCGAAAATTCAGATTCGCGAACGCCTATTGGACGAGTCTCTAAAGTTGTTTTCATCAAGAGGTTTGGAAAAAACTACCGTAGCCGATATTGTTGAACAAAGTGGTATTGCCCGTGGTACTTTCTATAATTACTTCCCAGATGTTAATTCTCTATTTGATGCTATTATTTCTCAAATGAATGGAAATATTCAAACTGAAATTAAGGCTAATAGAGAGAAGTCACTCTCCGTTTATGACTATCTATTTGCAACCTTTAAATGCTATTTTGATTTTATAGGTTCTCCTCAAATGATAGATTTTCATGTGATTAACCAGGCGCACATTCGTCAAAGCTCTTACCAAAGTGAAATTATTAAAACCATAGTCAAAGACTTAATTCGAGATTTAAAATCTTCAAAACGGATTAAGGATTTTAATGAAAAATACGAATTTCTTCTTTTGAGTTTTATGCTCGTGGGCGCGCCTCCTGAACTTTTTTTAGCAACCCATACTTCTGATATTAATCTCAGTAGCGAGCAATTGGCCACTTTCTTAGCCAAGGTGTTTCATAAAGTATTGATGGAGTAGGGTTTAATCTTAACTCCCCAACAGAACATAAATTAAAACGGTAATCACACAAAGGCTAATTGAAAAGTGTGTTGTGTATTTCCACGTTTTTAAGTCTAATAAAGCGGGTTGTGCTTCCCATTCCTTTTGGGATTGTGGATACCAATAGGAAACTCCAAACATCACCACTACATTCAATACAAATTCAATTCCCCATACATGCACAAAATGAATGTCTACTGGGAAGATAAAAGTAGTAAGTATGTAAAAGGTCAATCCTATAATTAAAGCTGCTTTGGCTGCAGTAGCTGAAATGGTTTTGGTTAAAAATCCTGCCAACATGATAGAAGCTATGGGAATGAAGAAAATACCATTCAATTGTTGTAGGAGTTGATAGAGCCCGTCAGGTGCATTAGCTACAAAAGGAGCGACTAGAATAGCAAAAAAAGCTAAAACTGCAGAGGTTAATTTTCCTACACCCACCAATTTTCTGTCTGCACAATCTTTCTCAAAAATCCCTTTGTAAATATCAATACTAAAAATAGTGGCGGCGCTATTTAAAACACTATTGAAGGTGCTCAAAACCGCTCCCATAACGATGGCAGCAAAAAGACCAATCAATCCTACAGGGAATACTTTTTTGATGAGTTCTGGGTAAATCATGTCTTGATTTTCATAGAGCGAATCACCATAATAATAAAAGCCAATGACACCGGGAAGAATAATAATTAAGGGGACTAGTATTTTTAATACGCCCGTGTATAGAAGTCCTTTTTGGGCTTCTACTAAACTTTTAGCACCTAAGGCGCGCTGGATAATGGTCTGGTTCATGCTCCAAAAATAAAGTTGATTGATGATCAACCCTGTAAAAAGGACACCAAAAGGAAGGATAGAATCAGAAGCCCCCACCACATTAAATTTTTCTGGCGCATGATTATAAACTGTTTTTAAACCCGTAAAAATATTTCCTTCGCCAATGCTTGCTAAAGCAATACAAGGCACCGCCAAGCCCCCAATCAATAGACCATATCCATTTATTGTATCTGAAACAGCAACAGCCTTTAATCCTCCAACAATAGCATAGAGTGATCCCAATAAACCAATGCCAATTACGGTAATCGTGATTCCTTGTTGTTGAGAAACACCTAGGACTTCTGACACATTAAAAATACTTTCTAAATTAATTGCCCCAGTATATAATACGATAGGTAACAAGGTGACTACAAAAGAGATCATCAAGAAAAAAGCCACTAAGGTTCGGGTGGTTTTATCAAAACGCTGTTCCAAATATTGAGGTATGGTTGTCAATCCCATTTTTAAATATTTGGGTACAAAATATACTGCAGCAACGATGAGTGCTAGTGCCGAGGTTACTTCCCAAGCGATAATGATAAATCCATTTTTATAAGAAGAACCATTCATCCCGATCAAATGCTCGGTAGAGATATTGGTCAATAACATGGACCCTGCAATCACAACCCCCGTAAGACTTCTTCCACCTAAAAAATAACCATCTTGGGAACTGAGGTTCTCTTTCCTTAATTTATACCAAGAGTAAAAAGCAACAAAAGCGGTGTAAGCAATAAAGGTTAGTAAGGTTGTCATAGTCTGTTTTTAATTCATCATTTCTGTTAAGGTAACTACCCTTTTTTCTAGAATAGATTTTTTTGCTGCCAAGCTAATCAGCATACTTTTTAGACCCTCACTTGCGCTGATTGGAGAGGATGTTTGTTGCATAAGACTTTTAATAAAGGCTATTAATTCCATTCTATAGGAGTCTGCATAGCGTTCTAAAAAAAAGTCTTGTAGTACGGGAGTGTAAAAACCTGATTCATCGGCACTATAATGTTGATCTAGGGTTTTATTCTTTGCTCCTGTCATTCCCTTACTTCCAAAAACTTCAATCCGCTGATCGTAACCATAACTTGAATTACGACTGTTATTGATACAGGCCATTCCCCCTTTTTTAAAAGTAAGTGTGGTAATTGCAGTATCAATATCCCCTAATTCTTCAATAGCAGGAGCGCCAAAAACAGTAGCACTAGCATAAACACTTTCTACTTCATCGTCCATTAAATAGCAAGCCATATCAAAATCATGTATTGCCATATCTAAAAAGAGTCCTCCTGAAGTTTTTATATATTCTAGGGGGGGAGGCCCAGGGTCTCTACTGGTTATAATGATGAGGTGAGGAGTGCCAATGGTATCATTAGTGATTTTTTCTTTTACTTTTAAAAAGCTGGGATCAAACCTTCGATTAAAAGCAACCATGAAATGCACTTTACTGGATTCAACAAGTGATACCACTTCTTGCACAACAGACAAAGAAAGGTCCATGGGTTTTTCACAGAAAATTGCTTTTTTAGCTTCAATGCAAAGTTTAATATGTGAGGCGTGAAAAGCAGTGGGGGAGGCAATGATAATAGCGTCAATTCCTGAATTTCCCAATAAACCTTCAATTTCATCATAAAATTGAGTCACCCCAAATTGCTTGGCATACACTTGCGCCTCAGCATTGGCATGTGCAATAGCAACAACTTCTGCTTGGGGAATAAATCGTGTAATATTGGAAAGGTGTATTTTCCCAATTCTTCCCATTCCTACAATACCAATTGTAATCAATTTCATAAGTTAATTAAGATATTATTTTTAAATGATTCAGTAGCCATTTCTGCAATATATGAAGCTTGTGTTCCATCATGTGCGCTGATTTCTGGATATCTCTCTTCTACAATACAGGCAATGAATTCCTGAATTTCATTTTTGAAAGCAACATCAAAACGTTCATTAAACGATTGAGAACATTCTTTTCTTACCCCTTCTTTATCAAGTATTTCCACTAAATTTTTCTGTGGTACTGATCCAATTCTGAGGGTGGCGTGGGTACCTACAATTTCGGTTTCTACATTATAACCATGTGTTGCAGTGCGACCCGCAAAGATGAAAGCCATAGCCTCGTTCTCAAATTTCAGAAGTGCCGAAACATTATCTCCATCATCATACTGTTTGTATTCCTGATGAAGATAACACCCTCCTATGGCATAAATACTAGTGGGTTCTGCTTTTAAAAACCAACGTGCTAAATCAAAGTCATGTACCGCCATATCTATAAATTGACCTGGACTGTGTGCTGCATATTTTAGTGCTCCTTCTATGGCTGAATTAGGATCTACACTGTAGCCTCTAAAGAGAATAGGTCGGCCAATTTTTCCCTCATCAATACATTTTTTGGCATATAAATAGGAAGGGTCATAACGCCGCATAAACCCAAGCATAAATACTTTTGACGGATTTTCTGCAACTATTTTTTCAACTTCTTTACAGGCGTCTATAGTGGTAGCTAATGGTTTTTCACAAAAGACATGAAGCCCCTTTTTAAGGCAATAGATGCTTTGCTCTGCATGAAAATTTGAAGGAGAAACCAAGATCACTGCATCTAGATCTATTGTTTCCACCATTTTTTTAATGTCGGTAAAGCAGTTGGTTACACCCAACTTTTCTTTTGCTTTTTTTAGCTCCTCTTCCGAATGGCTACATACTGCAATTAGGCTAGCGTTTTTTGTAGAAGTAATATTTTCTGCGTGTGTAAATCCCAAGCGACCCAAACCCACAACTCCAACTCGAATTTTATTCATTTATAGTTATTCTGATGAAACCAAATATAGTAATAAAAGAATTTCAGTTTATTTTTTAAATAACAGTCATTTAACAGTTATTTCCTATCGTCCTCCCAAACCAATATTTCATTTCTCCGTTCGGCAAAAAAACCAGAACATTTTCCATCCCCCATTCCTGTGATACCTCCGTTGGGAGCACATATCAGGGTACATTCATCATCATACAATTCACTAAAAAAATCGCAGCAGTATTGTGGGAAGAAGTAAACTGTTTTTCCTTCAAAGGTATACCGATAAACTTTTGCTGGCGGATTCCGAACCTCTTCTTTTTGTATGGCTGCTATCTTTTGTGTTATGCAATCAGGGGTTTTTACGGACCCTTCTTCTTTGTTACAATTAAAAAAAAGGAGGGTGAGAAGAAGATAAAGGATAGGCGAATGTTTCATGAGCAGCTACACTTTTAAATCATAATTTTTTGACCACATAGGTCACCACTCCCCAGATAATCAATTCGTTTTCTTCGGTAATTTTTATGGGTTGGTATTTGGGATTTTCAGGGATTAGAAGGATCTCGTCTTGGGTTACTTTAAGGCGTTTTACGGTAAATTCTCCATCAATAAAACAGATGGCAATTTTGTTGTCTGCAGGTTCAAGGCTGCGGTCAATGACTAATAAATCTCCATCATCCAAACCGGCTCCTTGCATGGATTCACCAGCAACCCGCGCATAAAAAGTAGCTTCTTCATTCCGAACCACCTCTTGGTCAATACTGATGCGTAATTCTTTAAAATCATCTGCAGGAGAAGGAAAACCGGCGGAAATACCTTCTTGTGCCCAGTGCATTTTTTTGTGGTGCTCTTGATCGGGGTGAAAGAAAACTAATTTTTTTGATTCCATATTTATTTTACAATAATGACTTCGTTGAGTTCTGTAGTGAACCGCTGCGATAAATGTTCTTGTCTCATTTTCCAGGTCCGCTTTAAATCTTGATTTCCCAGTTTTATGCGATGTGGCCCAAAGCGTTTGTGAATTTTGTCGAAGCTTTGCATGACGGCCAAATGCTTTTCGTTATTATTTTGAAAAAGAGTTAATTGACGTTCTTCTGTAGGGACTAGTCCCATGATCATCACTCCTGCTTTTTTATAATGAATTCCTTCTCTGAACATTTTTTTTAAGCCCATGATGGCGTATTTGCTTAAGGTAATGCTTGAATTAGTTGCATGGGGTAGGGGTAACACACAGCTATTACGATAGGGAATACTTCCTTTTTTATGGGGATCACTTTTTACAAAAACTAAGAGTGCATTACAACTACTTTGCTGTTTGCGCATTTTTTCCGCACAGCTTGTGGCAAAGGTTGAGATGCGTTCTTCTAAATCTGAATAACGAGTCAGTGTCCCTTCAAAACTTCGGGTCGTGGCAATTCCTTTTTTGGGAGGCGTAATTTCTTCGAGTTGTATGGAGGGAATTCCTGATAAATCTTTTTTTAACCGCAAACCCAAGACACTCATGTGTTTTCGTACCCATTCGTCAGGGAGTTGTGTGAATTGCAAGGCGTTGGCAACTCCAATGGTTTCTAAGCGTTTTCTGTGTTGCCTGCCTATACCCCAAACGTCACCTATTTCTGTCCACTTCAAGGCTTTAATTCTTTTTTCTTCGGTGTCAATACAATAAACCCCTCGGGTGCGGGCAGCAAATTTTTTAGCAATTTTATTGGCGATTTTAGCTAAGGCTTTTGTGGGTGCCATCCCTACAGAGACAGGAATACCTGTCCATTGCCTTACTTGCTTACGCATTCGATACCCCTCTTGTTCTAAATCAAATAAATCAAAACCTTTGAATTGTAAGAAAGCCTCATCGATACTGTAAACCTCTATGTTGGGAGTATATTTTTCTAGTATCGTCATTACCCGACTGCTCATGTCGCCATAGAGGGGATAGTTGGAAGAAAACACTTTAATGCCTTGTTGCTTAAATTGTTGTTTGTATTGAAAAGCAGGAGCTCCCATGGGAATACCTAATGCTTTGGCTTCATTGCTTCGCGCAATCACACAGCCGTCATTATTGGAGAGGATGACCACGGGCTTGCCTTCCCATTGCGGTTGAAATACCCGCTCACAGGAGGCGTAAAAATTATTACAATCAACGAGTGCAAACATGTCGAAAAAGGTATTAAAATGTTCCTTAATAAAGAGGGGTTTTAAAAAAAGTTTTCCCCTTTTTAAGCCTCTTTTTTTGTGGCGAAAAAATTGATATATAAAACACGTATTTTTTAAGAAATAAAGACCCACTTTAGGCAAAAGTTGTAATTTTGACATTAAGATTTTAGTATCAAACCATTGCATGGATAATTATTCGTTTTTAAACGCTGCGCATACTGCACATTTTGCAGAACTATATGATCAATATTTACAGCAACCAGATAGTGTAGAGCCCAGTTGGAGAGCTTTTTTTCAAGGATTTGACTTTGGAATGGAAAATAATGGTGGTGCAGCTGTTAATTCTCAAGTAGAGGTGCCGGAGCAGGTACAAAAAGAATTCCGTGTCGTAAAGTTGATTGATGGATATCGTACCCGTGGGCATTTATTTACAAAAACAAATCCTGTTCGTGATCGAAGAAAATACACTCCTACATTAGATATTGAAAATTTCGGTTTGTCTCAAGGCGACTTAGCGACAGTGTTTAATGCAGGAGAAATTATGGGCATTGGCCCAAGTTCATTGCAAACAATCATTGAGCATTTACAAAAAATTTACTGTGATTCTATAGGGATTGAATATATGTATATCCGGAATCCAGAAAAATTGAATTGGATTCAGCAACGTTTGAATGTTAATGATAATCATCCCAAATTTTCAGTAGAGCAAAAGAAGCACATTCTTAAAAAACTAAACCAAGCGGTTGGTTTTGAAAATTTTCTACATACCAAATACGTTGGCCAAAAGCGCTTTTCTCTTGAAGGAGGGGAATCTCTAATTCCAGCATTAGATGCCATCGTAGAGGCAGCTGCCAATCAAGGTGTGGAAGAATTTGTTATGGGAATGGCACACCGCGGACGATTAAATACCCTGACCAATATTTTTGGAAAGTCAAGTAAAGATATTTTTAGCGAGTTTGATGGAAAAGATTACGAGGAGGTTATTTTTGATGGTGATGTAAAATACCATTTAGGATGGACTTCACAGCGTGTTACCGATAATGGGAAACACATAAACATGAATATCGCTCCTAATCCTTCACATCTCGAAACTGTAGGAGCCGTAGTGGAAGGGATTACACGTGCAAAACTGGAAAATAAATTTAAGGGAAATACGAATAAAGTTTTACCCATTATTGTTCATGGAGACGCAGCAATAGCTGGGCAAGGCTTGCCCTATGAGATTGTTCAGATGGCAGGTTTAAAAGGCTATGGTACTGGAGGTACGGTTCATATTGTTGTGAATAATCAGATAGGATTTACTACAAACTATTTAGATGCTCGAACCAGTACGTATTGTACAGATGTGGCCAAAGTGACCCTTTCCCCGGTAATGCATGTAAATTCTGATGATGCTGAAGCGGTTGTGCATGCTACTCTATTTGCGTTGGATTACAGAATGCGTTTTGGAGGCGATGTATTTATTGATCTTTTGGGTTACAGAAAATATGGTCATAATGAAGGCGACGAACCTCGATTTACCCAACCCCAATTATATAAAGCCATTGCGAAGCATCAGAACCCCAGAGATATCTATGCTGCCGGACTTAAAGCCGCAGGAATTATAGATGATCAATATGTTAAAACCTTAGAAAAGGAATACAAGGATTCCTTGGAACACGATCTGGAAGACTCACGCAAAGTAAAAACAACTGTAATTACTCCGTTTATGGCGGATGAATGGAAAACTTTTGAGCGTGTCGATGAAACAGAAATGAGTAAAACTGTCTCAACGGGAGTTTCAAAAGCACTTTTAGATGCTACTGCCGAGACAATAACTTCTTTACCCAGTGAATTTAATTTTTTAAGAAAAATTGAACGTCTAATTGCTGACCGTAAAGCGATGTACTTTGATAAAAATCAGTTAGACTGGGCAATGGGTGAGCTATTAGCTTATGGTACTTTACTTCAAGAAGGGTACAACGTAAGACTGTCTGGACAAGACGTGGAACGTGGGACATTTTCTCACCGTCACGCAGTAATTAAATCTGAAAACGCTGAGGAAGAAATTGTTTTATTAAATAGAATCAAACCAGGAGATCAAGGTCATTTTAGTGTCTACAACTCACTTTTATCTGAATATGGTGTAATGGGATTTGATTATGGTTATGCCATGGCAAGTCCAAATACACTGACCCTCTGGGAAGCACAGTTTGGAGATTTTTCAAATGGAGCTCAGATCATGCTTGATCAGTATATATCATCTGCTGAGGATAAATGGAAGCTTCAAAATGGACTTGTGTTATTATTGCCTCACGGATATGAAGGGCAGGGAGCAGAACATTCTTCTGCGAGAATGGAACGCTATCTTCAGCTTTGTGCAAAAGATAATATGTTTGTTGCCAATTGTACTACACCGGCGAATATGTTTCACATTTTGAGACGCCAAATGAAAACGAAATATCGAAAGCCTTTGGTGATCTTTACTCCAAAAAGTTTGTTGCGTCACCCGCAAGCGGTTTCTTCAAAAGAGGAATTCATGAAAGGTTCTTTTCAACCTTTAATTCTGGATGAAACGGTAACCCCAAGCGAAATTAAATCAGTAGTTTTTTGTTCAGGTAAATTCTATTACGATTTATATAAAGCAAGAGAAGAAAAAGGACGTGAGGATGTTGCGTTGATTCGTTTGGAACAACTTTTTCCTCTGCCTGTTAATGAAATTGAGGCAGCTATAGCACAATTTGAAAATGCCAAAGATATTGTATGGGCACAAGAAGAACCGCGAAATATGGGGGCATGGAGTTTTTTACTTTTACAGTTGCCCAATGCACAACGTTTTAGACCCGCAACAAGACGCTATTATGGAGCTCCAGCAGCAGGAAGCGCAATTCGATTCCAGAGACGTCATCAACAAGTAATTGATTATGTTTTTGATCCAACACAAGATAATTTTATAAGAAAACCTAAGAAATAGATCATGATTTTAGAAATGAAAGTTCCTTCTCCAGGAGAATCGATCACCGAAGTAGAAATTGCTCAATGGCTTGTCGCTGATGGAGATTACGTAGAAAAAGATCAAGCGATTGCAGAGGTAGATTCGGATAAGGCTACTTTAGAACTTCCAGCAGAAGTTAGTGGAACGATTACACTCAAAGCTGAGGAAGGAGATGCTGTGGCCGTAGGAGCGGTTGTCTGTTTAATTGACACCGAAGGAAAAGTTCCTGAGGGCAAAGAGAATTCCGGTGAGGATAAGCCTGTTGCTGTGGCTTCTGAATCTCCTAAAGCAGCTCCGGTTCAAGAAACTACTTATGCATCACAGACCCCTTCCCCTGCTGCAAGAAAAATTATTGCTGAAAAAGGAATGGATCCAAAGTCTATTAACGGGTCTGGTAGAGCAGGTAGAATTACAAAAGAAGATGCAGTGAAAGCGACTCCTTCCATGGGAAGCCAGCCTGATTGGGGAGCTCGTGCACAAAGTAGAACAAAACTTTCTATGTTGCGCCGTAAAGTTGCAGAGCGTCTTGTTGATGCAAAAAATGAAACTGCAATGCTCACCACTTTCAATGAAGCAGATATGGCTCCCATTTTTGCTGTTCGGAATGCACATAAAGATGCGTTTTTTGAAAAGCATGGGGTAAAACTTGGTTTTATGAGTTTTTTCACAAAAGCTGTAGTTCGAGCCTTAGGTCTCTTTCCTGATGTAAATTCTATGATGGATGGGGATTATAAAATCGCCTATGATTATTGTGATATTAGTGTAGCAGTTTCAGGTCCCAAAGGATTAATGGTTCCGGTAGTTAGAAATGCTGAAAATTTAAGCTTTAGTGGAATTGAAAAAGAAATTGGACGTTTGGCTGTTCGTGCACGTGATGGAAAAATAACAGTAGATGATATGACAGGAGGTACTTTTACAATATCTAATGGAGGTGTTTTTGGATCTATGTTGTCAACACCTATTATAAATCCGCCCCAATCAGGAATTTTGGGAATGCACAATATTATTGAGCGACCTGTGGCGATTAATGGTAAAGTTGAGATACGTCCAATGATGTATTTGGCGTTGTCTTATGATCACCGAATTATTGATGGAAAAGAATCTGTTGGTTTTTTAGTTGCTATAAAAGAGGCTTTAGAAGATCCTTTGACTCACCTTATGGATGGAGATGTAAAAAAAGCATTTGAGTTATAACCAAAGTTTTCGATTTCGGTAATCAACAACTACTTTATTTTTTTTTAAGAAATCAGCACCAATGATACCCTCAATGGGTAAAGCCCCTTGAGATGATAATGTGGTGTTAATATGAGTTAGATCTAGCAATACAAAGCTTAACTTTCCGACTTCATGTCTTCCCAATTGTATTTTACTCTTTGCCGTCAATACAGCTTCCATTTTACCTTTACTTGCTCCTGCTGCTGCAAAAGGATCCCCTTTACTTCGTAATTTAAAGTGCTCCTGTAGTTTTGAGTGGATGCAACTAGAAGAGGCTCCCGTGTCAATAAGTAATTGACAACTGACACCATTAATATGCGCCTTGCATACAATGTGACGTGTTTTGGTCATTTGAAAAGAAACAGAAGGACGTGTTATCATTTTTACCTTAATAACTAAATTAGCTTAGCCAACACAAAAGTAATTGTTCTGTTTAAACAGAAGAGTCTTTATATAGTTAAGTAACTTTGTATCCTTATAAATTCAAATAATAATATCTCAATATGCTATTGATAGACACTCACACCCATCTATATGTCGAAGCTTTTGATGAAGATCGAAGTTTAGTGTTGCAAAATGCTCAGGCTGCTGGTGTACAACATTTTTTCATTCCGGCTATTGACAGTACTTATGTTGAGCGTATGTATGCCTTGGAAGCTGCTTATCCTGCTCAAGTACATTTGATGGCTGGATTACACCCTACGCATGTTAAGGAAAATTATAAAGACGAACTCACTTTGGTGGAAGTGCAATTAAAGGCGCGAAAATTTTGTGCCATAGGTGAGATTGGTATGGATCTGTATTGGGAAAAAGAATTTATTAAAGAACAACAAGTTGCCTTTTCCCAACAGATAATATGGGCAAAAGAGTATGGGCTCCCAATAGTAATTCATTGTCGCGATGCATTTAATGAAGTGTTTGAAGTTTTAGAGGAACATCGAGGAAATGATTTATATGGTATCTTTCATTGTTTTACAGGTACATTGGAGGAGGCTAAGCGAGCTATTGATTTAAATTTCAAACTAGGAATAGGTGGAGTGGTGACTTTTAAGAATGGAAAGATAGACCAGTTTTTGAATGAAATCCCCTCTGAAGCTATCGTCCTGGAAACAGATGCTCCTTATTTGGCACCAGCACCCTATCGAGGAAAACGAAATGAAAGTAGTTATCTTTCTTTGATTGCAGAAAAAGTGGCTCAATGTTATGGTTTAACTGAAGATGAGATTGCTTCAATCACTACAAAAAATGCATTATCTATTTTTAAAAACCAAAAAATTAAATTTTAGAAAGAAAAATATTTTTTTAGAAAGATAATTTTCCCTTTATTTGGATATAGATTAAGAGAGGTGGCCGAGTGGTCGAAGGCGCACGCCTGGAAAGTGTGTATACGCCAAAAGCGTATCGAGGGTTCGAATCCCTTCCTCTCTGCAAAAAAATAATATCGTGTATATTTTTTTTTATCTTTAAACGCATTTAATTTAAAAGAACAAACAATTATTTAAAATGAAAAAATTATTTTTTGCCCTTACACTGCTAGGTTTTATGGCTACTGCCAACGCTACAATCATTACTACTAGCACAGTTGCTACTACAATTTCTCAAGATGCTGATGATCAAGCTACAGCTGAATCCGCAACTTTCACTCAGGAATTAAAGAAACGTTTCATCGAAGGTGGACCCAGTTTCATGGGAATCGTATTGATCTGTTTGATCCTCGGATTAGCCATCGCTATTGAGCGTATCATCTTTTTGAACTTAGCGACTACAAACACTAAGAAATTAACTGAAGATGTTGAAGAAGCATTGTCCTCAGGTGGTGTTGATGCTGCCAAAGAATACTGCAGAAATACTAAAGGACCTGTAGCTTCTATTTTCTATCAAGGTTTAGATAGAATGGATGAGGGTGTTGAAAGTGCTGAAAAAGCTGTTGTAGCTTATGGAGGCGTTCAAATGGGAAAACTTGAAAAAAATGTGTCTTGGATATCTTTATTTATTGCATTGGCTCCCATGTTAGGATTTATGGGGACGGTAATTGGGATGATTCAAGCATTTGATAAGATTGAAGCAGCTGGAGACATGCAGCCTTCACTTGTTGCAGGGGGTATTAAAGTCGCCCTTCTAACAACGGTATTTGGACTTGTAGTTGCTATTATTCTTCAAGTATTCTATAACTACATTGTTGCAAAAATCGATAGTATTGTAAACGATATGGAAGATGCTTCAATCACATTGATTGACATCCTTGTTGCACAAAAAAAATAATTAACCCTTAACAGCAATTCATTATGAATATTCAAACAATTGTAAAAGTTATTAGTGCTGTTTTTGGTTTGCTAGGCGTTATATTCTTATTTAGAGTTATTGGCGCAGGAGATGAAGAAATTAAAATGGCAGCCAGTATGGGCGACTTTGGAACAGTATCTCCTTTGGTGTCCCTGTCTATTGCTATTCTTGTAATAACAGTAATCATTACTGTTTTATTTTCTTTATTAAACCTAGCTTCTAGTGGACAGAAATTGAAAAAATCCCTCCTTTTTATAGGATGTTTTGTTGTCATATTGGTTATCGCTTATGGCGCTTCCTCTGGTGTTGAAACTCCATTAAAAGACGGTGAAATACTTTCAGCTAGTGGATCCCGATGGGTAGAAACAGGATTAAGAATGTTTTATCTTTTAGCAGCATTGGCCATTGGTTCTATGGTGTTTTTTGGAGGTAAGAAATTATTCAACAGATAGATTATGGCAAAAAGAGCAGCACCCGAAGTTAATGCAGGTTCTATGGCCGATATTGCGTTTCTTCTTCTCATCTTTTTCTTGGTTACTACAACCATTGAAACAGACAGTGGATTGAATCGTAAATTACCACCAATGGAAGATCAAGTTGACCCTCCAATTATCAGGCAGAAAAATATTTTTACTGTTCTAGTAAGTAAAAATGACCAACTTCTTGTAGAAGAGGAATTAGCAGATATTAAAGACTTACGTTCTTTAGCTGTTGAGTTTCTTGATAACGGAGGTGGAGTAGGAGATGAAGCTTGTGCTTATTGTCAGGGAAAACGAGATGAGTCATCATCAGATAATCCAGACAAGGCTATTATTTCATTAAAGAGTGACCGCGAAACCACCTATAAGGTGTACATCGCTGTTCAAAACGAATTGGTAGCGGCCTACAATGAGTTGCGTAATCGTGAATTTTTGCGTCTCAATCCTAATTTAGGATTAAATTATGTTGAGGCTCAAAAGAAATACGACGATCCAAGGACCTCTGAAGATGATCGCGAGGAATTAAAACCGATGTTAGACGTGGTTAAACAAATGTATCCACAGAAACTTTCGGAAGCAGAATCAAGCAGTAAATCCAGTTAAATAAAAAACTATGTCAAAATTTAAAAAGAAAAAAGGAGGAGAATCGCCTGCAATTAATACTGCATCGCTCCCCGATATTGTTTTTATGTTGTTATTCTTTTTCATGGTTGCTACTGTGATGAGAGACAGTACTTTATTAATTGTCAATAAACTACCAGCTGCAGATCAAGTAGAAAAGCTTGATAAGAAAGATCGTGTTATGTATATCTATGCAGGCAAACCTTCAAGTCGCTATGTTGACAAATATGGTTCTACAGCAAGAATACAGTTAAACGATAAGTTTGCTACGGTTAGTGAAGTAGGAGCTTTTATTTTAGCAGAGCGTGCCACAAAGCGTCAAGAACTCCAAAATGTTCTGACAACTGCTTTGAAGGTTGATAGTGAAACTAAAATGGGTTTAATCCAGGATATCAAACAAGAATTAAGAAAAGTTAGTGCCTTAAAAATCAACTATACAACACGAGTTGGTGATTATACGCAAAACATAAATTAATATACTTGTAATTTACAATAGATAAAAGTGTCTTTTTAAGGCACTTTTTTTTTACATTGACTCGACGTGGATTTAAGATTTACACATACTTTAATTTCATTTGCTTTGCTGATCGGTTTTTTATCTTTTAGTCAGGAGGAGTCCTCTTTAGTTTATAATGATGTAAAAACAGACTCTACTGATTTTTCTTTTTATAGAGAGGATCAAATCTATTTGGGTGTGTCTTTTATCGCTTTAGACACCGACCAAGAAAATTTTGATGCTAGAGGTCTTTCCAGTCATTTTCAATGGGGATTGGTGCGGGATTTTCCAATAGATTCTTCTGGTCAATTTGCCTTAGGAGTTGGGCTGGGGATGGGATTTGAACGTTACAACACAAATTTAAATAGAACGGTAGACCAACAAACTAAAGGACTTTATACACTTAATGATGATCCAACAGTTTCTCCCTTATTTTTTTCTATTCAATCACTAGAGTTACCTTTGAGTTTACGTTGGCGAAGTTCTTCCTCTACTGATTATGCTTTTTGGAGGATTTATGGAGGGATCGCTTTCCAATGGAATTATCGAGTGCGTGCAAAACAAGACACTGTAGTTTTCCCTGTGAAAACGGAATTACACAATCTGGGAGCTACAGCTCACCTTAGCTTTGGGTATAATACTTGGAATTTTTATTTGGCCTATCGTCTAACTCCCTTTTTCAAGATGGATTTACTTTCTCCTCAAACCCTACCTATAGAATTAACTCCGATAAAAGTAGGTTTAATTTTTTACCTACTCTAGCTATAGTTCTTTTCGCATTCTAGCGACTGGTATCTCAAGTTGCTCCCGATATTTAGCAACAGTTCGACGTGCAACAATATATCCCTTTTCTTTTAGAGCTTTAGAGAGTGTATCATCAGTTAGTGGCTTTTTTTTATTTTCTTCAGAAATCAATTGACCCAGTATGTTTTTGATTTCTATGGAAGAAACATCTTCACCTTCATCATTTTTTAAGCCCTCAGAAAAGAAGGTTTTAAGTAATTTAACACCATAGGGTGTTTCTATATATTTGCTGTTTGCAACACGAGATACAGTTGAAATATCCATTTCTATTTTACTTGCAATATCTTTTAAAATCATCGGTTTTAGCTTGCGCTCATCACCCGTAAGGAAATATTCTTGTTGATGATTTACTATGGCTCTAATTGTAAGGTATAGAGTTTGGTGTCGCTGTTGAATGGCTTCAATAAACCATTTTGCAGCGTCCAACTTTTGTTTAATGAAAAGAACAGCCTCTTGTTGTGATTTTGATTTTGAGGTACTTACTTGATAGCCAGTAAGCATCTCTTTGTAGGCATTGGAAACTTTTAATTGTGGTGCATTTCTTCGATTTAAAGTCACTTCTATTTTTCCGTCTTCTATCGTTAAGATAAAATCAGGAACAACATGTGTGTTTTGTACCGTATTTGAAAGTGCGCCTCCTGGTTTTGGATTCAAATTACTGATTAGATCTAATGCAGTTTTTAATTCTTCTTTGCTTATGCCAACACGTTCTTGAAGTTTGCTATAATGTTTATGTGAAAAATGGTCAAATTCATCTTCAATAATACGTAGAGCGTGTTCAACTTCAGGACGGTCTTTTTTCTTTTTTTTAAGTTGAATTGAAAGGCATTCTTGTAATGATCGGGCTCCCACTCCCGGTGGATCTAGCGTCTGCACTGATTTAAGAATTTTTTCTAATGTATTTTTTTCAACAATGATATTTTGGGTAAAAGCCAAATCATCAATCAGTTCGTTTAAAGTTCTTCTGATATAACCGCTTTCATCAATACTGCCGATTAGAAATTCTGCAATTTGCATTTCCTCTTCGTCAAGTATCAGATTTCCCATTTGTTGATGGAGGTATTGATGAAAACTTATCCCTCCGCTTAGTGGTATAGTTTTGTCCTCGTCATCACTACTGTAATTATTGGTATAAAGACGGTAGGCAGGTATTTCATCGTCACTTAGATACTGGTCAACATTAATTTCATCTACTTCAATTGAAGTAGTTCCATCATAATCATCTTCTTGATTTTCAGAAATAATTTCTTCTTTTCCTGTCTCTAATGCAGGATTTTCTCCCATCTCTGCTTCAATCTTTTGTTCAAGATCAAGCGTAGAGAGTTGAATCAACTTCATCAACTGGATTTGTTGAGGAGACAGTTTTTGAGAAAGCTTTATTTGGAGCTGTTGCTTTAGCATAAATTAATGATTCGATAGGTAAAGATAAAACTTTAGGGGATATGAACTAGAAAGATGCGTTTTGTGGGGTTCTAGGAAATGGAATTACATCACGTATATTGTTCATGCCCGTAGTAAATTGAACCAAGCGTTCAAAGCCAAGGCCAAAACCACTATGAGGAACACTTCCAAAGCGTCTGAGGTCTAAATACCACCAAAGTTCTTTTTTGTCAATTCCCATTTCTTCAATTCTCTTTTCAAGTACCTCCAAACGTTCTTCTCTTTGCGAACCACCAACAATTTCTCCAATACCTGGAAATAAAATATCCATTGCCCGCACAGTTTTTTCATCATCATTTCTCCGCATATAAAAGGCTTTTATATTTGCAGGATAATCATATAAAATCACGGGACAGTTAAAATGTTTTTCGACTAAATAACGCTCATGTTCACTTTGAAGATCAACTCCCCATTCTGTGATTGGGAATTGAAATTTTTTCTTTTTATTGGGTTTTGAGTTTCTCAAAATTTCGTAGGCTTCAGTATAACTTACTCGTTTGAAGTCATTTTCAACTACAAATCTTATTTTCTCAAGCAGTCCCATTGGACTTCTTTCAAGTTGAGGTTTACTTTTTTCTTCATTATTAAAGCGCTCTTCAAGGAAAAGTAGATCTTTTTCACAACGGCTTAATACTTTTTTAAGAACTGAAGTTATAAATTTTTCAGCAAGATCCATGTTGTCATTTAAATCATAAAATGCCATTTCAGGCTCTATCATCCAAAATTCTGCAAGGTGTCTTGTAGTGTTTGAGTTTTCTGCACGAAATGTTGGTCCAAAGGTATAAACATCTCCTAGTCCTAAAGCATACGCTTCTGCTTCTAATTGTCCTGAAACAGTAAGATTCGTTTCTTTACCAAAAAAATCACTTTTATAATCTATATCCCCTGATTCTGTGAGGGGTGGATTTTTAGGGTCTAAAGTCGAAACATGAAACATTTCACCGGCTCCCTCTGCATCACTTCCTGTTATGATTGGGGTGTTTACATAAAAGAATCCTTCTTCTTGGAAGAATTCATGTACAGCAAAAGCAAGGGCTGAACGTACCCGCATTACAGAAGAAAAAGTGGTGGTACGAACTCTCAAATGTGCTTTTTCTCTTAAAAACTCTAGACTATGTTTTTTGGGTTGAATAGGATATTTTTCAGGATCTGAAGCTCCTAGAAGTGTAATTTTTTCAACTTGTAATTCAACTTTTTGTCCACTTCCTTGGCTTTCGACTAAGGTTCCTTCCAAATGAAGTGCAGCACTCGTTGTAATTTGTTTTAATAGGGATTCTTCTAGTCTTTCAAAATCAACTACACATTGAAGATTATCAATAGTAGACCCATCATTCAAGGCAATAAATCGATTTGCTCGAAAGGTTCTAACCCAACCTTGAACTGAGCAAGGGGTATTTACAGCTCCAGTTTGTAAAACGTTTTTAATTTTTACTGCTTTCATGAATTTGCTTTTAGCAAGGCAAAGATAAGTTTATTTCATAAAATTTAGCCGGTAGAGGAGCACTTCCCTTATTGATCTAAAATCTCAATTTTTGGTTCTTTCAACACTTTATCATTGCTGATTGTATCTTCAAGGGAAATAAGTAATGAAGGGAGTAAAATCAAATTAGCGAGCATTGCCATCAATAGCGTAACAGCTACTAGACCACCTAATGCTTGGGTGCCACCAAAATTGGAAGACAAAAAGACTGAAAACCCAAAAAATAAAACCACAGAAGTATAGAACATGCTAATTCCGGTCTCTCTGAGTGCAGCAAAAACGGCTTGCTTAATCCTCCAGTTGTTTGAGATTAGCTCCTGCCTATATTTTGCTAGAAAGTGAATCGTATCATCAACGGATATTCCGAAGGCTATGCTAAAAACTAATATAGTGGAAGGCTTTAGCGGAATTCCTGCAAATCCCATCACTCCAGCTGTTATGATAAGTGGAAGTAAGTTCGGTATTAGGGAAATTAAAATCATTTTAAATGATCGAAACAAATAAGCCATAAAGAAGGCAATTAATAAAATGGCTAAGGATAGAGAGAGTATAAGATTATTAATTAGATATTTTGTTCCTTTTAAAAAAAGTAAAGATTTCCCAGTTATATTTACCCCATAACGCTCGGCAGGAAAAATTTTAGTAATCGCTTTTTTTAATTCAGCTTCAATAATTTCCATTCGATCAGTTTCAATGTCTTGCATAAAGGTCGTTATTCTTCCATACTGACCTGTACTGTCAACGTATCCACTTAGGAGCTGACTGTCTCCATTGGCTTTACTTAAGTAGGGATAGATAAAACTATTTTCTTGTGTCGTTGGAAGGCTGTAATAATTAGGATTCCCATTATAGTATGCCTGCTTGGCAAACTTAACTGCATTGACAACGGATATGGGCTGTGCCAGCTCAGGATATTCTCCTATGACTTCTTGGAGTTCGTTCATTCGTTTCAATGTAGCCGGTTTTACAATACCATTTTCACGTTTACTGTCAAGCCATATTTCTACTGGAACTATCCCATTAAAACTTTGGTCAAAAAAACGAATATCTTCGAAAAATGGAGCACTTTTGGGCATGTCCTCTATAATGCTACCTGAAATTTTGATTTGATAAATTCCTATAATTCCTATGATTAGTCCTAGTAGAGATACAATATAGACATTGATTCGTTTTTCCCGTACTTTATTTTCCATCCACTTTACAAAATAGTCAATAGACTTATTTTTTAAATGCTTTAGGTGCTTCTTGTTGGGAAGTTTCATAAAACTATACACAATTGGAATAATTAAAAGAGAGAGTAAAAAAATTGCTACAATATTAATTGAAGCGACAACACCAAACTCTTTTAATATCTTACTATTGGTTAAAATAAATGTAGCAAACCCAGAAGCGGTAGTTAGATTTGTCATGAGTGTAGCGTTTCCGATCTTAACAATAACCCGCTGAAGTGATTTTGCTTGATTGTTGTGTTTGGCTACTTCTTGTTGGTATTTGTTGATTAGAAAAATACAATTTGGAATTCCTATTACTATGATCAATGGAGGTATCAATGCTGTTAAGACGGTAATTTCGTAGCCCAACCAACCCAAAATACCAAAAGCCCACATCACTCCAACGGCAACCACAATAAGTGATATGAAGGTGGCTCTAAAAGATCTAAAAAATAAAAAGAAAATTACAGAAGTGATAAGGGTAGCTCCAAGTATAAAGAGTCCAATTTCATCTACAATATTTTGTGCATTAAGTGTTCTTATATAGGGCATTCCAGACACACGTACATCCATTTTTGTTTCCTCCTCAAAAGCTTCAATGAGTGGAATGAATGTGTTGAAAATAAAATCCTTTCGTGCTGCTGTATTGACAATATCGGGGTCCATGTAAATTAGGGTCCGAATGGTATTGTTTTCTGAATTAAACACCAAATTATTGTAAAAGGGAAGCTCTAAAAATAACTTTTCTTTGAACTTTGAAAGACCAGCAGAATCCGTTGCAGCACTTAGTTTAACGTTCTCTAGTGTGAATTTTTCCTCTTTAGAGTCTTTAATTAATTCTTGAATATTGTCTATAGAAAGTACAAAATTAATCTCTTTAAAGTCTGTGATACTGTCATTTAGTTTTCTCCAAGAATTCCTTTTTTCAGGTGAAAAAAAATCCGAATCTTCAACTGCAATGACAATTACGTTTCCTTCTTCACCAAATGTTTTGACAAAGGATTGGTAGAGAACATTTTCCGGGTGATTGTCAGGCAATAAGTTTGCTTCTGTAAAAGTAAATTGCATATACTTCCACTGGGAGGCCCAGAATCCAGTAAGTGCAATAATAGCAGCAAGAATGAGTATTCTATTTCTTAGAATAAGTCGTGCCACCAGGCCCCATATGTTTGATTGTTTTTTCTTTTTCATGAAGAGCTCAGTCAGCTAAGAGATTGGGAAGTGTTACACGGTTAAAATTTCTTTCTCTTTGATTCTAAAAATCTCATCTGCTTTAGCGTTGTAACTATCTGTTAGCTCTTGAATATCAATTTCATAATTTTTTTGAATATCATCCGAGGCTTCTGATTTTTTAATGTCATCGTTTGCTTCTTTTCGAGCGGCTCTTATTCCAATTTTTGCATTTTCAGTTTCTGATTTAGCTATTTTGGCTAAATCACGACGACGTTCTTCCGTAAGAGGTGGTATGTTGATGATAATGGATTCCCCATTATTCATTGGGTTGAAACCTAAATTTGCGATGAGAATTGCTTTTTCTATTTCCTGAAGCATTCCTTTTTCCCATGGTTGAACGGTAATCGTTCGTGCGTCGGGTGTATTTATGTTGGCTACTTGACTGATTGCCGTCATAGTGCCATAATAATCTAGTTTTACACTGGAGAGCATAATCGGATTGGCTTTTCCTGCTCTTAAATTGAGCATTTCTTTTTCTAAATGTGCCAAAGCTTGATCCATACTTTCTTTTGCTGTATCAACAATAAAATCCATTTCTTCCATAAGTGCATTCTTATAAATTGACTCGTGTTCCTATATTTTTTCCTTTTATTACATTCATTAAATTACCGGGTGTATTCATGTCAAAAACAATAATGGGGAGTTTATTTTCTTGACTTAATGTGAAGGCAGTAGTGTCCATTACTTTCAGACCTTTTTTTAACACCTCATCAAATGATATGGATTCAAACTTTACTGCTTCTTTATTTTTTTCCGGGTCCTCATCATAAATTCCATCTACACGTGTCCCTTTTAAAATAACATCTGCATTTATTTCAATTGCGCGAAGAACAGCAGCTGAATCTGTTGTAAAAAACGGATTTCCTGTTCCAGATCCAAAGATGACAACACGTCCTTTTTCAAGATGTCGGGTGGCTTTTCTTTTAATAAAAGGTTCGGCAATGGCTTCAATTTTAATAGCCGTCTGAAGTCTAGTGGGAACATCATTATTCTCAAGAGCGCTTTGAAGTGCTAACCCATTGATAACAGTTGCTAGCATTCCCATGTAATCCGCCTGTACGCGATCCATGCCTTTACTTGCTCCTGAGACACCTCTAAAAATGTTTCCTCCTCCTATGACAATTGCGATTTCGATTCCTAAATCAAAAACTTTTTTAATTTCTTTAGCATAACTATCAATTTGAATCGGATCAATTCCATGTGTTAGTGAACCCATTAAAGCTTCACCACTCAATTTTAAAAGTATTCTTTGGTATTTCATGTAGATGAATGTGTTAACAAATATAAAAATTAAAGAAGGATTTGTTCTGGTTAATACCAACAATATGCAAGGTCAAACTTTAATCAAACTCTTATTTACTTCAAAACGGCTTTCAGGCTAAGATCAATAGGTTTTGCAGCATAGGTTAAAGCACCCATCGAAATGAAATTTACCCCCGTTTCTGCCATTTCAACCAAGTTTTTATCTGTAATATTTCCAGAGGCTTCAGTTGGCAATTTTTTATCGATTAATTCAACCGCAGTAACGAGTTCTTCAGAAGTAAAATTGTCTAACAAGATCCTGCTAACCCACGGAAATATTAGGATAGCCTTTATTTCATCAAGATTTCTAGCCTCCACAACTACTTCCAATTGCTTAGGCAATGAATTTAAATATTGCTCTGTTTTTTGAAGCGCTTGGGTCATTCCGCCACAAAAATCAACATGATTGTCTTTTATCATAAGCGCATCAAACAAACCCATTCTGTGGTTGGTTCCCCCACCGATTTGAACAGCCCATTTTTCGGGATACCTAAAATTAGGAGTAGTTTTTCGTGTATCTAAAAGTCGGCATGAGGTGTGTTTTATTTTTTGTGATAATTTATTTGTGAGTGTTGCAATTCCACTCATGCGTTGTAAACAATTCAGAATTAAACGTTCTGTTGCTAGAATGGATTGTGTATTTCCCTCTACTTCAAAGGGGACAGCCCCTTTTGTGACATAGGCACCTTCTTCAATAAGTGGATGGAAAGTTAAATTAGGATCATATTGATGAAAAATAACTTTTGCTAATTCCATTCCAGCTAGAACTCCCTCTTCTTTAACTAGCAATTTGGCAGAACTTTTCGCTGTTTCAGTAATACATGATTTCCCACTATGGTCACCCGAACCAATATCTTCTTTTAAGGCTTGATCAATGAAATGATATAATTCGCTTTTATATTTTTGAGAAAAGTTACTTCGCATAATCTTGATTGTAAAAAACCCCTTTATTTTCAGTTATGGATTGCGCTTGTTGAATGATTAAATGAGCAATACTTACCATGTTTCGTAATTCACATAAGCCGTTTGTTAGTTTATGTTGATTGTAAATTTCATGCACTCTTTTGTATATTTCAAACATTTCAACATCTGCTTTTTTAAGTCCTTCAGTAGTTTTGAAAATCCCCAAATAATTGGTCATAACTTCTTGTAATCTGAGACGTAAAAGACGAATTTCTTTAATTTCCACTGAATTAGAATATGTGTCTCCTATCCATTCTGGAATGGCTTCATAAAATGATTTTTTGGGTAATGTCTTCTTTAATGCAATAATAACATCTAGTGCTGCTCGATGAGAAAAAACTAAAGCTTCAAGAAGTGAGTTGGAAGCAAGTCGATTGGCACCATGCAAGCCAGTTGAACTGCATTCTCCAATGGCATAGAGACCTTTTAACTTTGACTCACTTTTATGATTTACTTGAATTCCTCCGCAAAAATAATGTGCAGCTGGAACTACCGGAATGGGATCTTTTGGTAAATTAATATCGAGTTTTAAACAGGTTTCATAGATGTTTGGGAATCGTTTTTCCCAGGTTTCTAGATCTATATCAGAGCAGTCTAGAGTGACAAATTTTTCTTTTTGCTTGTGGATCTCTCTTTGAATAGCTCTTGCTACAATATCCCTTGGTGCAAGCTCTTTTCTTACATCATATTTACTCATGAACCTTTCTCCTAAACTGTTTCTAAGTTTTGCTCCTGCTCCTCGAACGGCTTCAGTAATTAAGAAAGTATTTCCATTCACTTGATGGAAAAGCGCCGTAGGATGAAATTGAACATAGGGAAGTTTGTCCATGTGAACTTTTGCTCGATAGGCTGCGCCAAGACCATCGCCAGTTGCAATAGCAGGGTTGGTGCTGTGAGCGTATAGGCTTCCATTACCACCAGTGCATAGTGCAGTGATTTTAGCATTTATTTTTAAGATACTTTCTTTTTCTTTTGAAATCACATAAGCACCATAACATCTATTACTTTTTTTAGAACTGTGATGATCGGTAATTAAATCTACTAGAGTGTGATTCTCTAAGATTTTAATATTGGGGAAGGACTTAATTTTATTAATTAATGCTTGTTGAATGTGAAGACCCGTGTGGTCTTTATAATGCACCACTCTTTTTTCCGAATGTCCTCCTTCTTTTACTAAATGAAGATTTTCTTGCTGTGTATCAAATTGAGTTCCCCAATTAATTAATTCTTCTAACCGATCTTTTCCTTCTTCCACAACAAATTTCACAACTTCAGGATCACAAGCTCCATCCCCAGCAATTAATGTGTCTTTAATGTGTTTTTGAAAAGAATCTTTCTGAAAATCTGAAACAACAGCAATACCTCCTTGAGCATATTTTGTATTTCCCTCACTGACTTGGTCTTTTGAAATTAAGACCATAGAGATTTTAGGATCATTAAGTGCTAATTTAATAGCAAAAGAAAGTCCAGAAATTCCAGTACCTATAATTAATACATCTGTAAACATTATTATTTCAGATCTAACATTTTAAGAATTGGCTTTTTTGCTTCTTCAATTAGATGAGGAGCTAATTGTATTTCAGGTTGTTCAAAACGTAGGCAATTGTACAATTTTTCTAGGGTATTTAGTTTCATAAAAGCACATTCGCTGCAGGCACAAGTGTCATCGTCAACGGGTGCCGGTATAAAGGTTTTGTGGGGACATTTTTTTTGCATTTCATACAGTATTCCAGCTTCTGTTGCGACAATATAGCTGGAAGCAGAATCCGTCTGAACAAATTGAAGAAGTCCAGAAGTGCTACCTACATAATGTGCAATTTCAAGAATAGGAGATTCACTTTCCGGATGGGCAATAAATTTAGCAGAAGGATGTTCTTGGGCTAAGGCTACTATTTTATCAAAGGAAAAAGCTTCATGAACAATACAAGCTCCATCCCATAAAATCATATTCCTCCCCGTTTCTTTGATTAAAAAGCGACCTAAATTTTTGTCGGGTGCAAATATAATTTCCTGGTCCATAGGAATGCTTTCAATGACTTTTTTGGCATTACTTGACGTGCAAACAATATCGCTTAGTGCTTTGATTTCTGCAGAACAATTGATATAGGTTACAACTACCGCTTTTGGGTGTTTGGCTTTAAAAGCGGCAAAATCTGCTGGTGGACAAGAGTCTGCCAAAGAGCAACCTGCTTTTAAATCTGGAAGTAAGACCTTTTTTGATGGGTTAATAATTTTTGCGGTTTCAGCCATAAAATGGACTCCAGCAAAAACAATGATATCAGCTTCAACTTTTGCGGCTTGTTGGGCAAGATATAAACTGTCCCCTAGATAGTCTGCTAAGTCTTGAATAGCGGGTTCTTGATAATAATGCGCAAGAAGAACAGCATTCTTTTCTTTTTTCAGATCTAAAATAGCTTGGCTTAGGTCAACATCTTTTTCAATGGGGGCTTGAATATATCCTAAACGGTTTAATTGTTTTGAAATCGTTTGTTGTGTCATTTTGATTTATTTAATAAATCTCAAAGCAAGTTATTACATTATTTGCTTTTAATATTTATATCAGGGTTATAATTTAATACACTATCCATAGTATAAGCATCTTTTAACTTAAATCCACCACTTTGCGTTCTTGTAAGTGCCGTAAGATGTGCTCCACTAGAAATTGATTTTCCAAAATCATGTGCTAAACTTCTAATGTAAGTTCCCTTACTACAGCGAATTAAAAAATTTATATTAGGTAATTCTGTATTTGTTATTTTAAATTCTACTACAGTAACATCACGTTTTTGAATTTCAACAGATTGTCCTGCACGAGCATATTCATAAAGCCTTTTTCCATCTTTTTTTAATGCTGAAAAAACAGGAGGTTGTTGTTGTATTTTGCCAATAAATTGTTTTGTGGTTTTTTCTAATATTTCTGAAGTGACATGTTCAATGCTAAAAGTTTCGTCAATCTCAGTTTCTAGATCGTAGGAGGGGGTTGTTGCTCCAAGTTTGAATGTACCGGTATATTCTTTTTCAGAATCTTGTAGGGTACTGATTATTTTTGTTTTTTTCCCTGTGCAGATAAGTAATAATCCTGTAGCTAAAGGGTCTAAGGTTCCCGCATGTCCTACTTTAAGTTTTTTTAATCCTGTTGTATTTTTTAAATGCCATCGAATTTTATTGACAACCTGAAAAGAAGTCCATCCCAAGGGTTTGTCAATTAAGAAGATTTGCCCTTCTTGTAATTCTTCTGAATTGAAATTTTGTTTAAAGAAGTCCATAAACTAGAGCAATTCCACCCACCACCAGACAGTATAGGCTGAAGTATTTAAGCTGACTTTTTTTGACAAGTGTAATCATCCACTTACACGCTACAACACCGGTTAGAAAAGCTGCAAGAAAACCTAAAAGTAAAGGAAGAAATTCTATCTTTTGACTTATGCCTTCTACATCCAAAAGTGTTTTGGCCATACTGCCAAAAATAAGCGGTAGAACCATTAAAAAAGAAAAACGTGCCGCTTTTTCTCGGTCAATACCCAATAACACAGCAGTAGCAATTGTTGATCCGCTTCTTGAAATTCCTGGGAGGATAGCAATGGCTTGTACAAAACCTAAAATCACAGCATTTTTTGACGAAACTATTTTATCTGTTTTTTTAGCTTTATCGGCCCAAAATAAAATGATTGCAGTGAGACAAAGCATTGCTCCTACTAAAACTAAATTTTGAGCAAAAAGTAATTCTATTTGATCTTGAAGAAATAGTCCCACGAATACTGCGGGAATCATGGAGAGTAATATCTTGAAACTAAAGGTTTTGCTTTCATTCCATTTAAAGGCAAAGAGTCCCTTTAAAAGGTCAAAGATATCTTTTCTAAATACCACTATTGTACTCAATGCGGTAGCTACATGAAGTGCAATAGTTAAAAATAAACTTTCCTGAGCTCCAGCTTGATTTCCAAAGAGTGCCTTACCGATCTCCAAATGACCACTAGAGGAAATTGGCAAAAATTCAGTTAACCCCTGAATAATGCCCAATACTATTGCCTCTAAATAACTCATTTTTTAGAAGCTTGTTCTGTAAGTATAGAATACATGGCAACTCCAAAACCACAAAGTACAAGTGTAGGTGCCAGGCGAATACGTCTGAAACTAAAAATAGCTTCATTGAAGTAATTTGGATCATCACTGCCTCCACCAGTCATTAATATAAAACCAGTAGTAATTAAAATAATTGCAAGAAATAGAAAGCGATAATTTCGTTTTCCAAACAATAGTTTTTTAGAAGTATTTGACTGTTTCATAGGGGTGAATTGAATTTAATAAACAGCATCTGTTTTAAGGTTTAAATAGCGTTGTGTTGCAAAAAAAGTACTGATACCCGTAATTCCAATACCCAAAAGTAAAACACCTCCAAATACGACACCCAGTTCAAAGGGGTAATTCATCATGTTTAATTCTGGGAACCGCTTGTTGAGTTCGAAAAATAAGAGTGAAAGCCCACCCAAAGCCAGAAGAGAACTTATGATTCCTAGTTGCAAATGAATCCATATAAAAGGTCTGCGTATAAATGATTTTGTCGCACCCACTAGCTGCATGGTTTTAATAATAAACCTTTTGGAATAGATGGAGAGTCGAATGGAACTGTTAATAAGCAACAATGCGATAATTACAAACAAAACGGTTGTAATTAGTAACACTAATGAGATTCTACTAATATTCTCATCTAAAAGATTGACTAAGGGTTGATCATAAACCACTTCATTTACAAATTCAGCTGTTTCGAGTTCACTTTTTGTTTGAAGTAGTGATAATGTATTTACATAAGAAGCATTAAAATATACGTCTATGGAATTTAATAAGGGATTGTATCCCAAAAATTCCAGAAAGTCTTCTCCAATATCTCTTGCGTATAATTCTGCTGCCTCTTCTTTTGAAGTAAAATAAACATCCTTTGTTGCTGGGTTGAGTTGTATTTTCTTTTGAAGCTGAGTGATTTCAATATCTTTAGCACTATCTTTTAAGTAAACTGTCATCACAATTTGCTCTTTGAAGTGCGAGGCAATATTTTTAGTGTTTAGTAGGAATAAGCCCAAAACTCCAACGAAAAATAAGACAAGCGTGATACTTAATACTACAGAAAAGTATCCGGTAAGCAATCTTCTTTTTTGGTAGGTTTCTTGAAAACTTTGCGCCACATTAATTGTTTTTGTAAAAATATAAAAGAAATACAAGACCACGGGTCGTATAAAATATTCTTTTAGCATTTTATCATTCCAGCAATAAGCGTATTTTTGTGCTAATCATAGCAATCAACACCAAAACAAGTGGGATACGACTTTAAAGAAATTGAAAAAAAATGGCAGGAATACTGGGCCAAGCACGAAACCTTTAAAGTGCTGAACCATTCAGAAAAGCCCAAATTTTATATTCTGGATATGTTTCCTTATCCCTCTGGAGCTGGGCTTCATGTGGGGCATCCCTTAGGATATATTGCGAGTGATATTTTTGCACGTTTTAAGCGCCACAAAGGATTTAATGTGCTGCATCCTCAAGGCTACGATTCTTTTGGTTTGCCTGCAGAACAATATGCAATTCAAACAGGTCAACATCCTGCAAAAACTACGCAAGACAATATATCAAGATATAGAACTCAGCTTGATCAAATGGGATTTTCATTTGATTGGAGTCGAGAGGTTAGAACTTCTAATCCTGATTTTTATAAGTGGACACAATGGATTTTCTTGCTTTTATTTGATCACTACTATTGTAATGATGCAAATAAGGCACTTTCTATTCAGTCACTAATAGGGCGATTTGAGAAAGATGGAAATAACAATATAAATGCAGTCTGCGACAGTAAAATTCAATCTTTTTCTGCTGAAGATTGGGTCAATTTTGACGAACATAAGAAACAAGAAGTTTTATTGGGATACCGTCTGACTTACCTATCTCATTCAGAAGTTAATTGGTGTGCTGAACTTGGAACTGTTTTGGCAAATGATGAAATAATTAATGGCGTTTCAGAGCGTGGCGGTTTTTCTGTTACTAAAAAGAAAATGAAACAATGGAGTATGCGGATTAGTGCATATTCAGAACGCTTGCTTTCTGGATTAGATCGAATAGATTGGCCAGAATCTCTTAAAGAAATGCAACGCAACTGGATTGGTAAATCCATTGGGGCAAAAGTGTTTTTTGCGATAGAAGGAAATGAGAAGAATATAGAGGTTTTTACTACCCGACCCGACACTATCTTTGGAGTTACTTTTATGACCTTAGCTCCAGAGTTGGATTTGGTTCAAGAAATTGTAGTATCCAATCAGAAAGATGCTGTCGATACGTACATAAAAGAAACGCAACAACGAACCCAACGGGAACGAATGGCTGATGTTAAAAATATCACAGGAGTATTTACAGGAGCCTATGCAATACATCCTTTCACTGGAAATAGAATTCCAATTTGGATTGGGGATTATGTTTTAGCAGATTATGGAACAGGTGCAGTTATGGCAGTGCCCTGTGGAGATCAGCGGGATTATGATTTTGCTAAACATTTTAATATTCCCATTACTAATATTTTTAAAAATGTATCGATTGAAGAAGAGGCGTATACCGATAAGGCGAATACAGTCTTGGATCAATCGGATTTCTTAAATGGTCTTTCCTATAAGGAGGCAATGCTTCTTGTTATCAAGGTACTCGAAGAAAAAGGTTCTGGAGCAGGAACGATTAATTATAAGCTTCGAGATGCAGTTTTTAGTAGACAGCGCTATTGGGGTGAACCAATTCCTGTGTACTATAAAAACGGGATGCCTCAAGCCCTCAGCCTGGAAGATCTACCCTTAAATTTACCTGAGGTTGAACATTATTTACCTACGCCAGAAGGAGCGCCACCATTAGGTAACGCCACTAACTGGGCTTGGAATGAGGTGGAAAGAAAAGTAGTTGCCAACACTGCTATTGATCATGCAAAGGTCTTTCCGTTAGAATTAAACACGATGCCCGGTTGGGCTGGAAGCTCATGGTATTTTTATCGTTATATGGATGCTCAGAATACGGACTCTTTTGTAGGTAGTGAAGCAAAAAATTATTGGCAAGATGTGGATCTTTATCTAGGAGGTAGTGAACATGCAACGGGACATTTACTCTATTCTCGTTTTTGGCAAAAATTCCTTTTTGACTTGGGCTTATTACCTGTTGATGAATATGCAAAAAAGTTAATCAATCAAGGAATGATTTTAGGATCATCTGCTTTTATCTATAGGATCTCAGGAAGCCAAACGTATGTTTCTAAAGACCTACTTAAGTCTGAAATTACATATGAGCCTATTCGAGTAGATGTGAATTTAGTAAACGCATCAGAAGAAATAGATGTTGAAGGGCTCAAAAAATGGCAACCCCAATTTGCTACTGCTATTTTTGAATTGAGTGAAGGTGTTTTCAAAGTAGGGCGAGAGGTGGAGAAAATGTCTAAGTCCAAATATAATGTTGTAAATCCTGATGAAATTTGTGATCAATACGGTGCAGATACCCTTAGGATGTATGAAATGTTTTTAGGACCATTGGAGCAAGCTAAGCCATGGAATACAGCAGGGATTTCAGGTGTGCATAATTTTCTTAGAAAGTTCTGGAAGTTGTTCTATAAGGAAGATGAATTCATTGTTACGGATTCAATTCCTGATAAAAAGGCACTCAAAACATTACATGAAACAATTAAAAAAATAACCGAGGATATTGAATCTTTTTCTTTCAATACCTGTATTAGTTCTTTTATGATATGTGTAAACGAACTCACAAGTTTAAATTGCCATAGTAAAGAGGTTTTAAGGCCTCTAACGATTTTATTATCTCCTTTTGCACCTCATTTATCTGAAGAAATATGGGAAAAGTTAGGGGGTGTTGGAAGTATCGTTGAAGAGCCTTTTCCTGTGTTTAACAAATCTTTTTTAATTGAGGAGGAAAAAAACTATCCTGTTTCATTTAATGGGAAAATGCGTTTCACACTTTCTCTTTCTTTGTCATTGGATAAACAAGCGATTCAGGAAGCTGTTCTAAATGATCACAGAACTTTAGAATACCTTGAGGGGAAAGCTCCTAAAAAATGGATTATTGTTCCAAATAAAATAATTAATATCGTCTTTTGATGACACAATTTCAAATTGAATTAATTGGTATGTTTGCCGCTGTGTTGACAACCTCTGCTTTTATACCTCAAGTGTATAAAATTTGGAAAACAAGAGTTTCTGATGGTGTGTCCTTAAGTATGTATCTATCCTTGTTTATCGGGGTTGTTTCTTGGTGCGTTTACGGATACTTAATAGGTAGTCCATCCGTTTTAATCGCAAATATTATTGCAGGGATGTTTCAATTAATAATTATTTATTTTAAGTTAAAATTTAAATAACATAGAACCACTTTAATCTGTTTCAATTATTTTTATATAAAAAACTATGGGAAGCTATTACTTAATAATTATTGTCATATCTCTTGCTAGTATGTGGGTCAGTAACAGGCTGAAAAGCAAATTTAAAAAGTACTCTGCTTTGAGTTTGCGAAATGGAATGTCTGGGAAAGAGATTGCTGAGAAAATGTTGTCTGATCACGGTATTCGTGATGTAGAAGTGATTTCAGTGCGCGGTTCATTAACAGATCATTATAACCCAAAAAACAAAACGGTAAACCTCAGTGAATCAGTATATAGCCAAAGAAATGCTGCTGCTGCTGCAGTTGCTGCACATGAGTGTGGTCATGCTGTTCAGCATGCTGTGGGTTATGATTGGTTGAAGTTGAGGTCTCAGCTAGTTCCTGTTGTTGGAATTGCCTCAAATTTATCTATGATTGTCATTATCGCAGGTTTAGTTTTAATGCAAATGGTTTCTTTTGGATTTGAAATTGCAGTCTTAGGTGTCGGCCTTTTTGGTTTAGGAACTCTTTTTAGTTTCATTACACTTCCTGTTGAGTATGATGCAAGTAATCGGGCGTTAGCCTGGTTGGAGCGAAAAAACATGGTTTCTAAGGAAGAATTAGCAGGCTCTAAGGATGCTTTAAAATGGGCCGCAAGAACATACGTGGTCGCAGCTTTGGGTTCCCTTGCAACATTGGCGTATTTTGCATTTCAAGTTTTTGGAGGAAGAAGGAATTAATTAAAGTGTTATTTGTCTATTCAGCTGTTGTTGTAGCGAAATGAAAGTTTCTGTTCTTGAAACGCCCTCCACAGATTGAATTTTTTTATTTAATAGTTCCATTAGATGTTCGTTGTCTTTGCAGAGTAGTTTTGCAAAAATACTCCAGTTTCCTGTTGTATAGTGACATTCAATTACTTCAGGAATACTTTTAAGTTGCTTTACAGCTTCTGGATTTCGCATTGCTTTGTCTAGATAGATTCCGATGAAAGCAACAGTTTTAAAGCCCAATATTTTTGGATTGATTATAATTTGTGAGCCTGAAATTACTTCCGCTTTCTCTAACTTTTTTAACCGCTGATGAACTGCAGCTCCCGAAATTCCTGTAATTTTTGAAATTGCTAAAATGGGTGTTCTGGCATCATTCATTAAAGTTTTTAAAATGATTTTATCAATTCCATCAATAACGACTGTTTGTTCTGATATTTTCATATGTACGTTTTTTATTTTAATATAATTAATGAATTTATATATTTATGACAATATAGTATACATTTTAAATTAAAATCAATTTTTTAATTTAAAAATAGTTTTCCGTTTAAAAAAGTAAAGAATTATTTTAGCACCTCAAATTATATTAAATCAATTATCATGCAAAACAAGATGCGTCTCTATGGGAGTTTATTTATGGTCATTGCCATAGTCCTTGGTGCCTTTGGGAGTCATTATTTAAAAACCATTTTAGAGCCCGATTCACTTCTTAATTTTGAGGTGGGGGTTAGGTATTTGATATATCACGGATTAGCTTTATTTTTTTTATCAAACATCTCTTTGGAATCTAAAAGAGTAGAATGGCAAGTTCTCTACCTTTTCGTAGTAGGAGTCATTTTTTTTTCAGGAAGTATTTTTGTTTTAAGCTTCAAAGAATACACTCCGTTTCCAGTTCGTTGGTTGGGACCACTTACACCAATTGGAGGTCTAGCATTGATAACTGCTTGGTGTGTTCTTTTGATTCAATTTATTAAAGCTGGAAAGAAATAATCTATTAGTTTACCTGTTCAATATACTTTTCAATTGCCATGGTCATAGATGGAGTTTCTGGAGTAGGCGCCTTAATATCAATCCTTAAATTCGCTAATTCAGCTGCTTCAATAGTAGAATTTCCATAAACAGCAATTCGTGTATCGTTTTGCTTGAAGTCTGGAAAATTCTTGAAAAGAGATTCAATTCCCGAGGGGCTAAAAAATACAAGGATGTCGTAGTAAACATCTCTCAGGTCAGACAGATCACTCACTACGGTTCGGTATAGAATAGCTCGCTGCCAGTTTAGGTTTGCTTTATCTAAAAAGTCTGGCACATCCTGACTTAACATATCTGAAGTTGGGAATAAAAAAGTTTCTTTATTAAACTTTTTGAATACTGCCTCAAGGTCTTCAATTTTTTTCTCACCCACGTAAATTTTACGTTTTCTATAGACCACGTATTTTTGAAGGTAAAAGGCCACTGCTTCGGATTGACAAAAATATTTAGTGCTGTCTGGGACTGTAAAACGCATTTCCTTACACAGACGAAAGAAATGATCCACCGCGTTTCTACTTGTTAATACAATATTTTGAAAGTTATTGAAATCAATTTTTTGTTGTCTCACCTCTTTTGCGTCAAGTCCTTCAACATGGATAAAAGGTCTGAAATGCAATGTTAATTTATGCTTATCTAAAAGCTTACTATAGGGTGATTTGTCACTTGAAGGTTCCGGTTGAGAAACCAAAATAGTTTTCACTTTCATATATCAGGATAAATTACAATCTACTTTCAATAATCATAAAATAAAGCCATAACCACGGCGCCATTTTGATCGTGCAAAGATAAAAAATTAAATAAAAAATATCCTTTGGATTACTTTTAATAAACGAAAGTAAAATTCTAGCCTGCAAAATTGCCCATAACAAAATCAATAGAATTAAAAATCCAATTATGATTCCAGGCGATAAAGCAGCGTAATGACCTATAAATAGTAAGATGAATAAAAATATAGAAAATTGTGTGTTGTGTGTAAATCCTCTAAACTGATAAATATTTATTTTGTTTAACATATTCATTTGTTTAAGAACAAACCGAACTGTAATGAATCGAATCAATCCTAAAAAAGTAATACCTAATAAGATGTAATAAAATTCAAAAGCGAACAGCACTGAATCGAAAACTTCAGTCATAAACCAAGTTATAAGAAGACTCAGGGAGGTAATAGTTAGGGCTGCGCTAAGTATATTGAAGGAGTCCCGAAAGGTTAAATTTCGATCTGAAGTATATTTACTTATGTAAATACTAGATAAATGTACTTTGAGTATATCCCGAAATCTATTTGTTTCAGAATAATTTAGACCTACCACAAGGATTAGATTGATAAAGAAAATGAGACTGATCCAATCTTGGTCAACACTAGTTCTATATATCCAATCTCCCATAGTTCAAATTTACTTTATTTTTAAAAATTAATATCTTCTTCTTGACTATATGTTGAGAATACATTTCCTATTTTTACATTGGTTATGGAGCAAACATTAATAATAATTCCAACGTATAATGAGATCGAAAATATTGAGGCAATTATCAATACGGTTTTTGAAACTGGATTAGATCTGGATGTTTTAGTTGTTGATGATCAATCTCCTGATGGAACTGGCAAAGCTGTTATCGATTTAATGCCTGATTACAAAACACATTTGTTTTTGGAATCTCGTTCAGAAAAAAGTGGGCTTGGAGCAGCTTATGTTCATGGTTTTAGGTGGGCTTTAAAGCGACAATATCAATATATTTTTGAGATGGATGCTGACTTTTCTCATGATCCCAAAGAATTGGCTCCAATGTTGGAAAAGCTAAAAATAAACACGGATCTTGTAGTAGGCTCACGGTATGTAAATGGTGTCAATGTTGTAAACTGGCCAATGAGCAGAATTTTACTTTCATATTTTGCTTCAAAATATGTTCAACTTATTACTTCTATGCCCATAAAAGATGCAACTGCAGGATTTGTTGGTTATAGACGTGCTGTATTAGAATCTATTTCAATGGATGAGGTGAAATTTGTTGGCTATGCATTTCAGATAGAACTGAAATATAAGGCTTGGATAAAAAAATTCAAGCTTGAAGAACACCCCATTATTTTTACCAATCGTATTTTGGGAAAATCCAAAATGAGTAGTAATATTATTTGGGAAGCACTTTATGGGGTACTATTTTTGCGATTAAATAAAAATAGATTCAAATGAATACTGATTCAAAGCTCAAAATTATTAATGCAAAATTAGTCAATGAGGGAAATGTGTTTGACGGCGAAATTTTGATTGTAAATGATCGGATTTACAAAATCGGAAGTCAAATAGAAGTGGAGGGCGAATGTGAAATTTATGATGCAAACGGCAATTATGTTTTACCCGGCTTGATTGATGATCAAGTCCACTTTAGAGAGCCTGGACTCACTCATAAAGCGACAATTGCTACTGAATCTAAAGCTGCTTTAGCAGGTGGAATTACCTCTTTTATAGAAATGCCAAACACCTTACCACAAACTACTACTATTGAAGAGTGGGAAACAAAGAATAAGCGCGCAGCAGATACTTCCTTTGCAAATTATGCTTTTATGTTTGGTGGTACCAATGATAATTTAGAAGAGATTTTAGCATTAGATACAAAGCGAGTTCCTGCCTTAAAGCTTTTTTTGGGTTCATCAACAGGAAATATGTTAGTAGATAACCCAGACGTCTTACGAAAGATTTTTAGCAATACAGATCTAGTAATTGCGGTTCATTGTGAAGATGAAGGTACCATACGGGCAAATATGCAGAAAGCAGTAGAAATTTATGGTGAAGATATTCCAATGTCACAGCACCCCATTATAAGGAGCGAAGAAGCTTGCTATTTGTCTTCCTCACAAGCTGTTGCTCTAGCCAAAGAAACAGGAGCTAGACTCCATGTATTTCATCTTTCTACAGCAAAAGAACTTTCTTTGTTTCGGAATGATATTCCATTAAAAGAGAAAAAGATTACAGCTGAAGTATGCATTCATCATTTATGGTTTTCTGCAGAAGACTATGATACAAAGGGAGCTTATATTAAATGGAATCCTGCGGTCAAAACTAAGGAAGATCGTGCTGCGTTGTGGGATGGATTAAATTCGGATCTTTTAGATGTTCTTGCCACAGATCATGCCCCACATACAAAAGAAGAGAAAGAGAATAAATATAAAAAGGCTCCCTCTGGAGGTCCCCTTGTGCAACATGCTCTTCCCGCTCTTTTGAGCGCCTATCACCAAGGGAAAGTTACTCTCGAAAAAATGGTAGAAAAAGCATGTCACAATCCAGCGATTTTATTTGATGTAAAGGATAGAGGTTTTTTAAAAGAGGGATACTTCGCTGATCTAGTAGTAGTTGATATTAACAAAGAGCATACAATTGAAGCCTCAGATGTTTTGTATAAATGTGGCTGGTCTCCGTTTGAAGGAACTACTTTTAAAGGGTCAGTAGAGCGCACACTTTTGAATGGAAAGTGGGTGTTTAAAGAAGGTGTAGTTGCAAGTGAATCTGCCGCAAAAGCGTTAACTTTTGATCGATAATCATGAAATTTAATTATTTTTTTTTAACCCTTATTTGTTCCGGACTATTTCTTGGTAGTTGCTCGGGAACAGGATTTGTTGAAAAACCAGATAATTTGATAAGCAAAAATAAAATGGAAGCCATTTTATATGACGCGATAATTATGGATGTCATGAGTACTTTCTCCGAGAAAAATCCAAATTTTGAAAATTTAATGGGTAAATCCTATCTCTATAAAAAATATGGGATAGATAGTATTCAATTAGTCGAGAGTGAAAATTATTATGCTAAAAACCCTAGAGAATATTTAAAAATACACGCGAGTGTATTAAAGCGATTTGAGTTTGTGAAAGATAGTTTAGATCGATTATCTAAAAGTATAAAAACAAACTAGAATTTATAGGATTTTCCAATTTCGACAATACACTCATCAATTTTAGTGTATTCAAAGTTTATTCTAGAGCAAATCTTTGATCCTATATAGTGTTGCTTATTGCAGAGGGTTTGAATAAAGGGGATGTTTAAAAAATTCTTTCGAATAAAAAGAAGGTCCAGTGTTTTTTCCAGTATAAATAATGAATATAAAACACTTGCTTTCAATGGAATGGAGGGAGGTTTCTTTCCTAGAGAATTTGCAATTTTTTCAAACAATTCTTTTTGACTTAAATTTTCAGCAACTAGAATAAAGCGTTCGTTTTTAATGTCAGATTCCATCAAGTAGATTAAAATATTTATCACATCATTTAGTGCAACTACTGCGGTTTCTCCTGTGGGGTAAAAACGTAATCCATTGGCTACATTTTGAAAAAGAGACGCACTACTGCGATTCCATAATTGACCGCCTAAAATAACGCCAGGATTTATAATCACTACTGGAAGCCCCTCTTGAGAGGCACGCCATACTTCTAGTTCAGCACCATATTTTGTGTATGCATAGGCGGTGTGATTTTGATTGGCCTCCCAATTGCTTTCTTCGTTGATTTGTTTTATGTTTTTTTCAGCACCAATTGATGCAATAGAACTTACATATGCAAGTTTCTTGACCTTATGTTTAAGTGCTACATTTACTACGTTGGCAGTGCCTTCAATATTACTTTTTTTCAGACTTTCAGTTTTATGATCTGCAAAGGATACTTTTGCTGCACAATGATAAACGTATTCGACCCCTTGAAAAGCATCATCAAGTGCATTTATATCGTTTAGTGGAGCTTTTTTCCATTGAATTAAGGCAAAGTCTTTTAGGTATTCAGGAGCGATGCTTTCAAAAACTTTCTTGACAACATCAATGCTTTCCTCTCTTCGGAATGTAGCAACTAGGTTTTGCTTTTTCTTAACGCATTCGACTAATAAATGAGCACCAACCATTCCTGTGCCTCCAGTAACTAATATCATGATAACGAATGTACACTTTTTTGATTTTGATTTCAATTCTAGAAATCTATCTTTGCAGTAAAAATTTATGCCGACTAATTTTGTACAAGAGCTTCAATGGCGTGGTTTACTTCACGATATTATGCCAGAGACCGAAACCTTCCTTTTAGAAAAGTCTTCGAGGGGCTATATCGGTTTTGATCCCACTGCGGATTCGCTTCATATAGGGAGTTTGGTACAAATTATGATTTTGATGCACTTTCAGAGGCATGGACATGCTCCCATTATCTTGGTGGGAGGTGCAACTGGTATGATCGGGGATCCCTCAGGAAAATCAGACGAACGAAATCTGTTAGATCAAGTGACACTTGAGAAGAACTGTACTGGGATTCAAAATCAATTGGAACGATTTCTTGATTTTGATTCTTCATTACCCAATCCAGCTATTTTGGTCAATAATTATGACTGGATGAAATCCTATAGTCTAATAGATTTTTCTAGAGAGGTAGGAAAGCATATAACGGTAAACTATATGATGGCTAAAGAATCGGTAAAAAAGCGATTGAGCTCTGAGGCTAAAGTAGGCATGTCTTTTACAGAATTTACCTATCAGTTATTGCAGGGATATGATTTTTTACACTTATTTAAAACATTGGACTGCCGCCTTCAGATGGGGGGAAGTGATCAGTGGGGAAATATTACCACTGGCACAGAATTGATACGAAGAAAAGAAGGAGGGAAAGCTTATGCCATTACCTGTCCCTTGATTAAGAAAGCAGATGGTTCTAAATTCGGAAAAACTGAGGGAGGAAATATTTGGTTAGATAAAAAGCGTACCTCACCTTATAAGTTTTATCAATTTTGGCTAAACACCTCTGATGAAGATGCTTTGAATTATATTAAAATATTCACTTTTCTATCTCAGGATGAAATTAATTCAATTAGTAAAGAGCATGCAGAAGCACCCCACCAAAGGCTTCTTCAGAATACTATAGCAAATGAAGTAACTACTTTAGTTCATGGTTTGGAAGAACTTCAGAAAGCACAAGAGGCATCTCAAATTTTATTTGGAAGGGCAACGAGTGAGGCTTTTCAAAAGTTGACTCCAGAAACTTTTCTAGAATTATTTGAGGGCGTTCCACAAGCTAATATCAATAGAAAAACTATAAATGAAGGTCTAGACATTATTGCTGCACTTTCCTCTATGTCAGGATTTTTAAGTTCCAATAGTGATGCTAGAAGAGCTCTTAAAGAAAATGCAATTTCTGTTAATAAAACTAAGGTAGATCAAGATTTCATGATCCAACAGTCCCATCTTATAGGGGGTCAATATGTACTCTTACAACGGGGTAAAAAGAATTATTTTGTCTTAAAAATTGTTGACTAAACAACAAGTAAGTTACATCCCCTAATTTCAGCATGGTCAAAACGACCTAAAACTTCAAAGCTTCCATCGGGATGTTTTTTCCCTAAATCTTGGGTAGCAAGAAAGGCACAAGAATCAACATTGGCTAAATCAATAACATTCAAACCGCCAGTCTTTCCTGTTTTAAGTAGCTCAAAGGGGTCCTCAGCCGAACGTGTTGTTACTCGCATCCATGGGGGACAATAAAAACGTCCATTGCCCTTTGAGTAAGCCTGACTCAAAAGTTCTGTCATCCCATATTCTGAATGAATATTTTGAACGCCATATCTTTCTTGAAGTTTTTCATGAAGTGCAGAACGAACCCATTCTTTTCGCATTCCTTTCATTCCTCCTGTTTCCATTATAAGGGTATGTTTAAGACGAATTTTTTGCTTTTCTGCACCATTTAGTAAGGCATATGTAACTCCTAGTAATATTGTTTTTTGTCCTTGTTTTTCTAAACGGTTTAATGTGGATAATAGCGTGTTCCAATTCTCTAGATAAAAATCACTTTCAGGATGTTTTGTTTTTTGAATTAAATGATTGGCCATATAAATTAATGAGGAATTTTCTTGCTCCATATAAGAAGGAAGAAGGGCAAGCAAAACATAACCTTCTATTTTTCCGTAAAAAAATTCAAATCCTTTTTCAAAACTTTTTATATATAAATCTATATCGTGTACATAATGGGAAGAAGCAATTTGTCCAGTAGTTTTACTAGAGGTGAAAATATACTTGGGAGTAGCGGTATTGCAACTTACTTTGTGCGATTTAAAAAACTGAATAGGTAAATAGGGGATGTTGGATAGCTGGTTTACCTCAGAAGGCGAAACATTGATGAGGTCACAATAGGATCGATACACTGGATTGTTCTCATATTGGTATTGAAAAAGAACTAAGGCCCTTTCTTCAAATTCTGAAGGAGATTTTATTTTATCAAAAGCTGTTAGAGTAGACCTCATATAAAACAAAATTAACCAAAAAGCGTGGTGTTTTAATGAATTACTAGACGTTTATATCCTTTTTGCTCCCCTTGTTTAAGGTAGAAAAGATAAATCCCAGTTTCCAGTCTGTCTAATATGATAGCGTTTTCATAGGTATGCATTTCAAATTTCTTTTCCCCTAAAACATTATAGATTTGAATGTGCTTTTCAGTAGAACCATTACTTTCAATAAATAAACGTTGCTCTTTTAATGGATTTGGAAAGATTGAAAATTTGAGAGAATCGCTACTTTTTTTAGTTTGCTCGATAGGTAATCCCTTCAGCTTAAAATTACTTCGCCAATTAGCCTGTGCTGAAAGAACAATAAGGCATATGAAAAGAGTTGTTATGTTTTTCATTGGGGGCATATTTAATCAAAAATATACAAAATTTATTGTTTTGTTAATATTGGAGCTTAACGATTAGTTTATTAAAGTCTTAAATTGGTATTTTTAATATCAAATGCGTAATAAAGAAATAAAAATACTTTTAGTCGATGATGAGCCAGATATCATTGAGATTGTCAGGTACAATCTTGAGCAAGTAGGATATCAAATTTTTTCAGCTTCAGATGGTTTAGAAGCACTAAAGGTTGCCGATAAGGAATTACCTCACCTCATTATACTTGATGTAATGATGCCCAATCTAAATGGTATAGAAACTTGCGAAAAATTACGACAAGACGATCGTTTTTTAAATACAATAATCATGTTTTTGACAGCCAGAGGAGAAGATTATTCCTTTGTAGCTGCTTTTGATGTCGGTGCAGATGATTATGTTACAAAACCTATAAAGCCGAAGGTCCTTGTCTCTAAAGTTAAAGGATTATTAAGGAGATTTAAAGAAGATATTGCTCCGAAAACGACTCTTGATTTTTATAATTTAGTTATTAATAGAGAAGAATATAAGCTTTTAATTGATGGCGAAGAACGTACTTTACCTAGAAAAGAGTTTGAACTTTTATATCTTCTTGCCTCAAAACCAGGTAAGGTTTTTAAGAGAGATGTGATTATGGAAAAAGTTTGGGGGAATGAAGTTGTGGTGGGAGATAGAACTATTGACGTACACATTCGGAAGCTAAGAGAAAAACTTGGAGATCAATTTTTTAAGACGATTAAAGGGGTCGGTTATACTTTTGTCAAACCCGAAAATTAAAGGCTGTGTCTTTGTTCAAAAAAAAATCGATTAGTTTATTTTCCGCAGTATACATTGCACTTTTTGTTATGTTTTTATTCTTAGGAATTAATTATTTTTTCTTTCATATTTCGTTACGTTCCATTCTAATCCCCTTAGGGTTAAATTTTATTTTTACTTTTATTTTTTCTTATTATTTACTGTCACTAAAGATGGAGCGAACCATAGTTGAAAAAGTAAGTGATATTTATAATAACCTTTTTCCAACCACAATTTCTTCCAGGGCCACAGATAATTTTGATTCGTTGACCTCAAACCTAAAAAAAATCACATCTGACAAAAACACTGAAATTGCTTTTTTAAAAGAGCAAGAGACCTACCGTAAAGAATTTATTGGAAATATTTCGCATGAATTAAAAACACCATTATTTACTATTCAGGGATATGTGTTGACCCTTTTGGATGGAGGTGTTGAGGATAAAAAGATCAGAACTAAATACTTGACTCAAGCTGCAAAGGGTGTGGATCGGTTGATGTATGTAATAAAAGATTTAGACTTAATCACAAAATTTGAATCCGGTATTGAAACATTATATCGAACTGCTTTTGATTTAAGACTAACGCTTGAGAATGTCTTTGAACTATTAGAAATAGAAGGGGTAAGGAATAATATTACACTACGGTTAGATAAAAAATATAAAGAGCCAATTATTGTTTTTGCTGATGAGGAGCGTATCCAACAGGTCTTGATGAATCTCATTATTAATTCTTTAAAATATGGAACTGAAAGAGGAGTAACGGAGATAAGTTTTGAAAAAATGAATGATACTAAACTTTTGATTCGTATTAATGACAATGGTGATGGTATTTCTGAGGAACATCTACCTCGATTATTTGAACGATTTTATAGGGTTGATAAAACACGAAATCGAAATCAGGGGGGATCTGGATTAGGTCTGGCTATTGTAAAGCATATTATTGAGGCTCATCATGAACGAGTCTTTGTGGAAAGCAAAGTTGGAATTGGGTCTGAGTTCTCATTTTCTCTTCCTTTAGCAAATAAAAAAGAACGCGAAAAGGAGGATTAAATTCCTTATTTTTGCGCAAAAATTAAAGGGTGGGGAGTAAAAATAAATTAAAACGTTTTAGAGAGAATGAGACCTTTTTTAATGTGATTCAGCCAGAACGAGATTCTGTTTTGAAGGGGGAATTTCCGTATAAAGGTCTTTGGAGAAAAAATTTTTTTAAAAACGAAAGCCCCATCGTGTTGGAGTTGGGATGTGGAAAAGGAGAATATACTGTTCATCTTGCGAAGCGTAGCCCAGAGGTAAATCATATAGGAATTGATATAAAAGGAGCTCGTTTTTGGCGAGGAGCCAAGACAGCTGTTGAAGAAGGTTTAAATAATGTTGGATTTATAAGAACTCAAATTGAATTAATTACCCATTGTTTTGCACCTGGTGAAGTAGATGAAATCTGGATTACCTTTCCTGATCCTCAAATAAAATATAAGCGAACCAAACACAGACTTACCCATCCAAATTTACTAGATGCCTATAAATCAGTATTAAAACCAGAGGGACTTGTTCATCTTAAGACAGATAGTGAATTTTTGTTTGGATATACTTTAGGGATTGTCTCTCAAATTGGAAAAATTGAATATGCCCATCACAACATTTACAATAATAGCGATGCACCAGAGGTAGCAACTGCTGTTCAAACTTTCTATGAGAATCAATTTCTAGAAGAGAAGAAAGCCATTACTTACATGAAATTCACTTTATAATGTCTCAAGAAGATTCTTTTTTTTTGAAAGTATATGGTGTTGTAAAACAAATTCCTGAGGGTAAGGTAACTACCTATGGCGCAATTGCTAGGTATTTAGGGTCACCACAAAGTTCTAGAATGGTGGGCTGGGCAATGAATGCATCGCATTCCAACTCTGAAGTCCCAGCTCATAGAGTTGTAAATCGAAAGGGTTTACTTACGGGGAAGCACCATTTTGGAGGAGGAAATATAATGGAGCAATTGCTTGGTAACGAGGGTGTAAAAGTGGAGCAAAATCAAATTCAGAATTTGGAACACTATTTTTGGGACCCTTCCCTTGAACTCAGTTCTTTTTAAAAGACGATAGCTTTTGATATTAAAAGCTTCGCTGTATATTTGCTGTTTACAACATGACACATGATTATTACCAAGGAAGCCGTAATTAATGCACTAAATAAAATCTCACTACCCGGTGAAGGAAAAAATATAATTGATCGTGGAGCGGTTTCCAATATCATGATATTTGGAGATCAAATTGATATTGATATTCAATTAGAAAATCCCAGTTTACAAGCACGTAAAAAATTAGAAGTAACCATCTTAAAAACAATTCACGAGATGGTCTACGAAAAGGCAAAAATCAAAATTAACATTAAAGTAGTCAGTCCCCCTGCTGAAGAAAATACAATTAAGGGTAAACCGATCAAGGGGATTGAAAATGTTATAGCAATTTCATCTGGAAAAGGAGGGGTAGGCAAATCTACAGTTACTGCTAATATTGCAGTTACTTTAGCTCAAATGGGATGTAAAGTAGGGGTGCTGGATGCAGATATTTATGGCCCATCAATTCCAACCATGTTTGACATGGAAGGTGCTCGACCGCTTTCTGTTCAAGTGGATGGAAAATCAATGATGGAACCGATTGAAAATTATGGGGTAAAAGTGTTGTCCATTGGGTTTTTTACAAAACCCGAACAAGCTGTTATTTGGAGGGGTCCCATGGCTGCTAAAGCATTAAATCAAATGATTTTTGATGCTTCATGGGGAGAATTAGATTTTCTATTAATTGATCTTCCTCCAGGAACGGGGGATATTCATCTTAGTATTGTCCAATCATTACCGCTAAATGGAGCAGTGGTGGTAAGTACTCCTCAAAATGTAGCTTTAGCAGATGCCAAAAAAGGGATTTCCATGTTCCAACAAGAAAATATTCAAGTTCCTGTTTTAGGAATTATTGAAAACATGAGTTATTTCACTCCTCCAGAATTACCTGATAATAAATATTATATTTTCGGAAAAAAGGGGGCTGAGTACTTGGCTAAAGATAAAGAGGTGCCTTTTTTAGGTGCATTGCCAATAGAGCAAAGTGTACGCGAAGCAGCTGATACAGGTAGACCAGCTGCCCTTCAAGTGCAAACCCCTATTGCAATTGCATTTCAGGAAATTTCAAAAAAATTAGTTTCTCAAGTACTTTTTAGAAATAAAAATTTACCTCCCACCAAAGCAGTAGAAATTACTAATTTAGTAGGCTGCGAAGCAATAAAATAGAATATATGAATTCAGAAGAAATCAATGTTAAAATAAGAGAAGCTCTAGAGGAGATTCGACCTTTTTTAAAATCTGACGGAGGAGATATTTCACTTGTTTCTGTGGAAGATGGTAAACATGTTAAAGTTCAATTACATGGGGCATGTGTTGGATGTAGTGTCAATCAAATGACTTTAAAATCTGGAGTTGAATTAACAATTAAAAAGTACCTCCCTCAAATAGAAACAGTAACAAGCATAGATCCAAACGAGAATGATTAAAACAGATATCCTTATTATTGGAGCTGGCCCTACTGGATTGTTTGCTGTATTTGAGGCGGGTTTACTCAAATTAAAATGTCATCTTATTGATTCTCTTCCCATGCCAGGTGGTCAATGTGCAGAGATTTACCCCAAAAAACCCATTTATGATATTCCCTCTCATCCTGAAATACTTGCAGGTGATTTGGTTAAAAATTTAGAACAACAAATCGCACCTTTTCAACCGGGATATACTTTAGGAGAAAGTGCAGTTTCAATTGAAAAGTCAGCAGACAACCAGTTTATTGTTACTACAGACAAGGGGACCCAACATCAAGCTCCTGTTGTTGCTATCGCCGGTGGACTCGGGACATTTGAGCCTAGAAAGCCTCCTTTAGCACGTTTGGATTTTTTCGAAAATAAAGGAGTACGTTATATTATTAAAGACCCTGAGGTGTATGCAGGTAAAAAAGTAGTCATTGCCGGGGGGGGAGATTCTGCATTAGATTGGACTATTTTTTTAGAAAAAATAGGAGCCACTGTTACCTTAATACACAGGAGAAATGAGTTCAGAGGTGCTCTGGATTCCGTTGAAAAAGTACAAGAGTTAAAAAATAAAGGCAGCATTCAGCTTATTACACCAGCTGAAGTTACCGCATTAGAGGGTGACACAAAATTAGTTTCTTTACGTGTCAACAATGATGGTGAAGAAATGACACTTGATTGTGATCATTTTTTTCCTCTTTTTGGGCTTACACCTAAACTAGGCCCTATTGCCAACTGGGGTCTTGAAATTGAAAAAAATGCAATAAAAGTTGACAATGCATTAGACTATCAAACCAATATTCCTGGAATTTACGCCATTGGCGATGTGAATACCTATCCAGGGAAATTAAAATTAATTTTATGTGGTTTTCACGAAGCAACCCTCATGTGTCAGAGTGCCTTCAAAAGGATTTATCCTGAAAAGCGAAATGTTTTAAAGTACACAACGGTTAGTGGTATTAGTGGATTTGATGGTTCCCTCAAACAAGCGGTAAAATCAACAATAAAAGCCATTGAATAATATGTCACAGGATATTACCATTCACTTGACGGATCGTGATGGTGAAGTACATAAACTAATTGCCCCCATTGACATGCAGATGAATCTTATGGAGATTTGTAAAACCTATGAACTTCCTGTTGAAGGAACTTGTGGCGGTATGGCTATGTGTGCTTCTTGTCAGTGCTATATAGAGAGTGATCATCTGCTGACTGAGCGCTCTGAAGATGAAGAGGCAATGCTTTCAGAAGCTTTTTTTGTAAGAGATAATAGCAGATTGGGTTGTCAAATACAAATGACAGAGGCGATTGACGGTTTAAAGGTGCGTTTAGCCCCATCAGAATAGTGGTTGCTATGCTCAAATGAAACATGCATGTAAAAAGAGAAACCTGAAGAAACTATATTTAAGTTTTATTTAATTGTATCATGGAAAAACATCAATGTGCCTTATTTGATTTAGATGGAGTTGTAGTTAATACAGCGCAATATCATTACCTCGCATGGAAGAATATTGCACATCTAGTTGGATATGATTTGACCTTTCAAGACAATGAACAATTGAAGGGTGTAAGTCGACCTGATTCGCTTAGAGTCATTTTAAAAATGGCGCAGACTTCGATCTCTCAAGATGAATTTGATCGTTTTTTAATTCAAAAAAATGAAGATTATTTAGTACTAGTACAAGCCTTGAAAACAACGGATATTCTCCCAGGAATTTCAGAAGGTTTAGTTTTTTTAAAGGATAAAGGAATTAAAATAGGTTTGGGCTCAGCAAGTAAAAATGCGTTGCTTATTTTAGAAAAATTAAATCTAACATCATACTTTGATGTCATCATAGACGGAAATCAAGTGAAGAAGGGTAAACCCCATCCTGAAGTGTTTTTGAAAGGAAGTACGGCATTAAATGTCAAACCAAAAGCTTGTGTTGTTTTTGAGGATGCCTCTGCTGGAATCGAAGCTGCTAAGGCTGCTGGGATGACTGCAATTGCATTAGGAGAACCTAATGAGTTCAAAGGAGCAGATTTTTGTTTTCCACATTTTAATGCCATAGGTATTAGTACACTTGAAAAATTATTTTAGATTTAAAAAATACATTTTGTAAAATTGCTAAATAGATTGAAAAAGTGAAGCGTCCATATTTAAGTATTGATCCCTGGAAAATTATAGAGAATGGATTTTCCTCTGAAAAGGTTAAATCATCAGAGAGTATTTTCAGTTTAGGAAACGGAGCCATGGGGCAGCGAGCGAACTTTGAAGAAAGTTATTCGGGGACTACTTTTCAAGGAAGCTATATTGGGGGTGTTTACTATCCTGATAAAACCAGAGTAGGTTGGTGGAAAAATGGCTATCCAGAATACTTTGCTAAAGTATTGAATGCTCCAAGTTGGATTGGGATCCATTTCAGTGTAAATGGGACTCCCTTCGATTTGAATACCTGTGTAGAAGTTTCAGATTTCAAGAGAGAGCTCGACATGCAAAAGGGGCTTTATACACGTTCTTTTGAAGCTCAATTATCCCCTAGTCAAAGGATTGGGGTTGAGATTAAGCGGTTTTTGTCACTAGATGAAGGTGCATTGGGGGTTATCCATTATTCAATAAAAGCAATCAAAGGGGACTGTGATTTGGCTATCGATTCTTTTGTTGATGGACATATAAAAAATCAAGACTCAAACTGGGATGACCCGTTTTGGGATCACAAAAGGAAAACCATTTCTAAGGAATTCATTGCACTTCATTCTCAAACCTTAAAAACTGAGTTTGATGTTTTTACGTATGCCAGTTCTCATATAATTTCACCAGAGGGGGAAATAATTTCAGATTTTAAGACAAAAGAACGGGAGTGGCGGTTAAGTCAAACCAAAGAATATTCTCTTTCAGAGGGTCAGCAGTGTGTTGTATTGAAATTTGGTGGTTATGTAACTGGAATGCATCATGCCGTTGTAGATTTTGAAAAAGAAACCCAAAGAATTGTTACAGATGCCAAGGAAAAAGGATTTGAAACTTTATTTAAAGAACATGAGTCGGCCTGGCAAGAAATATGGGCACAATCTGATATTCAAATTGAAGGAGATGATATGGCGCAACAAGCGATTCGATATAATATTTTTCAATTGAATCAAACCTACAACGGGAAAGATGCACGACTAAATATTGGACCAAAAGGTTTTACAGGTGAGAAATATGGGGGAAGCACGTATTGGGATACAGAAGCTTATTGCATACCATTTTATATGGCAACCAAGGATAAAACGGTTGCACGTAATTTGCTAAAATATCGCTATGATCAATTGGACAAAGCAATTGAAAATGCATCAAAACTTGGCTTTAACAGAGGTGCGGCGTTGTATCCAATGGTAACAATGAATGGTGAAGAGTGTCATAATGAGTGGGAAATCACCTTTGAAGAAATTCATAGAAATGGAGCTATAGCCTATGCTATTTTCAATTATGAACGATTTACAGGAGATACCACGTACATTCCAGAAATGGGGTTAGAAGTACTAATCGGAATTGCTCGTTTTTGGTCACAAAGAGTGCAGTTTTCACAAAATAAAAATGCCTATGTAATCCTTGGAGTTACAGGACCCAATGAATATGAAAATAATATTAATAACAATTGGTACACCAATTATTTAGCACAATGGTGTCTTCAATATACAAAAGCTCAAGTAGATAAAATTTCAAAAGAGTTGCCACATCGTTTTGCAGAAATTAAATCAAAACTTAATTGGAATGAAAGTGAAAGTTCACAATGGGAAACAATTGCAAATCAAATGTATTTTCCAAAGCATCCAGATCAAGATTTGTTTTTACAACAAGATGGATTTTTAGATAAAGATTTGATACCAGCAAAAGAACTCTTAATGGAGGAGCGTCCGATAAACCAACATTGGTCTTGGGATCGAATTCTGCGTTCACCTTACATCAAACAGGCAGATGTGCTTCAAGGGTTTTATTTTTTTCAAGACCATTTTCAGCAAGCTAGTTTAAAACGCCATTTTGATTTCTATGAGCCTCTTACGGTTCATGAATCCTCTCTATCCTCATGTGTTCATTCTATTTTGGCAGCTCGTTTAGGGGAGATAGAATTGGCCTATACCTTTTATTTGCAAACTTCTCGTTTGGATTTGGATGACTACAATAAAGAAGTAGAGGAAGGACTCCACATTACCAGTATGGCAGGAACTTGGATGAGTATAGTAGAAGGATTTGGAGGGGTTCAAGTTATTAATAATGAACTCCATGTCAATCCTATATTACCAGACCAGTGGAAGAGTTATTCTTTTAAAATTAATTTTAGGGGCAATTTAATTGAAGTATGCGTTAGCAGACAAAAAACGGACATACGTTGCATGAACAAGGAATTAATTGTTTATTGTGACGGAAAAGCAGTACGTTTTAAATTATAAAAGAGAAGAGATTTTAAGAATCATACCACAACCAAAATATAATTATGAAAAAAATCGCACTACTTAGCTTGGGAATCTTATTGCTGGGATGTCAATCAAAAAAGGAAGAAGCACGACAGCCTATTCCAAAAGCACCCATTGAAAACGTCACAACTCCAATCACTGAAAAAACAATTGCACACTCCGTGTTGTATGAGGCAAATATCAGACAGTATTCAGATGAGGGCTCTTTTAATGCATTTTCTAAAGATCTCCCCATACTAAAGAAAATGGGAGTAAAAATCATTTGGTTAATGCCCATTAATCCAATTTCCACCAAAAAGAGTAAAGGACCTCTGGGAAGCTATTACGCAGTTTCTGACTATACAAAAGTGAATCCTGAATTCGGCACTTTAGAGGATTTTCAGGCCTTAGTAAATAAAGCCCATAGTTTGGGAATGTATGTGATTTTGGATTGGGTTCCGGGACATACAGGATGGGATCATCATTGGATTAATGAAAATAGTGATTTTTATCTAAAAAACAGAAAAGGGGAGATCATTGATCCTATTGATTTTAGAACAGGAAAATCATTTGGGTGGACCGATGTTGCCGATTTGAATTATGATAACCTTGAGATGCGGGAGGCCATGCGTCAGGCAATGATTTATTGGGTAAAAGAAGTCAATATTGATGGCTATAGAATTGATCAAGCATATGCTGTACCGCAAGAGTTTTATGATACTACTTTTGCTGCATTAAAGGAAGTGAAACCAGTTTTTTTATTAGCTGAAACAGATATTTATCACCCCGGCGGTTTGGGGCTTGTGAGCAAATTTGATGCTACTTATGATTGGCCTGGACATCACCTTTCCAAAGAAGTTGCAAAAGGAAAGCAAACGGCTTATGATTATTCAAAGCATGTAGCAGGTGCATTAAAAAGTTATGGTACGGAAAATATTTTGGTAAACTTTATTTCAAATCATGATGAAAACTCATGGAATGGGACGGTCAAAGAAAGTTATGGTGATGCAGATCATACTTTTATGGCATTGAATTTTACTACCCCTGGTATGCCATTGATTTATTCGGGGCAAGAGTATGATTTGAATAAAAGACTTCGTTTTTTTGAAAAAGATAGCTTTCCTAAAATAGCAGGAAAAACAATGGAGTTAATCCAGCAACTTGGTGCTCTGAAAAATAATCATAAAGCGTTGGCTTCAGGGAAAAAAGGAGGATCTTTTAAAATGTTACAAACCACAAAAAGCAATCAGATCTATGCCTTTGAAAGAGGTAAAGATGGAGATACTCTTGTGATGATAGCCAATTTAAGTAAGGACTACGCTCAGTTTACAATGCCATTGGACGGAATGTATCGCAGATATCAAGATTATAAAACCAAGCGATTATCATCAACTTATCAGTATGATTTAAAGCCTTGGGAATTTTGGATTTTGATAAAGTAAATTACTTCAAAAACAGATTTTTTTGAATTGAATAGTTTATCTTGGAGAGAAAATGAAAAAGCACACATTCTATTTAATTACCCTTATCTGTATCACTATGCTTTCATGTACTCCAAATCAAAACCCCCTGATAATTGGTCATAGAGGTGCCCGTGGTCATTTGGCTGAAAACACCTTACCCTCTATTGCAAAAGCTATCGAACTAGGAGTAGATGGAGTTGAAATTGATGTCTTTAAATGTGCAAGCGGTGAATTGGTTGTTTTTCATGATCAAACTCTAGAAAAACTGACGAATGCAAAAGGATATATCGAACAGTTGACCTTAGATTCTATCCAAAAAATTGACGTTTTAAATGGTTTTACGATCCCTACTCTAGAAGAAGTTTTAGATTTAATCAATGGGCGTGTTTTTTTAAACATTGAATTAAAGGGTACCCAAACCGCATTGATTACTGATGAAATAATTAAACTTTATTTTGAAAAAGAAGAATGGGATTCAAGTAAAATTATCATATCTAGTTTTAATTGGAAAGAACTCGAACTTTTTTATTCTGTAAACACTGAGGTTTCCATTGCTGTGTTAACCGAAGATGACCCTGTAGACGCCATTCCAATTGCGAAACAATTGAAGGCCGTTGCAATCAATCCTGATTATGCTTCATTAAATGCAGCTAATGTTTCTAAAATTAAAAAGGAAGGGCTTAAGATTTATACTTGGACAGTCAATGATCCCAAAGATATCCAAGAAATGTTGGCTTTAGGTGTGGATGGTATTATCACAGATTTTCCAGAACGCGTTACTGAAAAATAAAGGGATCGAGAATTAATTTAAGTATAAAATTGCGGCATTTAATACACTGGCAAAGCTAACCCAGGCAATGTAGGGATAAAGCATGAAAGCTGATTTTCTGTCAACAGTACGAAACCAGTAAATGGTTCGTTCAATTAAAATCCAAAGTATAATGATGACCAAAAGACCTAGTAAAGGATTTTTGAGACCAAAGAAAACCAAAGACCAAAGACCATTGAAAATTAGCTGCGCTCCAAAATGATATAAGGCTGTTTTTCCCCAGAGATGTCTTCTTCCATAGAACCAAACACGCCCTACGGATAGTCCCATTAGGATATATAAAACAGTCCAAACAGGTGCAAAAAGCCAATTGGGAGGAGAGAAAAAAGGTTTGTTTAGACCTAGATACCACGTAGGAATAGTTTCCATTGTTACCCGACTAGATAAAAAACCTACCCCCAAACAAAGAATGATTCCGAGTGCCGAAGCGATAATTAATTGTGACCTCTGTCTCTTCATACCTTTGTAAAGCTAAACCAAAAAAATTAATTCTCATCAATCTCATTTATATACATTGTAATTAAGACTGTATCTTTGTGCCGATATGAATACATCTGTTTTTATAGCTTCAGCAGCTTTACCTATAAATTATACTACTACTTGGGAAGCGCCAAGTAATATTGCGTTGATAAAATATTGGGGTAAGTATGAACCTCAATTACCTAAAAACCCATCCTTAAGTTTTACCCTTTCAAATAGTAAAACAAAAACAAAGGTGATTTTTACTCCACATGCTAAGAACGAGATTGATTTTGAATTTTTCTTCCATGGTATTCAGAAACCAGATTTTAAACCAAAATTGAAAACTTTTTTTGATAGAATAGGGGAGTATATTCCATGGATTTTTTCTTATCACCTTGAGGTTTTTAGCGAAAACTCTTTCCCTCACAGCAGTGGCATTGCTTCTTCAGCTTCGTCCATGGCTGCACTCTCCTTGTGTTTGATGGATTTGGAACGACAACTTTTCCCTGAAATGGAAACAGTGTATTTTTATCAAAAAGCTTCTTTTTTAGCACGATTAGGATCTGGCAGTGCCGCACGGAGTATTCAAGGACCAGTTACTTTTTGGGGAAAAAATGCGGTAAGAGATTCAAGTTCAGATTTATTTGCTACCCCCTTTGGAACAACATTACATTCTGTATTTGATAATTATCAGGATACCATTCTTCTTGTTGATAAAGGAAGTAAGCCTGTTTCAAGCACTCAGGGTCATAATTTAATGCACGGTCATCCTTTTGCTGAAAATAGATTTTTGCAAGCATCAAATAATCTTTCTGCATTGGTTCCCATTATGGAAACTGGTGCACTTGATGATTTTATTCATCTGGTTGAATTAGAGGCCCTTTCTTTACATGCCATGATGCTGACTTCAAGCCCTTACTTTATTTTAATGCAACCCAATACCTTAGCTATTATTCATAGAGTATGGGAGTTTAGAAAAGAAACTTCAATTCCTTTGTGTTTCACTTTAGATGCCGGGGCTAATGTTCATCTGTTGTATCCAAAACAGGATATTGGAGTAATTCATTCCTTTATTAAAGAGGAATTGTCGGGTTTTTGTCAAAGTGGACAATACCTTTTGGATGAAGTTGGGAGAGGAGCTAAAAAAGCGTAATTTTGGAAAACTATGAAGGGACCTTTATTTTTTGCTAAAATTTTGTTGTTTGGTGAATATGGAATTATAAAAGATTCTAAAGGACTTTCAATACCCTATAATTTTTATCGTGGTGCATTAAAAATACCTAATGAAAAAAATCAATCCAATACAGACTCACACCAAAAGCTTTTGGCTTTTGCCGAGTATCTAAATACATTAGATACTCGTTTGGTGACATTTGATTGGAAGCAATTAAAAGCGGACCTAGATCGTGAAATGTATTTTGACAGTAGTATTCCTCAAGGCTATGGTGTAGGAAGTAGTGGCGCTTTAGTAGCTGCTATTTACGATCAATATGCATTTCAGAAAATTACAGTTTTAGAAAATTTAACCAAGCAGAAACTCCAAAAGCTTAAAGTGATTTTTGCCCAAATGGAGTCTTTTTTTCATGGTAAATCATCAGGGTTAGACCCCTTAAACAGCTACTTGAGTTTACCCATATTAATAAATTCAAAAGAGCATATTGAAACAACAGGAATCCCTTCTCAACACACGATGGGAAAAGGCGCTGTTTTTTTATTGGATAGTGGAATTACGGGAGAAACTGCTCCTATGGTTTCTATTTTTATGGAAAATATGGAGAAAGAGGCTTTCAGCACGATGATGCGTGAGCAATTTATCACCTATTCTGATGCATGTGTTGAAGATTTTTTAAAGGGGAATATGGGATCTCTTTTTCAAAACATAAAATCGTTATCTGCTTTAGTATTAAAGAATTTTGAGCCAATGATTCCGGATGCATTCCATACTGTTTGGAAAAATGGAATCGAAACTAATGACTATTATTTGAAACTTTGCGGATCAGGAGGAGGGGGTTTCATTTTAGGCTTTACACCTGATTTTGAAAAAGCAAAAAAAGCATTAAAGGGCTATCCTTTAGAAGTGGTTTACCACTTTTAAAAAAGCAGCATGACGTCATCTTCAAAACGGCAACGTCCTTTTTTAAAACTCTTGAGTTTGTTTAGTCTAGTCAGGGGTTACAACATCATTGTTTTAGTTTTAGCACAATACCTTACCGCTCGTTATATTTTAGCACCACAACGTTCTTGGTGGAGTTTGATTTTAGATTATGATTTTTTCAGTATTATTATTGCCTCCTCATTAACTACCTCTGCTGGATATATTATTAATAATTTTTATGATGCAGCCAAGGATCAAATCAATCGACCAAAAAAATACATACTAGAGCATCTTATTTCACAACAACATCAAATGGTTTTGTATTTATTTTTAAACATGTTTGCTTTTATTTTCGCAAGTGTAATTTCATTCCGTGCTGTACTATTCTTTCTTTTTTATATGCTTGCCATTTGGTTTTATAGTTACCGGATCAAGCGTCTTTTTTGGTTGAGTAATCTTTATTCTGCCTTATTGATGATTTTACCTTTTTGGGCAATTACCTTTTATCTCAAAAATTTCGAGGCTTTGGTTTTTTATCATGCTGGATTTTTATTTTTTCTAATTCTTGGGAGAGATATTATTAAAGATTTAGAAAATTTTCGAGGTGATTGGGTTCATCGTTATAAGACCCTACCTGTTGTTTTTAACGATTCGATCACCAAATGGATTGCCACCTTTTGTTTAATGTTAAGTTTATTCCCTTCTTACTTCTTAATTCAACACCCTTTAGGATTAATGTATTATTATTTTGCGCTTAGCGCTCCTTACCTTCTTCTAGTTTTAGTATTGTTGTGGCGTGCAAAAGATCAAAAGATGTACCTTTGGCTGCACAATTTAATCAAGGCATGGATTTTAATAGGTGTTTTGAGTATTGCCTTAATCTATCAAAATCCATAATCGAGTATAGCACAATAGTTACCATATGAAATCGCAGTATAATCCTTCTAAATCCAATAGTAAAAGTAGCGCTGAAAAACCGAGTGAAACGGTTCGCTTAAACAAGTTTTTATCCAATGCAGGATTATGCTCAAGACGAGAGGCAGATTCTCATATTGAAATGGGTTTAGTACATGTAAACGGTAAAATCATTACTGAAATGGGTTATCAGGTAAAACCTACCGATGAGGTAAAGTTTGATGGAGCTCGTGTACAGCAAACGCCCCCTGTCTATTTACTTCTAAACAAGCCTAAAGGTTTTGTGGCCACCTCCCAAGGAGGTAAAATTGTTAAATCTGTTCAAGATCTTATTCGTTCTGCGGTTAAAACTCCAGTACCTGCAGTAGGAGATATGGGAAGGCCAATGACAGGATTACTTTTTTTTACGAATGACGAAGTACTTCGAAAGAAACTAAACAACTCTAAATCAATCCCTATGATTTATCAAGTTCTTTTGGATAAAAATGTGACTACTGATATGATGAGACAGCTGAAAGAGGGACAGATGGTTTTTGAAAAAATGCAAAAAATTAATGAAGTCAGTCACATGGATGGAAAGTCTAAAAAAGAAGTAGGGATTGAAGTTCATTCCTTAAGTCCTGCAATTATTGTTAAACTTTTTGCTGCAGTAGGATGTAAAGTAGTACTTCTGGATCGTATTACCTATGCGGGCTTAACCAAAAAAGAATTACCTCGAGGAAACTGGAGAAGACTCAATACTAAAGAAGTCGGATTTATGAAGATGTTTTCCTAGAGGTCCAACCATCAATTCCCAAATAAGGCACACGTAAACGAAAAGATAAGCGGGGAGAGACCAACTTACCTGTTCCTGAAACCCCTCAGGACCATACGCGCTATAACTCCAAAATACCGTAAGACTCCAAAGAATAGGATAAGTATATCCCGATATAATCCCTAAAAACACAAGATTTATGATGTACCAGGGGTGTACGGTTGTGGCCAGAAAGAAGTAGCAGCTCAAAAGAAATAACATATTCTTAAAAACAGATTTCAGGTCTCGATTAGATCGTAAAAAAGAAAATATAATAACCAATCCTATGGTTATAAAAGGCGTTATTTTACCAAGCTTTCTAATAATATTATACCCTCCAACTTCATAGCCAATGGCACGAATAATATTATAAATACTCCCATTAAACTCAAACCTATTGAACCAAAGTTGTATGGTATTTTTATAGTTTAAAATCATTTCTGTTTCTAAAAAAACACCCCAAATAAGGAGCGAGAAAAATAAAATTGAAAAACTAAAGGATAAAAATTTCCGAATTCCTAGATAACGAAAGAAAATAGGTATTATCAATAGGGGTAGTAGTTTGACTCCTATCGCCAAGGACATAAATACCCCCCCTAAAACACTCTTCTTACTAGCTAAAAACAAGATGGCAGCTAGTGTAAAACATAGCATGAATGCTTCTCCATGTAAGTTCCCAACACCTTCAATAATAACCAAGGGATTGAGGAAATACCAACCCATATATTCAGGATTTAGGTTCACTTTTTTTAATAATTTGATCCCTAGAAAAAACACAAAAATTTCCCCAATAAAGTAGATAATGCGTAGGCTTAAAACGGGAACAATTAAATCACCTCGATTTAAATACCCCATGATTTTATATAAATACTGACTAACGGGAGGGTAGTTAGAGAAGTTTGCTGTACTCAGTGAACCCATTCCTTCATATAATATTTCGGCATTCGGAAAGCCAAGAATTTTAATCAAATGATCTGGGGTATACAGGTAGGGATTAATTCCTAGTAGTTGAATGTTTCCATCCCAAATGAAACGATAAAAATCTTGGGAAAGCTCCGGTATATAGAATAAGAACAATCCTCTAATCAGAATGCCTAAAATGAAAATTGAAATTAGGCTACTTGAATTTTTGAGTCCTATAAAAAGCAATATAAATATACTGGAATAGGTAAGTAGTAAGGGGATTGTTTCTGTTCTTTTTAAATGGTTTGCGATGATGAAAAAACCAATAAAAATAAACAATGAAAGGACCACTTGAATCAACTTATTTTTCTTTTCCATCGTTTAAACTGTTTTTTTTAAGCCATGATAAGTGATGCTGCTGAACCCTATGAATAATAATAAATGGAAAGGGAACAACCCAAAATCGCCTTCTGCAGAAACCCAGAATGCGCTTACCATCCCAAAGAGAAAATACAACGCAAATAGTAATTCTATGAAGGTGTAAATCGTAGTTTTTTTCAAGGAATATTTGTTGGTGGAAATTGAATTAGAGTCCTTTTTGATATTGAATTTTGGGGTGCGTACAAAGGGACTTTTTTTACCCAAATATCCTTCAATTACCGCAATAGAGTTGTGAAGTGCAAACCCCATTACAAGGCTGTAAAAAAGTAAAAAACGCTTGATATATTCAAGGAATGAATTTATTCCACCGTCATAAATACGTTTATGAATAAACCAATAACAAGAAAAGAAAATAAGGGTACTTAAAATAAAAAGCCCACTCAAATTAAATAAAATTCTCAAATTGGGAAAATAGGCTTTAATAAATAATAGGGGTACACTTAAGACCGCCACGAGTAATACATTTAAAAACATACTGCTGTTCAATAAATGGAAAAGGGCATTAAATTTTGTGGAAAGCGAAATTTTTTTTGAACGGACAACACCTCCAATCATCTTTCTAAAATTTTCGGCTCCTCCCTTGTTCCATCGGAACTGTTGTGATCTTATCGCACTCAAGGAAACAGGGAGCTCAGCAGGCGTAATTACTTCATCTAGATAGTGAAATTTCCATTGTTTGAGTTGCGCTCTATAGCTTAAGTCAAGATCTTCGGTCAGGGTATCCCCCTCCCAATTTCCAGCATCAAAAATGCACTCCTTTCTCCAAATACCAGCGGTGCCATTAAAGTTAATGAAATGATTTTGTTGATTTCTCCCTACTTGCTCTAGAAGAAAATGTGCGTCTAATGCAAATGCTTGAATTTCTGTGAGTACGGAATAGTTTCTGTTCAAATGTCCCCAACGAGTTTGTACTACTCCTATTTCTGGATTTTGAAAATGTGGAATCGTTTTTAATAGCCAATCTGTCTGAGGTAAAAAATCAGCATCAAAAATGGCAATAAAATCACCCTTGGCACTTTCTAGTCCGTATTTTAAAGCGCCAGCTTTAAAACCGTTCCTATCTATTCGGGTAATGTGTTCAATTGGGATGTTATTTTTTTGGTGTTTTAAAACCAAAGATTCGGTGAGCGCTAGCGATTCATCTGTAGAGTCATCTAGCACTTGAATTTGAAGTTTATTTTTGGGATATTCTATTTTTGATATACATTCTAGAAGACGTTCTACAACGTATAATTCATTGTAGAGTGGAAGTTGGATGGTAACGTTAGGAAGCTCTGTTGGTAAAGGAGGCATTATCACAAGATTTTTTTCTTTCTTTTTTTCAAAACGCAGAAAATAGCGTAACATGTTTAGCTGTGTGAGGCTATAGATAAAAATGAGTAACAAGCAAATGAGGTAAACGCCCATGATACTGTAGGAAAAATAGCGTATAATAAACTCCAAATTTATTTCCATTTTGAAAAGTAAAATTTACCAATCCAGGTTAAAATTTTACACCCCGCCATTAGTGTACCTGTTATGGTGCCTGAGACTTTAGATACACCTATTCTTTTTCGATAACGTACGGGAATTTCAATATATGGAATTTTTTTGCGTAGTACTTTTAGTTGCATTTCAATGGTCCAACCGTAGGTTTTATCTTGCATTTCTAATAACAGTAGATCTTCCCATCCAATTGCTCTAAAAGGACCAAGATCTGTAAAAGTACCTTTGTATAAAATTCGCATCAAGAAGCATGCTAATGCATTTCCAAATATTTGTTGCGGGGTCAATGAACCTTTTTCTCTAAGATTTTTAGCACGATTTCCAATTACAAAACGGGCGTCTTTATTTACGATTGGGGCAATAATAGAAACCAAATCTTCTGGAAAATCAGAATAATCGCCATCTAAGAAAACCACAATATCAGGGGGATCTTTGGCTAAATAATCAATTCCTTTAAGACAAGCATGGCCGTAGCCTTTTTTAGGCTCGAAAAGAACTGTAGCTCCTTTATCTTTTGCAATGTCCTTAGTGATATCGGTGGAATTATTATCAACTATAATTATTTCATGAACTTGGTTCGGTACTGCTTCGATTACATAACCAATAGATAGCGCTTCATTGAAAGCAGGTATAATGACTGCAATTTTATTCATTTTTCAAAGATACTTAAACCCTTATTAGGAGAAATGTATTATACTCCCAATTACGGTTTATTTAAGAGTATTTCCTAAAGGATAGTTTTCAGAATTAATTCTGTTTTCTAAAGGGCCATTTTCCAATTTTAGCACTCCTCTTGGACAAACTGCAGAACAAACACCACAACCCACACAGGAAGAACGAACAATATTTTCTCCGCGTTGTGCATAGGCTCTTACATCAATTCCCATTTCACAATAGGTTGAACAATTTCCACAGGAAATACATTGCCCACCATTTGTCGTGATTCTGAATCGCGATAGTAAGCGTTGTTGAAGTCCGAGTATTGCTGCCATTGGGCAACCAAAACGACACCAAACTCTACTGCCTAGAATCGGATAAAAACCAACCCCTAAAACACCAGAAAAAGCCGCGCCTATTCCAAATCCGTACCATTTTTGTAGTGTATAACTATTAATGAATAAAATATTTTTCTCGCCAGAAAAAGCTTGAATACTCAATACAGCTATTAAAATTATGCCAAGGCTCAATAAAGTGTATTTTGCGTCTTTATTAAGGCCGTCTTTTTTCCAAAAGAATAGTACCCCCATTAAAATTAAAATAAAGACAACGACCCCTCCAACAAACTGTTCTCTACTTATGATACTCATCGATTTATTTGAGGACAGAAAAGACCAGAGCACAGCAATAGTAGTTATGCTAATAAAGACTAAAACCACATGGATCATCCAGCGCTCAAATTTCCAAACACTTACTTTTTTACTGGATAATTGTCTGAAGGGATCACCTGCAGTTTCTGCTAAGGCACCACATCCACATACCCAAGAGCAATACCATCGTTTCCCATATAAATAAGTTAGAATAGGTGATATTAAAAACATTAGGGCAAGTCCTGTTCCTAAAAAAACGAGACCTAGATTCCCGCCATTCAGCATGTTTTTTAAGTGCCATTGGTCTAAAAAATAATAGTTTAATGGCCACATATTTTTTAGGTCTTTCGCAAAATAAGGCGTTTCAGGATTTAATTTTCCTAAAATTTCTGGAATTAAAAAGGCAAAACACAATTGAAAAAACATAACGGAAACGGTACGGATGATTTGATAGCGATTATGTCTGTATTTCCAAATAAACTTTACGCCAAAGATTAAAATTGCTAAAGTGTAAAGGGTTCCATATAAAAACCATTGTGTAGCTGGATTCCCATTAAGAACATAGCTAAGAGGATCAAAAAGGGAAACAAAACCAGAACTCGTTCCATTGGAATTAAAGCCTAAAACTTCGGGAAACCAATAAATTGCAACATAAAAAGCGGTAAGTGTCATTCCTAAGACCCAGCCCCAAATTCCTTTGGCAGTTAGTGCATTAAACCATACGCCATTGTTTTTTATTCCTGACAGCGAACTCCCATACACCTCTTTAAAGTAAATAAGGCTTCCTGAAACTAACATCAACATACTTGCTGATAGAATGATTAATTTATTTTGTGGGGTAAAGACTAATGTGCTTAAGAGTAATATGAGCCCTGAAGCTCCCAACAATAGACTTCCTTTTTGTCGCGTTACAATCATAGTTTTTTGGTTTTAGGGGTTGTTATGTCTTTTGAGTGTTTCCCATTCCATGGTTAGTTCTTTTTCGTATGTTGGATAAAATTCTGGATCAAAATTTGCTGTCTTAAAATTTTTGATAACAGAGTCCATAGGTTCTTTGTTTGTAAGCCATTCATCAAACACGGAATGTCTTAAACGAACTCCCATAGTGATGCAGCCCAGCAATGTATTAGTTGAAGGATTGAAACTTAAACGGATGGAGTTGTTTTTTTTAGGGTGTTTCCAAAAAAGTTGTTGTTCTTCTTCATATACCGGGGTGGAGGTTACGGTTCCATAAGTTTGATATTCAATATCAAAAAATTTAGCTGAGTTGAACCAATTTCCAGGAACGTATTTTGTTTTCTCCCCAACAAGTGTTTTAGCAAGTGTTTCTCCCATCATTCGACCAGTATACCAGACGGCTTCAATTGGCTGTCGCCCTTCAAGAGGCTCCGTTTGCTCGGCACAATCTCCTATTGCATATACATGAGGCAGATTGGTTTCAAGAAAAGAATTTACTTTAATTCCTTTTCCTGTTTCTAGACTACTGTTTTTTAAGAAATCTATGTTTGGAGAAACGCCTACAGTGAGTCCAACCCATTGACATTCAATAAATTCATTTCTTGTGGTGTGAACCCCTTTTGCCCTTCCTTCCTCGTTGGATTCAATACCTTTTAATTCAGTTTCAAGTTGAAGATCAATTCCATGTAAGCGGATGTGCTGATTGATCATTTCTGATTCTTCCTCAGGTAAAATTGCATTCCAAAAACTAGATTCCCGTACTAGAAAGTGGACTTTCTTTCCTCGGCTGTGTAGCATTTCTGCAAGCTCAATTCCAATGAGTCCCCCACCAACAATAGTTGCAGATTTGATAGACCCACTCCAGGCTTCCAATTGTTCCAAGTCTTGTTTGTGATATAATCCCTGAACAGCCTTTAGATTTTGACCAGGCCACCCAAATCGGTTGGGCTTGGATCCAGTAGCTATTACTAATTTGTCATAGACTATTGAAGAACCATCTTCAAAAGCAAGCATATGTTTTTCGCTTATGAGTTTTGCTACTCTTTTGTGAACTAGACTAATTTTATTCTTTTCCCAAAAATTATTTTCATAGGGCTGTGTATGTTCAAATTGCATATGTCCCATATAGACATACATCAGCGCTGTGCGAGAAAAAAAATAGGGGCTTTCATCAGAAATAATTGTGATTTCGACATTCGATTGCTTACGAATATGTCTAGCAGTTGTTATGCCAGAAATTCCATTTCCAATAATGACAATAGAACTTTTGGGTTTATTTGAAGTCATAAAGCTAAAGTACAATTTTTGAAAAAATTAATTCGTATATTGGTATAACCAAATCAATCCTAATCAATGAACCTACTATTCAGCTCTTTTTCACGTAAGTGTTATTATTCATTCATTTTTTTTAAATAGAAAAAGTGAAAAGCAATACATCTTCTTTATGGGCTAAAGTTTCCATAACGGTTCCTATTACAAAGGAAAAAGTTTGGGATGTACTCACCTTGCCTGAAATAACGCAACGGTATATGTATAATTGTCAACTTCATTCAAGTTGGGAGTTGGGTTCCAAAGCAATTTGGAGTGCTCAATTAGAAGACGGCTCATGGCATGATCATGTTGTTGCTAATGTAGTGGTTCATAATCCTTATGAACAAATCACTTTAGAAATAATTCATCAAGCTACTGAGGAATATCCTAGTGAGGTTTCAAGGTTGTATTACAATTTAGAAACCGTTCCAGAAGGAACATTACTTTCAATCAAACAAGGTGATTTTAACACGATTACCTCTGGTGAAAAAAGACACCTATCCTGTCAACAAGGGTGGGACTTCATCTTACCAAAACTTATAGAAACCTGTACTTAATATCAAATCACATGAATTTAAATTTCCAAAAAGTTTACGAAAGTTTTATTGACTTTACCTTTTATTATGGCCCAAAAATAATTGGGGCAATTCTAGTATGGATCATTGGTCTATGGTTAATACGACTCCTTGGTAAAGGGGTCAATCTTATGTTTGAACGAAGTAAATTAGACGCTTCCCTTAAAACCTTTTTGCAGAGTTTGATTTCGGTGATTCTAAAGGTATTATTAGCCATCAGTGTATTGGGAATGCTAGGGATTGAAATGACTTCATTCATTGCTCTTTTGGCAGCTGCAGGACTTGCAGTAGGAATGGCCATGAGTGGAACACTACAAAATTTTGCTGGAGGCGTTATGATTCTTGTTTTTAAACCTTTCAAAACAGGAGATCTTATCGAATCCCAAGGGTATATAGGTGTCGTTAAGGAAATTCAAATTTTCGTTACTATTTTATTGACACCGGATCATAAAACGGTACTTCTTCCCAATGGCGCAGTGGCTAATAATGAAATCACAAATTATGCAACTGAGGGAACCATACGCGTTGATTTAGAATTTGGTATTGGTTATGGGGAGTCCATTGATAAAGCCAAGGATGTTTTAAATAAAGTAATGATGGATCATCCCATGGTTCTTAAATCCCCAGAATCATTTGTGGGAGTAAACGGACTTGGGGATTCCTCTGTAAATCTTGCTGTTCGACCTTACACCGAACCGAAAAACTATTGGGAAGTTTATTTTGATGTTTACGAGCAAGGAAAAAAAGCTTTGGATGCAGCAGGAATTGAAATTCCTTTCCCACAACGTGTAATTCATTCACCAAAAACTTAAAATTATTAATCTAATAACCCCAATATATGATCTACCTACTTTTTTTTATTTACGTTGTTATATGTCTTTTTATTTTATATAAAATTATTGCTCAATTTGAAGGACATTATGACTGGTTTAGTGGCATTTTGTATTTCATCATTTTTATAATTTCATGTAGTATTTTATATCTTCTTATTTTCACTCCTTATCACTTATTAAAGGGATAAGCTTAGGTATTAATTGATATTTCGAGAATAATACTTATAAAGCACATGGGGTCTAGCACCCATCCAGTGTAAAATATGAATCATGCCAAAATGAAATAGTAAAGGGTAGATTCCATTTTTATAAAATCTTCGTGATGAGGTGATTACAAAATGGGGGAGGACTGTAAAAGGCACCTTTTTGTAAAGTTTTTTCACAAACTGAATGTCTTCACAAACAATGTAATTGGTATTAAAACCTTCTATCTTGTCAAAAATTTCCTTGGTTACAAATAGGGTCTGATCACCGCCTCTACACAATAGAATATTCCATTTACTCCCGGCGGCGGCACATTTTAAAATCCAATTAGAAACATCAAATTTCAAACGAAAACAGCCTGCTTTAGCCCCTTGTGCCATTTGAGCGATAATCATTGTATCAAAATCTTGTGGTAATCGACTATCCACATGAACAAAATAGAGCCATTCACATGTTGCTTTTGTTACACCAAAATTCATTTGATATGCTCTTCCCGACTGGGTCTGGTAAGTATTTTCTTTTTTCTGGGTTTGTAGTAATTCCCATGTGCCATCTGAACTATACCCATCCACAAAAATTATTTCTTGTGTTGAGCTGAGGACATTTTCTAAGTGGGAAATGAAATCAATTTCATTTAGAACGGGTACAATGATGGAGAGTCTTGGTTTATTTGTTAAGGCTCCAGTCATAGGGTAAATAATCAATTTTAGGGTTGGACAGGCGTACTCCTGAATAACGCTGAATAAATTCGAGGCGCTCTTCTTTTGATCCAAAATCTTTACCAAACCACAAGAAGATTCGAGATAATTTTAACCGAGTGGGGTAAATTTCATTTTTACTTTTATCCTTCAAAAAAGATTCGGTGACACATACCAGCTGTGCTTCTAATTGCTTTTCTTGAAATGCTTTATTCCACAAATTAGGACAAGACTGAGAAGCGCAATTGATTGCAAAATGAATTCTGGGTTCTTCCATTTTACGTAGAATTTCATGTTCAATCTCTCCTAGTGTGTAGGATTTTTCTTGAGTATTAAAACATTTTATTTCCCAGGGGTCTTTAATATCTTTTATACTTTCTAAAGGATAGTTTTTTAAGACAAGCTGAACTGTCAAGGCATTATAAGCATTGATCCAATAGGCTAATTTAGAATTTTTAGAATCACTTTCATGCGGTGGTAAATTGGATAGCGTTTTAATATACGCATCCAGGTTATCTTGATTCTGATACCAACTTTTATAGTTTACTTGACCGGATTCGTCTACATATTCTTGCAGCATTCTATCCCATCGGTGATGGATGTTTTTTTGAGCGTTTAAGGAAAAACTTAAAAAGGCAAGAAGCAGGTAAAAAGTAGGTTTCATTTTTTTTATTTTAGGTGTTTAACAACAGCCACCTCCATCATAGTGAAAGGTAGAAGGGGATAGGAAAAGATCTTTTCTATTTGAGTCCAATAAGGCTTTGGCTGTTTTATCACATACTGCCAAAGGTTGGTTTTGGAGTAAAACATGCCCTTTTTTGTCATCAAAGAATTTTTCATCGCCAAAATAAATCGCTGTTTTTCCTGTAAAGACACAAGGACCGTCTATGGGCATTGGATCTTTTATGGCGCATACTTCAACACTCTCGATATAGATAGTTTCTTGTGTCGGGTAATGTTTTGAATCTAAAATACGGTAAGGACGTTTTGCTCTTATCTCAATTGTTCCAAAACCTACATCGGTTAACATTTTGATATAGTCATGCAACGGAATGGATCCTGAAAGGCATAAAGCACGCAAGCGGTTGTCGTTTCGTAGGGTTTCATTCATAGGCTGTTCACAGATTGGATCACTCATTACCAAGCGTCCATGAGGCTTGAGTACACGATACATCTCTTGAAGCGCTTTTTTAAGTTCCTCCATTTTGAAAATATTGAAGAGACAATTTTGAGCAGCAACATCTATTGTGTTATTGTCCACAGGGAGCTGAAGTGCATCTCCTTTGATTAAACGTACAAAGTCTTTTTGAAACCATTCATTTTGAGTTTCTGCCTCTACAAAATTATCTTTACAAGCGGTGAGCATTTCATCTACTACATCAATTCCAATCACTCCTTCTCTCTGTCTTGAAAAATAACTGAATTGCAATAGTTCCATGCCTCCACCAACGCCAACATATAAAATTTTTGGATTATTTACCAAGTCTCTGGGGTGCACGGTGCTCCCACAGCCATAGTTCATTTCTTGCATTCGTATAGGAATACTGAGGCCAGGAAATTGCCATATAGGGGTAGTGGTGCAACACAGACCTATATCAGGAGTTAATGCGGCATCTTTATAAACGTCTTTTGTGGTTTCTAGATAGCTCATAGAAAATTTTTATGGAATATAGAAGAATTAAAGACTAGCAACAAGCCCTTTAACAATTTTTATAAGATCTCTCTGACCTTGTTTTGCGAGCTCCATGATCTCAGGAATATTAATCGGTTGTAGATTGTCTGGGTCACACTCATCTGTAATAACAGAGAGCGCTAATACTCTAATTCCAAGTTGTCGAGCAACAATCACCTCCGGAACGGTAGACATCCCCACGGCATCGGCACCAATAATTTTTAGGTAGCGATATTCTGCAGCTGTTTCTAGTTGGGGACCTACTACTGCCACATAGACCCCTTGTGCTAGGGAGATATTTTCATCTTCTGCAATAGCGAGTGTTTTCTGAGCTAATTCTTTATCGTAGGGAGCGCTCATGTCCACAAAACGTTCTCCTAAAGCGGCGCCATTTTTTAGGGCGAGGGGAGACCCTCCTTGTAAATTAATGTGATCTTGGATGAGCATCAATTTTCCTTTTTTGAAGTTTAGATTGATTGCTCCTGCTGCATTACTTAAAATGAGTTCAGAACCTCCGAGTAGTTTAAATACCCTAACGAAAAAGGTGATTTCAAAATAATTATAACCCTCATAGGCATGAGAGCGTCCTTGAAAAATCAATATTTTTTTACTTGCCAAAGTGCCGTAATGTAATATACCTTCTTGAAATTCTTGCGTTGCGGTTGGGAAATGCGGTATTTGTGCGTAGGGAATACTTTTTTGAATTTCTATGTGCCTAACTAAATCATGCATACCTGTACCGAGTACAATCCCGATGCGTACATTTTTTATTCCTTCTTTTTGGAGAAAGTATAGGCTTTCATTACTCTTTTCGATCATTAAATTTTAGCTTTAAGCCTTGGTATAATTCAGGCATATTTTTTAAATCCTCAAGGGTGTCAATATCGTTTTTTTCTTCCAAAAGAAAAACTGTATTTTCATTTAAATCTGAAAGGGTAGCTGCTAAAACGGTTTCACTACTCCATTTTTTATTTTTAAAAAGGCTAGGAGTACACGTCTTCATGCCTAATAGATAATAACCCCCGTCCAGAGCAGGTCCAATGACATAATCGTGTGTTTCTAGCTTTTCAAAAGCCTTTTTTAAAAGACTGTCATTTACCTCCCATAAATCAGTTCCAATAACAATAATCTTTTTAAAACCTTCATCAAAACCCCACTGAAAGGCGCCCTCCATCCTTTCTCCTAGATCGAAACCTTGCTGGGGTATTTTTTTATGGGCACTAAAATAGGGTTCAAAATAATTGGGGTGTTCTCCGCTGTAAAAAACTACAACCTTCGGGCTAATTTCTTTTAGTGTTACAGCAGTTTTTTTTAATAATTGATTGTAGATCCAGAGCGCCTTCTCGGTACCGATCCTATTTGCCAATCGAGTTTTTATGGTTCCTGCAATAGGTGTTTTTGCAAATACAAGGAGTAAAGAATCCATAGTTTAACGTTTGTTTCGGTTTTTTACGAGACCATTAAAGTTAGATTGTTGTTTGCTGCCCTAGTTTTCATACATCAAAGATACTGATATCGTTTTGTG
>JABGUL010000034.1 GCA_018646605.1 Flavobacteriaceae bacterium
ATCTCTTTGTTTTTAAGCAAGTTACAAATTTAATCTAAATTATAACCGATTTACTCAAATTTACTAAATCTATCACACAAACAAAGGCAAGTCTCCACTTACTTCATTCGTAGCTTGTTTCATTCTTGGTAAAGTGTATTGTAAAGCTATTTGAAGCATCTTAATACGTTGATTAGCGTCTAACTCATCTACGTCTAAAGAAGCTATTAAATCGTCTATAAGTAGTTGTAGTTTTTCTTTTACTTCTGATGTTATTTTGTTGGGACTTCCTTTGGGTCTTGGCATATATTTAATAGTATTTTAATAAATCATTTCTTATTGAATGATTCAGTATGTTGTCATAACTATTCAATACAATTAAGATTGTCGTATTATAAATTCAAAACAATAGATGAAAAAAGAAATTCATTCAACCAACTCTAACATCTCCTCTTCTATTTTTTTCCAATATTGATTAAGGTTGATATTGTTAATCATTATTTTCTTTCCTGATACTATTCTTTCATTTCTAATAGTTGAAGTTGTATTAGGATACAATAACATTCCCTCTATTGTCTTATCCTCTTTTAGATTATTTAAGTAGGTATAAAGTTGGTAAATGTTTCCCGACCTAAATTTTGGTTTATCTGGGTTCAAATAGTGGTATTGAAACATATTTTCATAATATTTTGTATCAATGACAATGACCTTATTTTCGTTTCTAATTGTTATATCTGTTTTCATTTTAGGATATGTACTATCTTCTGTATCTGAATCCCATTTTATTAACTCACTTCTTACTTCACTTTGAGGAAATTTTGACTTATAAAAATTAAGTGCAAAGTTTTCAAATACTGCTGCCATTCCCATCTTATTTTTTACAAAATCCCCTAAATCGTATTTACCTTCTTTTTCATCAAATCCTAAATTATAATGAATGTATTTACAAATATTGGTAAGGAAATTTAAAGTACTGTTGCCTCTTACAGGTCTAACTCCGTTAATCAAGATTTTATCAATTTTCACTCTTGATACATCATTAAAAAACACAATTTTCTTTTTTATTGATTGTTTTAATTGACTACTAATTTTAGCTTTAAGGACACTATGAATTGTAGAATATATTAATTGATTATTTAAGTTATTTGATGAATATTCATCATAGACGCAATCAATTTTTTTAGACTTGAAACCTAATGTTTTTAGTGTGGAATTAAAATCAATTTTTTCCCTAATTGTTTTTAATGTTTCTTTTTTTTCTATGTAATCTCTGTGGAGTCCTTTCTTAACATACTTTGACAATGTTAAATCAAATATCGCTGCAAAAAATTCTGTATCGTTATCAAAATCCTTCTGGTCAATTTTTCTAATATCACTTGGTTTGTAATATTTCCAAGCGTAAGAAAGTAAGTAATAGATATTTCTGATAGGTATTTGCACTACGATTCAATTATTGAGGTGTATTCATCTATTAGTTGTTGGTCATCAAACCAATATTCTTCTATAAGTGGTATTATTTCATACTTGAAAACATTAGAGAGCCATTTGTTATGTTCTCCTGATTTATATGAGCAGAAATAACTGTGACCTATTTCAAAGCCATCTCCTAAAGATTCATCAGCATTAATGAAGTTGTTCAATGTTGTCATCTTATCAATTATGGATGATATAATATCTTTTGAAATCCCTTTTTTCAATAAAAATGCTTCAAACTGTTCGTTAAACTTTGGTTTCATCTTTATAAAAGCAAACCTTCGCCTTAAAGTGTAGTCAACTATTGTTAAAGACCTATCTGCTGTATTCATTGTTCCTATAATATGTAAGTTGTCAGGTATGTAGAACTGGTCTTTAGATGAATATGCGAGTTTTATTTTATTCTTTTCACCTCTTTTATCAGCTTCTATTAGCATCATTAATTCTCCGAATATCTTACTTAAATTACCTCTGTTTATTTCATCAATTATTAAAAAGTAAGGTATACTTTAAAATTTTAAACACAACGTGTTTGCACTATTGAGGATTCACTAAAACTTTGCGATAGAATTAGTAGATTTAGGTATAATTTAAAACTTAATAAAATGAAGAAATATAGAAGAGAAAGTTTTTGGCACTTTGTTAATCCTGTTTGTCTTGCAGTAGGTATAGTTGGCTTTCTATTATACTTTGAGGTAGGTTATTTAGAAATAGGTATGACAGGGCTTGGGGCTTGGGGTGTATCAGGTGCAATGGGGTTAGAATTAGAAAAGAAGGATAAAGACTAAAGACCCAACTCCTTACCTAAAACTTTGCGATAGAATTAGTAGATTTGAGTATATGAAAAAGCTACTTTTAATTCTACTTCTAATATCTTTTACTAGCTGTGCAGTTGATGATTGTGTTGTAATTACAAGAAAAGAGAATACAGGGGTAAACTTTTTATTCTTTTTTGAAGATGATAGAAACCTTTTTGGAAATAGTGAAAATATAGTTGACGAATATGGAGCAATTCCTTCAGGTGCAGTAACAGAAGAAGTTTATAACCAATACGAAGTAGGGGATACATACTGTTTAGACTAAAGCCCTAACTCCTTCACTAAAATTTTGCGATGGAATTAGTATATTTGAGTATATGAAAAAAACAGTACTTCTAATAATAACCATTATATATTTTAATTGCGAAAAAGAAATAGATTGTATAACTATACAAGATAAATACGGGGGAAATGGTACTTTCTATTTTGAATGGGATAGAACAATATCAGGAAATACTGATAGGCGAATCGGCACAGGTTCTGTAAGCGAAGAAGTTTATAATCAATATGAAGTTGGAGATACATACTGTATAGATTAAAGGTCTACCTCTAAAACTTTGCGATGGAATTAGTATATTAGTTTTCAACTTAAAAATTAATAAAATGAGTGGTAATAAAACAAGTTTCGTTGAGCAGTTAAAACAAAACCCTCTTTTTTTAACAATGTCTGGAGTGCTTATAGGAAGCGTAACAGAACAAATTGAGGGATTTACTGGGATTCCTTCTTTGGTAGTTTCAATATTTGCTGTATTGCTTACATTAATTCCGCTAGTTTGGGCACTTTCTGTTTGGCTAAAGAAAAGAAAGAAATAATTATCCTCCTACAAACCATACTAAAGTCCTAACTCTCTACTTTTATTGTCTATAGCTTTGTAGATTTCTTCTACTCTATATTCTTTTAGCACTAATTGGTGTGCTTCGTCAACTTGTTGCTTTAGTTCATCCCATTCCCAATCCTGATAGTGTGCTTTAATGGTTGGGTTAGCGTGTCCAAGTAGTTTATATCTTATATCCTGCGATATAGCTAGTTTAAGTGCGTAGGATTCAAACGTTTTACGAGCAGTTTTAAATGGTTTACCTAATAACCTTCTAATGCTCTTTTGGTAAACATCCCATACGTTTCTGTGTACAGTAGTATTATTTATATCGTACTTAAAGAACCAACCTTCTAATTCATTAGGTGAGTAAACATCTGCACCTTTCTTAAATGGCTCTCCTGTTCGTTTATTAATTTTTTGTGAGTGGGTTTTCTTAATAGTGTCTCTTATAGTGTACATTAAACTGAAGATAGGTTCAACATCCATTCTTATTTCCATTAATTCACCACTCTTACTTCTACGGTGTTTAATATATCTTCGTTTCTTACTATCTAATAATATAGAACCATCAGGTAAATCAGGCTCGTTTACGTTTGTTTCGTATTGGTGCATTGTAACTAAATCAGCTTGATAGAAACCTCTTAAAGAAAACATCAATAGATAAAAGTATAGTGCCTGTATATCGTAAATGTTTTTAGCATTAGGTATAGCTTCTAAAAAATCCTCTGTCTTTACTGTTTCAACTATCTTAATACTACTACCTCTTTTTACTTTCCATTCATCACGTCTTATAAATGGTTCGCTTATTAATCCTTTCTGATATGCAAGGTTCTTTATCTTACCTAAATGAGTAAGGTATGTTCTAACTGATGTAGGAGACAATCTCTTTTTCCAACCTTGTACGCATTTATCTATAAACTCATTAGTAAGTTCTCCTAATAGTACTTTATCAGTTCCTGCTTCCTTTAATACTGCTTGTACTACTCCCTCGTAAGTTTTGTAAGAGTTTTTATTATCGTATTTAGCTTTAAGTACTGTTTCTAAAAAACCCTGTAAGTTTTCGTTTGAAGTTGCGTTACCTCCACCCAACTTAACGCAAAGTTCATCCCAAGTATAACTACCACTCTCAAATAAACTCCAAGCCAAGTTCATATTATTAGTAATCTCTGTCAGCTTACGATTAACAATAATAGAATCTAAAGCAGTTCCTTTTACTTGATTGTTTCGTGGATTCCAATCAGAAGGTTTGACTTTTAAAGAAGTGTATTTTTTAAACTGTCTACCTTTTGAAAAGGCACGTAGAAAGATTAAAGACCTTCCATCTTTAGCAACAGGTTTGAGATATAGACCAACTCCCATACATCAAATATACACAAAATTTATATTGGGGTACAAATTGGGGTACAGATTTTATGGTAGGTACTGTAAACTATTACCTTTGTTAAGTACTGTTATTATTGATAATTGTATTAGTAATCAATAAGTTAGGTTTTTTTATGCTTATTTACGGCTCAAGAGGTTGCAGGTTTGAATCCTGCCGAGGTCACTAACTAAACCAGTACTTTCAAGCTATTTTGAAATTGCTGGTTTTTTAGTTTTCAGAATATTTGCAAAAAAAAGTCTTATCAAAGAATAATAATCATTCGTAAAATCTCAATTGTTACTTCAATTTACGTGTTATAATGGAGAATTAAAACTCAAAAAGCCTATTCATAAAAATGAACAGGCTTTTTTTAGATTAAAAAAGGAGGATTTTAATTTGTCCTTGTTACAAATTCCCAAACAACCCTTTTATTCCAACCTTCGGGTAACTCATCCAAAAGTTGAGCTAAGAGTTTTTGATCAACATTTTTTATTGCCCCCTTATTCATCAGATGATCGATCATTTGCTCCATGTTTTCATAAGCATCCCAAAAGAAGAGTGGTGCTAGATCGGAATCTTGAGGGATTATTCTAGTTGCCATTCCCCAAGAGGCCATCCCTGAATTTTTCATTTCCGATTTAAAACTAGATGAAATTTTATCCGCAAGCTCCATAGCTGAATTTATATTTTTCGGAAAAGCCCAATTAAACAGAATATACTTTGAATTTAAATCGTTATCGTATCTTTTTTCTGTTTTGTAAACAAAACTTCCATATCGTTCAATATCTATACCACCAAATAAACCTGGAATACCATATTTTTTTTCTGTATCAAACCACGCTTCTCGATTTACATACTTCTTTGGATTTTCATATATCGACACCCATAGATAATTGTTTTTCTCGTCTTCAACTTTGCCAATGCCAGGTACACGCTTTAATACCGCCCAGCCCTGAATTAATCCATTATCTACTGCATCTTGAGCCATTTCCTTACCGTATTTCTTAATCAGCATTTCGAAATTTTCAGCATCATCGGGGTCTACCATTGCTGGATTTAACACAAAGGTTTGTTGAGCCGAAATAACGAGTCCAAATAGTAAAAAACTAAATAAAAATATTTTTTTCATTTTAAATTGATTTATGGTTAATACGTGCTAATGTATAAAAAGTATATTATAAATCAATTAGAGTAATTATTACGAACCTGTAATAATTCACTTTAGTCTTTGCTCAGTATTTAACCGTAAGCTATTGTAAACAAATTGATTCAACCACATACATATTTGTAGTGTAATGTTTATGTAGCGTTATCTCGAAGGCATAAAAAAAAAGGATTACTAAACGATAATCCTTTTTTTTATTTATGTAAAATGTTTAAAATTAAAATTCTCGATAATCACCACTCAAGAATACATTCGCTTCTTCTTCTTTAAATCGAGCTTTTTCATTGTCCCAATGCAAAGTTTTCTTTGGAAAACGTCCCGCGATTACACCTAGCAAAATAGTTTCCGTTAATCGAGATGAATAAGAGAATGGAGCCGAGGCCTTATCCTTTCCTAAACAAGCGTCTACAAATTGATGGTAGTGCTTGGGTGCATCACGTTCATAATCATTTTTATTGTTTCCAAGGCTATTATTTGGATCGTATTTAGCTATATCTATATCTTGATATTCACAATCAACAATGAGACGTGGTAATTCCATGAAATGAGGAAGTAATAAGCGTCCTTTTTCCCCAATAAACATTGCTCCTTGTAAGGGAAGTTTTTCTTTGTTGGGTAGTTTTAATTCCTTACTAACTTTGGGAGCACCAGGCCCATCTGACCAAATCCAAGTAAGTGTATCCGTAGTGTACTTTGTGCCTGGAAATGTATAGGTTACACTGTTGTTTTCAGGAAAACCAAATCCATTTGGCTTACGGCAATTATTTGTAATCGTTAATGGAACATCAAGCGCCAAAGCGTTATAAGGTGTGTCAAAAATATGAACACCCATATCCCCTAGTGTTCCACATCCATAATCTACAAGTTTCCTCCAATTCCCTGGGTGATAAACAGTTTCCTTAAAGGGACGTTCAGGAGAAGTTCCTAACCATAAGTTCCAGTCTAGATGATCTGGGACTGTATCTTCACCTTTCGGCTCAGGCCCATCATAACCCCAGTTTTTGGGAGACCAAGCATGTACTTCACTTACCTTTCCAATAATTCCAGATTGGATTAGAACAGTTGCTAGTTTATAATCATAAAAAGAATGTACCTGTATTCCCATTTGAGTCACCAAGTTCTTTTCTTCCGCTATCTTTCGCATAGCTCTTGCTTCGGAAACAAAGTGCGTTAGGGGTTTCTGACAATAGACAGGTTTATTCATCTCCATGGCCATCATAGATGCAGGTGCATGTGTATGATCTGGTGTAGAAACCACTACAGCGTCAATATCTGCAGCCATTTCTTTTAAAAGAGTTCTGTAATCACTAAATATTTTTGCATTCGGATGAAGCTTTTTGGCTGCTGCTAGATTGTTTGAATCTACATCACACAATGCGACAACATCAACTAATTCATGAGAGGATATAGATGCTAAATCAGCTGCACCCATATTTCCAACACCAATATGTGCAGTTCTTAGTCTTGCGTTTGTTTTAGAAAACGCAAAAAGTGAGGAGGGTAATATAGCGGTTGATGCCAAGGCTGCTGAAGTTTTTAAAAAATCTCTTTTTTTCATTTTTTTATAGTTTAATTATTTTAAGGTGGAATTTAACATCGAATATTCAGGGTATACTATTGATTTGTTAATGCTAAGTTAGAAATTATAATTTTTTAATTTTTATATTTCTAAACCACAAGTCACTACCGTGATCTTGAAAACCAATAAAACCCGATTTAAATTTACCATAATCTGGTAAACCATCCCACTTTCCGGAATTTTTTTTCTCATACCATTCTTCAGACCATGGAACGAATGACAGTACTTTTTGTCCATTTAACCAATATTCCACAAGCGCTTCAGTAAATTTAATTTTAGATGTATTCCATTCCCCCGCAGGATTTAAATTTTTCATTGAAGGGTCTGCTGGATACATTGCGTAGTCAGAGGCCGTTTGCTGTAAAGGGTGAAGTTTGGATGGATTTTCAAAACCGACACTTGTATTGTAAGCTGTTAAATCATGAATGTCAGCGTAATTTTCATCATCTATAAGCTGATATTCGGGAGAAACCTCGGGCGCTCCTCCATACCCTTCCTTAATATGGTAAAAAATACCGCTATTTCCGCCTACAGGAATTTTCCATTCCACATAAAGTTCAAAATTATCAAATTCTTCTGCTCCGTAAATTATATCTCTACTTCCTTTATAATCATAATCTTCCTCTAAAATCTGTTCTGTTTTGAAAGTCAAAACATGGTCTATTATTTTCCAGCCGGGAGGCATTGAGTCTCCATTATATGCTCGCCACCCATCTGTAGAAGACCCATCAAAAAGATTAATCCAGTTTTCATTTGGAATGGTATTGCAAGAAGAGAGAAAAATTAAAACACTACAAAAAAATATACTATGATTCATTCTATATACTATCTAAAATTTGAATCTAAAAATAGTCAAAGAATTTAACTTATCCATAAACTTTACAAATTGAATTAATACTCAGTTTAAGTAAGAATAATTTTAAATTAATAATACTATGTTTTTTTTTTATGAAACTATATTAATGTACGGTAAAAGTTAGTATATTTGAGACCTAAATGATTCATTATGAAAATACTCAAACAACTCCTACTTATTGTTGCGTTAGTAACATACTCATTTTATTCAAATGCACAAACTGTCGAAAACCCATGGGCTATTGCCGCGGGTGTCGATCTAATCAACCTTCAAGGTGACAACGTCGATTCTGGTATGAACTTTGGAGCTCCTGCTTTAAGTTTATCAAGATACATTGGAGCTGGTTTTTCCATTGGTGCACAATTTGCACTTAACAATGTTAAAAATAACAATGCAGAACTAGACTATTCCTCTATTGACGGAGTTGTCAAATACAACCTTACAGATGGAAAAATCATACCTTACCTTTTTGCAGGTTATGGATTTTCAAAATTTGGGGAAGAAGATGAAAAAAATGGTTTATTCCCCTCTACTGAGACCAACAGAACAGGGCTTGGTGGTATTGGAGTAAATTTCTTTTTGGATGACAACTTTGCTATTAACCTAAGTACATCCTACAGAGGAAATGTTGAGGGAGACACCTACAATCACCTTCAACACATTGTGGGTCTAAGCTACAACTTCGGGGCTGGTGACGCAGACAAAGATGGAGTACCAGACCAAAAAGACGAATGTCCAGACGTTCCTGGTCTCAAAGAATTTAATGGATGTCCAGATACTGATGGTGATGGAATTCCAGACAACAAAGATCGTTGTCCTGAAGAAGCGGGAACAGAAGCTCTACAGGGTTGTCCTGATGCTGATGGAGACGGAATTGCTGATGCAGACGATGCTTGCCCTAACAAAGCTGGAACTGCAGCCATGAATGGTTGTCCTGATACAGACGGTGATGGTGTTGCAGACAATGAAGATCGTTGTCCAGATACAGCCGGAGATAGTGCAAATGGTGGTTGTCCTTGGACAGATTCAGATGGAGATGGTGTTGCCGATAAAGATGATAACTGTCCAGAACTCGCAGGAACTATAGCTAATAATGGTTGTCCTGACGAACCTACAGATTTAATAAATTTCATCAATAGTGATCAAAATAGAATTCTATTTCCAGCTAGTAGTGATCTTTTGGACACTAATGACAAAGCAATTTTAGACACCGTTAACGGTTTATTGAAAAAATATCCAAATGCTAATATTATCATAGAGGGATATGCTTCAAGTGATGGTAGTGATGCATATAATTTAAAACTATCAAATAAACGTGCAGCAGCTGTTAAAGCATACCTTGTATCAAATGGTATTGATGTTAAAAGATTAAACACTGTTGGATATGGTGAAACTAATTTATCAGGTGACAACAACACTGCGAAAGGCAGAGCAGAAAGCCGTCGTGCTAAAATTAATAGAAGCGCCAAGGTTAAAATAAATTAACCCTAACTTTATATAGATATAAAAACCCCTCATATTGAGGGGTTTTTTTTTATATTTATCCTTAGTAAAACACAAAACGTATCTCATGAATAAATATAATTTTCTTTCGCTCGTTCTCTTTTTTATTTTCTCTACATCTATTGCACAGAATAGAGAAATTCCAGTAGACACGATTGTAGTAACTAACCATACAACAACCATTAAAGGTAAAAATGTAAGTTATCAAGCACAAACTGGAACACAACCTGTATGGAATAAAGAGGGTGAACCAATAGCAACTTTGTTTTACACCTACTACAAAAGAACTGACTTAAAAAACAATCCAGAACGTCCTTTGATCTTTTCTTTTAATGGTGGTCCTGGTTCCGCATCGGTATGGATGCATTTGGCATACACTGGACCAAAAATTCTCAATATAGATGATGAAGGATATCCTGTTCAGCCATATGGCTATAAAAGTAATCCCAATTCAATATTAGATGTAGCAGATATTGTATTTATAAATCCTGTAAACACAGGCTATTCACGGATCATTGAAAACAATGGAAAAAAAGAAAATGGAAAGACCTTTTTTGGAATTAATGAAGACATAACCTATCTAGCGGAGTGGTTAAATACTTTTGTGAGTAGAAAACAAAGATGGGAGTCCCCAAAATACTTAATTGGAGAAAGCTATGGCGGAACACGAGTGATGGGACTTTCTGCTGCTTTACAAGAAAATCAATGGATGTATATTAATGGTGTAATAATGGTTTCACCTGCTGATTATAAAGTAATTCGAGTTGGGGGTCCCGTTTCCTCAGCGCTTAATCTTCCTTATTATGCAGCTGCAGCATGGTTTCACAAAAAACTTAAGCCTGAATTACAACAAAAAGATCTGACCGATATGCTTCCAGAAGTTGAAGATTTCACTATTAATGAATTAATTCCTGCAATGGCTAAGGGTGGATTTATAAACCCTCAAGAACGTTCTGAAATTGCTTCTAAAATGGCACTTTATTCTGGGCTTTCAGAAAAATCTATTTTGCAAAATAATTTAGATGTACCAACCGCATTCTTTTGGAAAGATCTCCTAAGAGAGGAAGGAAAGACAATAGGACGACTCGACTCACGTTATCTAGGAATTGATCGTAAAGACGCTGGAATGCGTCCGGATTATAGTGCAGAACTAACCTCATGGCTACATTCGTTTACCCCAGCAATAAATCATTACATCCAGAAAGAATTGAAGTTTAAAACAGATATTAAATATAATATGTTTGGCCCGGTGCGTCCTTGGAACAATGACAATGATAATACCAGAGAAGATTTGCGTCGTGCCATGGCAGAAAACCCATACATGAAAGTACTTTTCCAATCAGGTTATTATGATGGTGCAACGACTTATTTCAATGCAAAATATACGATGTGGCAAGTTGATCCAAGTGGTAAAATGAAAGACCGTTTTTACTTTGAAGGTTATCGTAGTGGACACATGATGTATTTGCGTAATGAAGATCTTATTAAGGCAAATGAAGACATTCGAACTTTCATTGAAAACAGTGCTGCAAAGGGAAAGCCTGCAAAATATTAATCAATTTTACACGTCACAACGTCTAATACTATCCGCTAAAGAATCAAATCCATTATTCGTTCTGTTTTGAGGAATGAATTCTTGTGCGACAACACCTTTAAAACCGGTTTTTAAGATGGCCTCCATTATTGCTGGATAGTATAATTCTTGTGATTCGTCGATTTCATTTCGTCCAGGAACACCCGCTGTATGATAATGACCATAATATTTATGATTTTCTTCTATAGTGTGAATTATGTCACCCTCCATGATTTGCATGTGATATATATCATAGAGTAATTTAAAATTATCAGAGTCCAGTTCTTTACACAGAGCGACACCCCAATTAGAATTGTCACACATGTAATCACTGTGATCTACTTTAGAGTTCAAAAGCTCCATATGTAAAACAACACCTCTTTTTTCTGCATATGAAAGAATGGCTTTTAAACCTTTTACTGAATTTTTCAACCCTAATTCATCGTCCATTCCACGTCTATTTCCACTGAAGCATATTAGGTTTTTATACCCTGCTTTAGCGACCAAATCAATATGTTCTAAATAACGAGGTATTAGTTTATCATGATATTTAACATCGTTAAACCCATCTACTAAATTCAATTCTGCCCCATTACACATAGTAGAATCTAAATCGTATTTTTTTAGAATATTCCAATTTTCAGGCCCAATTAAATCAATACCTACCAAGCCTAACTTTTTTGCCTCTTGAGCAAGTTCCTCTATCGGTGTATTTCCATAGCACCATTGACAAACAGAATGATTGATATTTCCTTTTAAAGGTTCGTTTTTTGATGATAACGAATCAGAATTTAAACTTGGTATTGCCATTGCAGTTGATCCCAAAGCCATAGTTTTGATTGCATCACGACGGTTGATATTCAATTTGTTCTTCATTGTTTTATAAGTTAGATTTTTTAAGTCGTTACGTTAAGTTGTTTTTCCCAATTCCAAGCGCTCATTAAAGATTCTTCCAGAGTATATCTAGCTTTCCAACCAATATTTGTGTTTATTTTATTTGGATCTGCATAGGCTGAAATAATATCTCCATTTCTAGGATCGCTTAATTCATAGGGTACTTTTTCACCTGTTACTTTTTCAAAAGCATTAATCACTTCCAAAACACTTACTCCTTCTCCGGTTCCTACATTGTAAACTTCACAAGATTTACTATTTCTAGAAGCCATCAAGTAATCTAGGCTCTCAATATGTGCTTGAGCCAAATCCATTACATGAATATAATCTCTAATACAAGTCCCATCCGGCGTTTCATAATTTGATCCAAAGACCTTTAGCATCTTACGCTTTCCAATCACAGTTTGGGTCAGAAAGGGAATAAGGTTTTGTGGAATTCCTTGAGGAAATTCACCGATTTTAGAAGAAGGATGGGCACCTATAGGATTAAAATAACGTAATACTATAGCGTTGAATGCTTCATGGGCTGAGCAACAATCAGCAATGATTTGTTCTCCTATTTGCTTGGTGTTACCATAGGGTGAAAATGCCTTTTTTAAAGATACTTCCTCATCAATTGGCATTTGATCTGCTTGCCCATAAACAGTGCAGGAGGAACTAAATATAAAAGGAATGGATTTTTGAATTACTGGCTTCAGAATCTGAACCAGTCCACTGATGTTATTTTCGTAATATTTAAGTGGGTTTTCAACACTCTCTCCTACTGCTTTATGAGCAGCGAAATGAATTACTCCGTCAATTTCTGGAAATTTATCAAACAATAGGCTCATTTGATCCTCATTCCTTACGTCAAAAGCTTCGAAAAAAGGTCTATTACCCGTTATAGACTCTATTCCGTCTAAAACTTTTAGTGAAGAATTATCGAGATTATCAACAGAAATTACTTCGTAGCCTTTCTGTAAAAGAAGTACCGTCACGTGAGATCCAATGTACCCTAGGCCTCCTGTTACAAGTATTTTCATATCACAAAAATTAAGTTAACTCCCATCCTTTTCGATATGTTCTTCCAACGAATTGATTAGCTGCATCAAGGTTTTTAATCTTCATGTTTTCTCCATCCCATAATAATTTTTTACGGCCAATATAGTTTGCACGTCTTCCAGTAGCACCTTCCTCTGTTAACATGTAACTTCGAATTGCGATATTACCCATTAAAACGGTTTCAGTTAAAGGACCAGAATAATCAAAAGATGAAGTAAGAGATTTGTGTTCTGCACTGTTAAACCCTGCCTTACATGCATCAACCCATTGACGTTGATGTCCAAATTCAGGTTCTAACACCTTTACCTTTTCACCCATAACCACAGGTTCTCCTTTACGATATAATTTTGGATCATTTCCATAAGCATCACATGTAATTACACCTTTATCTCCAATCATTATAACACCATTATCTTCAATACTAACATCTGCTGGAAGCAAATCTGGATGGAAAGGGCGAATTCCTCCATCACTCCAGGTCATTTGAATTGGACCGTTGTTCTTTTCTGTTGCATCAAAATGTAAAGAAACAGATGAAGAAGGTGGACAGCCTTCTGGGTAATAATCGGCACTCCACATTTTGGTGAAAACAGTACCTATACTACACTCTACATCTGTTGGATATTTTAATCCTAATGCTTTGAAGGGAATATCAATTAAGTGACATCCCATATCCCCAAGAGCCCCTGTACCAAAATTCCACCAACCTCTCCAATTAAAAGGATGCATTTCAGGAATGTAAGGCGTCTCTGGTGCAGGTCCTAACCATTGATCCCAATTTAAACTTGTTGGTTTTAATGCAGCGTCAGGCTGCTTCATAGCGACACCTTGTGGCCATACAGGACGGTTAGTCCAGACGTTCACTTTAGAGATAACCCCTATAGAACCTTCACTTATCCATTTTTGAATTTGTAATTGATCTGGGTTTGACGCTCCCTGGTTCCCCATTTGAGTTACTAATTTTTTCTCACGTGCCATTTCAGTTAATAATCGTGCTTCATAGATATTATGAGTAAGGGGTTTTTGAACATATACGTGTACACCTCGCTCCATAGCATAAATAGCGGCTGCCGCATGAGTGTGATCTGGAGTTGAAATAGTGACAGCATCAATATCCTTTTCAGTATCCAACATTTTCTTGAAATTATCGTAAAGCTTTGCATCAGAAAATCTTTTGATAGATTTTCCCACGCTACCATCACCTGAACTATCTACATCACAGAGCGCAATTACACGTTCTCTCCCCTTGACGGATGCGTTTCTTAAGTCACTTTCTCCTTTACCTCCTACTCCAATACCAGCTAATACTAGTTGATCACTTGGGGAAGTATATCCTGCTCCACCAAGAACATGACGAGGAACGATGAAAATTGAAGAGGCAGCAACCCCTTTCTTTATAAAGGATCTTCTACTATCCATATTTTGTTTTGAATTTTTGTCAGACATGTTGTATGAGAATTAATATTATATAAAAGATTAAAATACAAAAAAAAAACGGTAGCCATTTTTTTTTAGGGAATTAAAAAAGTTCCTTCCCAATTAGTTTCTGAAGTGAAAAAAGCCCTTATGTGATTTGGTCTCTTTAATTGCAAATATTCAATTGTTTCGGCTTTAAAAACAAGTTGAGTAAAGTATCCCTTAGAAAAGTCATATTCAACTTTTCCAGGAGAACTAATTTCACTTCCCGGACCCATTTTCGTTGCATAATCTTTTTTACTTTGCTCAGGAATAGATTTATAAATCAAATCATTGTTGATTGACTCAACGAGACTAACATTAACAGTAACCTGAAGCATCTTTTTAGCGTCATAAAACAAAAACTGAGCCCTACTATCCTGACCCAGCTCTTTCACTTTCTTGGAACGTAAGTCGGTAAAAATTGAAAAAAATAGAGTTTCTGAGTCAAAATCTCGAAGCACTACTGTTCTAAGACTTGGTCTTCCATCATTTCCTATTGTAGCTAAGTAAAAAAAACGGAAAGGATGCTTTTTGTTATCCTTTACCTCGCTCCATGCTGTCTTGCAGTTATGTAATAAAGAATCTAACATTACAAGTTTGATTTATTTTGCTCAATCCAACTCTCAACTCTTATTTTAGCGTTTTTCTGAATGTCTGCCCAAAAAAGATTGATGTCGGCGAAATGATAATTTTTAATAAAAGAAAGGAAAAAACGCTTGGGTATTTTTGGGACACTTGACCAAAGCATGCCATCGATTCTTTCAACCTTTAGACTTTGTGGATAAATCTTTTTATCGGAACTCAAAACGCCAAGGTGGTCTTTTTTATTACTTGTTCGTTGGTCATCCCAAGAAATAGGATTGGTTACCACCCCCCCTTTATACCAATAATCATATCGTTTTGGGAGTTTATTCTTTTTATATGTATTCCAACTTACAAAACCTCCAGTTTCATTGGGCTGATTTAAAACAGGAATATTTTTAAACTCATTTGGTAAAATTCGAACACCTACTAAATAAGCCGCAATTAACTTTTCTTGCAATACTTTTCCATCAAAAAATTCATTTAATAAGCATTTGGCATGAAGAGACCCTTGACTATGTGAAGCAATAATAATTGGTTTTCCTTGATTGTAATTTTCTAAATAAAATTGAAAAGCGCGCTTTACATCTTGATATGCTAAAACACCTGCTTCTTTTCCTTGGGCTGCATAAGGATCTACAAAAATCCTGTAATGTGCTTGGCGGTAAAATGGAACATATAAGTTTGCAGCATCTGCCCATGCAGAAGCCTGAAAAGCTACGGCTTTAGACAATACCTCTTTTCTAATTTCATTATTATAAATATCCGCATTCCATTGTGGATTCTTTTTATTTGTAAATAAAGTAGGATAGATGTAAAACACATCTGCTGTCTTTGTCCCTGAATTTTCAATAACACCTTCTAACTCAATAGGCCATTGATCTGGGAGTACTGCCCAATTTTCAAGCTGACTATATTCAGGTGTTTTTGGTGTATTTTTTATATCAAAATCTGAGGTAATATACATGGGTTTACATGAAATAAAGAAAAGTCCAATAAGGACAACTATTTTGTTTTTCAATGTTTAATTTTTTACTAAGATAAGGATTAAGACAAAACATTTTTCAATAGCCTATTTTAAACATTTTAAACACTATATTAAAGTATTAAAAAAGAATAATTATCTTTATTTGCATCATTCTTTAACCACAAAAAAAATCTAATGAAAAAATATTTCATCCTTTTATTTTCCATATCCATAGGAATAGTGACGAGTTGTCAAAATCAAAAAGCAACAACAAAACCTCAAAAATCTGTTGAAGTTAAAGTGGAAAAAAACGATTCAGTATCAAAGGCTAAAGTAACCATCACCAGCAACGTTAACGGTAAAGTTTCTGAAGAGGTTCAAATGTTTGAGGGAACACATGAGGAAGTGATGTCTAAAGTCCATCTAATCACTCAAGATTCTGAGGGAATTGAAGACGTTGAAAGAAAAATGGTTAAAAAAATTCGCTTTATGCTCAACCCTAAAAGCGGAAGTCAGACCACTGGTACAGTCACATTTACAGAAGAAAATGGAAATGTACTTTTTGAAGCTAGTTTATCCGGACTAAGTGAAGGTACGCACGCGATACATATCCATGAAAAGGCAGACTGTTCATCTGAGGACGGCAAATCAACTGGAGGACATTGGAATCCTACCTTTGAAAATCACGGTTCATGGGGTGCAGAAACAGGCTACCATAGAGGCGATATTGGAAATTTTCAAGCAAATAAAGAAGGCAATGGAACTGTTCAGTTTTCAACAGACCAATGGTGTCTTGGATGTGATGACGACACAAAAAACATTGTTGGAAAAGCTATTATTGTGCATCAAGGAGAAGATGATTTGGTTTCGCAGCCCTCTGGTGCAGCAGGTGCTAGAATAAGCTGTGCGGGAATTATTGAATAATTAAAATTCCCATTGACGGGTAACATCAAGCTTTCTTTTTGCTTCGAGTTCTTCTTGTGAAATAACCTTTAAAAAAGAAGGGTGTTGCTCAATAGCATATTCGATTTTTTCAATTATATCTTCGATACTTTCGTTGTCATAATCAATGTCTAGTGGCTTTTTGATTATCATAGACTGGAGGATTCCACGCTTTTTTATCATTAAGCCTTTTTTATCAAAAGACCTCCTAAAGCCGTCTATTACAATAGGGATAACAATTGGTTTGTATTTCTTAATAATGTGAACTGTTCCTTTTCTTACAGGTCCAAAAGGCTTAGTTGTACCTTGCGGAAACGTGATAACCCAACCGTCATCAAGTGCCATACCGATATTCGTAATATCACTAAATTTGACTTGACGTTTAATATCCTTGCCTCCTTCTCTCCATGTTCGCTCGATAGACACCGAACCTGCATAAGCCAATACACGAGGTAATAATCCTGCTTTCATCGTTTCTTTAGCAGCCACATAATAGATATTTAATTTTGGTGACCACAGATACCCTACATTTTTAATGCTATCTATGCGTCCGCTCAAGCTTGCGTTAAACACATGAAACATAGCAACAACATCAGCAAAATAAGTTTGGTGATTAGAAATAAAAAGTACGTTTTTATCAGGTAAATTCTTTATGATTTCAGAACCTTCAATTTCGAGCTGGTTGAAACCGCGATAGCGGCGATGCGTCATAAACCCCATGTAACGGATTAACCATTTCTTTAAAATTAAGTAATGACCAAATGGATTTTTTTTGAACATATAGGGTTTTATAATCTGGCTAAAGATAGAATTAAATCAAAGCACAGTGTTCCAAAAAAAATTTAAATTCTGATAAAATCATCGCGGTGGCACCCCATATCGTATGCTCTTCATAGATATAGCTAGGAACTGTTGTTCCTTTAAAGACCCCCTCATATAGAAGGCTTTGTTTAACTTTTAACTGAATAAGTTCACTCAATGGTATTTCTATATGTTGCGCTACTTCACGAGGGTCAGGAGCGAAAACTGGACTACTGGGGTCAACAACAACGAAAGGACTCACTAAAAAATTACTTGGTGGAATATAAATAGGAGATAAATTCAAAAGCGGTTTTGACCCTAAAAGAGAAACCCCTAATTCTTCTTTGCATTCTCTCAAAGCGGTATGCCAAAGACTCTTATCTACAGCCTCAGGTTTTCCTCCGGGTAAGCTTATTTGACCAGAATGAGGACCTTTATATGTTGTTCGTTTAATTAATGACATATGCATAATTCCATTTTTCGGGTAACAGTAAATCAGGACTGCAGCATATTTCGCATTAGGATGTTCCTTGGAAAGGTTTTCCAATTGCTTCTTTCTTTCTTTGGGCATTGTGCGGAGGTGAGCTTGTTTTCCTGGTAAAGAGAAATCTTTTACATTTGAAACACAATCCATAAAGGTTTTATAATCCATGTCAAAAACAAAAATACTTATATTCTTCTTAATAGGTCTGTTTACACTAACTCAGTGTACCTCCAAAAAAAACGTAAAACAAAGTGTCAATAAAGCAATAAAAAAAGAAGAAGTTAAAAAAGAACAACTGAAAGAAGAAATCATCAAAAAAGAGGAGTTTATAGTTTTAAATGATGAAAATGCAATCCCTTTCTTCTTTGAGTACCAAAAAGAAAATCATGAAAACAAAGTGCGTATAAGTACTCGCTTTGGAAATATTGACATTAAACTTTATGAAAACACACCCTACCACCGATCTAATTTTATTTATTTAACTAAAAGGGGGTATTTCAATGGTACGACCTTTCACAGAGTGGTTCCTGAATTCATAATACAGGGTGGAAATTCAGACCGTATGGAGACCTCAAAAAAAAGAGGTGAAATAGGTAAATATCTTCTTCCTCCTGATACAAGAAAGGGACATAAACATCATCGTGGCGTTATTTCAATGCCCAGTAGCGAAATTGAAAATCCATATAAGCTAGCTTCCCCATATGAATTCTTTATTGTTCAACAAAGCCCTGGCGCTTATCATCTTGATGGCTCATACACTGTTTTTGGAGAAGTTATCAGTGGAATGGATGTTGTTGACAAGATCAACAAACAAAACATTGATGATAGGGAGACCCCGTTAACAAACATATTTATGGAAGTTTCAATTTTAAAATAGATTTTATCGATACTTTAGTCAAAGAGGATGCTTTTTTCGCATAAAATGATGTAAAAATCATTGATTATAAGATTAAATTATTAATTTTGATTTAATAATAAGAATTAATAATGACACTCACTCAACTCCAATACACAATTGCTGTAGCAGAGGAAGGAAACTTTACCCAAGCTGCTGAAAAATGCTTTGTAACTCAACCTACATTGAGTATGCAAGTTCAAAAACTAGAAGATGAGCTAGGAATCAAGCTATTCAACAGAAACACCAAGCCTATAACCTTGACAACAATTGGTGAAAAAATAATTGATCAAGCAAAAATGATTCTTAAGGAAGCAAATCGCATGAAAGATATTGTTTCCACAGAAAAAGGATTTGTTGGCGGTAACTTTAGACTAGGCATCATACCAACAGTAATGCCTACACTACTTCCGATGTTCCTTAATACATTCATAAAAAAATTTCCTAAAGTAAATTTAAAAATAGAAGAACTCAATACAGCTGCGATTATTGAAGAGCTTAAAAATGGAAAACTAGATGCAGGGATTGCTGCAACACCATTAGATGATGTTAAAATAATTGAAAAACCGCTTTATTACGAACCTTTTGTTGGCTACATCCCAGAACCTCACCCTCTATCAAAACTTAAAACATTAGCCCTATCAGATTTGGAAAAAATGGATGTTTTAGTGTTAGAGGACGGCCATTGCTTCAGAGATCACGTCTTAAAAATTTGCCAGACACCCAATTTTTCACATACATTCAATTTGAAGAGCGGTAGTTTTGAAACCCTTATTCATCTTGCAAATGACGGACTCGGCATGACACTACTACCCTATCTTCAAACACGAAATCTTACCCCCCAAAATGCTAAAAACCTTAGGTCATTTGAAAGTCCTGAACCCGCCAGAGAGATTAGCTTAATATACTCAAAAAGCCAACTCAAATTACCAATAATAGAATCTTTGAGTGCAACAATAGAAAGCTTAATGCGTGGGGCAATTAAGTTCGATAACATAAAAGTAGTAACCCCTAATTAATCGGCGTTTCTTGACTTGAAGGATCTTTTAAGTGATTGTTCTTTTTATAAAAACCAACCAACCATTGTTTCAAGCGATCACAATCTTCGGGGCTTAAGTATTGGTTTGCCTTGCTTAACTCCTTATTAAATAATTGTCCATCAAAACTTACCTTTCGGAGAATCATTCTATAGTAGTTTAAATTTCTAGACATCTAATGTAAATTTTATAGCCACAATGTATATTTAAAATATACTTTATAATGTTGTTGAAATGTTAAAATATTACTATGCATAACATAGTTCTATCTTTTATTTATATATTTGCATAACATTATATTAATTATGAAGATAGAAAATACAACTGCTCAAATGCGTAAAGGAATCTTGGAGTTCTGCATACTGTCTCTTATTTCAGGGAAAGATCTTTACACTACTGAGATTTTAGACACCCTTAAAAAAGGAAAGATGTTGGTTGTAGAAGGCACCATATACCCTTTACTTACACGCTTAAAAAATGCAAATTTATTGCAATACCATTGGGAAGAGTCAACTTCTGGTCCCCCTCGAAAGTATTACTCAATAACTCCTGAGGGCGAAGAGTTTCTCTCAAAACTGAAAACCGTTTGGAATGAACTAAATGAAGCGGTACAAATTATTACCACACAAAAATAAATCTTATGAATAAGACTATCAACATAAACCTAGCCAGCACTTTCTTCTACATGGATGAAAATGCATACACAATCTTAAAATCCTACTTAAACGAACTTGAATCAGCATTTAAAAATACGCTAGGCAAAGATGAGATTTTGCAGGACATAGAAACTCGAATTGCTGAGCTTTTCCAGGAAAGAAAAACAAGTTCTGACTATGTAATTAATGAAACAGATGTAAATGAAATCATTGATATTTTAGGACAACCTAAAGATTTCATCTTAGAAGATGAAGATGAAACCACAGACACAGGGGACACTAAATCTGAAAAAAAACTATTTAGAGATCGTGAAGATAGATACATTGCAGGTGTTGCCTCCGGTCTGGGACATTACTTCGGCACTGATGCGAGTTGGATCCGACTCATTTGGGTACTTTTTGCGCTATTTTCTGTTGGGTCTTTATTTCTGATTTATTTGATTTTATGGGCTATTGTTCCCGAAGCAAAAACTACTGCTGAAAAACTCAAAATGAAAGGTGAGCCTGTAAATATTGATACTATTCAAAAAAAAATAAAAAAAGAATTTGATGAAGTATCCTCAAAGATTAAAGATGTAGACTATCAAAAAACTACAGCGTCTTTAAAAAAAAAATCCAAAAGTTTCTTCACTTTTTTAGAGCAACTACTGAAGCAGGTTCCTCAAGTAATAATTAAACTACTGGGTCTTATTTTATCCTTTTTCTCAGGGGTAGGAATACTTGGAATTTTCATTGGATCACTCGTTTTTATATTTTTTGGGAGCATACATTGGCCCATTGACTTTCATTTTAACTTTTTTAATTTTTCTGTATTTCAAAGCATCTATTTTTCAATTGCCTTGTTTTTACTCCTATTAATTCCTTTTCTTTTCACCTTTTCTCTGGGGATGCGCTTAATCAGCTCACAATCAAATGCTTTTGGAAAAATTAGTAGAATTGTTCTTTTGATAGTATGGATAGCCGCTCTTGTTTTTATTATAATCATGGGGTCACAAGAAATTAAAAATCAGAATATTACTGCTACAAAAACAGATACTAAAGAACTGAATATTAAAAAAACAGATACTTTATTTGTGAAATTAAATTCTGAATTTATTCAGGGTGATGACCTAAGCTGGGAATACAATAGGGCGAATAGATTCAAAATAGCACTTGAAAATTTTAGCGAGAGTAGAAAAAATGCAAAAATAAATCTATACAAGAGCAACAAATCGTTTTCTTTTATCGAGTTAAAATATTCAGCAAACGGTGCAACACAGGAAAAAGCACAAATAAACGCAACAAACATTGACTATAACTGGAAACTAGATAAAAGTATCCTCTACCTAGATCCGTTATGGAAAACGGTAAACTCTACCCCATTCTATAACCAAAAAATAAACATAAATCTAAACATTCAGGAGGGTCAAATAATTTTTATAAACAATAGATCAAAAGACCTTCTATATTCCATTTTGAGCAATGATCAAGGGTACAGTAAAAGACAAATTACTGGCCATTATTGGAGGATGGGAACGGAAAAACTCGAATGTTTAGACTGTTCTAGTAATCAACAACAGTTAAATATCAAATATCAGGATAAATCGGGGGATGAAAAGCTAAACTTAAACGTTGATAATCAGGGGGTAACAATAAAAAGAAAATAAAGTTGTAAGAAAGCTGGGTTAGGGTTTGTAGTATTTTTATTAAATGTTATATTTGCGCACACTTTTCGGGGTGTAGCGTAGCCCGGTCATCGCGCCTGCTTTGGGAGCAGGAGGTCGCAGGTTCGAATCCTGCCACCCCGACTGACAAGCCTATATGGCGAATGATAACCCTGTAAATTTTAATATTTGCAGGGTTTTCCTTTTTTTACCACAGGACAGCAGTTAAAACTACCCTCATCTTTTGAAATTCGTTTTAAAAAGTTGCACTCAAATCAATTGGATTCAAAAAATATTTGTTTAATTTTATTGCTTAATAAATTACAATTTTTTTGGTCATTTAGCTTTTCATATTAAATGATAAAAAAATAAATTAGCAAGGTAAAATTTTGGATATCAATATTGTAGAATCTTTAAAATAAGAATTCTGCTACCACTATTACCTATCTAGTTTAATACGGGATGTGGCGCAGCTTGGTAGCGCACACGCATGGGGTGCGTGGGGTCGCAGGTTCAAATCCTGTCATCCCGACTTTTAATCTTATTAAGTTACTGATTTAGAAGAGATTAGCATCTTTTCTTTTACCCCCCCCACATAACTCCCCAAACTCAAAATAAATCTAACAAAAGTTGAATTGATATTAGACCCATTTATATGTAGTAGAACTACTGGTAGGGTTTGTGATAAGTTGGAAAGGAGTTTTGTAGGGTATGATTTGAGAGGGTATTAGTTAATAAATAGTCTTGCCCCAACATTAATAAAAGGAACCATTGAGTATCTATCAAACGATTTTATCAAACCTGAGTTTGAATCATAAATAAAAAGTCTCTCTAATATATTTCTCCTGTAAGTAAGATTTTTAAAAGCAATTTTTAAATCCATTTTTAAAGATTGATTTAAACGAATCCTTTTGGTTAGGCTTGCATCTAAACGATGAAATGAGGGAAGGAATAGATGTTTATGAAATGTGCACTAAAATAAAACTATATAAAACTGAACATTTTGGTATGAAAGAGCCTGATAATGAATTTGAAAAAGAATCCTTCTTTTCTAAAAAAAGAAATGTAATATAAATAATTTAATTGATTCGACAAGAGATTTATCAGATTAAACAATAATGCTTCAGCGGATTTATAAGGTGTGCGAAATTTATTTTCTTATTTGAAAAATCAAATACATTTTTTATCACTTTAATTACTCTCTTTTGTACATTTGGTTTTCACATAATTCGTAAACAAATGAAAAGTTACTTATCCTTAATTGCCTTTAGCTTTTTTTTAGCTAGTGGTTGTGCTCAAGAGAATACTCCAGCAATAGAAACTCCTACAGTAGTAAATTATACATATGAAACCCTTGTAGGTGACATCAACATCCCTTGGGGAATGGCTTTTATTGGTGAAAATGAATTATTAGTTACTGAGATCTCTGGAACTCTATATCATGTTTTAAATGGTGTAAAAACTTCTATAGAAGGCTTACCTGAGATTTACACAAGAGGTCAAGGTGGGCTTCTGGATGTTGCTTTACATCCTGATTTTAAAAATAATAACATTATTTATATGACTCTTGCAGCAACGCTGGAAGGAGATGAAGGTGGAAATACCGCTTTGTATCAAGCTAAGCTTGTTGCCCATCAGTTGGAAGATGTTAAGTTGCTATACAAAGCAACTCCAAACACTAAAAAAGGACAACACTTTGGTTCACGTATTGCCTTTGACAGTGATGGTCATGTATATTTTTCAGTGGGAGATCGTGGAAATAGAGATGAAAACCCCCAAGATATAACACGAGATGGAGGTAAAATTTACCGTTTAAATTTAGATGGTAGTATTCCGGAAGACAATCCCTTTGTTTCAAATTCGGAGGCAAAACAAGCAGTATTTTCTTATGGCCACAGAAATCCTCAAGGAATGGCAGTACATCCTAAAACGGGTGCAATATGGGTTAATGAACATGGACCTCAGGGAGGAGATGAAATTAATGTGATTTCCAAAGGAAAAAACTATGGATGGCCACTTATCACTTATGGAATTAATTATAGCGGCACTCCCATTACGGACAAAACTACAGACCCCAATATGGAACAACCACTATATTACTGGGTTCCTTCAATCGGTCCAAGCGGAATGGCTTTTTCCACTTCTGATGTTTATGCGGATTGGAAAGACAACCTTTTCGTAGGCTCCCTAAAATTTGAATATTTAGAACGTCTTGTTATTGAAGGAGGTGATAAGATCGTAAAACGTGAAAAAGTGTTGGATAAAATTGGTAGAGTAAGAAATGTAAAAGAAGGACCAGATGGTTTTCTTTATGTTGCTGTTGAAGGAAAAGGTATTTTAAAAGTGGTTCCAAAAGGATGAAAATTTTTACTGTAATCTATTTTATTATTATTGGACTCCTTTCATTTCACCTTTTTCAAGAAAAAACAAAAGCTGAGAGTATTGAAGCAGGAGCAGAAATCTATCAAGACTTCTGTGTGCAATGTCACCTAACAAACGGAAAAGGTGTTTCCGGAGTTTTTCCTCCACTTCAAGCCTCAGACTATTTACTTGCTAACATAGATCGCAGTATTGCAGGAATTAAATACGGTCTTAAAGGAAAAATTGTGGTGAACGATGAAGAATATGATGGTGTAATGAACAATCAGGGCCTGGATAATGAAGAAATAGCAGATGTAATGAATTACATTCTAAATCAATGGGGAAACAAAAGCGATTCCTTTGTTACTTCGGAAGCTGTTGATCAAATTCAAAAATCAATCTTGGAATAATGGAAAAAAATTCCATTTGGATATTTTTCAAGAAAATTAAAAAAAACTATCTGCTCTATGGAGGTATTCTGATTGGGTTTATCGTTTGGATGCTTTTTTTAGACACACATTCCTGGACTATTCATTCCGAATTGAATGGTGATATTGATCAATTAGAATTAGAAAAAGAAGCCTTGACAAAAGTTATAGAGTCTGATAAGAATACGATCAAACAATTACAAAATGAAGATAGTTTAGAACGTTTTGCTAGAGAGCAATATGGTCATAAAAAGAAAAATGAGACTGTTTTTATAATTGAAACTACAAAGACCCCATCTAAAAACTGATTAATTCTTCTTCTTTTTTTAACAAAACAATTGGTGTCACTAATCTTTTTAAAGCAATTAAATAATTGTATTTTTAGTGGCTTATAAATCAAATTAATGGGAAAGATAATTGCCGTTGCGAATCAAAAAGGAGGAGTAGGAAAAACGACCACAGCCGTTAACCTTGCTGCCGCTTTGGGTGTGCTTGAAAAAAAAATATTACTCATTGACGCAGATCCTCAAGCCAATGCTACGTCGGGCTTAGGCGTTGATGTAAATAAAGCTACCTATGGAACCTATCAGCTATTAGAACATAGCATTGAGGTGACAGATGCCATTGTAAAAACAAATAGCCCAAATCTTGATTTAATTCCCTCCCACATTGATTTGGTGGCCTCAGAAATTGAATTGGTCAACCAAGAGGCAAGAGAATACATGTTGAAACAAGCACTACAGACCATAAAAAATGATTATGATTATATTCTAATTGATTGTGCCCCTTCATTGGGATTAATTACATTAAACGCTTTAGTGGCTGCAGATTCGGTTATAATTCCTATTCAATGTGAATATTTTGCACTAGAGGGGCTTGGGAAATTATTAAACACCATAAAAAGTGTGCAAAAGCTACACAATACAGATTTGGATATTGAAGGTCTTTTGTTGACTATGTATGATACGCGTTTACGCCTATCGAATCAAGTCGTTGAAGAGGTTAAAAAGCATTTTGGGAAAATGGTCTTTAAGAGTATAATCCAGAGAAATATTAGGCTTAGCGAAGCCCCTAGTTTTGGAGAGGACATCATTACCTATGATGCCTCTAGTAGAGGCGCAAAAAGTTATCTTTCACTAGGAAGTGAAATTTTAAAACGGAATAAATAAGAATCATGACAAAATCTAACCGTAAACCAGCTTTAGGTAGAGGACTTTCAGCTTTATTAAACGATCCGGAAAATTCAATTGAGTCTGTTAAAGATAAAAATGCAGATCAGATTATTGGAAACATAATTGATATACCCATTGAAAAAATAAACGCCAATCCGTTTCAACCCAGAACTCATTTTAATGATGAAGCATTAAACGAATTGAGTACTTCTATTTTAGAGTTAGGAATTATACAACCTGTTACTGTAAGAAAAACAAAAGAAGGTGTCTTTGAGCTAATTTCTGGAGAACGTCGCTATAAAGCTTCAAAAATGGCAGGCTTGAAGAGTATACCTGCATATGTAAGACTAGCCAACGATCAAGAGTCACTTGAAATGGCTTTGGTTGAAAATATTCAACGAGAAGATTTAGATCCTATTGAAATTGGACTTTCTTATCGTCGCTTAATTGAAGAAATTAATCTAACGCAGGATCAACTGAGTGATCGTGTAGGTAAAAAAAGGTCAACTATCACAAATTATATGCGCTTGCTCAAATTAGATCCAATCATTCAGACTGGAATACGAGATGGGTTTGTTAGCATGGGACATGGAAGAGCATTAGTAAATGTTGAAAAGGTGGAAATACAATTAGATCTGTATAAACAGATTGTAAAAAAAGGGCTCTCAGTAAGAGCAACAGAAACTTTAGTTCGAAATTCCAAAAAAACAAAATCGTCTGAAACCCTAACCTACAAACCTCCTTTTATTTCGCAAGCTGCCGCCGAGCTCGAAACTCTATTTAAAACTTCTGTTACTGCAACAGCAAACAGCCAAGGAAAAGGGGTATTGAAGATTGCTTTTGAATCTCAAGAGCAACTCCAACGTATTTTAAATGAGATTAAGAAGTGAAAAAACGAGCTCTTTTAATTTTTTGTTTTGTTTTGGTGAGTACTTTGCTATTTGCTCAAGAAAAAGAGGTCGAAAAAACAGTTAAAACTGAAAAAATAAAAAAAAATAAAAAAAAGAAGAAAGTTAATCCAGAAGAAAAAACTTTTGCTGTTCCTGATACTGTAGGAACACAAAAAAAATACTCCACTAGGGTTCAACGCTTAATTGCAGACCCATTAACTCCGTCAAAAGCTGCTTTTTATTCAGCTATAATCCCAGGTTTAGGACAGGCTTATATTGGGAAAGCATGGAAGGTTCCTGTAGTATACGCAGCTATTGGTGCTTCTCTTTATTATTACGATGTGAACAATAAAGAGATGAACAAATACAGAACTGCCTATAAACGGAGATTGAATGGTTTTTTTGATGATGAATTCCTAGATACAGACATTCCAATCACCACAGAACAGCTATTATTGGGAATGGATTTTCATAAAAACTACCGCGATATTGCAATGATACTAGCCGCAGCTGCATATATGCTAAACATACTTGAAGCCAATGTAAGTGCACATTTACTACAATTTAATGTAAGTGATGATTTGAGTGTTACCCCAAATTTTGTTTTGGACCCCCAACAAACGGGGATTCGTGTAGCCCTTAAATTTTAAACTAAAGAAAAATGAAAATTGCATTATTAGGATATGGTAGAATGGGAAAGACTATAGAAAAGTTTGCCCAAGAAAGAAATCATGAAATCGTCTTTATTTTAGATAAAAATGAAGAAAAAGGTTCCTTGGCTGAAGCTGAAGTAGCAATAAATTTTAGTGTACCAGAAGCAGCAGTTAAAAACATAAAACTCGCTCTAGGGAAAAAAATTCCTGTTATTTGTGGAACTACAGGATGGCTTGATTTTTATGATGAAGTCACTTCCTTTTGTAACATAAATAAAACTGCTTTTTTATATGCCTCGAATTTTAGCATAGGGGTTAATTTATTTTTTAAAATTAATGAATTAGCAGCAAAGCTTATGAAACCTCACAGTGAAGAATACAAGCCAAGCATACAAGAAATTCATCATATACACAAGTTAGATGCCCCCAGCGGAACAGCCATTACAATAGCTGAATCCCTTGTAGATACGGGTCATTTTTCCACATGGGAACTAAATGGAACTACTGATAAAAAACTCAATATTGAATCAGTGAGGGAGGGTGAAGTTCCAGGTACACATTCGATAACCTATCACTCACAGGTAGATGAAATTAGTTTGAAGCATGAAGCCTTTAGTCGTGATGGATTTGCGTTAGGAGCTGTAATTGCAGCAGAATGGATTTTAAATAAAAAAGGTGTCTTCAGCATGCAAGATGTTTTAAATATTTCTTAATTCCACGATGAATATAGCATATAGGTTTATCTTTGAAAAAAAAATAAAATGACACTAACACAGTGGATCCTTTTTACCCTGGCCATTCAGGTAATACACTTCTTAGGAACCTGGAAACTATATAAAGTCGCAGGATATAAGTCATGGCAAGCTGCTGTACCTATTTACAATGCTATCATATTAATGAAGATTATCAAGCGCCCTCTTTGGTGGGTAATCTTACTTTTTATTCCTACCATCAATTTAATTCTCTTCGGTGTAATCTGGGTAGAAACACTACGAAGTTTTGGAAAAAATTCAGCAAAAGACACTTTTTTAGGTATTATTACCTTTGGTCTTTATATATATACTATCAATTATAGTAGCAATCCTACTCATTTTCCCGATCGAAGTTTACAGGCTAAAACAGGTTTAGGTGAGACTGTTAGCTCAATCATGTTTGCAATTGTTGCAGCCACTATTGTTCACAATTATTTAATCCAACCCTATATAATCCCTACAGGTTCGCTTGAAAAGTCTTTATTAATAGGTGATTTTTTATTTGTTAGTAAATTTCATTACGGTGCGAGAGCACCAATGACTGCAGTATCTTTTCCCATGGTACATGATACAATACCAGTGATAAAGACAAAATCTTATTTAAAAAAACCTCAACTACCCTACTTTAGACTTCCAGCTTTACAAAAAATAAAACGGAATGATATTGTAGTCTTTAGTTGGCCCGCAGATACCGTTCGTCAATTTTTTGTGCGAGAGAAAAGAGTAGATAAGCCCATTGACAAAAAATCAAATTACGTAAAACGATGTGTGGGTATTCCTGGAGACACTCTAGAGATTATCGATGGATTTATTCATACTAACGGAATAAAAAACATACTGCCTGAACGTGCTGAAGTTCAATATACCTTCAATGCTTATGCAAAAAAAGGGGTATCCTCAAGGAAATTATTAGACGAGGGGTTCGAAGATTTCGACCGTATCTATAAAATTGAAAACATTACCGAAAGTAGCTTTCAACAAATCATCCCTTACATTACTGGAAGAAGGGGTACCGCCGATAACTTTTATGTTTATACTGGATCGAAAGGTTTGCCGACAGACCTAATCCGTAAACTCGGACTTAGAGTAAGTGAAACCCTTGAAGTTGATAAACAACTGACAATTACACTTGAAGAAGCGGACAAGTTGAGAAAAATAACCTGGATTGATAGTGTAAAGCAACGTATAAATTCAATCAAAGTACCTAACGAAAGTTTCTTCCCAAACAAAATACCCTATAATTGGAATGAAGATAATTTTGGCCCTTTGTTGATACCTAAAAAAGAGATGTCCATTGAATTAACTAGGGATAATCTTCCACTATACAAGAAAATCATTCAAGAATATGAAGGGAATCAGTTAGAGCTTACTCCCACACAAATTAAAATCAACGGGGAAATTGCAAGTACGTATACCTTCAAAAAAGATTATTATTGGATGATGGGTGACAATCGTCATAAATCAGAGGACAGTCGCTTTTGGGGGTTTGTACCCGACGACCATATTGTTGGAAAACCTGTTTTTATTTGGTTTAGCATAAAAGGAATTAATGACGGAATTAAAAACTGGAGTATCCGTTGGGATCGAGTTTTTACAACTGTAGATGGTCCTGGTGAACGTCGTTCTTATTTCCCTTATTTCTTAGTCTTTGTTGTATTATGGCAAGGGTATGTTTTTTACCGAAAACGAAAAGCTAAAGCTTAATGCGTGCAGTAATCTGTCCAGCATACATTCCTAATGTTGCCTATTTCAGTTATCTATCAAAGCAAGAAAAAAGCTACTTTGTCTCTGACACCCATTATCAAAAACAAACCTTTAGAAACAGAACGGTAATCTATGGTGCTAATGGGAAACTAAACTTAATCATTCCCATTGTTCATAAAAAACAGCCTTATCAATTAGAAAGTGAAGTTGAAATAAGCTATGAAATCAATTGGCAAAAAGAACATTGGAAATCAATTTGTTCAGCTTATAGATCCTCCCCTTACTTGGAATTCTATGAAGCAGATTTAGCTCCTTTTTTTAATGAAAAAATTATTTCCCTTTATGAATTCAATCTTACGCTAATTGAAAAAATAATGTTCCTATTAGAACTTCCCTTTTCTTTTGAGAGTGTATTATTTGATAAAGAAAATGATCTTCGAGAGGATCGACTAGTTCTAGCTAAAAAAATCCCTCCCATCATTCAAGAAAAATACACACAAGTATTTGAAGATAAAGCAGGTTTCCTCTCTAATTTGAGCGTCCTTGACGCCCTTTTTAATCTAGGACCCAATTGTGCTTATTATGTGAAAAACGCAAACCTACCTGCCTAGTTAAGGGTTTTGAAATATAATGGAAATCGGTTTGTGATCTGAAAGGTTCACCTTATGAGTTTTATAAGACAAAATATTTATTTTGGGACTAGACATAATAAAATCAATCCTTAAAGGAAACTTTAAAAAGTTATATGTCGCTCCAAACCCCTCCCCTTTTTCAAGAAAAGAATCTTTCCTTCCCCTTGATAAATTTAAGTAGCTTTTAGAAAAAGCATTATTATTTAAATCAGTACAGATGATTTCTGGATACTCATTAAGATTTTTTATATCATTAAATTGGGCAACCTGCTGGTTCTGGATTTTAAAAACTTCATTTATTTTTCTTCGAAATTTTTGAGAATATTCAGCCGCTATTAAAGTATCCTTTGAATCTATTCGCAAGGACTCAAAATGTACATTATATAAACGTAGTGTGTCCTTTTTCCATAAAAAATCGGTATACATTCCTCCATTTTTGGATTCCTTAAAAGAAATAGATTTAGAATTTAAAAGAGGAAACTTGGAGATAATACAAGAACCTATTTGACCGGACCCAACATAGGGTTTGAAAATTTTGTAAGGATATTTTTCAAAATCTGGAGCTTCATTTTGAGCATATTCTTGAAAGCAAACAATATCAGGTTGCTCTTTATTTATAAATCCTTCAATCTCCGCAGGAATATTCTTTGAATCTATCCAATTAAAGCGATTGAAAGATCGAACATTATAACTCATCACAGAAATTCCACTTTCAATCCTAATTCCTTTATCTTCAAATTGATATAGTAATTGTAATTCATCATACCCAATAGTCACTGCAAGTATAAATAGTAACAAAGGCCATTGAAAGCGTACCACCCAAAAAATAAAAAATACTAGGTTTATAAAAAAAAGCAGTGGAACTAATAAAGAAAATAGAGGAAGTTCAATCCAATAACCTAAGCTCCCCATTGCCAAGAGTTGAATGAAGAGTAAACCGGCATTGAAAAGGGCTACAATACCAATAAATATTTTTTTTTGTTTCATTAGATTTGGGTTATTCTTTTCCTGCTTGAAAAAGAAAATCTTTCTCATCCTTCGTTAAACTATCATACCCTGAGGTACTGATTTTGTCTAATATTTCGTCTATTTTCTTTTGACGAGAGGAACTCGTAGTTACAGTTGAGGGTTTCTTGGTAGACGATTTACTTTTATATACAGTTTTTAAGGAAGGTTTTTTTCTAAAAAAATCAATTATATAAGTCACGAAACGCTCAAAAGGTAAACCAATATCTATTCCCTGCTGAAGGCGTTGAGCATAAAAAAAGCCTAAAGCAGCTCCACCTAAATGCGCTAGATGTCCACCGGCATTTCCATAGGGAATTTGAATAACATCCAGTAAAATAAAAGCCAATCCTAAGTATCGCAACTTAACATTAAAAAGGATAATTCGCACTTCATGATCTGGACTATAGGTACTCATAAAAATAAACACAGCCATTACTCCAGCAGAAGCTCCTATCATAACAGGGGTGCTGTTTTGAAATGCAGGAAATAGGGAATAGCTTAACAAAAAGGTTAATCCTCCAATAATAACCCCTATAAAATATACATTAAAAAAAAATCGTGGAGGAAACAGGTTTAAGAACAATCGCGAAGCAAAAAACAAGAGATACATATTCCAAAACAAATGAAAAAATCCTGAATGAATAAAACTGTAAGTCACTAGAGACCATGGTTGGAACAAAAGGATACTCCATTCAGAAGAAAGCTCAAACCAACTCAAAAAAGCATCAAACGGAATGGCTAACAGAAAAAATAAAGTCCTTAAAAATAAGGGTAATACAAAGCAAACAACATTGATTAAAATCAATTTTTCTGCACTATTGAGCCGCTGAATACGGTATTGAATTTGATCTTTAAAGTTCATTAATTCCAACGGTTATTATCAAATTGACTTTTCTTCCAATACCAAAGCATTATAAAACCTGTAATAGCACCACCTACATGAGCAAAATGTGCTATTGGCCCTATGGAATATGAAGTAAATCCGAAAAATAAATCTCCTAAAATCAAAATAGGAACTAAAATTTTTGCTTTTACAGGAATTGGTGGGAAAAGTAACATCAATCGTGCATTAGGAAATAAAAAGGCAAAAGCAACTAAAACACCATACAAAGCCCCAGAGGCTCCGACCATGACTCCATTAAAAGCGGATAAACCACTAAGTAATTTTTCTCTTCCCAGTTCTTCAACAATGGAAAAAGGTAAGTCTCTTGTGTTAAAAAAGTTAGTGATTTGAGTGACTGTCAAACCTTGAGATGTCAATAAATCTGAAACATGACTTACTTGGTAATAATACAATCCCAATTGAAGCGCAGCAGCACCAAAACCTGTAGAAAGGTAAAAGAAAATAAATTTTTTACGTCCCCACATCTGTTCAATTGGAGTTCCAAACATATACAATCCGAACATATTGAAGAATATATGTCCCAAATCACCATGCATAAACATATGAGTCAAGGGCTGCCAAAGCTGAAAATTATCATTGGAGGGATAATGTAATGCAAACCAGTCATACATTACATCGCCTAATGATAATGAGGCAACAAAAAAAATCACATTGATAATTAAAAGATGTTTTATGGTCTCCGTAATGTTTCGCATCAACTTAATTTTTGTTCAATTTCACCTTTCTCCAAAGTAATGAAAATCTGCTTATTAAAAGGAGATACCGTGGTTTCTTTACACCCAAAAAAGTCATCTAATAAACGATGTTGCTCTTCCAACTTAAGTGTTTCTCCTGGTCGAATTGCCAAGCTTTGAGCCATTGACTTTGCTACTTGATCGGCATAACTAAAATGCTGATTCTCTGATTCCTTGTCATTTTCTAAAAGAAGGGTTTCGATAACTGATTCAATTTTTGATGGTGGACAATGCTCAGGAGCCCCCATAACTTCGATAGATTTTTCAATGTGCTTAATTTCAAATCCTAAAGCTTCTAAAATTTCATATGAACTTTTAAATTGTTCTTCTTGCTGAGGGTTTAACTCTATTGTTAACGGAAAGAGAAGCTGCTGACTGATTCCCTTTTTAGTTGTGATAGCACTTAAAAAACGCTCATATAAAATACGCTGATGCGCCCTACTTTGATCAATTAATAACATGCTGGTTCTAAGTGGACAAACAATATATTTGAAGAAAAGTTGAAAGACCCGCGTAGCTTGAGGCACTTCGACCAAGGAATGTGTAGATGAAACTTCTTCTGTAGGTAAGGATTGAATTCCGCTGTATAAACCTTCCCATTGCTCCATTTTAGGTTTCCTGTTTGAGGCTGAATCCTTGAATGGGTTAAAACTAGAATCCACTTCTATTGGAGGAGATGTAGGAACTTTATTTTTAAATGCATAGGGAACTTCCATTGTTTGGTTTTGTTCAAAATCAAGCGTTGGAATAACCTGAAAAATCCCTAAACTATGCTTAATTGTAGAACGTAAAATAGCATAAAGACTCTGTTCATCTTCAAATTTCACCTCCGTCTTGGTTGGATGAATATTGATGTCGATTGTTTTGGGGTCCAATTCCAAAAACAAAAAATATCCTGGATTAAATCCTGGTCGTAATAAGCCTTCAAATGCTGCCGATACTGCATGATTCAAAAACGGACTCCTTATAAAACGATTGTTAACAAAAAAAAATTGCTGCCCACGTGTTTTCTTGGCATGGCTGGGTTTCACCACAAATCCATTAAGTCTTGCTAATGAGGTTGTTTCTTCAATGGGCACAAGAAGTGAATCCAACTTATTTCCAAATATGGCAACCAGTCTTTTACGTAGGTTTGAAGAGGGTAAATCGAACAGCTCAGAACCATTATTAAAAAACAAAAACTTAATTCCAGGGTGTGCAAGTGCAACCCTATGGAATTCATCAATGACATGCCTTAATTCAACCGTATCTGATTTCAAAAAATTTCTTCGTGCTGGTATGTTATAAAAAAGGCTTTTTACCGCTATCGAGGTACCCTTGGGTTGTGTAGATAGTGTTTGCTCAATTACTTGACTTCCCTCTATTTTTAGACAATGTGACACGTCTTCATTTTCAACACGGGTATGCGTTTCAACATGAGCGATCGCAGCAATTGAAGCAAGTGCCTCACCTCTAAATCCTTTCGTTTTTAATGTAAATAAATCTTCCGCTATATTAATCTTGGAAGTAGCATGTCGTTCAAAGGCTAATCGAATATCTGTACTATTCATACCCGTGCCATTGTCAATTACTTGCACGAGAGTTTTTCCAGCATCCTTAACAATTAACTGAATGGTGTCCGAACCCGCATCAACGGCATTTTCCAACAATTCTTTAACAACAGAAGCGGGTCGTTGAATAACTTCTCCTGCCGCTATTTGATTGGCTACGTGGTCGGGTAAAAGCGATATCCTATTTGTCATTAAGCAGCTGAAGAAAAAATAGAAAGATCAAAATCTAATATATACAAACACACAAAAACAAGTGCTAAAATAATAAGTAAAAGGCGTAAAGAAATGGATCGATTCTTTCGAGATCGCATTTGTACTCTGGCCTCTTTCCATTGTTGACCAAAATCATTGGAGTTGTAAGTATCTCTGTATTTTGAAAACTTAGAATCAAATTCATATAGATTACCCTCTTCTTTCCCTTTGTAGTAACGAGGCGTATAGTTATACCGTCTGTTTTTGGATATCTTGAAAAGATTTGACTTCATCATAAAACCAAAGGTACAAGAAAGCTATAAAATTAGAAACTCTCTCTTAAGAAACTTATGATTGAATTTAAGGTACCTTACGAAGTGCAATCATTTGCATTGCTGCAACAGCAGCCTCAACTCCTTTATTGCCATGCTTCCCTCCACTTCTATCTTGTGCTTGTTCAAGTGTATTGTCTGTGAGGACACAGAATACAACAGGCACTTTGGAAAGAACATTCAAGTCCTTAACCCCTTGAGAAACTGCTTGACATACGAAATCAAAGTGTTTGGTTTGTCCTTGAATTACACTCCCAATGACAATAACTGCATCGGGGTTATACGATTGTGCTTTTTTAGCACCATAAATTAATTCAAAACTACCAGGAACATTCCAAACTTTGATGTTGGATTCCTGAACCTTGTGCTTTAAAAGTGTCGTTATTGCTCCGTCTAGAAGCGAAGAAGTAATCGACTCATTCCATTGGGATACGACAAGGTGAATGATAAAAGGCGTTCCGTCGGGAATAGCTTCAGAATTATAAGCAGAAAGATTGCTTAAAGCTGTTGCCATTTATTGTAATAGTGTTTCCAGTCTTCCAATTTGAACCGCAACTTGTTTTGCTTCCTCTGATTTTGGAAATTCTTTTTCAATACGCTTTAAAAAAGATAACGCCTGTTTTGTCTTACCAATTTCTGTACCTACCATAGCTGCCTTATAAAGGTACTTGGGGGTACTAAACATATTGTTGTTTATTTCAGATGCAGCTAAATAATAATCAAAGGCATCTTCCTTTTGATCCAACTGAAAAAAAGCATCACCAATAGCACCTTTTGAGAGAGCACTCAACAATACGTCATCAGCAGTAAATTGATCTAAATAAACGATTGCGTTTTGATAATCTTTCAAATTCAAATAAGACATCCCAGCACTATAAGTTGCAAGTTTTGCTGCTGGAGTCCCTTTATAGTTTTCAATGATATCTAAAAAACCATACTTCCCTTCTCCTCCTCTAAGTGCTCTAGAATATAAGGAATCCGAATCAACACTATTGACAGCCAGTTCAAAGTAATATTGTGCTTGATTTAATTCACTTACGGCTTCGCGCTGCTTGGGTTCTACCACAAAATTGTTATACCCTAAATACCCTAAAACACCAATGGCAACTACACCTATGATGGTTAAAATTATATTTTGATATTTAACTACCCATTCTTCTGTCTTGGAAGCAGAACTATCTAAAGCTTCAAATACTTCAGCTGTTGTGCTTTCTACAGCAATATCATTTTCTTTGGATGAAGAGATAGATTTCTTTGCACCGCGTTTTTTATATGTTGCCATGGTAAAATAAATTAAGCGCACAAAATTAGTCTTTTTATTCTAATTCAAAAAGTACTTCGCTACCTTCTAACTTATTATTTTTGTATTCTATGCATTTAAAACAAATTACACTTACTAATTATAAGAATATAACCTCTAAGACTTTTGACTTTAATCCTAAAATCAATTGCTTCATTGGAAACAATGGTGTTGGAAAAACAAATATTTTAGACGCAATCTATCATTTAGCTTTTGGCAAAAGCTATTTCAACCCTATTTCAATTCAAAATATTCAAATAGGTACTGACTTTTTTGCGCTCGAAGGACGCTATGAAACCAATGAAAGAGAAGAAAAAATTATTTGTAGTGTAAAAAAAGGACAAAAAAAAACCTTAAAACGAAATGGAAAGATTTATGATCGCATTGCAGACCACATTGGACTTATTCCCACAGTAATAATTTCACCTGCTGATCGTGACCTTATTTCTGAAGGGAGCAGCACTCGTAGGAAATTTATAGATGCTGTGATTGGTCAGACCGATGCAGAATTTCTTAGAAATTTAATTGAATACAATAAGATTCTTTCTCAACGTAATGCTTTATTAAAATATTTTGCGCTCAACCACACCTTTGACGCCGATACACTTGAAATATATAATGAGCAATTAACCACCAGAGGACAGCCCATCCATGAAAAACGTAAATTATTCATGGAACAGTTCATTCCTATTTTTAAAGAACGTTACCACAGCATTAGCGATAAAAAAGAAACGGTTGACTTATCCTATGACAGTCAGTTGCATACTATTTCACACAAGATACTTTTAGAAGAAAGTCTTTCCAAAGATCGTATGATACAACATACCACTACAGGAATTCACAAAGACGACATACACCTCCTAAAAGACGAACAACCCATCAAAAAATTTGGAAGTCAAGGCCAGCAAAAAACTTTTTTGGTTGCTTTAAAATTAGCACAGTTTGATTTTTTAAAGGCAGAAACAGGAGTTGCACCCATACTCCTTTTGGACGATGCTTTTGACAAGCTAGACCAACAACGTGTTTCTCAAATTATTTCTTTAGTGGATCAAAATGATTTTGGTCAAATATTCATTACTGACACCCACGAGGACAGAACATTACAAGCACTATCTAATACGCAATCAAGCTATGAGTTATTTAAACTTTAAAAAGGGATCCCAACTATTTTGTATACTTATGCTGTTGGTTGGCGTAAGCTGTACTAATCAAAAAAAAATAGCCCCTGAGGAACTAGAGGGATATTGGGAAATTGATTTTATCTCACAACATGGAGAAACTTTTAAATCCTCCTCTGCAGCACCTTTATATGATTATTATGCAGTAGAGCAAATGTCTGGTTTTTATAAGAAAGTAGCTCCTTCATTCAGAGGAACATTTGAAACATCCGAAGATGTGACTGCCTTTAAGATAGAAATGACAAAAGCCGGTTATTTCTTACATTTTAAAACCCCATGGGATGAATGGGAAAAAAAAATAATACAACTCGATAGTCAAAAGCTTATCTTAGAGCATGAAAAAAGAACTTTTCATTACAAACGACCTAGGTTAATTAATGTTCTCCCATGAGTGATTTCCAAAAAAAATTTGATCCCAAGCCAATCAAGAGTGTTCTCCAAGATATCGTGGGACAAAAGTCCCTCAAAAAGGGAGTTCAAAATGTAAGAATATGTAATTCCTGGGGAGAAATAGTAGGTGAAAATGTTATGAAATATACTGACGAAGTCCGCTTTTCTCATAATATCTTATACGTAAAAATCCATTCTGCTCCTTTAAAAATGGAACTAAACTATGGCATTGAAAACTTGAAGCAAAAGCTAAATAATCACTTAGGCCTAGAGGTAATTCAAAAAATAGTTTTAATCTAAAAACGCTCGCGAGTGGCAAAATGAAAGGCTGCCTCTATTGCCGCATTTTCATCACTATCAGACCCGTGCACTGCATTTTCTCCCATAGAGGTTGCATAGAGCTTACGGATAGTTCCTTCTGCTGCTTCAGCTGGATTGGTAGCACCAATAAGAGTTCTGAAATCGTTGACTGCGTTTTCTTTTTCTAAGACTGCAGCAACTATAGGACCACGCGTCATAAAAGCAACTAACTCACCAAAAAATGGACGTTCATTATGGACTGCATAAAAATGTTCAGCATCAGAAAGCGTAAGTTGAGTTAATTTCAGTGCTTTTACTTTAAAGCCAGAAGAAGTTATTTTTTCTAAAATAGCACCGATATGTCCGTTTTCAACACCATCGGGCTTAATCATCATGAAAGTTGTATTTCCCATTTTTTTTCTTTGCTGCAAAACTACTAAATGTATTTAAATACCACTTTACAAGATGCATTAAAGATTTTAGGGAATTAAAAAAATAAGGAGGATGTCTTACAAATATCATGAAAATGGTATCTTCGCTATGTATGGATAAGCACTTTATTACTAGCCTAAAGAAAAAACTAGAAACGCCTCAAAAAGCAGTCATAATACCTCATAAAAACCCTGACGGGGATGCTTTAGGAAGCACTTTAGCTTTACTCCACTTTTTAATTCAAAACAAACATGAAGCAGTGGTAATTGCTCCCAATGAATACCCTGATTTTTTAAACTGGCTCCCTGGACAAGAAGCTGTTTTAAAATACAATCGAAATCCAAAAGACGTAAGATATAAAATTGAATCCGCAACATTAATTTTCACCCTGGACTTCAATCATCTCTCTAGAATCGGAGATCTGGAACCCTTAGTACAAAAAGCAAAAGCCGATAAAATCATGATCGATCATCATGAAAGTCCAGACAATTATGCAACATTAATGTATTCTGATGTAAGTATGAGTTCAACCTGTGAAATGGTATATAACATAATTAAAGACATGGATCCAAATGGATTTACACCTGACATATCAGAGTGCTTATATACCGGAATAATGACAGATACCGGCTCGTTTCGTTATCCAGCAACTACGCCAGCAACGCATAGAGCCATCGCTCATTTGATTGAAACGGGTGCTTCAGGCACAGAAATTCATCAAAGAATTTATGATAGTGCTTCCTTTAGTAGACTCAAATTATTGGGTCTTACGCTCTCTAATCTTAAGCAAATACCTAATTTACCTGTAGTCTACATGACCCTTTCTCAAAAGGAACTCAATAGTTGTGATTATAAAAAGGGAGACACCGAGGGTTTTGTCAATTATGGATTAAGTCTCGAGGGGATTATTTTTTCTTGTATAATGATTGAAAATGAAAATGAAGGAATTATTAAGATATCCTTCAGATCTCAAGGTGAGTTTTCTGTAAATGATTTTGCGCGATCCTATTTTAATGGAGGCGGACATCATAATGCTGCGGGGGGAATGTCTTCAGATTCAATTGAAACAACAGTTGCCCGTTTTATAGAATCCGTACAAGAGGTAGCTCATAAATTTTAGATTGTGAAAAAAAAAGTTTTCCTTCTTTTAATTTTAACTCTCGTTTCATGCAATGAAATAGAACCAAGGAAACCCCTAAATAAAAAGTTAGATTCCTTTATGATAAGCTCTGCTCAGCGGAATAAAAATCTATTCAAAAAAGAAGCTCAATTACTAAAAGAGGCTGCCAAAAAAGACTCACTTTATAACTATAAAATTTCAGAGTCAGGGTTCCTATATAGATATATCGAGATTTCTTCTCAAACTATTTCCTTCCCTTCAAAAGGAGAGGTTGTTCGTTTTCAATATCAAATTGAAGACCTAAATAAAAATATAATTTACAGTTTTGAAGAGCTTGGACCTGTTGAATATGCAATAGATCAAGAAGATTTACTACCCGCCTTAAGAGAAGGTCTCCGTCTTCTTCGCCCTGATGATATTGCGGTATTTCTTTTTCCTTCATACCTTTGTTATAGTTATCAAGGTGATAACCAAAAAATAGGAATAAACCAACCCTTACGTTTTATTATAAAACGCCTACCCTTAACTAACAAATAACGAAAAACTAACCTCATGAAAAAAATATTTACTCCTCTGTTATTAATCATTTTCCTGATTGGATGTGACACTCAATATCCCGATTTAGAATCTGGTCTTTATGCTGGCATTAAGACCAATAAAGGATCAATCGTAATAAAATTAGCACAAGAAAAAGCTCCAATAACAGTAGCCAATTTTGTTTCTCTAAGTGAAGGAAACAATCCCTTTGTTTCGGAAGAATTTAAATCTAAAAAATTCTATAACGGTTTAAAATTTCATCGTGTTATTGCAGACTTTATGATTCAAGGAGGAGATCCTGACGGTAATGGATCTGGAGGTCCAGGGTATCGCTTTGATGATGAGTTTTCAGATTTAACCCACAAAGGACCTGGTATATTATCTATGGCCAATTCTGGGCCAGCAACCAATGGAAGCCAATTTTTCATCACCCACAAGGCAACACCATGGCTAGACGGAAAGCATACTGTGTTTGGAGAAGTTATAATGGGTCTAGAACTAGTTGACAGCATTGCTCAAAATGACACCATAGAAGAAATCATTATCATTCGTAAAGGAGGAGATGCAAAGAATTTTAATGCCCCTGAAGTTTTTAACGCTTATTTTTCTGATAAAGATCAATTAGCGAAAGAAAAAGAGTTAAAACAAGTGGCTATTAAAGAAAATAATACTTCCAAATTTGATGTGCTAAAAAAAGAAACTACCACGACCAGTTCCGGTTTACAATATATAGTTACATCAAAAGGTAATGGTGCAGCTGTAAGTTCTACAAATAAAGCCATGGTGCACTATGCTGTTTATTTTGTAGATGGAACCCTTTTGGAGACAAGTATGGAAAATGTTGCCATCGCCAATGACATTCTAAATCCTCAGCGTCAAAGTGCGGGTCAATACCAACCCATAGAAGCGTCAGTAGGAATTGATGCAAGAATGATTGAAGGTTTTAAAGAAGGTTTACGTCTTTTAAATGAAGGAGATAAAGCTACTTTATTTCTCCCCTATTCCATTGCCTACGGAGCAGATGGAATTCAAGGAATACCTCCTCAATCCGATCTAATTTTTGAGGTTGAAATTGTCTCAGTAACTCAATAAAAAATAAAAAGGCCAACAGTTGTTGGTCTTTTTTTTATCTATGAAAAAAGTTTATTACATCTTAATTGCTTTACTTCCCATACAATGGATAGCCATAGGAATGATTAAGAAAAATCCTGAATGGATTGAACTTTTTTTTAGTCAAAACCTATATCCTTTCATTTTCAAAATGCATCGCTTTTTCCTCGTGAATCTACCTTTTTCATTTGGAGACTTGTTTTATGGAATTATAGTAATATTTATAATTAAGTCCATAATTCAATTGATCAAAAAGCCTAAACAACGTATAAAACTATTTTTGATTCAAAGCATTGCCATACTCTCACTGATTCTTATCGTTTTTCAAATCACTTGGGGTTTAAATTATTATAGAATACCTCTGCACAAGTCTCTGAATTATAATTTGAAATATAATGAAGCAGAATTAACAGAAACCCTTGAAAAACTAATTAAAACAACCAACATACTCCATCTAAGACTCTCTAACTCAGATAGCATATCAGTTCAGATACCTTATTCAAAAGATGTTTTGATTAACATGATAGAAAAGAATTTTTCATTTGAGGAAGAATTATACCCAATAAAACCTTTTGTTAAAAACTCTCAGTGGAGTACCCTATTAAGCTACATGGGGTATGCAGGATATCTAAACCCCCTCACCCTGGAATCTCAGGTAAACAAACACATTCCAAAATTAAACTACATCACTACCGTTGCGCATGAAATGGCGCATCAACTAGGTGTTGCTCCTGAAAGTGAAGCTAATTACATTGCCTTTTACACCACTATAAATCACCCAAATCCTTTTATTCAATATTCAGGGTACAGTTTTGCTATTCGATATTGTTATTCAGAGTTGTATAAAGCAAATCCAGAAAAAGCTAAAGAATTGATTTCAGTTTTACACCCGGGAATTATTGAAAAATTCAAAGAACTTTCTGCCTTTTGGAGAGAGTATAAAAACCCCTTCGAACCATTTTTAAAAAAAGGATATGATTCTTATTTAAAGGCAAATGGACAGCGTTTGGGAATTAAAAGTTATGACGCAATGGTTGCATTGGTCATTGCGCACTCTCAAGTATCTACATACGATCTTGATAAATTCTATTAATTTTTTTTAATTGGTAGGATTTTAAAATACCTTGCATAGGTGAAAATACTATCATCCATCCAGAATCCAGAGCTTAAAAAGCTTCGCTTACTTTTTCAAAAAGCCCGCGAACGTAAAAAACTAGCACTTTTTGTTATTGAAGGAAAACGAGAAATTCAAAAAGCTATACGTGGAGGGTACTCTTTTGAGTCGGTTTTTATCCATGAAGAAGCCATAGGTGATTTTGAATCACTCCTTAATTCAGTGGATCATGTAACTAAATATAGCTTGGAAGCTAGTCTATTTGAAAAATTGAGTATCCGATCTGGGTCCGAAAAAATCATTGCAATTGCACAAAATAAACCACATGATTTATCTCAATTAAAACTTAATAAAAACTCTATTGTTTTAGTCATTGAGGCACCTGAAAAACCAGGGAATATTGGTGCCTTATACCGAACTGCAGCAGCAGCAAAAATAGATGCTGTTATCATTGCGAATCCCAAAACGGATTTTTACAACCCAAACAGTATCCGCTCTAGCCTGGGCGGTATATTTATTCTTCCCACAGCAATAGCTTCCTCTATCGAAGTAATCGCTTATTTAAAAGAAAACAAAATTACAATCGCAACTGCTGCCATTAATAGCAAAGCAGTTCCTTACGATCAGTTTGAATACACACCTCCATGTGCACTTGTAATGGGAACTGAAAGTACAGGTCTGGATCAACTTTGGTTGAATGAAACAAATCAAAATTTGATGATACCAATGGCAGATGAAGTAGATTCTTTAAATTTATCTGTTTCGGCAGGGATTTTGATGTATGAATGTCAACGGAAAAACAAACGCTTTTGAATAAGCCTATTATCTTTAGTATATTGAAGCATCAATGATTGTAGACCCAGAAATAGAAAATAAAGAAATAGCTAAGCAGTATAAAGAATTGCTTCGGATCAGTTATCAGTCCTTGAGTGATTCAGATAAAAAAATGATTCGTTTAGCTTTTGACACCGCAGTCGAAGCGCATAGTAACCAACGAAGAAAATCTGGAGAAGCATACATTTTTCATCCCATTAGTGTCGCAAAAATTATTGCAAATCAAATTGGTCTTGATGCCACTTCTATATCAGCAGCCCTTCTTCATGATGTTGTTGAAGACACCCCAGTTACACTTCAAGACATTGAACGCTTATTGGGCAATGGAGTGGCCAAAATTGTTCACGGGCTTACTAAAATATCGAGCCTAAAAAAAGATAAAGACATCTCGCTTCAAGCAGAGAATTTCAGGAAAATGCTGCTTACACTAAGTGATGATGTTAGGGTCATTATAATTAAAATTGCTGACCGGCTTCACAACATGCAAACCATGGACTCCATGCCGGAATATAAACAGGTTAAAATTGCATCAGAGACTCTCTACATTTATGCTCCCCTAGCTCACAGAATTGGATTATACAACATCAAAACTGAACTTGAGGATTTAAGTTTAAAATATACCGAACCTCAACGCTACTCATCTATTAAAGAGAAAATTGATGAAAGTATTGAGGCCCAAGACAATTATATCACTTCTTTTTCAAAGTTTATTTCTCAAGAATTAAAAAAAGAACGACTCAAATACGAGATAAAAGGAAGAAGTAAATCGATCTATTCGATTCACAAGAAAATGTTAGCCCAAAATATTTCCATAGATCAGATTTATGACAAATTTGCAATCCGAATTGTATATGATTGCCAAAGAGCTAAAGAGAAATTCATCGCATGGAAAATTTATTCCATCATTACAGACCATTTCACCCCCAACCCAACACGACTAAGAGATTGGATTTCTGCTCCAAAGTCAAATGGATATGAAGCACTTCACATCACCGTGATGGGGCCAATGAATAAGTGGATAGAAGTTCAAATACGTTCCGGTAGAATGCATGAAATTGCTGAAAAAGGATACGCAGCTCACTATAAATATAAACAAGGGGAACAAAAAGATATTGGAATTGAAAGTTGGCTGAATCGTCTCCAAGAGGTGCTAGAAAATAATACTGGAAACGCTGTTGACTTTGTTGAAGATTTTAAACTCAATCTTTATGCAGAGGAAATTTTTGTTTTTACTCCAAAAGGGGATTTAAAATCTTTACCCCTGGGAGCTACTGCTTTAGACTTTGCATTTACAATCCATTCGGAAATTGGGCAAAAGACAAGAGGGGTAAGAGTTAATGATCGTTTAGTACCACTAAGTAAAATTCTCAAAAGTGGTGATCAAATTGAGGTTATTACCTCAGAATCGATAAAACCTTCCAAAAACTGGCTAGATTTTGTAATCACCTCACGAGCGCGTTCGATTATTAAATCGTCTTTAAATGATGAGAAAAAAGAAAGAGCTGAAGAAGGAAAAGAAATTTTAAGAAGAAAATTAAAACAACTTAAAATTACCAGTAACGAAAAAACCATTCAAAGTCTGTTGCTGTTTTTTAAATTTAATTCCAGTCAAGATCTTTTTTACAGAGTAGGTATAGGTTCTATAGACAACAAACAACTTAAAGATTTTGCAAGTGCATATAATAACTCCCTTTTAAACTTCTTCAAAAAACGCATACGCTCTAAAAAACCAGAGGATATAATTACCAACAGTCAAATCACAGAAAAGTATGATAAACTTGTTTTTGGTAAAGAAAAAGAAGCCATGACCCATAGCTTTGCTAGTTGTTGCAGCCCTATCCCAGGAGATGCAGTATTTGGCTTTATAACGGTAAATGAAGGAATAAAAGTGCACAATAAAGAGTGTCCAAATGCACTCTCCCTGCAGTCCAATTATGCTTATCGAATTATACCTGCAAAATGGATAGATTCTTCCTCTGAAGAATATTCTGCTGTCCTCAAATTATCAGGAATTGACACTAGAGGGCTAGTAAATGAAATTACACGAATGATTACCAACAATAGTAATGTGAATATTAATAAAATCAATTTTGACACTAATGATCAATTCTTCACGGGAGAAATTCATGTAAGTGTTCAAAACATTAATATTTTAAATAAATTGGTTCAGAATTTAGCTCGTGTAAACGGAATCGACAAAATTGTTAGGGAATAAGCCTTTATAACTATCTTTGTAAAATGATTATAGAAAAATCAAATCAAGATATTGTTAAAGAGGTGTTTATTAACTTCTTAGACCAGCATGGACACCGTAAAACACCAGAGCGTTTTGCCATTCTTTTTGAAATCTATGACAATAAAGAACATTTTGATATAGAATCTTTATATATCAAAATGAAAAATAAAAACTACAGAGTGAGTAGAGCTACGCTCTACAATACAATTGAATTATTATTAGAATGTGGCTTGGTTCGAAAACATCAGTTTGGAAAAAATCAAGCACAATATGAAAAATCATATTTTGATCATCAGCACGATCATATTATACTAACTGACACAGGAGAAGTAAAAGAGTTTTGTGACCCTAGAATCCAACAAATTAAGAAAACAATTGAAGAAGTTTTTGATGTTGAAATTCACAAGCATTCTTTATACTTTTACGGTACTAAAAAGAAATAAAAATAAATCCAAAAAACATGGCGGTAGATTTGCTACTCGGGCTTCAGTGGGGAGACGAAGGAAAAGGAAAAATAGTTGATGTATTAACCACTTCTTATGATATTATAGCTCGATTTCAGGGGGGACCTAATGCAGGTCACACCCTAGAATTTGAAGGTAATAAGCATGTACTACATACAATTCCTTCAGGAATTTTTCACCCTAAGGCTATAAACTTAATTGGAAATGGTGTCGTTATAGACCCTGTGATTTTCAAAAAAGAAATTGATAACTTATCTCCATACAACCTTGATTTTTCTGAGAAATTACTAATCTCTAAAAAAGCACATCTTATTTTACCTACTCACCGCCTGTTGGATGCAGCTTCAGAAGCTGCTAAGGGAAAAGCTAAAATTGGGTCTACCCTTAAAGGAATTGGACCCACTTATATGGACAAGACCGGAAGAAACGGGATTCGAGTAGGGGATATTCTAGCTCCCGACTGGGAAAAAAAATACAAACGTCTTACTCAAAAACATCTTGGAATGCTTAAAGGGTATGACGCATCTATTGAGTACGACCTTAAAAGTATGGAGATCGCTTTTTCAGAAAGTATTAATGCCCTTCGTAAGTTTAAATTAGTTGACAGTGAGCAATACCTCATCGAAGCCCAAAAGGCTGGCAAAAAGATTCTAGCGGAAGGTGCTCAAGGATCCCTGTTAGATGTAGATTTTGGAACCTATCCTTTTGTAACTTCTTCAACCACAACAGCTGCTGGTGCTTGTACTGGCCTGGGTGTAGCTCCTAATAAAATTAAAGAAGTTTATGGGATTTTTAAAGCCTACACTACGCGAGTGGGAAGTGGTCCCTTCCCTACTGAGTTATTTGATGAAGATGGTGAAACTATGGGTCGTGTTGGAAATGAATTTGGTGCTACAACAGGTCGTTCAAGACGATGTGGCTGGATTGATTTAGTAGCGCTTAAATATTCTATTCACATCAATGGAGTTACACAATTAATGATGATGAAAGGGGATGTTCTTTCAGGTTTTAAAACAATAAAAATCTGTACGGCTTACAAAACAGAATCTGGAATCATGGATTATTTTCCATATGATATTACGTCTGGAATTGAACCTATATATGAAGAAATTTCTGGGTGGGAGGAAGATCTTACACAAATGACAGACGCCTCTCAATTTCCAGTAAAATTCCAAGCGTATATTGATTACTTAGAAAAAGCATTAGAAACTCCAATCAAAATCGTTTCAGTAGGGCCTGATCGTAAGCAAACTATTTTTAGATAAAACATCAAAGAATATGGGGCTGCATTTACGTTCAATTTTGCTGGTTTATTGTAGCCTTTGCGTAAATGTATTAATCGCTCAAGAACCAAAAATCATTGAAATTAGACAAGCTGGGGGCTCAACGCAAGACCAAGAGCGTTTTCCAGGTGCTAATATTCTTTTTAAATCACCCGAAAAAAGAGTTCTACTTTTTCACGAAGGAGCACTGATTGAATCAGACCAAGCCTACTTTTATGCAAAAGATAACTATTTTAGAGCATTAGGGAGCGTTGTATTTACCCAGGGAGATAGCCTCAGGATGACCTGTAACACCATTGAATATGATGGTAAAACAAAAACTGCAATTGCTATTGGAAATGTAGATCTTCAGCGCCCCGACATGAATTTAAAAACAGAACGTTTAGATCTGGACAGAATCAACAACAAAGCTTTTTACAATACCAAAGGGGTGATTGTAGACAGTGCAAGTACGCTCACAAGTAATCGTGGAACGTATTTTATGAATCAGAAGAAATACCGTTTTACTTCAGATGTAACCATTATAAATCCTGATTACATTGTTAATTCTGAACAATTGGATTATTTTACTGAACTAAATCAAGCCTACCTCTACGGAAACTCAAAAATAAAAGGGGAAGCCTACACCATTTTATGTGAACGTGGTTTTTATGATTTAGATCGTGAAAAGGGAATTTTTAAAAAAAATGCTACACTTTACTATGATGATAAAATCATCAAAGGAGATAGCTTGTATTTTGAAAGTGAACGGAATTATGCCGCAGCAACAAAAAATGTGAGCATTTTTGACTCTTTGAATAATTCAATAATTACAGGGCATTATGGAGAAATTTTTAAAGCCAAAGACTCTGCAATTATTACACGTAGAGCAATGGCAATCAATATTGTTGACAATGATTCCTTATTCATTCATGCAGACACCCTAGTGGCTACAGGACCTGAAGACAAGAGAATATTAAGAGGCTATTACGACGTTCGAATTCTCAAAAGTGATATTAGAGGAAGATCAGATTCAATTTATTTGGATGAATCCATTGGACTGACAAAACTATTAAACAAACCCCTGACTAAAAAACAAGAACAGGTTTTTACTGAGGCAGATAGAAATGCAAGCAATCCGGTTTTATGGTTTGGTGAAAGTCAAATGACAGGAAACAAAATATTTTTACTCTCTGATTTAGAAACAAAAAAGTTAGATTCGATAAAAATCACAGGAAATGTATTTATAATTGAAAAAGACACCCTTAGTTCAGATGGATTTCAACAAATAAAAGGGGGACTACTGGATGGTGCTTTTGAAAATGGAAAGCTAGACAATATAGTTATTACAAAAAATACAGAAATGGTATACTATCTTTATAATGATGAAGATTTACAACTCATTGGTATAGATAAAACAACATGTAGTGCTCTTAAAATGAATTTCGTAGAGGGCCAAATTGATGACATCACTTTTCTGGTAAGTCCAATTGGAGATGTCTATCCAGAGGATGAAATTCCGCTAAACGATAGGACTTTGAAAGGCTTTATTTGGAGGATCAAAGAACGCCCAGAAACTGTGGAAGATCTTTTCGATAAAAATGATGAAGCAGATCAATTTCCTGAAATTTTAAAATTTCAATTTCCCGAAGAGTCAGAAAAAAAAGAAAGTGAAAAGAAATCCTAATGAGATCACTTCAAGATGATTTTTTAAAGTATCAAGCTAAAACAACTCCACATCCTCTTGGTATTGTTGTGAAAAAGGCAAAGGGTTCATACATAACCGATACTGTAGGAAAAAAATATTTAGACTTTATTGCAGGAGTGTCCGCGTGTAGCTTAGGGCATTGCCATCCAAAAGTAGTTTCAGCTATTCGCAAGCAAACTAAGAAATACATGCATGTTATGGTTTATGGTGAATTTGCTCAAGAACCAGCTGTAGATTTATCTAAAGAATTGATAGAATTACTACCTGAAAATCATGAATCTATATATTTAACCAATTCTGGAACCGAAGCAATAGAAGGAGCTTTAAAACTAGCAAAGCGCTCTACCGGTAGAAGTGAACTTATCGGAGCATATAATAGCTATCATGGAAGTACCCATGGTGCTTTGAGCTTACTAGGTTCTGAACATCAAAAAATAGGATATCGCCCCTTACTTCCAAACACACGGTTTATTCGCTTTAATGATGAAGAAGATTTGGAACTGATAAGTACAAAAACTGCTGCGGTAATTATAGAAACAATTCAAGGAGGAGCAGGATTTATACTTCCCGAAAACGATTATTTATTAAAAGTAAAAAAACGCTGTGAAGCAGTTGGTGCTTTGTTGATATTAGACGAAATACAGCCTGGCTTTGGTAGAACTGGACGCTTTTTTGGTTTTGAAAACTTTAATGTCATACCCGACATCATCGTTATGGGAAAAGGAATGGGAGGTGGATTACCCGTTGGTGCGTTTAGTGCATCACATGAACTCATGCGTAATTTTGAAGAAAAACCTAAACTTGGACACATTACAACTTTTGGGGGCAATCCAGTTATTGCAGCCGCTAGTCTTGCAACCTTGAGGGTAATAAGGGATTCAAAATTAATGCGAGATATTCCAGAAAAAGAAGCCCTTTTTAGAGCCGAATTAAATCATTCCAAAATAAAATCCATTAATGGAATGGGACTAATGCTTGCTCCTATTTTAGAAAATTCTGACCTTGCGAACCAGGCTGTCTTAAAATGCATTGACCGGGGACTCCTACTTTTTTGGCTTCTCTGGGAGAAAAAAGCACTCCGTATCTCACCCCCGCTGAGCATTTCAAAAAAAGAAATTAAAAAAGGGTGTGCCATAATTCGATCTGTTTTAGATGAAATTTGACCCCTTTAGTGTTAATTAATTTGTTAAAAACAATACCCCAATGAAACAAAATGATCCACAAGTAGTCCTTAATTTTAAGTACTAGTCTAGAGAATCTAATTTATGCTGAATTATAATTCGGAAAATGCCCAATCTTCGATAACCAAATTTGAGCATATGCTCAAAACAAATCATGTTTACTTTTTTGATGCACAGGAATTTGAAAATATAATTGTGCATTATTTAGGCTTTGGTGATAACCAATTAGCAAAAAAAGCTCTGAAAATGGGGCTAGCCCAGCACCCATCAAACATTGAACTGATGATGCTTCAAAGTGAAATTTTCATTTTGGATGAAAAATTCGAAAATGCAATTGAGCTATTAAATTATATTCAAAAATTAGCGCCACTAGAAGAAGAAATAGCATTACAAAAAGCTACTATCGCATCCAAAACCGGCAATCATAAAGCTTCAATAGAGTTTCTTCATGTTGCCTTAGAGTTCTCTGAAGATCCTGTAGAAATCTGGAATCTATTGGGGATGGAGCATTTACTCGCTGAGGAATATGAAGATGCAGAATATTTTTTCAAAAACTGTCTTTCCGATAATCCAGAAGATTATCCAGCACTATACAATCTTTTGTATTGTTATGAACAACTCAAAAAAGATGATGAAGCTATAGCCTCCCTAAATGAAGTTTTAGAAGTGGACCCTTATTGTGAAGTAGCATGGCTCCAACTTGGTAAACTTTTTAACAAACTTGGAAGGACAAAAGAAGCACTTTCAGCGTTTGAATTTGCAATCATTAGCGATGACACCTTCACTGGAGCCTATATCGAAAAAGGTAAGATGCTAGAGCGTATTGGACGTACAAATGAGGCCATAGAAAATTATGAAGTTGCACTAAACACAACAGAACCAAGTGCTTTTGTGTTTCAAAGTATTGGCCGCTGCCATGAAAAATTAGGGAATGATCGATTAGCGCAAAAATTTTATTTAAAATCTGTTCAGACAGAACCTACAAATGAAAAGGGTTGGGAATCTTTGATTAATTTCCATGTCCAATTAGAAAATTTTAAAAAAGCAAAGCATTATTTAAAAAGTGCATTAGAAGTTAATAGTGATTCTTTTCTACTTTGGATTCAAAGTGCTAAAATTTATAAAGCCCTAAACCAAAATAAGAAAGCCCTTGCTTCCTATGAAAAAACATTAGATTTAGGATATTTTGATCATTCTTTTTTATTAGACTATATTGATGTCTATCTCGAAATGAAACTATGGTATGATGCCTATCAAGTAGCTCAAACAGCCTTCAAAGGCTATCCAGAAAGTAAAGAAGTAAAATTGAGATTAGGAGGATGTAGTTTGATTTTGGGAAAATTTGAAGAAGCCAATTATCATTTGATTCCAACTGAAATTCAAAATCAAGATCTTGACTTAATCAATCAACTTTTTCACAAAGCGGATTTAGCTTTATTTAATCAGTTCTTTTCCAAATAATTGTTGGAAACAAGTCTAATAAAAAGGGTTTTCTACCTTTGCAATAATTAACAAAGTGAATACATTATGCGGTATCTTCTTCTCTATTTAAAAGGAATGCTTATGGGTGCAGCAGACATTGTTCCCGGAGTATCAGGGGGAACCATTGCGCTCATTACAGGGATATATAAAGAATTGCTAGAAAGCATAAATGCTGTCTCCTGGACTACCCTAAAACTTTTAAGAAAAGAAGGTGTTAAAGCAGTGTGGAGAAAAATAAATGGTCCCTTTCTTCTAGCCATATTCGGAGGAATAATTTCTAGTATTCTACTCTTTTCTAGGGTCCTAGAGTGGTTAATGATTAATGAAGCTATTGGACTTTGGTCTTTCTTTTTTGGATTATTAATGGCTAGCATTGTTTATCTTATCAAGACGGATCTTCGTTTTGATTTTTCTTCAATCCTTTACTTATGTCTTGGTGCATTTACATCATTTATCGTTACACAACTTCAAGGCGGACAAGAAGAAATGAGTCTATGGTACCTTTTTTTATCAGGATTTATTGGAATATCGGCAATGATACTTCCCGGTCTTTCTGGGGCTTATATATTATTTGTAATGGGTGTTTACCAAACCGTACTTTCATATGTAAGACAAGCGCAAGATTTGATTTTTGAGTTTGATCAACCTACTTTTATTATAGTGAGTACCGGATTACTTGTCTTTATTTCTGGTATTGTTATGGGGTTAAAAGTATTTTCAAAATTTTTAGTGTGGCTTTTGAATCGCCATCCCAAACAGATCATGGCAATATTAATAGGCTTGATGATAGGTGCATTGCATAAGGTTTGGCCTTGGCAAAATGAAGTAACTTCTGTCGCATCATCCATTAAAAAAACGATAGCGGTACTTCCAAACTCCTATCAAGGGGAGGCCCCACAGTTAGTAAAAGCAATTCTTCTTATGATCATTGGTTTTGCCTTATTATTTATACTAGAACGCTTCAAGAACTTTCAAAAAAAATGAAACCCCTAACTAAAAAAAGAAGTTCATCAGAAGCTTTTTTCCTTTTATTAAAGGGTATTGCTATGGGAGCTGCTAACAAAGTTCCTGGTGTTTCCGGTGGAATTGTTGCTTTAGTAGGTGGTTTTTACGAAGAACTTATTTTTTCATTTCAGAGACTTAATTTAAAAGCACTAAAACTTTTAGTGTCTGGAAGATTTAAATCCTTTTGGATTTATATCAACGGTAGATTTTTAATTATACTTTTTGGAGGTGTTATTATGAGTTATTTTAGTGTTTCTCTTTTATTAGATTATGCTTTAAAAAGTAATGAAGCCATGGTACTTGGAGCATTTTTCGGAATGATTATCGCATCTCTCTTTTTAATAATTAAGCAGGTTAATTTTTGGGAAAAAACAACTGTTTTGATCTTATCCATTGGTTTGATTTTGGGATTAACAATTAGCTATGCAAGACCCATTTCGGAAAATGATCAACTACTTTTTGTCTTTTTCTGTGGTATCATTAGTGTTTCTGGAATGACTATTCCGGGACTCTCAGGCTCTTTTTTACTTTTGGTTTTAGGAAATTACAACCTTCTACTAGTAGATTCTGTTAATGCTGTTTTTAAAATACTCACCAATATTTTAATCGGAAATTTTGAACCATTGAATGATCCCATTTTGGGACGGTTAGTAATTATAATGCTAGTATTTGGATTGGGTTCAGTTCTGGGATTAATTCTTTTTTCCAATGTAATTAAATGGGTACTCAAAATATACCCAAAACACACTTTGGCTGCTATCATCGGATTTATCACGGGAACATTACGCCTAGTATGGCCTTGGAAAACAAAAATATTCAGCTATGATGAATACGGTAAAATGATAAAAAATAGTGTAGGGAATCCTGAAGTTGCCTCTTACAAGTATACTTTCCCAGATTTAAGTACTTTAGAGGCTTATGGAGTTATCACTGCTATTTTAGTAGGCGTAGGTCTCTTATTTTTAATAGATTATTATGATAAAAAAAGAAATGATAAAGAAATTCGGGCTAGTCGGAAAGAATATTGATTATTCCTTTTCAAAAAATTATTTTTCGGAAAAATTCATAAATGAAGCATTGAAAAACCATGCATATGTCAACTTTGACTTTTCTAGTATTGAGGGATTTACCAAATTACTTAAAGAAGGACCTATTCTTGCTGGACTTAATATTACCATTCCATACAAAAAAGAAGTAATTCCTTTTTTAGATCGAATTACTAAAGATGCTCAAACAATAGGCGCTGTTAATACAATCGTTTGGGAAAAAGACGGAACCACAACAGGACAAAATACAGATCATGTTGGATTTCAAAAAGCACTAGAAGAAATCAGTAATAAGCCGCCAGAAAAGGCCTTAATTTTAGGTACTGGTGGGGCTTCAGGAGCAATAAAGTTTGTCCTTGATAAAATGGGATGTGAGGTTCAATTTGTATCAAGACAGCCAAAACAAAACATATTGAATTATGGAGCACTAGATAAGTCAAAAATGGATGAAGTAGATCTAATTGTAAACACAACTCCTCTTGGAACTTTTCCAGACATAGAAAAAATGCCACCTATTCCCTATCAGTGGATAACCAAAAAGCATTTACTCTTTGACTTAATTTACAACCCTGAAGAAACGACCTTTATGAAGCTAGGGAAATCAAAAGGAGCAAAAACAACTAATGGTTATAAAATGCTTATATACCAAGCAGAAAAATCGTGGGAACTATGGAATTCATAAGATTGGAATTAGTATTAAATATAGATATGTCTAAAATTTGACAGATTCTATTTTTAGAATCCAAAAAAATGTATATTATTTGTATACAAGCTACATACTATGGAAGAAAATACCATACCATCGGGTGCGGACGATAAAACGAAACCGCAAGAAATAGAAACACAACAAGCCGGAGACCAAGAATCTTCTGAACAAGTTGAATCTAAAGAAAATGAAGTTCAAGAATCTGCCTCAGAACAAATCCCTGACAAAGTTGATGAACCAATTGAAGTTGAAGCAGTTGAAAAACGTAATGAAATTTCGAAGGAAATAAATATATCCGAACTTTCTATTGATGCACTAGTTGATTTATTATCCAACGTTACCACAAGGGATGATTGGTTCAAGAATCACAAGCAAATACAAAGCATTAATAGTGTCTTTGAAGAAAAATTCCAAGCAGATTTAGAAATAAATAAACAATCCTTTATAAAGGAAGGTGGAAACGAAATTGATTTTTATTTCAAACCTGAATACAAAAAGAAATTTGATCAAATCGGATATGATTACCGTGAAAAAAGACGGAATCATTACAAAAGTCAAGAAGCGACTCAAAAAGTCAATCTAGAGAAAAAGAAAGCTATTATTGAAGAGATTAAAAACCTAATCAATATAGAGCAAAATATAAATACCATTTACAACAGTTTCCGTGCCTTACAGGAAAGTTGGTATAATACTGGTCCTATTCCACGAGCAGATAATCAAAATATCTGGGAAACCTATAAACATCATGTAGAGCGCTTTTATGATTTTCTTCATTTAAACAGAGAACTTCGTGATTTGGATTTCAAACACAATTACGAGGAGAAATTAAAGATAATTGAACAAGCTGAAGCGCTACAACAAGTTCCTGATATCGTTAGAGCGAGTAGAGACTTAAATACACTTCATCAACTTTGGAAAAATGATTTAGGCCCTGTTGCAAAAGAACATAGTGAGGATCTCTGGAATCGATTCCAAGAAGCCTCAAGAGTGATTCAATCCAAAAGACAGACTTACCAAAAAGATATGGTAGGCGCAATGAAGGAAAATTTAGAGAAAAAAGAAACGTTACTCAAGGAAATGAAGTCGCTTACTGAATCTCCTCTTGACACACATAAAGCATGGCAAAATGCAATAAATAAATATAACAAGCTACGGGAAGACTTCAAAACCATTGGCTATGTCCCTGCAAAAGAGAGCAAAGCTACTTGGCAAGAATTCCGTGACATAGGGCGTGAATTTATGCGCCTAAAAAATGTTTTTTACAAAGAACAGAAAAAAGAATACAACCAAAATATCGATGGTAAAAAAGCTTTGATTGAAAAATCTAAAGCCATTGTAGAGAGTGAAACTTGGGAATCAAGAGTACAAGAAATGAAAGATCTACAAAAAGAATGGAGAGGAGTAGGATTTGTTCCTCGTAAGCTTGATAACAAGTTATGGGATGAGTTTTCTGAAGTTCAAAAAATCTTTTTTGATCGTTTAAAAACTGGATTCCAACACCTTTCCTCTGAACAAGAGGCGATGCAAAAAGAAAAACTTGCACAAATTGACAAATTAAAAACCTTTACATTTTCTTCCGATATAAAAGTTTTAAAAGAAGAATATAATAACTTTTGGGATACTTGGAAAGCTATTAGCAGGTTAGATACCGGGAATCAAGAGAAAATTAATTATTCTTTTTCAAATGCCCTACTCGCTGGAGTGAAGAAAGTTGAATTAGATAAAGACGCCAAAAACGAAGTCTTAATTAACTTAAATACATTAATACTTCAAGGGGACTCAAAGCGATTACAGCAGGAACTTCAAACGGCAAGAACAAATGTTTCTACCCTAAAAGCTGAACTAACTCAGTTAGAAAATAATTTAGCCTTCTTTAGTAACTCAAGCTCAGAAAATCCTTTATTTAAAAATGTAGAGAAACAAATTAAAAGCTGTCAAAACAAAATTGATAAAGCAACGGAAGATCATATTCGCCTTAAGCAAATTAGAAATTCTCAGGAAAAATCTGCCAAAAAAGCGGCTGAAAATGTAGAACAAGACAACGAAGAATCTTCGGAGGAGAATTAGTTTTTAGCTTGTTGCCACAAAATTTCCATTTCATCCAAAGATAATTTCTCTATTGAAGAACTTTGCGCTTTTGCCTTAGCTTCAATAAATTGAAACCGCTGAATGAATTTTTGATTGGTTCGCTCTAGTGCAGATTCAGGATTTATTTTAAGAAATCGAGCATAATTAATTAAGGAAAATAAAACATCACCAAATTCAGCTTCAATAGCTTCGGTATCGTCTTTTAAAAGCGCTTCGTCAAGCTCTCCCAATTCTTCTTCAAATTTACTCCAAACTTGATCTTTAGTGTTCCAATCGAAACCAACGCCTGCCGCTTTTTCTTGCATTCGCTGGGCTTTAATCAACGCTGGCAAACCCTTAGGCACCCCTTCTAGGACACTTTCTTTCCCTTCAGACAACTTCAATGCTTCCCAGTTTTTTTTCACCTCATCAGCGTCAGAAACGGATACATCTCCATAAATATGTGGATGTCTATAGATTAGTTTTTCAATAATATCGTTTGTTACATCAGCTATATCGAATGCATTTTTTTCACTTCCCAGCTTAGCATAAAAAACAATATGAAGTAAAATATCTCCTAACTCTTTCTTGATTTCATTAAGATCCTTATTTAAGATTGCGTCTCCAAGTTCGTAGGTTTCTTCAATAGTCAAATGTCTGAGGGTCTCAAAAGTTTGCTTCTGATCCCAAGGACATTTCTCACGGAGTTCATCCATGACATCCAGCAGACGCCCAAAAGCTTCTAGTTTGGATGCTTTAGAATTCATTCTTCTGATTTTTTTGAAGGGGTTTTGGGAGTTGGTTTTTCTACCTTCTTTGTAGCTTTTGTCTTGGTAACACTAATCAATTTGTTTTGGAGTAGGATATTATACCATTGTATCACTTTTTTAATATCACTAGCATATACTCTTTCTTCATCATAATTATCCATTATATCAAAAAAGTAGGCTTCTAAATCACTAGAAGCAGCCTTTGGACTCACGCTTGCGCTTTTACCTTCTTCTTTCTTTAGTATTTTTTCAAAAACTTCAGATAAAGGAACTTCAGTACCAATACAATAAATTTGTATTTCACTTAAAACACTGATTTGGTTATTTACAGAAGTGGTCACACGCTTCCCATCTACAAGAGATCGAGCAACAATTCCACTTCGAGTTTGAGCTTCCATTTCAAAAAGACCAGGCCTTCCAGAAATTGATAAAATTTTATCTAATTGCATATTATCGTTTTGATTTATTTGGAAACTTCATGGGGTAATCCACTTGAATTGTTCCTTTTGATATTGAGTTTAATCTGTTTTTTAAAAGTCTCCTTTTCAAGGGAGTAAGGTGATCTGTAAACAAAACCCCTTCGATGTGGTCATATTCATGTTGAACAACTCGTGCTGCAAGGCCAGTTAACACGAGCTCTTGCTCTTTAAATTGTTGATCAAAATAGTGAATCTTTATACGCTCATGACGACTAACATCTTCCCGTACATCTGGAATACTCAAACAGCCTTCATTAAACTCCCAAAGAGATCCGTCTTCCTCGATCACTACAGGATTTATAAATACTTTTTTAAATGACTTTAGTGTTTCCGCCTCAAGCTCATCCAATTCATCATCCTCAGAAAAAGGAGCGGTATCAATTACGAAAAGCCGAATAGACAACCCTATTTGAGGTGCGGCCAAACCAACTCCATTAGAGGCATACATTGTTTCCCACATGTTTTCAATAAGTTGATCTAAATTTGGATATTCCTCCGAAATCTCGGCTGCTTCTTTCTTTAATACAGGAGCTCCGTAAGCTACAATTGGTAAAATCATAGTGTGTTTGCTTTAAAATCTAAATAAGATTGTAAAATAAGTGTAGCACTTACTTGATCAATCATTCCTTTATCAGCACGTTGTTTCTTTTTTAATCCACCATCAATCATAGACTGAAAAGCAAGTTTAGATGTATAACGTTCATCATAACGCTCAATGGATTGAGAAGGAAATTGATTTTGTAATTTTTTAATAAAATTTTTGATATCTACTTCAACTTCTGCTGGAGTACCGTCTTTTTGAAGTGGTTTTCCTACCACAAAAGTATCTACTTCTTCCATTTCACAATATTTTTTTAAAAAAGGAATAACCTCAGGGGTAGATAAGTTTTTTAATCCACTAGCAATGATTTTTAAAGGATCAGTACAAGCAAGTCCCGTCCTTTTTGTTCCAAAATCAATCCCTATTAAAGAGCCCATTATTATTTTTTTGCAAATATACCTTTTTCAAAAAGATATGCTCTATTTCAGTCTTTTTGAATTCTTTACATTTGTGAAAAATTTAAAATGAAAAATATCATAGAAGCCGCTTGGGAAAATAGGTCTCTTTTACAAGACGAAAAAACACAAGAGGCCATTAGGTCAGTAATCAATCAGCTGGATGAAGGAAAACTAAGAGTAGCAGAGTCTGTCGGAGACGAATGGCAAGTGAATGAATGGATTAAAAAAGCAGTCGTTTTATATTTTCCAATTCAAAAAATGGAAACTTTAGAAGCAGGACCTCTAGAATTTCATGATAAAATGCCGTTGAAAAGAGGCTATAAGGAAAAAGGAATTCGTGTGGTTCCACATGCAGTTGCCAGACACGGTGCTTATTTGTCAGCTGGGGTAATTTTAATGCCTAGTTATGTTAACATTGGTGCCTATGTAGATGAAGGGACAATGGTGGATACATGGGCAACTGTTGGGAGTTGCGCCCAAATAGGTAAAAATGTTCATTTAAGCGGTGGCGTTGGAATAGGTGGCGTTTTGGAACCTTTACAAGCAGCACCAGTTATCATTGAGGACAATGCCTTTTTGGGATCAAGAAGTATTGTTGTTGAAGGTGTTCGGGTGGGTAAAGAAGCCGTTTTAGGCGCTAATGTTGTTCTTACTGCCTCAACAAAAATAATTGATGTTACTGGAACAGAACCTGTTGAAACAAAGGGCTACATCCCTTCACGATCTGTTGTAATTCCTGGAAGTTATACAAAAAAGTTTCCTGCAGGAGATTTTCAAGTCCCTTGTGCATTGATTATTGGCAAACGTAAAGAAAGTACAGACAAGAAAACCTCACTAAATGATGCTTTACGTTCACACAACGTTTCTGTTTAGCAATAAATCCATTCAGTAGTATGATAGATGAAGTCTTAGCAGCTCTAGAAAAAAAGCAAACGATACTTTACCCCACTGATACCGTTTGGGGTATTGGCGGAGATGCTACCGCTCCAGAAGTTGTTGAGAAAATTTATAAAATTAAACAACGTGCCGATCATAAAGCATTAATTGTATTAGTAAAAGACATTGAAATGTTAAAAGAATATGTTCAAGAAATTCCTGAAGTAGCTTTTTCATTTCTTGAAGAAGAACGCCCCACTACCCTGGTTTATCCTCAGGGAATCAATCTGGCAGACAACCTCTTAGGACAGGATGGCTCTGTGGGGATACGTATCCCAAAACATTCTTTTTGTCAACAACTACTCACGAGTTTTGGAAAACCAATCATTTCTACTTCAGCAAATATCAGTGGTAGTGAAACACCAAAAAACTTTAATACCATTGATTCAAAAGTTTTGGAAGGGGTAGACTATGTTGTACATTTGCAAAAAAAAAACAACCAAAATCAGCCTTCAAGAGTACTAAAAATTAAAGCTGACGGAACGGTACTGATCTTACGTGCGTGAAATTACAAAAGGATTTTTCAAAAGTACTTGCTACTCCACTATTTGAAGTGTTACAACAAACAGTAGCAGAATCAAATACTTTGGGTTATGTTATTGGTGGATTTGTTAGAGATCACCTCCTAAATCGTTCCCATAAAAAAGATATTGATATTGTAGCATTGGATTCAGGAATTGATCTTGCCATTGCAGTTCAAAACAAGCTAAAAGGAGCAAAAGCGGTACAAGTATTCAAAACCTATGGTACTGCAATGGTGCATTGGAATAATACTGATTTAGAATTTGTAGGCGCACGCAAAGAATCCTATTCCAAAGAAAGCAGAAATCCAGAGGTGAAACCAGGGACTCTAGAGGATGATCAAAACAGACGTGATTTTACTATTAACGCCTTAGCAATTAGTCTTAATAAAGACGACTTTGGATTGCTTATCGATCCCTTTAACGGGTTAAAAGACTTGGAAGAGGGTGTCCTTCGTACTCCCCTAGATCCTGACATAACCTATTCAGATGATCCCCTACGGATGCTGCGAGCCATTCGGTTTGCCACTCAATTGGATTTCACTATAGCTAGTGACTCTTATGATTCCATTAGTCGCAATGCAGAGCGAATTGATATTATAACAAAAGAGCGGATCGTAGAGGAGTTGAATAAAATATTAATGACGCCAAAACCCTCCAAAGGATTTATTTTATTGGAAAAGACGGGACTTCTTCAAAGAATACTTCCAGAATTAATTGATCTAAAAGGGGTTGAAGAAATTGAAGGGCAAAAACACAAAGACAACTTTTATCACACTTTAGAAGTCGTCGATAATTTATGTAAAAACAGTGATGATTTATGGTTGCGTTGGGCTGCTTTACTCCATGATATTGGCAAGGCACCAACAAAAAAATTTAAACCGCCAGTGGGCTGGACATTCCACAACCATGAGTTTGTCGGAGCCAAAATGACTTACAATCTTTTTAAACGCATGAAAATGCCATTAAACGAAAAAATGAAATTCGTACAAAAGATGGTGTTCATGAGCTCACGACCCATTATCATTGCAGAAGAGCAAGTGACCGATTCCGCCATAAGAAGGTTAGTTTTTGATGCAGGACCTTTTATAGACGATTTGATCACTCTATGTGAAGCTGATATCACAACAAAAAACCCAGAACGCTTTGAACGCTATCACAATAATTTTAAAATAGTCCGTGAAAAAATTATTTTAGTTGAGGAGAAAGATCATTTACGAAATTTTCAACCTCCAATCAGTGGGGAAACCATTATGAAATATTTTGATCTCAAGCCTTCCAAAGAAATCGGATTGATTAAAGAAGCAATAAAAGAAGCGATTTTAGAAGGAGAAATTCCAAATGAAAGAGAGGCTGCTTTAAAAAAAATGAAATCAGAAGGAAAAAAATTAGGACTTACGTTTCATGAAAAAGCAATTTAAACCACTTATTATAACTAGCCTAATTCTAGTCTATCTTGTGATTGCAGCAGGTGCTGTTGTTCGTATGACCGGAAGTGGAATGGGTTGTCCTGATTGGCCAAAATGCTTTGGTTATTTGATCCCCCCTACTGAAAGAAATCAGCTGGACTGGAAGTCTAATCACCAATATCGTGAGGGAGAAGTAATTATTGTCAATGAAAGTTTGCGTGTAGCTTCATCTGATTTCAACTCCTCAGAAGAATACGAATCTAAGAACTGGGAAACCTACACCAAACATGATTACGCGCTATTTAATGCCACGCACACTTGGATTGAATTCATCAATCGTCTATTGGGTGCCTTGGCTGGACTCGCAACTTTATTTCTTTTTATTAGTTCACTTTGGAGGATTAAAACAGATCTTTTATCAATGGTAATATCCTTTTTGGTTGTATTAGGAATGGGATTTCAAGGGTGGCTAGGAAAAACAGTCGTAGATTCTAATTTACTCCCCTACAAAATTACCATTCACATGGCAATGGCCCTTTTGATTGTACTCCTACTAATTATCCTTCTAGCTCGAGAAAAGCGATCTAAAAAAATATTAAAAAATACCGCCTTACTTCAAAAAGTTTTAGGGTTTGGATTAATATTAACCCTTATTCAAATTGGAATGGGAACTCAAGTACGTCAATTTGTAGATGATCAAATGCATGCTTTTAACCTAGAAAACACCTCAGCTTGGCTGGCTAATGCGCCACTCATGTTTTATTTTCATCGAAGCTTTTCTTTACTTGTACTTTTGGTGCACGGTTATCTTGGTTATTTACTTTACAAAAATAAAATGGTACCCACTGTATTTACTCTAATTTTATCTTTACTCTCTGTAGAGATTTTAACAGGGATATGGATGTACTATTTTGATTTCCCCTTTTCTTCTCAACCCCTACATCTTATAATGGCCTCCTTATTATTTGGAGCACAAAGTTATTTTATGTTGACCCTTAAAAAACAATTATGATTTATAGAATTCGAGTTATTTTAGATGTAAAAGAGGATGTACTTCGCGATATCGAAATTGATGAAACGGCAACCTTAGAAGATTTTCACCACGCTGTTACTCAGTCTTTTGGATTTTTAGGAAATGAAATGGCCTCATTTTATTCCACCAATGACGATTGGGAACAGGGAGATGAAATGCCTTTAGAATCTATGGATACTTCTCAGCCAAATTATGGTGAGACAATACTAAATACTATTTTCTCTGCCGATACACATAAACTACTTTATATCTACGATTTCCTTAATCTATGGACTTTCTTTATTGAATTAATGGAGGTTGGAGAGTTGATTGTTGGCACAAACTATCCTAATCTTATTCATGCTGAGGGAGAAGTCCCAGAAGAAGCTCCTGACAAATCATTTGAAAGTGATACACCCTTTAAGGAAGAAGGTTTTGAAGATGATCTCGATGATAATGATTCCGATCAGCAGGATTATGATGACAGTGATTTCTACTAAAACTGACTATGCGTGTCAACTTCCTCATAATGTTTTCTAACATATTCAAAGGAGGCTTTCATGATATCGCCCATCGTTTTACTCTGTAAAAAAGCTTTATCGTTGGTAAACTTATAAATTTCATTTCGAAGGCGTTCCAGATTTTCGGGAAGCGTTAGTAGTTCTAATTGCATTGTTTTTACCAATTTATTAAGCCTATTTCCTGAACTAATAATACGTCTTGCAACAATAGATCGTTCTTCTATTTTGTATTGATTAATTGAGTCATGGGTTAATTTAGTTCGAACTAAATCCATGATTGGACCATTTTCTTTAAAGAATTGAGGACGATAGACAGACAGACGGCCCTCAAAGGATTGCTGGTCAAAATCAATGGGGCGAATCTTATAAACTACCTGATCAAAATCATGTGTTGGTACAACTACATAATTATAGGCACGCATATCTCCTAGCAATCGAATCATACTTCGTTCATTAAACTTAACATACTCTTTGGCTATTTGTGCTTTCTCAGAATCATTGCATTGTGGGAGAAATTCTTTCATAAACGTATCTCCCGGAATTCCAGCAATATGCTCCTCAATTAAAGTGTTATGGTTTACTAAAAAATTCAAATTATAAGGCGAAAGCATGTGTTCAAATTCTAAACCAAAAATCCTTGAAGCATCTGTTTTTTTAATATAATAATAGGTAAAGTTATCATTTAGAATATTTCGAACCTTTATTCTAAAGGGTTTTGAGTTTCCAAAAGTACAGTAGTCAATCGCATCAATATTTAAATAAGGAATCCCTGATTCATTACCGTCAGAATGCAATTGGGTATAAATTTTTTTTAAACTAAATTCAATCTCTCGACGCTCACTATCGGTAAAATAAACACTTACCCAAAGCGTATCATTATCATTCTTATCATATACAACAACGGATCCTGAAAACCGAAGCAAATCATCATAACACACAGGGGTATCAATCCATCGTTCATAATGTTTCAAGAAAGAAGCCAACGCTGCGGATATTTTAAAAAATGGTTTTTTCTTGGAAATTAATTTTTCTTCCATATTCAGGTTTTATCAAAAATAGTGTTTTAAGCTTAAATCATTATGATGTATATTTATGAGATAAAAATCAAAGTTTAGCGTAACAAATCATTTCCCCAATCGTTTAATTTTTTAAACCTATGTCAAATACTTTACTACAACTTTACGATCTCTCAAAAAAATACGGAAATCTTACCGCTGTAAATAAACTTTCACTTACCATAGAAAAGGGAAAGGTATACGGTCTCCTTGGACCCAACGGAAGCGGTAAATCAACTACTTTGGGAATGGTATTGAATGTCGTTAATTCCACCTCTGGATCATTCCAATGGTATGAAGGAAAATTGACAACCCATCAAGCCCTTAAAAAAATTGGAGCCATCATAGAACGTCCAAATTTTTACCCTTATATGTCTGCATTGCAGAACCTAATATTAATCTGTAAAATCAAACAATGCAGTTCAGATTGCATTGAAGAACAGCTAAAACTAGTAAACTTGTGGGATCGCAGAAATAGTAATTTCAGTACTTTTTCTTTGGGGATGAAACAACGCTTGGCAATTGCTGCTGCATTAGTAAACAAACCCGATCTTTTAATTTTAGATGAACCCACAAACGGCCTTGATCCAGAAGGTATTCACCAAATCAGAAAACTAATTATTACCATTGCAGAACAAGGAACTACGATTCTCCTTGCTTCGCATCTTTTAGACGAAGTAGAAAAAGTCTGCTCTGATGTAATCGTACTAAAAAATGGTGTTAAATTTTATGAAGGCGCTGTAAACGGTCTTACACAAACTCATGGGTATTTTGAAATTGCCGCAGAAAATGAAGAACAACTCCTAAACTTTCTAAAAATGCATTCAGACCTTGGAAAGATTAAAAAGGAAAATCAATATTACCATGTTTCGTTAGAAAAAAATATAAGCACTACTGAGTTTTCTAAAGAACTACAAAAAGCTGGGATACTGCTCACGCATTTCTCAAAAAAACAACCTTCTCTTGAAAGTCAATTTTTATCATTAACTCAAACCAAAAAACATGCAACTCCTGAAAATTGAACTTTACAAGCTCTGGCATAGTAGGATCTCAAAAGTTTTAATTTTTGGCTATTTCTTACTTATTTTTAGCATTGCAATTCTTAGTACTATCAAGATTGAATTTGGTCCAATAAATTTTTATTTGGCTGAACAAGGTATTTTCAACTTCCCCTATATCTGGCATTTCAACACGTTCATGATTGCGCTGCTAAAAGTCTTTTTTGCGATTATTATTGTGGCCATGATTGGAAATGAATATTCAAACAAAACTTTAAAGCAAAATCTTATTGACGGCTTGAGTAAGGCGGAGTTTTTACGTTCAAAGGTTTATGCAATTCTTGCGTTTGTCCTCACCTCCACTCTCTTAGTTTTTATTATTTCATTGATTTTAGGAGGGATCTATTCTGATTATGATGAGTTGCCTATAATTTTTACAGATCTAGAATATTTAGTTGCCTATACTGTAAAGCTTTTTGGTTTTTTCACCTTCTGCTTATTCCTCTCAATCCTTATAAAAAGATCTGCTTTTGCACTTGGTTTTTTGGCCTTGTGGCAAGTAATTGAGGGAATATCCTTTGGACTTATGAAATGGACGCTCTCCGACTTGATTCCACAAATTTCTGCAGAACAAATATTTAAATTTTTTCCATTAAATGCGATGGGGAATTTAATAAAAGAACCTTTTTCACGTCTTTCTGCGATCCAAAATATAGCCGATCAAATTGGCGATGGATTTGTAAAAGATTATTCGGTTTCTTTTTTGAATATTATAATCGTTTTAATTTGGTCTGCATTATTTATATATGGTTCCTATTCACTTTTAAAAAGAAGGGATTTATAGTTTCTTTATTAAAGCTTTCCTAATATCCATTCGATATTTTGTAATTTTGCACTTTCAAAAATATTATGGATTTTAAACTCGTTTCTGATTTTAAGCCCACTGGCGATCAACCTAAAGCCATTGAAGAAATTGTAAATCAGTTTCAAAATCAAGACTCATTTGTCACCCTTCAAGGGGTTACAGGTTCAGGAAAAACCTTTACCATGGCAAATGCCGTACAACAATTGCAACGTCCGACCTTAGTTTTAGCTCACAATAAAACTCTAGCCGCGCAACTCTATTCAGAGTTTAAACAGTTTTTCCCAGAAAATGCTGTTGAATATTTTGTTTCCTATTATGATTACTACCAACCTGAAGCTTATATCCCTACGAGCGGTACCTATATTGAAAAAGACTTGTCTATCAATGAAGACATAGAAAAACTTCGTCTCAGTACAACTTCATCCTTACTTTCAGGACGCCGCGATGTTATTGTAGTTGCTTCAGTTTCTTGCTTATACGGGATTGGAAACCCTGCTGAATTTGAGAAAAATGTAATTACTATAGAACGTGATCAAGTCATTTCAAGGACACAACTCATGCATCGTTTAGTTCAAAGTTTATATTCGAGAACTACTGCAGAATTTAGCAGAGGAAATTTCAGGGTTTTGGGAGATATTATTGATGTGTTCCCTGGTTATGCTGACATTGCGTTTAAAATTCATTTTTTTGGAGATGAAATTGAATTGATAGAAGCTTTTGATCCAATAAATAACAGTCGTTTAGAACAATACGACAAAGTGAATATTTACCCTGCTAATATCTTTGTGACCTCTCCAGATATTATACAAAATGCTATCCTTCAGATCCAAGATGATTTGGTCAAGCAAGTAGATTATTTCAAAGAAGTTGGCAAACACTTAGAAGCAAAACGCTTACATGAACGAACGGAGTTTGATTTGGAAATGATTCGTGAGTTAGGATATTGCTCAGGAATTGAAAATTATTCGCGTTATCTGGATGGTAGGGCACCCGGAACACGTCCTTTCTGTCTATTAGATTATTTTCCAAATGACTTCTTAATGATCGTTGATGAAAGTCATGTAACCATCTCACAAGTACATGCAATGTATGGAGGGGATAGAAGTAGAAAAGAAAATCTGGTAGAGTATGGTTTTCGTCTCCCTGCAGCGATGGACAATCGCCCACTAAAATTTGAAGAGTTTGAAAGCCTACAAAATCAAGTTTTGTATGTGAGTGCCACACCCGCAGATTATGAATTGGAAAAAACCGAAGGTGCTTTTGTAGAGCAAATTATTCGTCCTACAGGTCTTCTAGATCCCATAATAGAAGTCCGCCCCAGCTTAAATCAGATTGATGATTTGATTGAAGAAATACAAGTCAGAGTGGAGAAAGATGAAAGAACTTTAGTAACAACCCTTACCAAACGTATGGCAGAAGAACTGACCAAGTACTTAAGTCGAGCACAAATTCGGTGCCGCTACATTCATAGTGATGTAGATACGCTAGAGCGAGTTGAAATCATGCAAGATTTACGAAAAGGAGTTTTCGATGTCCTTATTGGAGTAAATCTTTTACGCGAGGGTTTAGATCTTCCTGAGGTATCACTTGTAGCTATTTTAGATGCAGATAAGGAAGGGTTTCTTCGCTCTCATCGTTCTCTAACTCAGACCATCGGAAGGGCGGCTCGTAATATTGAAGGAAAAGCCATTATGTATGCAGATGTCATAACAAAAAGTATGCAGAAAACTATTGATGAAACAAACTATAGAAGGGAAAAACAAAACGCTTATAATGTTAAAAATGGTATTACCCCTACGGCATTAAACAAATCATTAGACAGTGCATTAGCAAAAAATTCTTTGTCTACTCATGCCAATGAACTCGAATCACGTAAAGTTGCAGAAGAAGCAAACCGCTACCTAACCAAACCCCAAATAGAAAAGAAAATTAGAGAACTACGTAAGGATATGGAAAAAGCAGCAAAATCTCTCGATTTTATTGAAGCTGCAAAATATAGAGATGACATTAAGCTTTTGCAGGAAAAATTATAAATAAATCCTAAATTCATTTTAAAAAATCACCCATTCAAAACAAACACTTTCTTTTGTCGAATGAAAAATTATATTCACTTTTTTATCTTTTACTTGACACTTATCCTTACAGGAAATCAAACACTAAAAAGTCAAGAAATAAGTGCAGTGATTAAAGATAGTCTCACGCAAGAAGTAATTCCTTTTGCAACTATTTATTTATCCTCTGGGAAGGGTATAATTACAAATGAAGAAGGGCGATTCAAAATGCAGTATGACGCCTTTAAAAAGATAGATGATTCACTTTTTATTTCCTGTATGGGATATAAAACCATAGGATATCCTGTTAGGTCGTTTAAAGACAGTATTATTTTTCTACCCTCAAAAACCATTGCCTTAGGTTCCATCATTTTATCCAATAAAAACTTGAGTGCAGAGGATATAATCAAAGAGGTGAAAAAGAACATTGCTGAAAAATATGAATTGGGCCTGACGTATAAGAAAGTTTTTTTTAGAGAATCGGGAAGCCAGAAATTTAAAGACTTAAATGTGAAAGTTAAGAAATCCTCAATTAAAGAATTTAATCAGGCTTTTTGGGACAGCACCCTTCTAAAAGTACCAAGGTATAACGAATGGCATAGTGAAATACTTGGGGATTTATATGGAGATTTTTCTGAGGAAAGTCAGAAATTGGAGATTGAAAAAGCGCTTGAGTTAGAAGACAAAGAGACTACTGCTATTTTTGAAAATATCGAAAAAGCTTTTGATTCCATTTTAAAGCAAAATGTAAAAACAGATTCCTATTTCAAACTTCGCATGGGGATCATAAGTGCTAAACTTGAATCAGATGATCTCAACGGATCAGAAAAAGATACCCTTAGTCAAGATGAAAAATTAATGAATAAAAAAGCATCTTTTTTAAAGTGGAGAAAAAGTGTTTTAACCAATCTTTTAAGAGCACTTTTTGAAGAAGAAAGCCTATCCATCACTGTTTTGGACAAGTCAAATCGATATGATTTCGAAAAGATTGATTTTACCTATTTCAATAATACTCCCGTTTACGTTTTAAAATTCGAACCTTCAGGAAGTGCCGACTATGCAGGTAAACTTTATATAGATGCTGATGAAATGACACTCATTCGAGCAGAATATAAAAATATTCAAAATATACGCGATATTAGTTTGTTGGGTATGTCCTATAAACACTATTTTAAAGAAGTAGTAATTCAGTTTAAAAAAATGTCAACTGGAAAATATGCCTTACAATATTTCGAACTTACTGATCAATTTGAAACAGGAGTAAATCGTTCGTTTACTATTGTAGAAAAAAATAAAATTGTTAAAGGCCGAAATAAACAAAACGAATTGAAAATGGAATTGAATCTTCACACAAATCAATATCAAAAATATCAGGCTGTCATTTTTGAAACTCAAAGTATTTCCCAAGAAAACTTCGTTACTTTTGAGGAAAAACCTGATGTTTTGCCCGTTAACCTCATCCAATATGATCCCACTTTTTGGGAAGGTTATACCATCATTGAACCCAATGAAGCCATCAAAGCTTTTAAAGTGGAAAAATGATTTCTAAATAAATTAGTGCGATCCTTTAACTACCCTGAAATTTTCAAAATATTTCTATTACATTAGCGTAAAACCTAATTGAATGAAAAACTTTTTAAAGGCAATAATCATATGTTGCTTGTTGACCCAATGCCAATCCCCAAATAGAATAGCTACTCCAATTGTTTTTACAATAAACGCTTTTGATGTCCCCAACAATCAGATGGAAGTGACTTTTTCTATTACCAACACTACCGATACTTTTTGGGAAGGAGGCAACTGGTCTTTACATTGGAATTCTATTTTTGGTGAGACAATCCCTGAAAGCCTTCCCGAAGGAATGGAATATAACTATGTGGATGGGCAACAATATTTGATTTTAACATTTGGCGAACAATACAATCTAAACCCAAAAGAAAGCCTAAGCTTTTCAGCTGTTCAAAAAGGAATTATTCCAAGATTAGCAATGGGACCCAATGGATTTTTTGTCCATAATAAAAATACTCAAACTAACATTGATCTTGAAAGTAAAATCGTTTGGCAAAATGCAAAAGGAATTGAAGGACTAAACATCCCTAGTGCTGAAGATCGATACGCAACCTATAAAACACTAAAAACAGTTCCCAAAGAGCAACTGGCTTGGGTAATTCCTAGCCCACAAAAACATGAGTTTAAAGGAGAATATCGAACTCCATCCGCATTAAACTTTAATTTAGATTCGTTCGAAATGGATGTGAATTTCATTAGCGAGAGGCTTCAGGAAGGGCTCACAATCACTGTGAATTCCGAAAACAACTTGGATAATAATCTATCCGTTATTCAAAATAATTCTCTAGGAAGAGAAGCCTACAGACTACAAATTTCAGAGGATAAAATTCGTATTGAAGCTAGTCATTCCACAGGTGTCTTTTATGCTTTTGAATCTTTACATCAAATTCTATTGATTGCTCAAAACGAAGAAAAAGGATGGCCCATAATCACCATAGAAGATGCACCAAGATTTGAAAACAGGGGATTTATGTCGGATGTAGCGCGAAACTTTTATCCCAAAGAAAAGCTTTTCCAAATTCTGGATTATATGGCACTTTACAAACTAAATCGTTTTGACTTAAAACTCACAGATGATGATGGTTGGCGAATTGAAATACCAGGACTCCCTGAATTGACTGAGGTTGGAGGGAAACGAGGGTACACTAAAGATGAAAACGATCGTTTGATTCCTATGTATGGATCAGGATCAGGAGATCAAAAAAGTACAGGAAATGGATTTTTAAGTGGACAGGATTTTGTAGAAATAATTCAATACGCCAAAGAACGGCATATAGAGGTGATTCCCCAGGTTAGCTTTCCCTCTCATGCGAGAGCTGCAATCAAAGCCATGAAGGCGCGCTATGAAAATTATAAAGCAGCAGGTGATATGGAAGCCGCCACCGAATATATGCTTCACGATCCAGAAGATCAAAGTGAATACCGCTCTGCACAATTATATAGTGACAATGTGGTCTGTATTTGTGATGATAGTGCCTATCGGTTTTATGAAAAAATAATTCTTGAAATTAAAGCGCTCTACGAAAAAGCAGACACCCCTATGAAAGTATTTAATATTGGAGCAGACGAATTGCCCTACGGCCCTTGGCAAAAATCACCAAAGTGTAAAGAATATATCGCAAATAACAAATCCATTCCATCTGTAAAAGATTTATACAATTACAACTTAAGGTTAATAAATACAATAATCACCAATGCGGGAGCAAGAATGGTGGGTTGGGAAGATGCCCTTTTGGTGCATAGTGAAAATGAACAATCGGAACTTAACATTAAAGAAGATCTTTTGGACTTAGACTTTACACCTTACGTATGGAACAACACCTGGGGTGGCGGTCGAGAAGACATGATTTATAGACTTGCAAATAAAGGTTTCAAGGCGATTATGAGCAATTCATCTGCTTTTTATTTCGATATGGTTGACGACTATGATATGGAAAATTACGGTATGAGTTGGTCGGGGTACGTCACCTATAAAGACAGCTGGGGAACAGAACCTCTAAATGTATTTGCCAATAAAGTAAAATTAGAAGCCCTCGGAATTGATGAGGCAACAGTGACAACCAAAGAATTCCTAAAACCTGAGGCGAAAGATAACTTCTTAGGCATTCAGTCTCAATTATGGACAGAAACCATTACCTCTGAAGCCGTTTTTGACGCTTTATTAATGCCCAATTTAATTGTGTTTTCACAAAGGGCCTGGGGGGCAAAAGAACCTTGGATAGATTTGCCTACTGCCTCAGACCAAAAACCAGCTCTTGAAAAAGCATGGAATCTATTTGTAAACAATCTCGGGCAAAGACAGCTGCCTCTAATTAATCAACTTTATGGTGGTGTCTCTTTTGACCTACCCAAACCAGGAGGTATTCTAAAAGAAGGTGAATTGTGGGTGAATCAACAATTCCCGGGCTTAATTATTCGATATACCACAGACGGAAATGAGCCTACCTCAGAAAGTCGTAAATATACTGAAAGAATAAAATTACCCGCACAATCAAAAGTTCGCTTACGAAGCTTTGATTCTAGAAATAGAGGCGGAAAAAGTATTTCAATTAATTAATATTTAAATCTATGGAAACTAAAAACCAACGTCTACTTGCCTTAGATATTTTACGAGGCCTTACTATAATCTTAATGATTGTGGTAAATGATCCTGGGTCATGGAGTGAAGTCTATGCCCCTTTTTTACATGCAGAATGGAATGGGTTGACACCCACAGACTATGTGTTTCCCACTTTTCTATTCATTGTAGGAGTTTCGATTGTTTTATCATTAAGCAAACAATTAGAAGCAGGTAAAACACGTTCACAGATTGCTAAAAAAGTTCTTTGGAGGGCCCTTAAAATATATCTTGTAGGTATTTTTCTTTGGTTATGGCCCAGCTTCAATTTTGAAGGTATACGTTGGGTGGGTGTATTACCAAGAATAGCCCTTGTATTTTTAGCTTGCGGACTCATCTTTCTATACACAACAAAAAAAACACAATGGTATCTGGGAATAGGTATTCTTTTAGGATATTGGATTATGATGGCCTATGTTCCTGTACCAGGAATTGGATTTCCAGACTTGTCTGTTCCAGAAAAAAATTGGGCACACTATTTGGATTCTTTCCTTATACCGGGTAGACTTTGGAAATATACCTGGGACCCTGAAGGCTTTTTAAGTACTTTACCGGCGATAGTGAGTGGTTTGATTGGAATGTGGGCAGGCTACGTTTTAATGAAAAAAGAAGAATTAAAAACGCGTCTTAATCAGCTTTTTTTCATTGGTTTTATCTTATTATTTCTAGGAGATGCAATGCAATGGGTATTCCCATTTAACAAAAACCTATGGAGTTCCTCCTTCACCCTTTTTATGGGAGGTATTGGAATGTTATCCTTGGCTGCTTTTAGTTATTACTTTGACGTAAGGCAAAGCCGCTTTAAATTTGAATTTGCTCATGTTTTTGGAGTTAATTCTATTTTTGCTTATTCAATGTCTAGTATATTAACTGTAATTTTTTATAGTTCAAAATGGTTTGGATTTGCTTTAAATCAAGAATTCATGAGCCTCTGGGAAAATATTGGACTCCCTTTAAAACTAGGATCTTTAGTCTATGCATTACTTTATGTACTAATCATTTGGCTTCCCACTTATTATTTATTTAAAAAGAAAATTTATCTTAAACTATAGGATAAAAAAAGAATCGACCTCATTGAGGTCGATTCAAAACAAAAACAAATAATTAATCTAATTTATTTTAATCAGCTTTTTAGGCTGAGGAAGGGCTTCTTTTCGTTTAGGTAACGAAATATGAAGTACGCCCTCCGAATAATTAGCATCAATTTTTGAAAGGTCAACACTGTCGGGAACATTAAATGAGCGTCTAAAGCTATTGTAACTAAATTCTCGTCGTGTAAATTTTTCTTTTTCAGAAGCCTTTTCTTCCTCTTGATTTGCAGTTATGGAAAGAATTCCTTCCTCCATTTCAATTTCAAAATTATCTTTTTGCATTCCAGGAACGGCTAATTCAATATCAAACTGAGTTTCCCTTTCTATAATATTTACAGCAGGGCTTGTTGTTGAAGATGGATGTAGCTTTGTATTCCAATCTTGGTTTACAAATTCGTCTACAAGAGAAAAAAAAGGTGTTTGTTTACGTATTAAATTCATATCATTTTGTTTTAAGGTTAACAATTTTATTTGTTTACCCTAAAGCAAAATCAAGACCAAAATAAGTAAGGTGTCATTTTGACGTGTATTCTGTAAAAAAAACTGTCATTATGGCAATTAATTGATTGCTTCCTGGACTTTATCAGCTGCTTCTTGAAATGCAGTGGCAGAAAGCACATTCAATCCAGAAGAATCGATAAGTTTTTTCGCTATGTCTGCATTAGTTCCCTGCAGACGAACAATAATAGGCACTTGAATAGCGTCTCCTAAGTTTTTATAAGCATCTACAATTCCTTGTGCCACACGGTCACAGCGAACAATCCCTCCAAAAATATTAATCAAAATAGCTTTTACCGCAGGATCTTTAAGAATCAGACGAAAAGCAATTTCTACACGTGCAGCATCTGCAGTCCCTCCCACGTCAAGAAAATTAGCAGGATCACCACCCGCTTGCTTAATCAAGTCCATAGTTGCCATAGCAAGACCAGCGCCATTTACCATACACCCTACATTACCATCTAAGTCAACGTAATTAAGGCCTACAGAACGTGCCTCCACCTCAACAGGATTCTCTTCACTTAAATCTCGGAGCGCCTCAAAATCTGGGTGTCTAAAGAGACTGTTGTCATCTATAGTCACTTTAGCATCTACAGCAATTATACGATCGTCTGAAGTTTTTAACACAGGGTTAATTTCAAACAACGAAGCATCAGAACCAACGTAAGCCCTGTATAAAGCACTTACAAATTTAGTCATGTCTTTAAAAGCAGCTCCTGACAAACCTAAATTGAAGGCTACTTTTCTAGCCTGAAAAGGCAACAAACCCAATGCAGGATCAATTTCTTCAGTAAATATTAAATGAGGAGTTACCTCAGCAACCGCCTCTATATCCATTCCTCCTTCGGTCGAATACATGATCATATTTTTTCCAGTAGCACGATTCAAAAGGATAGACATATAAAACTCACTAGGCTCAGAAGCTCCAGGATAATACACATCTTCAGCAACCAATATTTGGTTTACTTTTTTCCCCTCTGGGGGGGTTTGTGGAGTAATCAATTGCATTCCTATGATAGAGGTTGCAACCGATTCAAGTTCTTGAAGATTTTTGGCCAACTTCACACCTCCTCCTTTGCCTCGTCCACCTGCATGGATTTGAGCTTTCACAATATGCCATTGTGTGCCGGTAGTTTCCGTTAGTTGTTTTCCTGCTGCAACTGCTTCAGCAGCAGTTTTTGCAACAATTCCACGCTGAATGGTCACGCCAAATCCAGCTAAAACTTCTTTCCCTTGGTATTCATGTAAATTCATAAGTAAATTCTAAAATCTTGTGCAAAAATAGAGAAACACAAGCGGAAAATTACCCCCCAAATGAAAAACTTTTTGTTACAGGTGTAACATTCTGTTGTAATAATAATTCGTTTGTTTATTTCTTTTGTGTGTTTTTATTTCCTTAGTACTTTTGCTTTCACTTAGGATAAACACAATGAAAGAATCTACATTACTATCTATTGCTAAACAAGAAGGCCATCCCGTCTATGTTTATGATGCCAATAAAATTGAGCAGCAATTTACAAGACTTCAAAATGCATTTAAAGGAGTAGAAAAACTTCGTATTAATTATGCTTGCAAGGCCTTGTCCAACCTATCTATTTTGGGTCTTATGAAGAAAATGGGGTCGGGATTAGACACCGTATCTATTCAAGAAGTTCAAATGGGAATTAAAGCAGGATTCAAACCTAAGGATATTATATTCACTCCCAATGGGGTTTCTTTAGAAGAAATAGAAAAAGCAGCTAAAATCGGAGTTCAGATTAATATTGACAATCTTTCTATTCTTGAGCAATTTGGAACAAAACATCCAAATATTCCAGTTTGTATCCGAATCAATCCACATGTAATGGCAGGAGGAAATAGTAATATTTCTGTGGGACATATCGACTCAAAATTTGGAATTTCTATTCATCAAATTCCCCATGTATTACGCATAGTTGAAAACACAAAAATGCATATCAACGGGGTGCACATGCACACTGGGAGTGACATTTTAGACATAGAAGTGTTTTTATATGCTTCCGAAATTCTTTTTGATACAGCACTACAATTTAAAAATCTAGAATTTCTAGATTTTGGAAGCGGATTTAAAGTACCCTATCGTGAAGGTGACATTGAAACCAATATTGAAGAATTAGGGGAAAAACTCACCGAACGCTTTCACCGATTCTGTGAGACATATGGAAGTACGCTAGAACTTGCCTTTGAACCCGGTAAGTTTCTTGTGAGTCAAGCGGGGTACTTTTTAGTTCAAGTAAATGCTGTAAAACAAACTACTTCTACTGTTTTTGCACAAGTAGATTCTGGGTTTAACCACCTGATACGACCCATGCTTTATGGCTCACACCACGAAATAAAAAATATTTCAAAGCCTAATGGTAAAGAGCGTTTTTACACAGTTGTAGGATACATTTGCGAAACCGACACTTTTGGAAGTAATCGTAAAATTGCAGAAATTTCTGAGGGAGATATCCTTGCCTTCCAAAATGCGGGAGCTTATTGCTTCACTATGGCAAGCAATTATAATTCAAGATTTCGCCCGGCCGAAATCTTATGGTATAATAACCAAGCTCATGTGATAAGAAAAAGAGAAACTTTTGAAGATTTAGTATATAATCAGGTGCTCCTTGACTTTAAAGAAAAAAAAGTAGTGGGTTAATGAATCCTTGCAAGAGACTCTAAAGTTGAATTAAAGGTTTCTACAAATTCTCCAACCACCTCTGCTGCAGGAATAATACTGTCAATCTGTGCAGCTACTTGCCCAATTTCAAGCTCCCCTTCAACAAGGTCTCCTTCAAACATTCCCTTTTTTGCTCTACCCCTTCCGAGGGCTTCCCGAAGCTCTTCAACACTAGCTCCAGCTTCATACAAGGCGTTGATTTTTTGATAAAAAGGATTTTTTATCAACCTAACAGGAGTCAATTCTTTTAACGTAAGGACTGTCGACCCTTGATCAGCTTTAACAACTTCTTCTTTAAAATTATCATGGGAAGAAGCCTCGTTTGTAGCAACAAATCTGGAACCTATCTGAACACCTTCAGCTCCTAAAGCCATTGCAGCAAGCATCGCCGGACCGGACCCAATTCCCCCAGCAGCAATAAGCGGAATGGTGATTGCTTTTTTAACTAACGGAATTAAAGTTAAGGTTGTAGTTTCTTCTCGTCCGTTATGTCCACCAGCTTCAAAACCTTCGGCAACAACAGCATCAACGCCACAATCTTGTGCCTTTAAAGCAAACTTTACAGAACTTACCACATGAACTACAATACAAGCATGAGATTTTAAGTAATCGGTCCATAATCTTGGATTGCCTGCTGCCGTAAAAACAATCGGCACTTTTTCCTCTACAATAACCTTCATTAACTGGTCAATGTCGGGGTATAACAACGGTACATTTACCCCAAAAGGATTTTGAGTGGCTTTCTTACACTTCTGAATATGCTCTCTAAGAACTTCTGGGTACATTGATCCCGCTCCTATCAAGCCTAAGCCACCAGCATTAGATACAGCAGAAGCCAATCGCCAGCCACTTGCCCAGACCATCCCCGCCTGAATGATAGGATATTGGATTCCAAAAAGCCGATTAACTCGGTTTTTAATCATAGAAACTGATCTACTTTTACATAGGCATCAATTACTGCTTGCTCTCCCGCTTTGTCAGAACGACTATTCCCATGTTCCATTCCTAAAATTCCATCAAAACCTCTGGTGTGTATGTATTTAAAAACATTAGTGTAATTAATCTCTCCTGTGGTAGGTTCATTTCTTCCTGGATTATCACCTATTTGAAAATATCCAATCTCATCCCAACATTGCTCAATATTCGGTATTAAATTTCCTTCTTGTATTTGCTGATGATAGATATCAAATAAAATTTTACAAGAGGGAGAATTTACTGATTTACATATTTCATAAGCTTGTGGACTCTCAGACAAAAATAGCCCTGGATGATTTCTAAAATTCAATGGCTCTAAAACCATTACAATTCCATGGGGCTCCAAAAGGGCGGCTGCTTGTTTTAAACTTTCCACCACGTGAGCAGTTTGATAGGCCATGTTTTGACGTAAATCGACATGCCCTGGAACAACAGTCATCCATTTCGCATTAACCCGCTTGGCGACAGGAATTGCTTTTTTGATATAGTCCAAAAACTCTTCTCTAAGCGTTTGATCACCACTGGCTAAATTCGGTTTTTGCCAATAAATTTCGTGGGCCACAAATACCCCCATACGGATACCTCTTTTCTCCATGGTTTGTGCCATTTTCTCTTGCAATGCTATCTCTCTTGAACGCATACCATTATCTTCAAAAGCAGTAAATCCTTGATCTGCCATGAAATTTAGCTGATCAATGGGATCATTTCCTGCGTGGTGCTTGAACATTCCTAAATGAGGAGCGTATGGCAGATTAAACACATGCTTAGAGATAGCTTTATTCGATTTAGCGAATGCTGCTGCTCCTGCAAAAAGCCCAAGGCCAGATGCTCCAGCAAGCTGAGTAAAATTTCTTCTGTTCATATTAAATAAATTTTGTTTTTCCTGGAGTTGGAATTGGATACAATCCATTTGCGTCAGGAAGTGAGGGGGGTGTACTATCCCATGTTAAAGATTCCGGCATCAAATGCAATTGAGAATTTAACGCTTCTTCAAAGGTGATTTTTTTACCAGTATACGTAGCCATTCTTCCCAAAATAGCTGAAAGTGTACTCTTAGCACCATTCTCAGCATCTGAAATAACACCTCCACTTCGTATTGAAGCAAACAACTTATCGTGTTCTACCTGATAGGGGTTGGGGTCTTCGCTGCCTCTTCTGGGATATTTATATTGGGTTGCTCCTTCTAAATCAGAGATCTCTCCTTTTCCAATTTCTAAACTTCCTTTGGTTCCCTGAAAAACTTCATCTACTCGACTCATGGTTCCTGGTATATGACGACATTGACTCGAAATTACTGCTCCACTTGGATAGGTAAACTCTACAAAATGGTGATCAAAAATTTCCCCATGATCAATTCCATTTCTCACTTGACGCCCACCCATTCCTTGTGCTGATTCTGGATATTCGCCTACAAACCAGTTTGCCACATCGATATTATGAATATGTTGCTCTAAAATATGATCTCCACAAAGCCAATTGAAGTAATACCAATTACGCATTTGATATTCCAATTCTGATTGCCCCGGTTGACGCTTTTTTACCCAAACGCCCGCATCATTCCAGTAGACTTGTCCACTGCGAATTTTTCCTATCGCTCCAGCATCAATTTTTTGTTTTAAATCAATATACTTCGATTGATAATGTCGTTGTAAACCAACAACTACATTTAGTTTTTTCGCTTTGGCTACTTTAGCCATCTCCAAAACCTTTCTTATCCCAACAGGATCAGTAGCGACAGGTTTTTCCATAAACACATGCTTGTCATTATTTATGGCATACTCAAAGTGATAAGGTCTGAATCCAGGAGGAGTGGTCAAAATAACCACGTCCGCCATATCAATTGCTTTCTTGTAAGCATCTAAACCAATAAAACGATGTTTCTCTGGAATGTTAATTTTCTTCTGACCGTCAAAATGGTCTTGAATTCCTTTCAAACTTCTTTCAATACGGTCACCGAATGCATCGGCCATAGCCACTAATTCAACATTTTCATCAGCAGTAAGGGCTTGTACCGCAGCGCCAGAGCCTCTACCTCCACAACCTACCAAAGCAAGTTTAAGTTTTTTAGCACCATAGACATTTGCCATGGCATCTACCCCAAGAGGCATAGTCAACAGGGCACTGGTTGCTAGTGCCGTTTTTTGAACAAAAGAGCGTCTAGATCCTCCGTTGCTTAGATTGTTTTTTTTCTTGTTTGTCATCTTCATTAATTTAAGTTAGTCTGAGTAGTTCCAATATTGTTTTTGTTCTTCTTCTGAAGGCACATTAAGTGGTCTAACGACTCTAAATCCAACAAAGGGAGCGTCGGTATGCCACCATATACTCTTAGGGATTTGAGGATCTCGTTTTTTCCAGCTTTTGGAAGAAGGTCTGCGTGCTGCTGAACGAAGACGATTGGGACTGTCCATCCAAGAACCGCCTCGTACTACTTTTGGGTATATTTTTTCGCCTTTTTCCTGAGGGTTATCAACCCCTTTTTTTCTTTTTGAATAAGCTGTAGGTAAATATTGATCTAAAGTCCATTCAGCCACATTTCCATGCATATCATGCAAACCCCAATCATTGGGTTTCTTAGTTCCAACTTTTTGGTATTTATCATTACTATTCCCTTTAAACCAAGCATAATTCATAAGTTCAGACACATCATCACCAAATGAATATGATGATGTACTTCCTGCTCTTGCAGCGTATTCCCATTCAGCCTCTGTCGGCAGACGGTAAAAGTGACCTGTCATTGCAGAAAGCCATTCACAAAATTTTACTGCTGCTAATTGTGTCATACAAATTGCTGGATAGTTATCAATTCCCATCCCAAAACTCATTTCTACGTAGGGTGTTGTAGCTCCTGAAACCGCATCAACATCTAACGAGACTTCTGTATTTGCATCTTTTATAATTTGATTTTGATCAATTTCTCTACTGACAAAAAGATTGTATAAATCCCAAGTAATTTCAACATTACTCATCCAAAAAGGGGCTATGGTCACCCGATGCTGTGGCCCTTCATCTCCGAAATGACCCCCTTCTACTTTTGGGCTTCCCATAATAAATTCACCTCCTTGGATAAAGACCATAGGGTTTTGATAATCAACCTCTGGTAATTGAATCGAATAATTCTCCTGTCCAAAAACATTTAGTACCCAAAATATAAAAAAAAGTTTAATGTAAAAATCTCTCATTATTATTAAATCCACTAAAAAAGTTAAACAATATTATATATTTCATTTAACAAGTAACGTTTTTTATATAAATAAATCATTTTTTAATCCACATTAACAAAATTTTTATATTTTTAGACATAATTAATTAAAATAAAACCGACAAACATGAATTCAAAACTTAGAATAAAGCAACTTGTTTTCTTCACTTTCATTTTAGTGGGAAGCATTGCTTTTGCCCAACAGTCCGTTTCAGGAAATGTAAGCGATAATGAAGGACCTCTTCCGGGAGTTAGTGTCATTATCAAAGGAACTGCTCAGGGAGTGGTTACCGACTTTGATGGTAATTATACCATATCAGTATCAAATCAAGAAGCAGAACTTGTTTTCTCCTATTTGGGTTTTCTAACTCAGGAAATTACGGTGGGATCGAACAGTAACCTTGATGTTCAACTAATTGAAGACGTTCAAGGTCTTGAAGAAGTAGTTGTAACCGGTTATGGAACTCAGAAAAAAGCAACTTTAACTGGTTCTATCGCAACCATTGGTGGTGAAGCGCTTGAAAAATCATCCTCTCCAAACCTAGGTACTGCATTGGCTGGAAAAGTGGCTGGTCTTTATATTGACACTGGAAATGGAGCCCCTGGTGCTGACAATCCAGCGATTCGTGTTCGTGGTACCAATACATTCAATAATTCCTCTGCACTTATTGTAATTGATGGAATTCCAAATCGCGCAGGTGGTTTAGCTCGTATAAACCCAGCAGATATTGAAAGTATATCCGTATTAAAAGATGCATCAGCTGCAATTTATGGAGCTAGAGCAGCAAATGGTGTTATCCTTATCACTACCAAAAGAGGTAAAAAAGGAGATGCACAAGTTAAAATAACATCCAATTATGGATGGCAAAATTTCACAACTGTTCCTGACATGTTGGAAGGTGCTGAATATATGGATTTAGTGAATTTATTAAATGTTTACAAACTTCCTACTAATGAATGGACTGCAGCAAATGCCGTTCGAGGACAACCTTTTACACGTCCAAACGGTGAAGTATTAAACCCAACTTATTCTACCGATCGTATTCAGAATACAGCGGCAGGAACTGATTTATGGAACTATCCTGACACAGACTGGATGGAAGAAGTGCAACGTAAAAATGCTCCTACTACAAGACAAAATGTTCAAGTTAGTGGTGGTAATGATGATGTAACATATTTAGCGTCTTTTGGTTTTTTAAGGCAAGATGTTAATTTTAAAAATGCACCTAAAGGATTTACTCAGTATGACTTACGTTTAAATCTTGATGCTAAAATTAATGACTTTTTAAGTATGGATGTAGGTTTGTATTCTCGTCAAGAAGAGAATCTTACTTCTACCAATGCACCCGCAAATGTATTTAATGACTTAGTAAGACAATACCCTTGGTTTCCAGCCTACTGGCCTACGGGTGAGTATGGACCTGATATTGAAAACGGGAACAACCCAGCTATTCGGGTAACGGATTCTCCTGGATACAATAATAGAAGCACAAACTTTGTTCAAAGTAATATTGGAATAAACTTAAAGGTTCCTGGCGTAGAAGGCTTACTAATTAGAGGTAATGTTTCTTACGACAAGATGAACTTTGATCAAAAGTTATGGCAACGACCATGGGAATTATACACTTGGGATGGAATCAACAAAGACTCGTCTGGGTTGACAGCAGCGCAACGTGGACCAGGTGATCCTAGTTTAACTCAAGACCATACTACCTTAACTGATATCACAGCAACTGTTAATGCCTCTTATGAAAAAGAAGTAGGAGATCATTACTTTAAAGTATTGGGAGGTATAACTCGTGAAGAATCGGAACAAAGTTTCATGAGAGCCTACAAGCGTTTCTTTTTATCCAATGATTTAGATCAATTAAGTTTTGGTGGACAAGATGGACAATTTAGTCAAGGAACAGGATACGAAATAGCACGTTTGAACTATTATGGTAGAATAAATTATACTTATAAAGAAAAATACTTGTTTGAAGCACTTTTCCGTTATGATGGATCTTACTTATTTCCAGAAGACACTCGCTATGGTTTCTTCCCTGGAGCATCAGCAGGGTGGGTTGTTTCTGAAGAAAATTTCTTTAAAGACAATGTATCTTTCTTAGATTACTTTAAGTTAAAAGGTTCATGGGGACAATTGGGTAATGACAACGTTGCTCCATTCCAGTTCCTTGCTTCTTATGGGTTCTCTGCAACAGGCCTTGGAGATGTCTACACTACAGCATATGAAACTAAAGTACCCAATACCAACATTACTTGGGAGACTCAAACTTCTGCTAACTTTGGTTTTGACTTAAGAGCAATTAACAACAGACTCTCATTAGGATTTGAAGTATTCAGAAACCTAAGAGAAAACATCCTTACACTTCCCAACAAGACGTTACCCTCTTATAGTGGAATTACACCTCCAGCACAAAATATTGGAGAATTTGAAAATACAGGAATTGAAATTACGGCTGGATTTAATGGAGAAACTAATTCTGGTTTGACTTATAACTTCTCGTTTAATGTAAGTGATTCAAACAATACTTTATTGTTCGTAGACGAACCTGATTTTGCAGATCGTCCATGGCAACGTGAAACAGGAGGTGAATTAGGTCGTCCTTTACTTTATTCTTTCGATGGAGTATTCCGATCACAAGCTGAAATTGACTCTGAATCTTTAGATTATTCAGGCGTTACGCCATTATTAAAACCTGGAGATGCTAGAGTTGCAGATATCAACGGAGATGGTAAAATTACACCTGCAGATAAACAACGAACAGGTGGAAGTGCTTTTGCAGACACTCAGTTTGGTTTCAATACTTCTTTAGCATACAAGAATTTTGATTTTAACATGTACTGGAATGGTGCTGCTGGTGGCTTCAATAGCTATGAGTGGAGCTTTATGTCTGGAACATTAGCAAACGTCCAACGCGATGTATTTGATCGTGCATGGTCATTGGATAATCCTAATGCTCCAGCACCAAGATTAGCAGATCGTGGTGACCAATGGTATTCTGGTCAAACAGATTACGCTTTGATAACACGAGACTTTATTCGATTAAAATCATTAGAATTAGGTTATAATTTTTCTGAAGAAATTAGCAGTAAAATTGGAGCACAAAGTATACGACTGTCCGTATCAGGTACAAACTTGATTACCATTACAGATTTCCCTTTTGATCCTGAGATATTACAAAGCGGAGCGGATATAAATAATACAAGAAATGCAGGTGGTGGAGCTGTCAACAATGGTGGTGCCTATCCTCTATTAAAAACAATAATAACTGGAGTACAATTAACTTTTTAAACATGATAATAATGAAGAAGATTTTTTTTAATATTGCAAGTGGTGTTATGTTTAGTCTAGCCCTAGTCGGGTGTCAAGACGACTTTCTAAATACAACCCCGCTGAGCGAAATTGCTGAGTCAAATGTTTGGTCATCAGCTAAATTAGCAGAAGCTGCTGTATTAGACCTTTATCAAGGTACTTGGGCAGGAACACTTACCCGTGAAGAAACGACAGATGCCTTTACAGATCAAGCTGTATTTACGCACCCTGGACGTGGAGTAGATGGATATACCGAGGGTAAAATGAATCCATCAGGTAGTTATATTGATTTCCAATGGTTTAGTTGGTCTCAAATATATCCTTTCATCCGTAGTTCAAATATTGCAATTAAACAATTGACTACAAACGAAGGTGGTTTGGAAGCCGGTCTTGCTAAAAGGCTATTAGGAGAAGCTTATTTTATGAGAGCTTATTTCTACACGCAGCTAATGCGCCAGTTTGGAGGTTTAGTATTATTAACCGAACCACTGACACTTGAAAGCGAAGCTGAAAATCCAAGATCCAGTTTTGAAGCAACTATAAATCAAATTATTGCTGATGTTGATCAGGCGATTTCATTATTGAATGACGCCCCTGCGGACAAAGCAAGAGCACATAAAATTACAGCTTTAGCATTGAAGTCAAGAGTTTTAACGCATGCTGCTAGTGATTTATACGATCAAACCAAAACAGCTGGAATTTCAACAATTTCATCCTTTGCAAATAAAGAACTTATAGGATATACTTCTGGTTCTCAACAACAACGTTGGCAGGCAGCTAAAGTAGCTTCAAAAGCGTTATTAGATGCTACAACTGGATATAAATTAGATTATTCAGCTCCTGCATCTTTTGAAGAAGCAAAGCAGAATTACGAAGATATCTGGTTACAAGGAGATAAAAATCAAGATTTTATCTGGGGACGTTTAATCGAGTCCTTCGGTTTTGGATCAAGAACTTATCCTGGAGGTAATGATTGGTCACAAGGACCCGGAATGGTTGCTTTATATCATGGTCCAAATGGTTATCACGAGTGGGCAGGAACTACACCTACAGAAGCATTGGCTTCTAAGTATAGTCTAGCCGACGGTACTGATTTTGATTGGAATAATCCAGATCACGCTAGTGATCCTTACGGAAACCGAGAAGCTCGTTTTTATTCAACTTTATTGTTTGATGGAGCGCCTTGGAAAGTAAGAACCTCTGACGTTACTAAATATGATAACTTCAATGAAATTCAAACGGGTTATTACACCTTCAAAGATGGAACTATTGTAAATGGTGTGGATACGCGTCAAGGACCTATTGAAGATTGGAATGGTTCTAGAACAGGTTACTATTTCAAAAAATTCATGGATCCTTATACTCCTGCATCATGGCCAAATGATCTACAAAAAGTAGATGCGCCATATGTACGTTATACTGAAATCCTTTTAAATTATGTGGAAGCAAATATTAATCTTGGAGATGAAGGCGAGGCTAAAGCATGGTTGAACAGATTACGTTTCAGAAATGGATTACCAGAGGTTACAGCATCAGGTTCTGATCTAGTTGAAGTATATAAAAGAGAACGTGATAAAGAATTGGTAAACGAAGATGCGCGTCTATATGACATGAAGAGATGGTTAGAAGGGCCTTATTCATTAGACAAACAAGTTCAGCAGATTCTAATTCAAGCTATTCAAAAGTCAGGAAGTGGAATGACTCCTGCTAATTATCAAAAAAGTAGTTCTGATTTTGAATATGTTTACAGACCAACTGATATTGTATTTGAAAACAGAGTATGGAAAGATCAGGTTTATTTTATGCCTATTCCTCAGGCTGAAATCGATAGAGATCCTTCGATACAACAAAATCCAGGGTACTAATAAAACCCTTATTTAAAAATTAAAATAACCTGGTATTTTATACCAGGTTATTTTTTTTTAATATTGTTTAATAATACCTTTTTATGAGAAATATTTTAGTTCTGTTGACCTGTATGTCTTTCATATTTTCATGCACAACATCGGAAAAATCATTTGTTAAGTTAAGTCCCAAAAAAACAAACGTAGATTTTCAAAATAAATTAAACGAAACCCATAGTTACAATTATTTCACCTATCCCTACATGTATCTTGGAGGAGGGGTTGCTGTTGGAGATATTAATAATGATGGTCTAGAGGATTTATATTTTACTGGAAACATGGTGTCAAATAAACTGTATTTAAATAAAGGAAATATGGTGTTTGAAGACATTACTAAAAGTGCGGGAGTCGCTGGAGATTCACGCTGGTTTTCTGGAATTACCATGGTCGATATAAATCAAGATGGATACTTAGATATATACTGTTCTGTAGGAGGGAAAAATGAACCTAACAATAATGTACTATATATTAATAATAAGGATAATACGTTTACAGAAAAAGCAAAAGAGTATGGAATTGATGACAATGGCTACAGTATGCAATCAACTTTTCTAGACTATGATAAAGATGGAGATCTTGATCTCTATGTAGCAAACTACCCTCCTACTAGCTTCACAGCACCCGTGGATTACTATAAATACATGCTAGACAATCACAGTGATCAAGATTCGGATCACTTATACAGAAACGATGGAGGAACTTTTACTGATGTAACAGAAGAATCAGGGATAAGTAATTTTGGTCTAAGCTTGGGTGTAGTAGCTTCAGATTTTAATAATGATAATTATCCTGATTTATATCTTTCTAACGACTTTAACGCACCTGATTTTCTTTATATAAATAATGGAGATGGAACTTTTTCAAACAAAATACAACCGGTTTTAAAACAAACCTCATTTTTCGGTATGGGAGTGGATAGTGCAGATTTTAATAATGATGGATGGAATGATATTTTTCAGTTAGACATGAGTGCATCAGACAATTATCGTTCAAAAGCGAATATGTCTTCCATGAATCCAGAAGTTTTTTATCAATCTGTTGCGCTAGGCTTACACCATCAGTATATGCAAAACTCATTACAACTAAACCAAGGGAATTTGGGAAACAAAGAACCTGCATTTAGCAACATCGCTCGCTGGGGAGGTGTGTCTTCTACCGATTGGAGTTGGGGTGGTTTATTTGCAGACTTTGACAATGATGGATGGAAAGATCTATTTGTAACCAATGGTATCCGAAGAGATGTAAACAATAAAGATTTTTATAATGAGCATCGTGACTTTTTTAATAAAATGGAAAATGATTCAAATTTTAGAAATAAAGAGGAGGAGGTTAAACTACTAAACTATTTAGAAAAAATTCCATCCCAAAAATTAGCCAATTACATGTTCCAAAACCAAAAAGAAAATGGCTTTGAGGACAAAAGTAGCGCTTGGGGTTTAGATGAAAAAACATTTTCAAACGGGGTTGTCTTTTCAGATTTAGATAACGATGGAGATCTTGACCTAGTCATTAATAATTTAGAAGATATTGCGAGTATCTATGAAAATAATCAAGCTACGGGGAATTATCTTGACTTTACACTCACAGGAAAGGATCAAAACCTTCCTATGGGAACAAAGATTTATATATCACAAGGAGAAAATCTTCAAATGCAAGAATACAATCTTACAAGAGGCTATATGTCTTCTGTTTCACCACGGATTCATTTTGGTGTGGGAGCGGCAAAAAGTATTGATAAGATTAGAATTGTTTGGCCTGATAATAAAGAAACAATTATGGAAAATGTGGCCACGAACCAACGCTTGAATGTTGCATACCATGAAAGTGCTGTAGATGTAGGACAAAACTCTACAATAGCGATTGCTTCAAAAAAGTTTGAAACCCTAACTCAAAATGATTCCTTTCTTCATAAAGAAAATCCATATGATGACTTTGAAGTGGAAATTTTACTTCCACATAAAAACTCAACTTTAGGTCCTGCACTTGCTGTAGGAGATTTAAATGGAGATCAAAGAGAAGATTACGTTGTGGGCGGTGCTATAGGACAGCCTGCGGCCCTTTATTTACAAAATTCTGATGGAACATTTCAATATAAAGCTATATCTATATTCGATAATGATAAATTTTATGAAGACCTCGGAATCGTAATTCTAGATGCAGACAATGATGGTGATAATGATCTTTATTTTGCAAGTGGGGGAAATGAATTTAATGAAGGCTCCCAAGGCTACGAAGACCGTTTTTATGAAAACCTTGGAAACTTAAACTTTAAACGTAACCTAGATGCAATTCCGAATACACGTATTAGCGGTGCGGAAGTTTCAGTCCAAGATTATGATCACGATGGTGATTTAGATCTTTTTGTTGGAGGTCGTTTGACAGCGAAACAATATCCTAATCCCGCAAGTTCAAGGTTACTTGAAAATCAAAGTTCCTCAACAGGTATAAAATTTATAGATGTTACAAAAGATAAACTCCCAGAACTTAAAAATATCGGCCTTGTCACGGCATCAACTTGGATTGATTATGATGGTGACTCATGGGAAGATCTTGTTATAGTTGGGGAATGGATGCCTATTCGATTTTTTAAAAACAATCAAGGAACGTTTAAAGAAGACACCAAACAAGTATTTAAATCAGATCAAAATGGATGGTGGTTTTCAATTGAAAAGGGGGACTTTGACAATGATGGAGATCAAGATTTAGTGGTTGGTAATCTTGGAACAAATTATAAATACCAAGCTTCAGTTGAAAAACCTTTTAGCATCTACCTAAATGATTTTGATAAAAATGAAGTTAAAGATATTGTTTTAAGTTACTCCACAGGATCTGAAGAATACCCTGTACGAGGAAGGCAATGTTCTTCTGAACAAATGCCTGCAATAAAGAAAAAATTCAAAAACTATGATGCATTTGCAAGTGCCTCATTAAAGGATATCTACACAGATCAAATGTTGGATAACTCCTTAAAATATGAGATCAAATCTTTTAAAAGTATATATCTAGAAAATAACGATGGAAAGTTTATCGCAAAGCCACTTCCGATGGAAGCACAATATTCGAACATCAACGCTTTTGTAGTAAAAGATTTTGACTCAGATGGTAATCTTGATCTTGTCATCGGTGGGAATTTATACAATGCAGAAGTTGAAACTCCAAGAAATGACGCTAGTTATGGTCTTTGGTTGAAGGGGGATGGTAAGGGTAATTTTAAAACTCAAAGGCCTTTAGTCTCTGGATTAAATTTAAGTGGTGATGTTAAAGACATAAAAGAAATAAATGTTGGGGAAAACCAACACTTACTTTCCGTCAGAAACAATGATTATCTACAGCAAATAAAGATCAACTAAATGCGTCTTCTTTTTATTTTAGTATTATCGGGACTTATTCTTAGCAGTTGCTCAAATTCAAGTTCAGCTTTTAAAGAATTTATCGTTGGGGACTGGCAAATTGAAAATCCAACACTCCAATCATTTATAAGGTTTAACAATCAAGGAAAAGTAACGTTCTATTTTAATCGCTTTAGTTATGAAAAAGACAGTTTAGCTGAATATGGAAAATGGAGACTTAAAGAAATTAAAAAAGGGGTTGGTATTGATACTTTTTTAGTAGAACTAGAAAAAAAGCCCTCTAATACATTATTTAAAATGCTTATTGTTAATGAAAATAAATTAAAAATCATTGATGATTTAGGATACACACTCTTTACAAGACTAGAGAACTAATTACTTTATTTGATTAAACACATTTCCTGAGTAATCAAAAAGATAATAATGGGTTCTTTTTTGTTCCTCATTTTGGTCATCTAAAAAAGAAAAATCTAGTTTTGAAATATTACTTTTCCCATCACTATACAAAGTGAATTTTTCAGGATTAAAGGTTTCGAAGTTTCTACTCGACATTAGTGATTTGAGAAGAATCTGCATGTAAACGCGTTCTAATAATTTTTGGATCATCTCATTTTCAAGGTTATTTTCAACAAGAATTTCGTATTCATCTCCATTGGCTTTCATCCATTCGAAAGAATAGTTTGTTGGAGCCATTTTTTGAGTTTCCTGAGCGCTCAAAAATGATAGGGAGACCATAAAGAAAATCAGTACAAAACAATAACTTCTGCGCAGCATTTTAATTCAAATTTAAATGATTATATTAGATCGTAATTTACAAATACTAATGTAAATTAGAATGATGGATAAATGAAGATTTGATGAGAATATTACCCTCCCTTTTATTTTTTGTTATAATGTCAACTTGTATCATTTCTTGTAACAAGGAAGAGACTCTTATAAATGATATTAAGTTTGAGTTAAAAACTGAACTCTGGCCTAATGAAGGAGGTAGTATTATACCTAGCTCAGGGAAATATTCTGCCAACATAATCAAAAGTATATATGCTCGTCCAAAACCAGGATGGGTCTTTGACCGCTGGGAAGGTGCTGTCTCTGGTAATGACAATCCAACGCAAATTGCTTTCTTTGCAGACCATGCAATACGTGCTGTTTTCGTAAAAGACACTTTTAAAATACGTACCATGGCCGGAGGAAAAGGAAAAGGAACTGATTTGAATCAATTGTATTATCCTACTGGCATAGCTCTTGATCCAACAGGGGATCTTTTAGTCAGTGACATGTACAACCATCGTATTCAAAAATGGATGCCTGGAGCTACAGTTGGAATAACCGTAGCTGGCGGTAATGGTTTTGGAATGGGTGACGATCAACTTGATGAACCCGGTAAAATTGAAATAGATGCTCAAGGTTCAATTTTTATTGCGGACACAAGGAATCAGCGAATTCAAAAATGGGAATTTGGTGCACTAAAAGGAGAAACAGTCGCAGGAGGAAAAGGTATGGGAGAAGGCTTAAACCAATTTAATAAACCCTTTGGTATTGCATTGGATAAAGAAGGATACATCTACGTTTCAGAAATTGGAAATAATAGGGTTACAAAATGGGCTCCAGGGGCTGATGAAGGAATTATTGTTGCCGGAGGCAATGGAGAAGGAAATGCACCAAATCAACTTGCTTTACCTCTTGGATTAACTGTAGACAATGAAGGAAATGTATATGTTGCTGATACCTACAACCATAGAATTCAATTATGGAGACCGGGTGCTGTAAAAGGTGAAACATTATTTTCTTTATCTAATACAGAAAATGAGTCAGGTTTGACTTATTTCAGTGGAGTTACCTACGTTGAAAAAGAAAATTATTTATTGATCACCGATTATCAGCAAAAAAGAATAATTCGTTTTAATCTGGAGAACAACACACATGAAACTGTTGTAGGTAACACTAACGATATCAACCAAGCTGATTTATTAGCTCAGCCCTATCAAATCACTCTTGACATCCTTGGTGATATTATTATCGCAGATGCCAAAAATAACCGGATACAAAAATGGAAACCAGAGACCAAAAATTAAAATCCATAAAGCTCGAAACAAAGTTTGTTGTTCTTACTGTTTTAGTATTATGCCTTAATGTCCTATTCATCTCTTGTGAAACAAAAGCTATCAAAAATATTAATCAAAATAATCTAAAACTCGAAAGCAGTCCCTACCTGCTTCAACATGCAAAAAACCCTGTTTACTGGCAACGTTGGGATAGAGAAGTCTATAAAAACCTAAACCCAGAAGAAAAATTACTGGTGGTAAGCATTGGATATTCTAGTTGTCATTGGTGCCATGTCATGGAAAAAGAAACTTTTGAAGATCAAGAAGTTGCTGATTACATGAATCAAAATTTTGTAAGTGTCAAGGTGGATCGTGAGGAAAATCCAGAAGTTGATAATATCTACATGACCGCAACCCAAATGATGACGGGAAGTGGTGGGTGGCCACTCAATGTGATTTGCCTCCCTGATGGAAGACCGGTTTATGGAGGAACCTACCACACCAAAGAACAATGGCTTGAAGTTTTAGGAAAAATCCAAAAGCTTTACACCAATGACAAAAGCCAACTTATGGTTTTTGCAGATCGTGTAGAAAAAGGAATTCAAGAAGTAAATACCTTTGAAATTTCTCCAGAGTCCAAGCTTATTTCACCCTCTATATTAGAAGATGAAATGCAATATTGGATGCGGGAATGGGATGAAGAATTTGGGGGTGAAAAAAGAGATCAAAAATTTATTACTCCTGTAAAATTTAATTATATACAACAGTATCAAAAGCTTACTGGGGATGAAAAAGTCAAAGAATACTTTGACAAAAGCTTAATAACCATTGCCCACAGCGGTGTTTTTGATCCCCTGGATGGTGGTTTCTACCGCTACACAGTGGACCCCTATTGGAACATCCCTCATTTTGAGAAAATGCTTTATGATAATGCTCAAGTTTTAGGCTTATATTCTAATGCCTTTAAACAATCTAAAAATTCTGTTTTTAAAGAGCGAGTATACCAAACCTTTAACTTCTTAAAAAAACGAATGGCCAATCCAGCTGGGGGCTATTATTCAGCCATCGATGCTGACAATAATGAAGGTGAAGGACGTTATTATGTCTTTTCTAAAGAAAGTCTCCAAGCAGCAGCTGAGGATGATTTTGACTTGTTGATCGCTTATTTCAATATTGACCTAAACGAACCTTTTGAGGAATATTTTTACAATTTAAAATTAAGACCCATTGATTCCGCGTTTTTAGAACAATATAAAATCGATAGGGAGACCTTGGAAGCAAAACAAAAGTCTTGGATTTCAAAACTTAAAGTGGAAATGCAAAAACGTGAATTTCCGCTAATTGACACCAAAATAATTACCTCATGGAATGCACTATTAATAGTAGGATTAACTCAAGCTTATGAAGCCTTTGGCGACCCTGAGTTTTTAAAAGAAGCAGAAAGTATTTATTCCTTCTTAAAAGATAATAGCTACAAAAACAAGCATTTTTTCCATACTTTTCAAGAAGGAAACCCGAAAATAGAAGGGTTTTTAGAAGACTATGCTTTTATGGCTCAAGCGGCAATTACCCTCTATAAAACCACTGGTAATTCAACAATGCTTGAAGATGCAATTGCTTTCAATACCATTGTATTAAAAGAATTTAAAGATGACACCTCACCGTTTTTCACCTTTACAAAAGACCCCACACTTTTCTCAAAAATTGTTGGAGTAGATGATAATGTCATTCCCTCTGCAAATGCGGTTATGGCAGAAAACTTATGGACCTTAGGACAGTGGACGGGTGAAAAAACATATTCAAAACAAGCGGAAGCTATGATTCAAGGGGTACTCCCCTATTTTTCAGAAGGTGGTGGAAGTGATTATTCACAATGGAGTCAACTCCTAGCCATGGAAGTCTATCCTCATTATGAAGTAGTTATTATTGGTTCTGAAGCAAAAAATAAAACCGTTGAATTCCAAAAAGAATATTATCCCAATGTAGTCTTTCAAACAAGTAAGTCAGAAAGTGATTTGCCTTTATTAAAAGATCGTTTTTTTGAAGAAGAAACTTATATATACGTTTGCCAAAACAGAGTATGCTTACGTCCAGTTGAAAGTGTTAAAGAGGCAATAAAACAAATGGATAGTTGGAATAATTAGGTGATTACCCCTGAACCTAGTAATTCTTTTTCGTGATACCAGGCCACAAACTGTCCTGATGTAATAGCAGATTGTGGTTCATCAAACGAAACATACAAAGCACTCTCTGTTTGAAAAAGGGTTGCTTTCTGTAGGGCTTGTCGATATCGTATTCTAGCCTGTATAGATAATGTTTCTCCTGGCCTTAAGGCCAAGTCTCCACGAACCCAATGAATATCTTCCTGAGCAACTGCTAATGCATATCGATACAGTCCAGGGTGTTCTTTTCCTTGCCCCACATAGATCGTGTTATCATCCACATTTGTATCGATAACAAATAAAGGCTCAACATTTCCACCAACACCAAGACCTTTTCGTTGTCCTACAGTATAAAAGTGAGCGCCGTTATGTTCGCCAACAATTGCACCATCTGTGGGCTGATAGCGTACTTTTTTAGCTCTATTTATTAAATCTTTATGTGAGGTTTCAGACCCTGCATAAACCGAAAAGTCAGTTGAAATTTCAATTATAGATCCCTTCTTAGGCTTTAATTGCTGCTGTAAAAAATCAGGTAGTCTAACTTTACCAATAAAACAAAGACCCTGAGAGTCCTTTTTATCTGCAGTTACTAAATCTTGTTCTAAAGCGATCTTTCTAACCTCCTCTTTTTGCAAATGCCCTATCGGGAATAAAACATGTGAAAGTTGCTTTTGAGTGAGCTGACAAAGGAAATACGACTGGTCTTTGTTGTTATCTGCTCCCGATTTAAGTTGATGGATATGATCTCCAGAAGGGGTTGCAAAGAAAGTTTTTTGACAATAATGACCCGTAGCAACATAATCTGCTCCTAAGGATAAAGCAATCTCTAAAAACACATCAAACTTAATTTCACGATTGCATAGAACATCGGGATTGGGTGTTCGTCCCTTAGAGTACTCATCAAACATGTAATCCACAATACGTTCTTTGTATTCTTTACTTAAATCGACAGTTTGAAATGGGATTCCTAATTTTTCTGCAACCAACATTGCATCGTTACTGTCTTCTAGCCAGGGACATTCATTGGAAAGGGTTACGGTCTCATCATGCCAGTTTTTCATAAACAAGCCAATGACCTCGTAGCCTTCTTTTTTTAATAGATAGGCGGCAACACTAGAGTCTACACCTCCAGAAAGTCCAACAATAATACGTCCCTTGTTCATGGGGTAAAGATAAGCAGTATTAAAGAATTATTTACGCCCTGCTTTTTTCTGTTTTTCGGCCTCTTCCATTGCCTTTTGAAGTCGTGAAGAAAAGCCACCTACTTTCTTAGGCTTCTTTTTATTTTCCTCAATTTTAGCATGAATTTTATTATCGTCAATGATAAAGTTCTTAATAACTAACATCAACAAGATGGTCAACAAGTTTGAAACAAAGTAGTACAAACTCAATCCACTAGCATAGTTGTTGAAGAAAAATAACATCATCAAAGGCATTAAATACATGATGATTTTCATGTTGGGCATACCCGGTTGTTGCGGCATGCTTTGCTGACCGGTTGTCATTTGGGTGTAAAAGAAAATCGCGATTGATGCTAAAATAGGGAATAGACTTACGTGATCACCATAGAAAGGAATGTTAAACCCTAATTCTAAAACTGAATCATAGGAAGAAAGATCATCCGCCCACAAAAAGCTTTTATCCCGAAGTACGAAAGCTACAGGGAAAAAAGAAAACAATGCATAAAAAACAGGTAGTTGTATCAATGCGGGAATACATCCTGACATCGGATTGGCTCCTGCACGAGAATACAAACTCATCGTTTCTTGTTGACGCTTTACAGCGTCATCTTTAAATTTACCATTAATCACCTCAATATCTGGACGTAAGAGTTTCATTTTAATTTGAGAGACGTAAGACTTGTAAGTCACAGGAGACATAGCCAAACGAACAATTAAAGTCATCACAATAATGGCAATACCATACGAAAGGAAAGACGATAGAAACTCGAAAAGAGGCAAGAAAATAAATTTATTAATCCATCCAAAGATGCCCCATCCCATTGGAATAGAAGTTTCCAGGTCTCCTTCAAGGTTTTGTAGTGTTTTATAATCGGTTGGCCCGAAATAGAACGTTAAACTTGTGTCTAGATTTCCCTTATTTAAAGTCAAGGGATAATTAGTTTCAAAAGATTTTGTAAACTTTTCGTCTAAAGATTCATCGCTAGCAAGATTAACAGAAGTTAAAGAAGCTGAAGGAATCGGTGACTCAGGAATTAAGATCGCGCTAAAAAAATGTTGTCGATAAGAGATCCATCTAATTCCCTCACGTGTTTCTTTATCTTCTCCATTAAGAGACAAATAATCTACACGATCTTCTTCATAACCAAAAGTAAACTCGGTATAACGATTTTCATAATCAATACTGATGGAGTTTCTAAAAGTAGTAGTTTTCCAATCCAATTGTGGGGGTGATGCGCTGTTCAAAAGACGCTGCATTCCCACTGTTTTGAGTGCTACGGTATGTAAATAACCTGTTTTAGGGAAATGATATTCAAAAGCCACATATTGACTTGGTGAAAGACTTGCTTTCATAACTAAATGATAAGCATCACCTTTATCGGTAAGAGTTGGAGAGAAATACATTTCTCTGGTATTCATCAAGCGACCATCTAATGTAGTCATCACAATATTGAAATCTGTATTTGATTCATCAATCAAACGAATGGGTGCATCTTCATAATTCTCAAACTCATCCAATTGAAAAAGAACTATTTGTCCCCCTTTTGACTGCACTTCAACACTAAAATTATCAGTAGTAATTTTTACATTTTCAGTAGGTTTCGGAACAAACAAAGTACCTAGATCTCCAAAAGCCTCTACTTTTTGTTGTTGGAGAATAGAGTCAGAAACCTGAACCACTTCAGGTGTTGATTGAACCGTTGCTCCTTCCTCTGTTGTTGCTTTTGCAGTACTTGCTTCTTCTGCAGGTCCATTTCGGTAGAGCATCCAAGTTAAGATAACTGCTATTAAAATGAATCCTATAAACTGATACGGGTCAAATTTTTTTTCTTCCATAATTTATTTTCCAAGGTTAAACCTCTCCTTTTTTAGCTAAACTGGCTTTTATAAATGCCAAAAACAAAGGGTGGGGTTTAGATACTGTACTCTTATACTCAGGGTGAAATTGAACCCCAACAAACCAAGGGTGATTATTATATTCTATTATTTCCACTAATCCGGTTTCTAGATTCGTTCCAGTGACTACAAAATGTTCATCAAAAATTTGATCTGAAAAATCATTATTAAATTCATAACGGTGTCTATGTCGCTCAGAAATTGAGTCAGTCCCATAGGCCTTTTCAGCAAGTGAACCTTTTGCTAAAGAACAATCCCAAGCTCCCAGACGCATTGTTCCGCCTTTATTTATAATACTTTTTTGAGACTCCATCAGATCAATCACAGGGGAATTTGTTTCCGGATCCATTTCAGCTGAATTAGCCTCTTTTAATCCTGCATTATTTCTTGCATATTCGATTACAGCCATCTGCATTCCAAGGCAAATTCCAAAAAATGGAAGCTTTGAAACTCGAGCATGAGCAACCGCTATTATTTTTCCTTCAATTCCACGTTCTCCAAATCCAGGAGCTACAATAAGACCCTGTAAAGGAGCTAGTGTTTCCGCTACATTTTGGTCATTCAACTCTTCTGAATGAATACTCACCACCTCAATCTCCGTTTCATTTAATGCACCAGCATGGATCAGGGATTCTAAAATAGATTTATACGAATCCTGTAACTCTACATATTTTCCTACTAATCCAATCTTAAGTCTATGCTTTGGATTTTTAAACTTTGTTAAAAAATCGTTCCAAGGTTTAAGGTTTAATGGTTGCTTTGGCTTTAATTGAAGCTTATTCAAAACAACTCGATCCAATCCTTCTTCAAGCATTTTTAGGGGAACATCATAAATCGTTTCCACATCTATAGATTGTATAATAGATTCGCGTTTTACATTGCAGAACAAAGCTAGTTTTTGACGAAGATCTTCTGAAAGTTCATGCTCTGTTCTACAAACAATAATATCTGCAGAAATACCACTTTCCATTAATGTTTTAACCGAATGTTGTGTTGGTTTTGTCTTCAATTCTCCTGCAGCAGCAAGATATGGAATAAGGGTAAGATGAATTACGATTGCGTTTTCTCTTCCAAGGTCCCAAATCATCTGACGAACAGATTCAATATAAGGTAAGGATTCAATATCTCCTACAGTACCTCCAATTTCAGTAATGACAATATCATATTGATCGGTTTCACCCAAAAGGCGCATCCGTTCTTTAATTTCATTCGTGATATGAGGAATAACTTGTACAGTCTTTCCCAAAAATTCACCTCGGCGTTCTTTTTCTATCACGCTTTGATATACCCTACCTGTAGTTACATTGTTGGCTTGCGATGTATTTACATTAAGAAAGCGCTCGTAGTGCCCTAAATCAAGATCCGTTTCGGCACCATCATCCGTAACAAAACACTCACCGTGTTCATATGGATTTAAAGTTCCTGGATCAACATTGATGTATGGATCAAATTTTTGAATGGTTACTTTGAAATTTTGAGCTTGAAGTAACTTAGCTAATGAAGCTGCAATTATTCCTTTTCCTAGTGAAGAAGTAACTCCTCCGGTTACGAATATATATTTGGTGTTGGACATCCGGTTGTTTTTGACAGTTAACCTACCGGGCTCAAATTTACAAAAATCAACGAGAACTTAGGGTTGCTTGACCTCATTCTTTTATCTCAAATATTTCATAGCCCTCATGCTGTAGAATAAAAAGAGCCTTATTAACATAGGCATCATTTTGTTCTTTCCCATATAAAAAGCGATTTGAGGAATACTCTGTCTCTCCTAAATCAAGAGATTTGGTAAGATTTTTTGCTATTGCCGTCCTGAGTATTACATCAAGAACCACATCATATCCCCTAAGGGCCTCCTTTGAAGGAGGCTGGCCATATTCATTTACAAACGCAGCTATAAACTCCTTGTCCAACTCTGGCTCCAATGGTTTAAAACCTACGGGATAGGTAAATTTTACTCCGCCTAAAACAGCTCTTGATAAATTTTCATTATCATAGGCATTACTCCTGAAACTTGTATATACTTGTACCTCACGATCTATCGTATTTTGAGCATTAAACTGAGAGATAGCACTAGCTATTAAGGGAAAAGATTGTGTTTCCAGAAGAACTTTATTGGGTAACGAATCTACCAACAAAGAGTCTACCAGCTCAGGCAATAGGTAATCTTGTTTTTCTGGGCGTAGTGTAATCGCCCAAGGAAAACGTCTTTTTAACTCTCTTTCAAGACTTCTATTTAAAGAATCTGTAACAATAACAACATTATGAGTAGAATCAATATTCGATTCAAGATGGGTGTACATTTTTTCCCGAAAGTGAGCTTGCTGAGTAACGGATTGAAAAACATTTTTGCGGAAAACCACAGGATTTGAAGATAATGGAGCAATTTTAGGAATAGCACTTAAGCTGGATTCGTTTGAAACTAAATTGAAATTATTTGGAATAAGAGGACCCACCAACAAATCCTGAGATTTCAATTCCCCTGATTGAATAATCTCTTGAACTCTACTCGGATTATTTTCCGTATCAAAAGTTGATAATTCAAGATCAATTCCTTTGTTACCCGCTTGCTTGATTGCTAAAAGTACCCCAGAATAAAAATCCAATGAAATAGTATGTAAATTTCTTCCTGCAAGGATTTTATTTGTATCCTCAATAGAGTCAAAAATAATTTCTTTCGCTTTAAAAGGCAAAAGAACTCCCAGCTTGATTTTCCTCATTTGAAGCGAAGAATCTAAAAGATTAGTGCGTTCCACTAATAAATCATTTTCCACTTTTAATTTACCGCTTTGCTTTCCAGGGATTTTTAAAATCATACCGGCCTGAAGTCCTGTAATGGCTATATCAGGATTTAATGAATCCAAAACATACTGACTAACTCCTAATTTTTTTTCTATGCGATAAAAGCCTTCTTTGGGTAAAACTTTATAATAATTGTAAAGAGAATCCTTTTTCGGTAAAGTCCTTGGTTTATTAAAATTTGGCAACCTTATTTCTTGACCTATTTTAAGACCTTCTTTTATTTCAGGATTTAAAGAGTCCAAAACCGCAATGGTTGTTCCATACTGATAAGCAAGACGCCATTTGGTCTCTTTTGGAGTCACCAAGTGTACAAAACTAGAGATGGAGGTTGTCACGGTATTTGAAGCTGCCTTTTCAGCTTGCTTTACTTCAAAAGCATAAACAGGAATTCTCAAGGTCATTCTTCGTTTTACCCCAACACGACCTACCAATGGATTGTATTCTAATAATTGAGATTCTGAAATAGCATATTTTTCAATGATGGTGATCAAACTTTCCCCTTTTCCCACACGATGATTAATAAACCGTTCCGGAGTCTGTGCTTCTGTGAAAAAGCTGATAAAAAGAAAAAAAATGAAAATAAATTTAAAGTGCTTCATGCTTGATTATATACAAAAACTATTCCCATTCTATTGTAGCAGGTGGTTTTGAGCTAATATCATAGACCACTCGGTTGACACCCTTTACATTATTTATAATTTCATTGGAGATTTTTTGTAAAAATTTATAGGGTAAATCCACCCAATCTGCTGTCATACCATCAGTAGACTGAACAGCTCTAAGCGCAACACAGCTCTCATAGGTTCGCTCATCTCCCATCACACCAACACTGTTCACCGGGAGGAAAATTGCTCCTGCTTGCCATACCTGATCATACAAATTCCAATTCTTTAATCCCTGTATGAAAATCGCGTCCACTTCTTGTAGCATTTTTATTTTGTCTCGAGTGATATCTCCTAAAATCCGTATTGCCAAACCTGGCCCTGGAAAAGGATGTCTTCCCAAGAGCTCAGCTTCCATACCCATACTTTTTCCAACGCGTCGTACTTCGTCTTTAAACAACATACGGAGCGGCTCAACTAATTCTAATTTCATATAGTCAGGTAGACCTCCAACATTGTGATGTGACTTTATGGTAGCAGAGGGACCGTTTACAGAAATAGATTCAATGACATCTGGATAGATTGTCCCTTGACCAAGCCATTTAGCACCATCCACTTTATTTGATTCGGAATCAAATACATCAATAAATGTTTTACCAATGATTTTTCTTTTGGTCTCAGGATCTGAAACGCCTTCTAAAGCATCTAAAAATAGATCTGTAGCGTCAACACCTTTTACATTTAATCCCATTCCTGCGTATTGCTTTAAAACCGCATCGAATTCATTTTTCCTAAGCAAACCATTATTAACAAAAATACAGTTTAGGTTTGCTCCAATAGCTTTATGAAGTAGCATTGCAGCCACAGAAGAATCAACACCCCCAGAAAGACCTAAAATGACTTTGTCTGTTCCTAATTTACCCTTCAACTCTTGAATTGTGCTGTCTACAAAAGAATCAGGAGTCCAGTCTTGTTTCACACCTGCGATATGTACTAAAAAGTTTTCTAATATTTGCTTCCCTTCAGTTGAATGATACACCTCAGGATGAAATTGAATTGCATATGTTTCCTCGTCTTTTATTCTGAAAGCAGCGTTTTGTACATCTTCAGTACTAGCCAATAACTCTGCACCATCGGGAAGATTTAAAATAGTATCTGCATGGCTCATCCATACTTGACTATCCTGTGACACATCTTTAAAAAAAGAGGTTGAAGGATCTACAACTGATAAATGAGCTCTACCATATTCACGGGTATCTGAAGGACTTACTTTTCCTCCAAAAAAATGGGCTAAATACTGGGCACCATAACAAACTCCCAAAAGTGGAATTTTGCCTTTAATAGCTGATAAATCGGGATGAGGGGGATCCTCACTTCGAACAGAAAAAGGGGAACCCGATAAAATTACGGCTTTAAAAGAGGAAATATTTTCTGGAGGGTTGTTGTAAGGATGTATTTCACAATAAATAAAAAGCTCTCGAACACGACGAGCAATTAACTGAGTATACTGAGAACCAAAATCAAAAATGAGTACTTTTTCTTGCATGAGCAAAAATACAATTTAAGCCGAATTAAACAAGGTTGAAAAGCGGAAGTCAAAAGTAAAATATCAACGACTTATTAAAGTTTTAATATTCTATTAAAACAAAATTAGGATTCATTGGATCTAATGCTTCATAAAGCAATGGAAAAAAGGAACTCCCCATGTCCAAATACAGGGTCATAAAGTTCAAGCTTCGCTCTTGGAGGGTATCATTTGGGAATAATTGTTCATGTAAATTCACCATTCTACTTACCTGATCTGAAAGGACTCGTTTTTGAGCTTTTAGCAAGCGTTTCTCAAGATGCTTCAGCCCATTTAGCTGCTTAACCTCTTGCGCTGCCACAGCCCCTTTAAAAGATTTGTCGGTCTGCTTTACCAAGCCATCTAAATAATCAAATTGCTTTTGCAACTCGGCCTTTAAAAATCCAAGATCTAAATCAATATTGCTGATTTGTCTTATTTTCTTGTTGATTAAGGCATTGCGTTTTAAAAAAAGTTCGGAATATTCCATTTCCAAATTTTTAATTTTCTTAGCCTGTTTTTTAGAATATATTAAAGCAGAATTTCGAAGTAATAAAACGGGAAAAGGAATGTTAAAGCGTTCGAAATTACTTTTAAGTTGAAACCAATACGCGAGTTCTCCTCCCCCACCAATATAACACAAGTTGGGTAATATAACTTCTTGGTAAACAGGACGTAAAATAACATTAGGTGAAAAACGTTCTGGATGATCCTCTAGAAGTTTCAAAAACGATTCTGAGGAAAAACGTTGTTCCGTTCCATTCAACAAAAACTCATTCCCTTCTTTTTCAATGCGGTAGCGACCGGTTTCTGTTAAGTAAAAGAGATTGATTTCTCTGGGATTTACTTGTGGAGTATAATCAGCATTGTATTCCTTTTGTATACGCTGTATCTGTGTTGTCACCGCTGAATAAGAGGGTTGATGTATTAATTCCTCTTTCAGAATAGGTGTAAACAGCTGCTTTAACTCGGCTTTATTAGGTTCTATAATTACTAAACCTTTATCTCCAAAAAGGGTGTCAACCAGACGAAAAGTTGCTTCGGACAAATCTTTAGAGCAACGGTAACTGGATTGTATCCAAGTTTTAATTGTATTGGCTTCGGGATGAGAGCCTAAATGTCGTTCAAAAACATTTAACACTTCTTGAAGATCATCCAAAGGCAAATCACCTACTGCACCAGCAGCATCACGATGCCATTTTATACTTTTATCTTGAAATCTAAAAGAACTGATTTCTTCAAAATCGTGATCCTCACTTGCCATCCAATAGATAGGTACAAAATTAGCTTCAGGAAACTTCTTTTTTAACTGACCACACAAATTGATGGTGCTAATAATTTTATAAATAAAATATAAAGGTCCAGTCATTAAACAAAGCTGGTGTCCCGTAGTTATTGTAAAAGTATTGTCTAGTGCTAATAAATCTAAATTCTTACTAACCGCTGCACTTGGTTCAAGCACTTTATATTGATCTCGCAAGGATTTTACTAGTACAGCTCTATGTTCTGCTGAAAATTTTTTTTTCTTAAGTTCAATTTGGGAAGCAAAATTATTCAATTCAGGAAAGGCTCCATAAAAAGGTTTTAACTCCTCCTTTGCAGATAAATAATCACAAATCAACTTCGAAAATCGATTCGTTTCTTCAAAAGAAAGTTGTTGAATGTCCATGAACAATTTTATGTAAAGATATTCGTTTTTTTTGGGAAAAGGAATTTAGAGTTCCTTCAGAAAGTGTACATTTATTTTTTTTAAAATAAATTTTATGGTACGTTTTCGATTTAGCCCTTTATTTCTTCTCTTTTCGTTTCTTGTAAATGCACAGGTTCAATCACCTGACTCCTTTTTAGGATATACTCTTGGAACTCACTTTACAAGACATCATGAGGTGGTTGATTATTACCAACATCTTGAAGACAATTCGGCGGGTATTAAATTACACCCCTATGGAAAAACAAATGAAGGTCGTTTATTACAATTAGCTTTTATATCAAGCCCGGAAAACATAGAAAACCTTGAAGCCATAAGAAAAAAACATCTTCAAAATAGCGGTATTGAAAAGGGCGAAACAAATGATGAAAAAGTTATCGTGTGGTTAAGTTATAATGTCCACGGTAATGAATCCTCAAGTACAGAAGCTTCCATGAAAACAGCCCATGCTTTACTCACAAAATATAAAGAATGGCTTAAAGATACAGTTGTCATCTTGGATCCATGTATAAATCCTGACGGGAGAGATCGATATGTGAATTTTTATAACCAAACAAAAAGTATGCCCTATGATAATAACGGCTTAACACGTGAACATCGAGAATCTTGGCATAACGGCAGAAGTAATCACTATATGTTTGATCTCAACCGAGACTGGGCATGGCTTACTCAAGTGGAATCACAACAAAGACTCAAACAATACAACAAATGGTTGCCCCATGTACATGTTGACTTTCACGAACAAGGTATCAATAGTCCGTATTATTTTGCTCCAGCGGCAGAACCTTTACATGAAGTAATTACCGATTTCCAAAAAGACTTTCAGAACACATTAGGGAAAAATCATGCTGCGTATTTTGATAAAGAAGGATGGTTTTATTTTACCAAACAACGCTTTGATCTTCTTTATCCAAGTTATGGCGACACCTACCCAACTTACCTAGGAGCCATAGGGATGACCTATGAACAAGCAGGAGGTGGAGGTGCTGGTTTAGGTATTAATAATAGCGAAAACATTGAGGTAACTCTAATTGACAGGATTGCTCATCACTATACAACCGGAATTTCTACAGTAGAGACAGCTTCAAAAAACAAAACGATACTAAATAAAAATTACCAAGATTATTTTAATGATCAAAATTTCAAATACAAAAACTTTGTTCTAGAGGGAAAGCCAGATAAAATAAACGCAATAGCTGAATTTTTAAATCACCACGAAATTAAAAGCTATGCTCTTGAAAAAAACACTACTGTAAAAGGATATGATTATCAAAAACAGAAAGTGGGAAGTACTTCTTTTTCTAAAAATGCTTTAGTTATACCTACTGACCAACCCAAAGGAAAAATGGCACAAGTTCTTTTAGAACCCCAAACCAAACTCAGTGACTCGATAACCTACGACATAACTGCCTGGTCTTTACCATACGCTTATGGACTTAAAGCCAATGCTACAAAAGAAAGTGTTGCTTCTACTCCCTTTCTATCTGAAGCAAAAACTTATACTACCCTTTCAAAAGAAACTTATGGCTATGCCCATCCTTACACTAGTTTTGAAGATGGTCAATTTTTAGCAGCCCTACTTAAAGAGGGCCTTGGTGTTCGTTACAATAGCGTCCCTATTGCCAATAGCGGAAAATTATGGGAGCGTGGGAGTATTTTCATATTAAAAGGTGATAATTTAAAAACGGAATCTTACCTCAAAAAGCTGGGAGAAATTTCTACACAGTTCGGAAAAAAATTACATCCTATCACTACAGGATATTCCTCTTCTGGGCCTGATTTAGGTGCAGCTGAAATTCGCTTGATAAAAGCTCCAAAAATTGCGGTTTTAAGAACTGATAATGCCTCAACCTTAAGTTATGGTGAGATATGGCATTATTTTGAAAAACAGTTAAAATATCCACTCATGCAAGTAGATGAAGGTAGACTTGAAATGTCTCTGGCAGAGATAGACCAGCTCTTACTTCCTAATGGCTATTATAGTAAATGGAATGACAGTGAGTTAAATGATAAACTAATGGAATGGGTTCGTAAAGGTGGAAAAATTATTGCCCTTGCTGGAGCATTAAACCATTTTGCCGATACTGATGCTTTTAAACTTAAAAAGAAAGATGCTTCTGAGACAGACACAACACTTATACCTTATGGCGAACTAGAGCGTAATGGAATTAGTCAAATCACAACCGGAAGTATTTTCCCCGTTACTTTAGATAAAACAAACCCTTTAAGCTTTGGTATAAACCAATATTATACCCTAAAATTGAATGAAGATGCTTTTTCATTACTGAAAAACGGAGATAATGCGGCATATCTCTCTGCAAATGCCGCTCCAATTTCTGGATTTATGGGCTATAAAGCTTTAGATAGTCAAAAGAAATCGTTACTCTTTGGCTCTGAAGATATGGGACGTGGAAGTATTGTGTATTTAGTAGACAATGTACTCTTTAGAGGATTTTGGTATTCTGGAAAAATGATATTTGCTAATGCGTTGTTTTTTTAAACCGTTTACTAAAAAATAGTTCGATTGTAAAAACCTTTCATTTAAAATCTAGCATCTTCACTAATTTGTGGAATTGAAAGTGTATTCTAAATTCCCCTAAAGGAATAATTTTTTAGGAAATTTCAAATAGGAACGCCCACCAAATCATAATCTGTTGCTTCTGTAATCAAAAGATTTACAAACTCACCTTGTTTTACATAATGAGCAGTAGCATCAACGAGGACCTCATTATCTACATCTGGAGAATCCATAAAGGTTCTTCCAACATAGTGAACCCCTTCTTTTCGATCAATTAAACAACGATAGGTTTTTCCCACACAAGATTGGTTGTGTTCCCATGAAATCTGGGATTGAATTTCCATAATAGCATTAGAACGCTCTTGCTTTATTTCTTCAGGCACATTATCCTCAAGTTGATGGGCATGAGTATTCTCTTCATGACTATAGGTAAAACATCCCAAACGCTCAAAACGCATTTCTTTAACCCACTCTTTCAAGGTTTCAAAATCCTCTTCAGTTTCTCCCGGATATCCCACAATTAAAGAAGTACGTAATATTATTCCAGGTACTTCTTTTCTGAATTTTTTCAATAATATGGTCGTCTTTTCTTTGGTCGTACCTCGACGCATAGACTTCAATATAGGATCAGCAATATGTTGTAAAGGAATATCCAAATAGTTACAAACTTTAGGTTGCTCTCGCATAACTTTGAGGACATCCTCAGGAAAACCAGTAGGAAAAGCATAATGCAAACGAATCCATTCAATTCCCTCTACAGCAACAAGTGCTAATAATAAATCAGCTAACTTTCGTTCTTTGTAAAGATCCAAACCATAATAGGTCAAATCTTGTGCAATCAACATCAATTCCTTGACTCCATCTCGAGCTAAATTTTGCGCTTGAATGACTACCTCTTCTATCGGAGTAGAACGATGCTTCCCACGCATTATGGGAATTGCACAAAAAGAACAAGGACGATCACAACCCTCCGAGACCTTTAAATAAGCAAAATGTTTAGGGGTCGTCAAAATACGCTCTCCCACCAATTCATGTTTATAATCAGCTCCTAGAACTTTGAGCAATTGAGGTAAATCTGTCGTACCAAAATATTCGTCAACTTGAGGGATTTCCTTTTGCAAGTCTGGCTTATAGCGCTCGCTCAAACATCCCGTCACATAGACCTTATCTACTTTTCCAGCCTCCTTATTTTCAATTTGCTCAAGAATAGTATTTACGGATTCCTCCTTGGCATTGTCAATAAATCCACAGGTATTAATGACCACTATATTTCCCTCTTCTTGATGAACTACCTCTTGATCGTTGGCTCGCAATTGCCCCATCAAAACTTCAGAGTCATAGACGTTTTTGGAACACCCAAGGGTAATGACATTAATCTTATTTTTTTGAGTGGATTTTGTTCGCATAATTTAATTGTATTCTTTCGGTATTTTTCTGGCATTGGTTAAGCGCTCGAAAGCGGCTCCAATTTCTAATAATTTTTGCTCTTGTCTTGAAGGGGCAATAAAAGTAATATTTTGAGGCTGTCCATCTGCTTGATACCCCATAGGAACTCCCAAGGCAGGATAATTGGCAGCAGCAGCATAGCTGGCAGAACGATTGTCAATAGACAAAACAACATCCAATTGATATTGAAGCATTGGAATCTCAAAATAATTCATTGCTTCTTGCATAATCTTTCTTTTCGTGGGCTCAAAATGAACCGCCGATGTAGTGTCTTGGGCAATTCGCTCAAAAATACCTTGACCATAGGGGGCATGAAGGAGGCTGTCTTTTTTATTAAAAGCAACAATATCTTTCACAGAATCCAAGCCTAAAGAACGATTCCCATGGGAATCTATATAGAGGGGTAGATCTTTTTTCATGTCTACATCTAATATTTTTCTAAATTGTTTTAAAGCTGCCTCAGGTGGGTCAAAAGTAATAATTGTTGCTCCTGCTTCCTCCATAATTTTAATAGCGACTTGCATTAAACTATCTTTAGCAAAATTGCGAATCAATCCCAACCGTTTCCCTTTCATCTGAATGGTATCCAACCCTTGAAAACGTATCGATTGACTTGCATAGCTATAGGAATCTTTAGAGTCTAACCCTGTAATTGCACTCAACAAAATTGCATTATCAACAACATTCTTAGTCATCGGTCCTGCAGTATCCAAAGTGCTGGAAATGGGGACAACACCGCTTCTACTTACGGCTCCAATTGTCGGTTTTAATCCCACAACACTATTTTTTCCTGAAGGAGAAAGTATAGAACCTGAGGTTTCTGAACCGATGGCAGCAACCGCATAATTTGCTGCAACAGCTACGCCACTACCTGAACTAGAGCCTCCCGTTTCAAATTGCCTGCGGCCATAGGGATTTAAAGTTTGACCTCCCATTGCACTGTAACCTACAGGGCACCCTTGACAAAAATAATAAGCCCATTCACTTAAGTTTACTTTACCTAAAACGAGAGCTCCTTTATCTTTTAATTGTTTAACTAAAAAGGCATCACTTTGAGGAACATTATCACTAAAAGCAGCAGCTCCTGCGGTAGTTACCATAGGCAATGCGTTTATATTATCCTTTAGCAAAACTGGCATTCCATAAATCGGATGCTCTAACTCTTTTTGCCGCAGGCGATCTTTAGCTCTGGCTTCAATTAAAACATTAGGATTTAATGAAATAATAGCATTCAGAAAAGTATCCCGTCGTAATTCGTAATGATAAATTCGGTAGAGATAAAATAAAGTGAGGGTTTCATAGCTCAATGCACCTGCTGCAATTGACCTTTGCAAACTCAAAATATCTTGCTCTAAAATTAATGTCTTTAGGGTATCGTGATCCGCTTGTGTAAATTCAGCTAACTCCTCTTTGAAAGGAATAAATAAGGTGTTTCTATCAGAATGCTTTGACTGGATTCGCTTATACTGCATCCTTGAAATGGGGTGGTTTGCATTATCTTCCAGCTCAAAAGCTTCATTATAAGGCTCCCATTGATTAAGTTCATTAGGAGTATTCTTACAACCAATTAGAATTAGAACTAAAATTAAACTCGCTGAAAAAACATATATTCTTTTCATTTATTTTTTTAATACTACGTTGGATAAAAAATCTAATGTTGCTGCTGTAACTTCATCATAATTATCGGTAGTAATATATGAAGTCAACACATGGTCACCCGCTTCTGGAAACGCTTGTTTACTTTTTAGTGCTTCCGGAGTACCGAGCTGATCAAACATTTTTAGCATGGCGGGCACAGAAACAACCTGATCTTGAAGACTATCATTTTTATAATAGTAGGCTAAAAAAACTGGTGCTTTCACCTTTTTGAAAATAGCAGGTCTCATTTTGACATCAAGAAATTTTTGCATGTGTGTAGTTGCTTCAAGTCTAGTTTTGGCAGTCCAATAGCTTTGTTTTTCCTCACTTGGTTTCCACATATAATGGTATTTCCCTCCTTTTACTAAACGAGCAATTTGAAGTCCCCAAGGTTTAGATAATAATTTTGCTTTAGGGTCAAACACCTCAATATTGGGTCCATACAAAACCAAGGCTGCAATTGCCTGGTCTTCCGCTAAAGCCAGTGAAAGTGCACCTCCGTGAGAAGTGCCTAATACAATTACCTTTTCACCCAATTGTTTTGCAACTTCTAGCGCCTCCAAGCCCGACTGCCAAAAATCTTCATTATTAAAATTGAGCATCGGTTCTTCTTCTTCTTCAAGACCATGACCAAACAAACGAGGAATATAGAGATTAGCCCCTAATGCCTCAGCAATATTTCTGTGAACTGGCTCCCCCTCTATTCCAGAAGCAGTAAAACCATGGAGATATATTACACTGTATTTAGTTTTTGTAGGAATATAATCATTAAAAATAATTTTGGAAGCATTATCGAGACGAACATTTCCTATTGCTAGCTCTCTTGTATTAACCCAGTTGTCTAAAGTCAAAAGATCCGAAGGAACTTCAATCTTTAAATCTTCAAACACAGGCTTCTCAACCTTTGGTCCAACTAAGTAGACTGCACCAAGAATTAAAAAGAATATGGATAGGGCTCTAAGTATTTTCATAAATTCAATAATAGTGGGGTTAACTAAAAAGTGTTTTGATAAATTCCTTTCTATCAAATATCTGGATATCTTCGATGCCTTCTCCCACGCCAATATATTTAACCGGAATTTGAAATTGATCTGAAATACCCAATAAAACACCTCCTTTGGCAGTACCATCTAATTTTGTAATCGCAAGGCTAGACACTTCTGTTGCGGCAGTAAATTGCTTCGCTTGTTCAAAAGCATTTTGTCCCGTAGAGCCATCTAAAACCAAAAGTACTTCATGAGGTGCATCGGGAATCACTTTAGACATAACTCGTTTTACTTTAGCTAATTCATTCATTAAATTAATCTTGTTGTGTAAACGTCCAGCGGTATCAATAAAAACGATATCAGCTTCTTGTGCTTTTGCAGATTGAAGCGTGTCAAAAGCTACCGAGGCAGGGTCACTACCCATCTCCTGACGAACAAGTGGGACTGAAACTCGATCGGCCCAAACTTGCAACTGATCGATTGCTCCCGCTCTAAAGGTATCTGCAGCTCCCAGTATTACTTTTTTACCATGTGTTTTATATTGGTGAGCCAACTTACCTACAGAAGTAGTTTTTCCAACTCCGTTTACTCCAACCACCATAACAACGTGGGGCTTTGATGAGAATTTTGCATTAAAGCCATCCCGTGAATCATCATCAGCTTCCACCAATAATTCCAAGATTTCTTCTTGCATCATACGAATAAGATCTTCTGTTTTCAAATACTTATCCCGAGCAATGCGAGCCTCCAAGGCATCAATTATTTTGAGAGTGGTAGCAACACCAACATCTGACTGAATTAAAATAGCTTCTAATTCATCTAAAACGTCTTCGTCGATTTTTGTTTTTCCAACTACTGCTGTCCCTAGTCGAGACAGAAAAGATTTCTTGGTATTTGCCAATCCGTCTTCCAGTTTTTTCTTGTCTTTACTTGAAAAAAAGTTACTAAGTTTTCCCATAAACTTTAGTGTATAAAAAAAGCTACCTTAAAAGTAGCTTTTATTTTGGGTATAATCAAAAGGATTATTGTTTATCTAACCATTTTGAAGCCTCATCGGGAGCAATAATAGTCTCTACAAAACTGTATGAGTTACTATCTCCTTTTTTAACCATTTTGATGGCTTTTGTTAATCTTTTTGAACCTGTTTGTAATGATGCTACGGATTTCTTTGCCATGACTTATTTAATTTCTTTATGAACCGTCATTTTTTTCAAAATCGGGTTGAATTTTTTAATTTCTAAACGCTCAGGTGAATTCTTCTTGTTCTTAGTTGTGATATAACGAGATGTTCCTGGCTGTCCAGATTCTTTATGTTCTGTACATTCAAGTATAACTTGTACTCTATTTCCTCTTTTTGCCATTCTATTAACCTTTATAATGTCCTTTCTCTCTGGCTTGTTTTAAGACAGCAGAAATTCCTTTTTTATTAATTGTTTTTAAGGTCGCTGTAGATATGGTAAGGGTTACCCACTTATCCTCTTCAGGAATATAAAAACGTTTGTTGATAATATTTGCATCAAAACGACGCTTGGTTCTGTTTAAAGCTTTAGAAACATTGTTTCCAAACATTACGCGTTTTCCGCTCAGTTCACAAATTTTTGACATAACCGTCTTTTTTTTAACGTGGCTGCAAATTTACTGTTTTTTACACAGTAACAAAATTGTTTTTCTTAAAAATAATAAAGCTTTTTATTCAAGCTGCTTATAAATCATTTCTAAGGCTTTATTTACTGCTTTTTCAACTACACGTTCACGATGAATTCCAAAGAGAAATTTTTCCGTAACTGTTTCTTTTTCAGAAGCTATAGCAATACACACTGTTCCAATCTCTGCATCAGAATCTCCTTTTAAAGGCCCTGCGTTTCCTGTAGTGGCAACCCCAATTGTAGCATTAAATTTTTTTCGAACTTGTTGGGCCATTGAAGCTGCAACGGCTTCACTCACTACAGAATGCGTTTTAATAAGCGCCTCTGATACTCCTAAAACATCAATCTTACTTTGTGTATGGTAGGTTATCGCAGCCCCATTAAAAAAGGCTGAAGAACCAGGATTTTTCGTCAATCTTGAAGCAATCAATCCGCCAGTGCAACTCTCAGCAATCGCTAAAGTTTTTCCTTGAGCAATAAAACGTTCTTGTACTCTTATTTCAAGGGATGTTTCGTCTTCAAAACCCACAAAAATATCTTCAATAAAAGGTAAAAGTGTATCTATCTGATCGTTTACTCTTTTTAAAAGCAAGGCTTCATCATTACCTTTGGAAGACAATCTCAAGCGAACTCTACCTAGGTTAGGCAAGTAAGCCAATTTGATGTCTTTAGGAAGATTGTTTTCCCAGTCAATGAGGCGTTCAGCGATAACACTTTCTCCTAAGCCATAGGTCAAAACTGTCTTGTGTAAAATAAACGGACGTGTATAATGATCTTGCAACGCAGGTATGACTTTGTTGGTCATCAAAGATTTCATCTCAAAAGGAACTCCGGGCAGTGAGATAATAACTTGATCTCCCTTTTCAAACCACATCCCCGAAGCCGTACCATGTTCATTTTTTAAAACGCGGGCTTTTGAAGGGAGCAAGGCTTGCTTTCGATTTTCATTGTTTATGGGAGTGGTAATGTATTTAGCAAAAATCTCCTCAATATGTGCTAAAATTTCCTTATTCTCAATCAAAGTATCATTGAAATATTCGCACAAGGTATGTTTTGTTAAATCATCTTTTGTAGGTCCCAAGCCTCCTGTAAGAATGACTACCTGAGCTCTCAATACTGTATCGTCTAATGTTTTGATAATCGCTTCTTTATCATCAGAAATACTGGTGATTTGAGCGATTTCAATTCCAATTTTATTTAAAGCCTTTGATAAAAAAACAGCATTAGTATTTACAATTTGACCAATTAAAATCTCATCACCTATTGTGATTAGCTCTGCTTTCATCCTATTTTATTTTAACAGAAAATGCTTGATTCCCTTCTAAATAACCTACCAAATGGTCTTCTATAGAAACGGCTCCCACACCTGATGGAGTACCCGTAAACAATACATCTCCTATTTTGAGTGTAAAATATTGGGAGCAATAGGCGATCAGTTCATCTATTTTCCAAAGCATATTTGCTGTTGATCCTTCCTGTACTTTCTCCCCGTTCTTTTCTAGGGAAAAAGAAAGATTTTCTATAGATTCAAAATCTTTTTTATTATACCATTCTCCAATTAAAGTAGAACCATCAAAGGCCTTAGCTTTTTCCCAGGGCAACCCTTTGGCTTTTAATTCATTTTGAACAGTGCGGGCGGTAAAATCAATTCCTAACCCAATTTGACTGTAATATTTATGTGCAAATTCAGGTTGAATATACTTTCCTAGTTTTTTAATTTTGATCAACACCTCTACTTCATAATGAACATCTTCTGTAAAGTGCGGAATAAAAAAAGGCTGATTCTTCTGAAGAATAGTTGTGTCAGGCTTTAAAAAGAGTACCGGGTGTTCTGGCTTCTCATTTTGTAATTCTGCTATATGCGCTGTATAATTGCGCCCTACACAAACAATTTTCACCTTATTATAAATTAGTATTCATTTGACTTAACCGTATTTCGGTTAAAATCTTTTTGGTATATCTGGGGAAATCAGCGTTCATAACCCATCCAAAATAACCCGGCTCATTTGCCAAGATGTCCGTAACCTTTTTCCCTTTATGTTTTCCAAAACCAAAGCAAGCTTCTTCGTCTTTGTTATAGACAACAAAACCTGCAAAATCAACGGTTTTTCTTCTGGAACTGAATTCATTCAAAAAAGCAATGTTAGGCTCTAGTTCTTGATATCGATCCAGTTGTGCTATCAAAACATCATGTGTCGCTTTAGTATCCGCATGAGCCGAGTGAGCATCTGTTAATTCTTCATTACAATAGAAACGAAGGGCTGCAGTTAGTGTGCGTTGCTCCATTTTATGAAATATGGTTTGAACATCCACTGTTTTGTTGTTTTTAAAATCGAAATCCACTTCTGCACGAAGTAATTCCTCTACAAGCAAAGGAATATCAAATCGATCAGAATTATAACCTGCTAAATCACAACCTTTAATAAAACTATATATTTCGTTAGAAAGTTCTTTGAAAGTTGGTTCACTTGCGACCATTTCATCTGTTATGCCATGAACGGCTGATGCTTCTGCAGGAATAGGTTGTTCTGGATTCGTTCGCCATTCTTTTTTTTCTTGCAACCCGTCCGGATGAAGTTTTAATACAGCGATTTCAACAATTCGATCTTTGGATATATCAGTACCTGTAGTTTCAAGATCAAAGAAACAGAGTGGTTTTGTGAGTTGAAGTTTCATGTTTACAATTTGAGATTAATACGGAAGTGTTTCTTCCCAGTTTTCAAGATATTCAGCAACACGTTTGACAAAAAGTCCACCTGTAGCACCATTGATAATCCGATGGTCATAACTGTGAGATAAAATTACTTTATGGCGAATTCCAATAAAATCTCCTTCTTTAGTTTCAATTACTGCAGGAACTTTACGTATGGCACCTATAGCTAATATGCCTACTTGGGGTTGATTAATAATTGGGGTTCCCATCAGCGATCCAAAATTACCTATATTGGTGAAGGTGTATGTTCCCTCCTGAACTTCATCCGGTTTGAGAGCGTTATTTCTAGCTCTGGCGGCTAAGTCATTTACTGCTTTTGCCAAACCAATTAAATTAAAATGATCTGCATTTTTGACAACGGGAACTATAAGATTACCATCCGGTAAAGCAGCAGCCATACCTAAATTTATAGCCTGTTTCATTATGATTTTATCTCCCTGAACACTACTGTTCAATTGTGGATAATCTCGTAGAGCTTTGATGATAGCTGTCATGAATAAAGGAGTAAAGGTCAGCTTTTCATTTTCTCGTTTTTGAAATGCATTTTTAGCTTCCTCCCTCCATTTCCAGAGGTTGGTAACATCCACTTCAATAAATGACTGTACATGAGCAGCAGTTTGTATACTCGATTTCATATGGGTAGAAATCAACTTTTCCATACGACTCATCTCCACGATCTGATCATTCCCATTAAAGTGAACTTGTGGGTTATTGGGTTGTAGTGTTTTACTTTCAACAGAAGCAGCATTATTAGAAAGAGAAGCACCCTTCCCTCTACTCTTAATATAGGCTAAAATATCATTCTTGGTCACACGCTGCTCAACGCCAGTCCCTTTAATTGAATCTAGTTCCGAAACAGAAACCCCTTCTTGTTGTGCGATATTTCTTACCAGAGGAGAATAAAAGTTGGCACTCTCTTTAAGCTTTATTGCATCTCCACTCTGAACCTTTTCAAGGTCTTGAATTATTTTTTCAGAAGCAACCTCAGCTGTTAAAATCTGATCTTCAAGTATTGGTTTATTTGTTGGCTTTTCTTTTGCTGGAGCAGGGACTGCTTTTACTTCTTCTTTTTGTTCAATTGTGGTTTCACCCTCAATTTCAATGACTGCCAGAACAGCTCCAACAGAAACAACTTCATTTTCCTGAACTCTTTTTTCAAATAATACACCCGTTACCTCAGAAGTTACGTCAGTGTCTACTTTATCAGTAGCAATCTCAAGAACTGCATCATCTAAAACTACCTTATCCCCAACCTCCATTAACCATTTAGTTACGGTAGCTTCGGCAACGCTTTCACCCATTTTGGGTAATTTTAAAAGATATTGTCCCATCTCATAATTTGTTTTGCAAAAGTATCATTTTTTGACGTTGAAAAAAGGATTTCTTAGCCCTTCTGTTTAAGACTCCTTCAATTTAACTTTTTGAAATAGAAGCCTCAAAAGGAATTCTTGCTAAAATACTTCGTCCTAAAGTGACCTCATCCGTAAATTCTAACTCATCTCCCACAGGTATTCCTCTTGCTATAGTTGATGTTTTTATTTCAAACGGTTTTAGTAATTTATAAATGTAAAAATTCGTTGTGTCAGCCTCCATAGTTGCACTAAGTGCAAAAATAAGTTCGCTAACCTCATTGTTTTTGACTTTTTCTAAAAGAGAATTAATTGTTAAATCTTGAGGGCCGATTCCATCCATTGGAGAAATAATTCCACCTAAAACATGATATAGGCCATTATACTGTCCTGTATTTTCTATTGCCATAACATCTCTGATATCCTCAACGACACAGAGAATACTTTTATTTCTTTTTGGACTTGAACATATTTCACAAGTGGGGGCGTCAGATAAATTATGACACCGATCACAAAATATAATACCCTCCCTCAAGGAAGTTAAAGCTTTAGCTAATGATTGGGTGTGCTCTACAGGCTGTTTCAGAAGATGAAGCGCTAGACGTAGAGCAGTTCGCCTGCCTATCCCAGGGAGTTGAGCAATTTCCTGCACTGCATTTTCAAGCAATTTTGACGAAAAATCCATACGCGAATTTACAAAATTATAGGTTGAAACTACTTTTGTACCTTTAACAACTTAAACACTAAAAATGATTTCACCTCTTTTTATTCTAAGTCTAATTATAGGTTATTTTTTAGTTTTGGTCGGGATTGCTTATTATACCGGAAAGGAAGACTCCAACGAAAGTTTTTTTAAGGCAAACCGAAATTCACCTTGGTATTTAGTTGCCTTTGGTATGGTAGGAGCTTCTTTGTCTGGAGTCACTTTTATATCGGTGCCAGGCTGGATAAAAGATTCACAGTTCACCTATTTTCAAGTAGTAATGGGATATTTGGTAGGGTATTTTGTTGTGGCTTATGTTTTACTTCCCGTTTATTACAAAAATAATGTTACCTCAATTTATGAATATTTAAATACACGATTTGGGAAAAATAGCCATCGTGCGGGAGCCTTCTTTTTCTTTTTATCTAGAGTCCTAGGAGCTGCTTTTCGTTTATTTTTAGTGGCCATTGTTTTACAACAATTCATTTTTGATGCATGGAATATCCCTTTTGAGATTACGGTTATTTTATCCATCGTACTCATATGGGTTTACACGCAGAGAGGGGGAATTAAAACCATCGTTTTTACAGATACACTGCAAACCTCCCTAATGATCTTATCTGTTGTTTTGTCTATCGCATATATAAATGAAGCATTAGATTGGTCATTTTCAGAATTTTTAGCTTCTACAGAATTTTCGCAGTACAATTCAGTCTTTGTGACTGATTCGATTCTTAGTCGCAATCATTTTTTAAAATCATTTATTGGTGGTGCTTTTGTTACCATATGTATGACCGGTTTGGATCAAGATATGATGCAAAAAAACTTGAGCTGTAGAAACTTGAAAGATGCGCAAAAAAATATGGTTGTCTTTAGCTTTGTTCTTGTTTTTGTGACAGGGCTATTTATGTTGCTAGGGAGCCTACTTTATATTTATGCAGAATCTCAAGGCATTGAAGTGCCATTAATGGATGGTAGTCCAAAAACGGACTTATTGTTTCCTGAAATTGCCTTAAATGGCCGCTTAGGAATTGCAGTAGCCGTGACCTTTATTTTAGGTTTAATCGCTGCCGCATACAGTAGTGCTGATAGCGCCTTGACCTCGTTAACTACTTCTTTCTGTATTGATTTTTTAAACCTTGAAAAATATCCAGAAAAGAAACAAAAAAGCATTCGGAAAAAAACTCACATTGGAATGAGTGTCTTATTAATCCTTGTGGTTATTCTTTTTAAATACATCCTAGATAGAAATGTTATCGATGGACTCTTGACAGTTGCTGGGTATACCTATGGACCCCTTTTAGGACTGTTTGCTTTTGGAATTTTTACTTCATATAAAATTCACGATCGCCATGTGTGGTGGGTTCTTTTGGGAGCATTAGCACTAATAAGCATAATAGGTAATTTGGATGCAGCTACCTTGGGCGGCTATCAACTGGGATACGAATTACTTCCATTAAATGGACTCCTTACCTTTCTAGGACTTGTACTGATTCGTAGAAAGTAAAACCAAAGTACAAGCGTTTTCCCAAGGAATGCCTTTTTCCTGAAGTTTTTGAGCAAAAATTGGGTTTTCTGTCCCCGGATTAAAAATAACTCTCTTAGGATTAAGATTAACAATATAATCAAAATAGGGCTCCTGTCGTGGTGCTCCTATATAAAGGGAAACTGTATGAATATTCTCCTGTGGCTCGTGAACAGGAACAATAGATAAAGAAGCAATTTTACCTTTTTTAATTCCCATTGGAACGACTTCGATATCTTCAACTAACAATCGGTGTACAGCCTTGAAAGCGTATCGCTCAGGATTCATTGTGGCACCCAATACAAGGGTTTTATATCCTACCATTGTATCATTACACTTCCCCATGTGAAACCACTTCCGAAAGCGGCTAAGACTACCTTAGTGCCTGGTACAATTTTCCCTTCTTCCCATGCTTCTGTTAAAGCAATAGGAATGGAGGCTGCAGTCGTATTTCCATAACGTTGGATATTGTTATATACTTGATCATCACTCAATCCAAATTTTCGTTGTACAAATTGAGAGATTCTAAGGTTCGCTTGATGTGGAATTAACATTCCAATTTGATCTGCAGTCCATCCAGTTTTTTGTAACCCCTCATTGATGACTTCTGCAAATCGAACTACCGCATTTTTAAACACGAACTGACCGTTCATGTAAGGGTAATAGGAAATATCATCAGGATCATTTGCAGTCAAAATTTCAGGAACCCATCGGCCAGTATTAGGCCCTATCAAGGATAGCTCTTCTGCATATTTCCCTTCAGAATGTAAATGGGAAGAAAGTACTCCTGTTTCGTTATTCTCGGCTCGAGTCATCACTACAGCTCCTGCACCATCTCCAAAAATTACGGAAATATTCCTTCCTCTTGTTGTCATATCCAGCCCCCCAGAGTGGTATTCAGATCCAATGACTAAGACATTCTTATACATTCCGGTTTTAATAAACTGATCGGCGGTGGATACAGCATAAACAAAACCCGAACATTGCATACGAATATCCATTGCAGGACAATCCGGAATATCCAAAGCCTCTTGAACCAAAACTCCAGAGCCAGGGAAATAATAATCTGGACTTAGGGTTGCAAATAAAATAAGATCTATTTCCTGAGCTTTTAATTTAGCTCTTTCTAAGGCGACTTTAGCAGCTTTAACACCCATGGAGGCCGTTCCCTCTTTGTCACCCTTTAAAATATGTCGTCGTGCCTCAATACCTGTTCTTTCAATGATCCAATCGCTTGAAGTATCCATTTTCTTCTCAAGATCTGCATTGGTAACAATATTATCGGGAAGGAATTTACCTAAGCCAATTATCTTAGAGTTATACATAGGCTGTTGTTTTGTTTTTTTGAAAAATACTCATTTTTGTTGGCTTGACCAACTCAACCTTAAAAGGAACTTCTTAAAGGTATTTTTTAAAATCTTCCGTTTGAATTTCAGCTTTCAAATCATGCAATAAATGATAAAGTCCAAAGAAGGTTCTATTGATATAAATAAAGTGTTTTGAACCCCTGTTTCCATTCATTTTTCTCAACTGTGTATCACCCGCAAAATCTCTTGAGAGATGACTTATGTCCTCCCAAAACTTTGCACTTGAAAAATCAAAGCTTTTGTCATGAAAAGGAAGCGTAAAGAGACGCATCATGCGTTGGAACAATTCAGTAAAATAATGAACCTCCTCTTCTGAGTCTGAAGGCAATATAATTTCCAACTCCCGCAATAACTTGTCAAACTTAGAAACATCCTCAATATTTTCCTTGTTAGAAAGTTCAAAATAAGGATGATAAAAATCTTCTGGTATCGATTTCATGCAGCCAAAATCAATAGCAATTAAATTTCGCTCTTGGTCAACCATAAAATTTCCTGGATGAGGATCCGCTTGGACTTTTTTCAAACCGTGAATCTGAAACATATAAAAATCCCAAAGTGTTTGCCCCAATCGGTTTCTAACATCATGACCTTCATCTTCTTGAGCCACGTATTCTGAAAGATGTACCCCCTCCATCCAATCCATAGTTAGTGTTTTGGAAGTCGTCCACTTTTTGTAATATTTAGGAAATTTTAAATTTGGAATTTTTTTAGCAGCATTAGAAACATATTCACTGTTCACCAATTCTTGGAGGTAGTCTGTTTCTTCTAGGAGTTTATCTTCAACCTCTTTAAAATACTTTGCCGTGTCTTTCCCTTTGAGGTTAAACATTTTTAAGGCAATGGGTTTAATTAATGCTAAATCAGAGCTGATACTATTTGCCACTCCAGGATATTGAATTTTCACAGCAAGTTTTTTCCCTTCTTTTGAAGCGCGATGTACTTGTCCTATACTGGCCGCGTTTTCAGATTGAGTAACAAATGTATCAAAGACCACTTCTGGGTCAGCTCCTAAATATTTTCGTATTGTTTTTTTAACCAATGCAGAAGACAAAGGTGGAACTGAAAATTGTGCCAAACCAAATTGCTCTACATAAGCCTGTGGCAACAGATTCTTTTCCATACTTAACATTTGCGCTACCTTAAGTGCACTACCTTTCAACTCCTTAAGGCCATTATAAATGTCCTTGGCATTATTTTCATTAAGCTTGTTTTTAGAATCTTCCCCTTTGATTAATTTATCACCATAATAGCGGATATAATTCCCTCCTACTCTTATTCCGGTAGAAACTAATTTTGAGGCACGTTCGATTTTGTTGGTTGGAATTGAATCTAATGTTTTCAATTAAGTCATTTTAAAATTTTCTTTCCAAAGAAATTTTCCAAAATCAATAATACTGTCGAGGGGGGTATTATCAAATAATTCAAAAACGGTTTGAACTGATTTTTCTATGGCCATGTCTGTTTTTTCAAAACCAGCAGATTTATCCTCTAACCAAAATTTTAAAAGAAATAACAACTGTACCCAAGCACCTTCGGAAAAAAGAGCTTCGGGATGCTTTGTAAATCGTGACTGCTTGTGCATATTACCTTGTTCTATGAGAGTCGATGCAAATTGCTTGAAAGAACTACGCAAACTCTTTAAAGACATTAACTGTTGCATTTTATTTTTTGAAGAAGAGAGCACAAATAAAACATAACTTCTATTTAGCAATAGCACCTCAAAAAAGGTGTAATAAAAAGAAAGTAATTTTTCTTTTGGAGATTGGGTTTCAAAATCTTTCTCTTTGCTTATTAATGAAAAAGCGTTGTCAAAAAACTGAACAAAAATGGATTCTTTAATGTGTTCCAAGGAAGAGAAATGCTTATAAAAATCAGATTCTTCAATCCCATTATTTTTACAAAAATTAAAAACTGATTTTGGCTCCTTTTCATGTTCTAAAACATGGTCGCTGTATGCCTCAACTATTTTATTTTTCAACTCTAAATTCTTTTTTGCCATATCATTTAAGTTCGTACAAATATAGTGTGTTTATTCTTTTTTGCAATAAGTTAAACATAATATCTTGTTAAATTTCATGTGTCATCTTGTCACAATTTTAAGTATGGTATTTTTTTTGACTACATCATTTAAAATTAAAAACCAAAAACATGAGTACAGGAAAAATTAATGTAGCTGTTGAAAACATTTTCCCACTAATCAAGAAATTTCTTTACAGTGACCACGAGATTTTTTTAAGAGAACTGATTTCAAATGCTACAGACGCCACAACCAAGCTTCATCACTTAAGTAGCCTGGGCGAGATAAAAGGTGATCTGGGAGCGACCCAAATAGAAATCAAGATTGACAAAAAAGGTAAAAAACTTCATGTCATTGACCAAGGGATTGGAATGACTGAAGATGAAGTTCAAAAATACATCAATGAAGTTGCTTTTTCTGGAGCTGAGGAATTTTTAGAACAGTATAAAGATTCTGCAAAAGACAGTGGTATCATTGGTCATTTTGGATTAGGCTTCTATTCTGCTTTTATGGTTTCCGAAAAAGTTGAAATCATTACAAAATCTCACAAAGACAGTCCTGCAGCGCATTGGACATGTGATGGATCACCAGAATACACACTGGAAGCTTCTACAAAAGACAGTAGAGGAACTGAAATAATCTTACATATTGACAAAGATTCTAAGGAGTTTTTAGAAGAGTCTCGGATCAAAGAACTTTTGACTAAATACAATAAGTTCATGCCGATTCCTATAAAATTTGGTACTCGGGAAGAAACACTTCCTTTGCCAGAAGGGGCGCCGGAAGATGCCAAACCAGAAACCCTTACTGTAGACAATATAATCAACAATCCTGAGCCTGCTTGGACCAAAAAGCCTGCAGACTTAGAAGATCAAAACTACAAGGACTTTTACCGGGAGTTGTACCCCATGCAATTTGAAGAGCCTTTATTCAATATTCACTTGAATGTTGATTATCCGTTTAATTTAACAGGTATCCTCTACTTTCCTAAATTAAATAACGATTTAAACGTTCAGAAAGATCGTATCCAACTGTATCAAAATCAGGTTTTTGTCACTGACAATGTTGAAGGTATTGTTCCTGAATTCTTAACCTTATTAAGAGGGGTTATTGATTCTCCTGACATTCCACTGAATGTTTCACGGAGTTACCTACAAGCTGATGGAGCAGTAAAGAAAATCAGTAACTATATAACACGAAAAGTTGCAGACAAACTAAGTAGTTTATTCAAAAAAGATCGTAAGGGATTTGAAGAAAAATGGAATGATATTAAGGTGGTCATTGAATATGGAATGTTAAGTGAAGATAAGTTTTTTGAAAAAGCAGAAAATTTTGCTCTTTTCCCAACCACCGACGGTGAATATTTCACTTTTGAGGAATTACAAACTGCTGTAAAAGAACATCAGACGGACAAAGATGACAAGCTTGTTCTTCTTTATGCATCAGACACGGAAGACCAGCACAGTTATATCACACAAGCTAAAAACAAAGGATACAAAGTATTGCTTTTGGACTCACCCATTATTGGACACCTTATTCAAAAGCTGGAAGGCAGCAAGGAGAATGTATCTTTTGCTCGTGTGGATGGTGATACAATAGAAAATTTAATTAAAAAGGATGAAGCTACCGTTTCAAAACTAACTGAAGAAGAGAAGGAGACGCTAAAACCGATGATTGAATCAGTTGTAAAAGAAGGAGGGTATACTGTACAGATGGAAGCAATGGACAGTCATGCACTACCTTTCGTTTTAACACAACCTGAATTCATGAGAAGAATGAAAGAGATGCAACAAACAGGAGGTGGTGGAATGATGATGGGAAATATGCCTGACATGTACACGCTTACTGTCAACACTAATCATGAGTTGGTAGGTCAAATACTCGCGACCAAAACTGAGAAAAAGAGAGAACGTTTGATACAGCAAGCCGTTGACCTCGCTCGATTATCAAAAAATCTCTTGAAAGGAGAAGCACTGACAGATTTTATTCAACGAAGTGTTGAACTAATTAAATAATAAGATAACCGCCTTTGGGCGGTTTTTTTATTTCTTGATTCTTTTGTTTCTTGCACTATGATTGATTCGGAATTACTACCAAAGGATGGAGATATATTAAAACTAAACGATGCTGAAATAAGTTACTTTGAGTCTTTTTTCACAGCAAGAGAAGCACAGGCGATATTCAATCAACTGCTCCATGAAACTCCATGGCAACAAGACCCAATTACAGTCTTTGGCAAAACCTATCAACAACCTCGACTGACCGCGTTATATGCTAACAATACCAAGCCCTACACCTACTCAGGGATCACTATGCAACCTAAGGAAATGACTCCTTTACTTCGAGAGATTCAAAATAAAATTAAACTTGTTTGCGAAGCATCGTTTACAACAGTTCTGTTGAATTTATATCGCGATGGTAAAGACAGTAACGGCTGGCACGCTGACAATGAAAAGGAATTAGGTAAAAATCCTATTATTGCCTCTTTAAGTTTAGGTGAAAATCGATTATTCCATTTAAAACACAGACGTAATAAAGAAGATCGACTTAAGCTATTATTGAAATCTGGAAGTTTGTTAATTATGGGAGGGGCCACTCAAGAACATTGGTTGCATCAAATTTCAAAAACAGCAAAACCCGTCAAACCTAGAATAAATCTCACCTTTAGAAAAATTCTTTAACATCATCAATACCTGATTTTTTCTACACTATAAATTTAAAAAGAATTAAACCTTTAATAGATAAAATTGTCATAGTAACATTATGTATTTTTGATATTTATAATAAAGCTTTGATCAAGATTAGAACGCTCTATAGTACACTCCCCTTAATCCTGTTATTTTTTAACTCTTTCCTTTTTGCACAGGAGAAAGGAAAGGAATTTCTTATTCCTTCCATTTCTGGTGAAATTAAAATAAATGGAATAGGAGATGAAGTAGAATGGGGAAAATCAAAATGGGCTTCAAATTTTTGGATGTGGCGACCCACAGATAGCCTCCAGGCAAATAAGCAAACCAAGTTTAAAATGCTTCGGGATGATCAAAATCTATACATTCTAATTGAGGCTGCCACCGATGGAAATAATTTTACAACCCCGAATCTAAAGCGTGACTTCCAAACATTTGGATCTGATTACATTACTTTACTTTTTGATACTTTCAACGATGCAACTAATGCCTTTTCGTTTGCTACCAATCCAATTGGACTGAAGGCAGATGGTTTGATCTCGGGTGGAAATCAAAACTACCGAACTGACAGAAACACTGCATGGGATACAAAATGGACGGTAGAAACTAAAATTGAAGAGGGAAAATACACTGTAGAAATAAAAATTCCTTTTAGCGCTTTCTTTTATGACAACACCCAAACCTCCTGGCGTTTTAATATTTACAGAAGAAACACGCAAGGCAACGAGCACAGTATTTGGATTCAAACACCTCAGAATCAAGTCATAGGAAATCTTGGCTTTATGGGAAAAATGGTTTTTGAAGAACCTCTAAAAAAAGCACGGAACCCCATTTCATTAATTCCATATGTAAGCAGTGCAAAATATAATGACTTTGAAAATAACCGCCAAGACACAAATTTTTCTGTTGGAGGAGATGCCAAAATTCCCATTGGCAACGCATTGAATTTAGACCTCACTTTTAACCCTGATTTTTCTCAAGTAGAGGTTGATGATCAGGTGGTGAATTTGACTCGTTTCGCAATTTCACTTCCAGAAAAAAGACAGTTTTTCACTCAAAACGATGACCTGTTCAAAGACTTTGGAGCCAATAATGATGTAACCCCATTCTTTTCTAGACGTATTGGAGTTGCAGAAGATTTGGATGGGAATACCATAGAAAACAAGATTGTAGCAGGCGCAAGGCTTAGTGGAAAGTTAAATTCTAATCTCCGGCTAGGATTTCTAAATGTACTTACAGATGCAGATATTGCCAATGAAATTCCTTCCAATTTAAACACCGTTTTTACCCTTCGTCAAAAGGTGTTTAACCGTTCAAATATTAGTTTTTTCTTGATCGACAGAAGAACCACTGAAGATTTTGATTTTATTTCTGAGGAAGAGAAAAAAAATAGTGTCACTGGGATTGAATATAATTTAGCTTCAGCGGATAGTAAATGGAATGGGCGAGCTTTTTTCCACAAATCATTTACTGAAGGTTTGGATGATGATGATATGATTTCTGGAATGAAAATAGAAAGAAACACCTTGCGTCATAATGTAGGCATGGAGGTTATTCATGGAGGAGAAGACTTTCGTTCTGATCTTGGTTTTTTTAGGCGTACTGGATTTTTAAAACTAGCACCGGTATACACCTACCGTATATATCCTAAAAACCCAAATGTAAACAGTTATGATTTTAGCGAACGTACGTTTTTTGTGTATAATCCCAGATTAAATTATATGCTTACCGACAGGTGGTTTATTACGTCCATCCAAAAAAGATATTTGAACAACACCAATCTAAGTTTGAGAATATCCAACCGCTATGAGTTCCTTACAGATGGCTTTGACCCCACACGAAGCAGTGATGGAATAGACCTCCCTTCAAACTCAAGTTATAATTTCACTGAGGTGGAACTAGGCTATCGCTCGGACCAAAGGAAAAAGTTCAATTTTAATTCTAAAATCGCTTATGGCACTTTTTATAACGGAACCAAATTTTCTTTAGAAAATGAATTAAACTGGCGTAAGCAACCTATTTTTAATGCAAGTATGCTAGTTAATTTTAATGCCATTGAACTTCCTAAACCCTACAGTTCTAAAAATATTTGGTTAATAAGTCCCAAGTTGGATTTCACTTTTACCAAAACACTTTCATGGACCACTTTTGTGCAATACAATTCTCAAGGAGAAAACCTCGGGGTCAACTCCAGAATGCAATGGCGGTTTGCTCCATTATCCGATTTATTTATTGTTTATAATGATAATTACATCAGTACTGATAATTTTTCGCCAAGATATCGTAGTTTTAACCTCAAATTGACCTATTGGTTAAATCTATGATCATGACAAAAAAAGACATTCCCTTTTACTTATTTCCAATACTTTTCATTTTTATCCTAGCCTGTCAACCTCAGAAAAAGAAAGCATCAGGAGACACTATGATTGTCTCTGGAAGCATTGAAGGACTGAGAAAAGGAACATTATATTTACAAAAAATTGAAGACACCCTTCTGGTAAATATAGACTCTACACTAGTAAAAGGAACTCCAAAGTTTGAGTTTAATACTCAAATTGAAACACCAGAGGTTTTCTATCTCTATCTTGACAAAGAAGATGGCGATAGTCTAAATGACCGTATTTTATTTTTCGGTGAAAAAGGAAATATTGAAATCAACACACTCCTCAAAACTTTTGAAAGTAGTGCAGAAATTAAAGGATCAAAAAATCAAGAGTTACTACAAGAACATATCGCTTTCAAAAGAAAATTCAATGATCAAAATCTAGAACTTATTAAAGGGTTTTATCAGGCACAAAGTAATGGGGAAATTGAAAGAGCTGATTCTTTGGAGAAGCAGCTTAATAATTTAACAAGAAGACGCTATTTGTATACCATCAATTTTGCTGCCCAGCATACCGATCAAAACATCGCTCCCTATTTAGCATTAACAGAGGTTTACGATGCTAATTTATCTTTGCTTGATTCTATAGCAGTGAAAATGACACCCGAAGTGCGATCTTCTAAATACGGGAAGGAATTCTTGAAGTACTTGGAGGAGCGAAGGGAAGAATAAAAACTGAGATTAAAGCTTGGCTGACTTCTTAAGTAAATCTGTGATTACCTTAGCTTTTGCTTCTTGGATTTTCTTAAACTGTCCTTTAACTCCGTCACCTGAAACTGCATTTATTTGTTGAATCAAATCATCAAAAGCCAAAATGGCTTCATCTATGAGTTTTTCACTTTTGGATAAATCTGCAGTTGGGTTTGAAAGTTCCCATAAATAGATGTCTTCAATCAAATCACCAATCTCATTGTTGATGTCTTTTTTAAGTTGTTTGATACTCGGCATTATGTAATATTAAATTTTTGTTGTTATGAATATAGAACATTTTGACGAATGTCAAAATAATTATTTGCTAAGTAAACTCTTTTTATAATGGGTTAGCCAGAAAAAGTAACAAAATTTCTTGGGGTTTCGTACAAAGTGACGGATAAAGTATGAGCTTTATTTAAATGCGGTTTTAATTTATTGTAAATCACTACGGCTATGTTTTCTGCTGTTGGAATCAAATCGAAGAATTCTGCCACTTGCTCATTCAAATTTTTATGATCCAATAGCTCCTCAACCTCCGCTTTAATTAAATCTTTCAATACTTTCATGTCCATCACATAGCCTGTTTCTGGATCTATTTTTCCAGTAACGTGAACAATTAATTCATAATTATGGCCATGATAGTGTGGATTGGCGCATTTTCCAAAAATAGCCTCATTTTGCTTATCTGTCCACTCTTTCTTAAACAGGCGGTGTGCTGCATTAAAGTGAGCTTTTCTACTTACGGTTACTTGCATAATTAAGATTTAATGTGTTTATAAAAACTATCAAAAATGATCTTAAACCAAACGGTATACTGATCAGGCATGGTAATAATTTCCTTGGCTACTTGATCCAAATCCATCCATTTCCAACTCGCTACTTCTTCGGTATTGATCTCTGGAACTGCATTATGATGACCCAAGAGCACATGGTCCAATTCGTGTTCAGTAAGTCCATTATCAAAAGGAGCTTTATAAATAAAGCTAAAAAGTTCTTCTAAAGGGGTCTCAAAACCCATTTCTTCTTGTAATCTTCTGGCTCCGGCTTCCAAATTAGTCTCCCCCATACGCTGATGACTACAGCAGGTATTTGTCCATAGCCCGGGCGAGTGGTATTTATGTAATGCGCGTTGTTGTAACATCAGTTGCCCCTCTTTGTTGAGAATAAAAACAGAAAAGGCGCGGTGTAAAATGGCTTTTTCATGCGCTTCCATTTTGGGCATAGTCCCCACAGGAGTATCGTTGACATCAACTAGGATTACTTCTTCTTCTTTCATAGCTTTCAAAATTACCCAATATTTTTACAAAAACCTATTCAGAATCTTTTCGCTTGGGGCTTTATTTGTAATACTTTTGTGACAAATTGCATGCATGGGATTTTTAGAAGAAATTAAAAGACGTCGGACCTTTGGGATTATCTCCCATCCCGATGCTGGTAAAACAACCTTGACAGAAAAACTACTCCTTTTTGGGGGAGCTATCCAAGAGGCAGGAGCGGTGAAATCCAACAAAATAAAAAAAGGAGCCACTAGTGACTTTATGGAAATTGAGCGCCAACGTGGAATTTCTGTGGCTACCTCCGTTTTAGCTTTTGTTTATAAAGACAAAAAAATCAATATTCTAGATACGCCTGGGCACAAGGATTTTGCTGAAGATACCTTTAGAACCCTAACTGCCGTTGACAGTGTTATTGTTGTGATTGATGTGGCTAAAGGGGTGGAGGAACAGACGGAAAAACTAGTTGAAGTTTGTCGAATGCGTAAAATTCCCATTATTGTCTTTATCAATAAATTAGACCGAGAGGGAAAGGATGCCTTTGACCTGATGGATGAAGTAGAACAAAAATTAGGTTTGCATGTCACTCCACTATCCATACCTATTGGCATGGGATATGATTTCAAAGGAATCTATAACATCTGGGAACACAACATTCAGTTGTTTCAGGATGAGAGTAAGCAAACGATTGGAAAAAAGAAGCAATTTGAATCTTTGGATGATCTCGAATTACAAGCTGCGATAGGAACGACTCGACTACAGAATCTTAAAGAGGAATTGGAACTGATAGAAGGCGTTTATCCTCCCTTTGACCAGCAAGAATATCTGGACGGAAACTTGCAGCCCGTCTTATTTGGTTCTGCCTTAAATAATTTTGGCGTGCAAGAATTGCTCAATTGCTTTATCGAAATTGCTCCCAAGCCACTGGCAAAAGAATCAGACACCCGATTGGTTGAGCCAGAGGATAAAAATTTTGCAGGTTTTGTTTTTAAAATTCATGCCAACATGGATCCCAATCATCGGGATCGGTTGGCGTTTATCAAGATCGTATCAGGAACTTTTGAACGAAACAAACCCTACCATCATGTGCGTTTGAATAAGAAATTAAAATTCTCCTCTCCTAATGCCTTTTTTGCTGAGAAAAAACAAATTGTAGACATCTCATATCCAGGAGATATTGTAGGATTACACGATACTGGAAATTTTAAAATTGGGGATACGCTAACGGCTGGAGACACCCTTCAATTTAAGGGTATTCCTAGCTTCTCTCCAGAGCATTTTCGCTTTATCAATAACAATGATCCGCTAAAGGCAAAGCAACTCGCCAAAGGAATTGATCAGCTCATGGACGAAGGGGTTGCCCAGTTGTTTACTCTCAACCTCAATGGGAGAAAAGTCATTGGAACCGTAGGTGCACTCCAATTTGAAGTGATTCAATACAGATTACTCCACGAATATAGCGCGCAGTGTAGCTTTGAAAACCTGAATGTCCACAAAGCCTGCTGGGTAGAAGCTGAAACCGATAGTCCAGATTTTAAAGAATTTCAGCGCATCAAACAAAAGTTTTTGGCCAAAGACAAAAGTGGAAAATTAGTCTTCCTTGCCGACTCCGCTTTTTCCCTCCAAATGACTCAAGATAAATACCGAGAGATTCAATTTCATTATACTTCAGAGTTTTAAACTAAATTTCTTACCTAAAGAAAAGACGATCTCAAACTACCATGATTTATAACTCGTTCTAAGAAAAAATCTGATTTAGACACAAAACCCTTTGGATGTAATACTACAGAAAAACAAACTGTTAAAAGAGAATTTTCAGAAGAAGTCAAAGTGAACGTATAGTCAAGTTTTTACAATACGCTTCTGGGTTTATTGATTTGTTGCGGACTGATTTATTATGGATTTAAACGGTTAGAAAAAAAACTGAAAAAGACCTGAGTTAAAATAAAGAAAGTGACAACTACCAGCCACCACCGCCACCGCCACCACCGCCACCACCAGAGAATCCGCCGCCACCAGAACCACTTCCACTGCTTGATGGTGGTGTAGCAGATTTACTTAAGGAATTGGACAGTGATGCATTTAAGGTATGATTAAAGATTGAAAAGTTGCCAATATGCCCCGTATACCATACAGGTTGATAACTTTGATCTATGATGGATTTATTAATGAGGCTTTGGAATTTTTCTCCCCAAACATCTTCGGTTCCCAACACGACAGCGTAGGGCAATAAGTTCTCAAAAACTTCTGGTGTTAAATCTGGTGGATTAAAGTGTGCAATCCTTTTTTCCTCGGCCGCACTCAAGTACATTTTAAATCCATCAATCAAGGATTTAATCCTCAATTTTTCAACAGCAGGTTTTCTGATTAAATATTGGTAAATCAAAAAAAATATAATATTTACCCCTAAAAACACAAAGAATATCAACCCGTCATTACCCCCTTGAAAGAAATCCGAAGCAAGGAACATAAATAGGAAGATACACGTGATTATGGTTAAAATTGGAATTAACCAAAATTTAAAATTAAAGCCTTGATAAATTAAACCATGATGTTGTTCAATTAATGAATCTTTATAAGCAGTTACTGCGCTTTGAACTTTGGAATCGTATTTGCCATTCAATGTTAAGAGGCTAGTATCTGAAAATAATTTAGAAAAGAGCACACGTTCCTCGTCGATGAGAAATCCAGAATCTTCCTTTATTTTATGTATAATAAACTTTTTGCTTTTAAACAATCCGAAAACATAGTCCTGGATATCTTCTTCAATTTTAAGATATCCTTTTACTGCTAAATTTAAAATAGAACCTGTAATCAAATCACCGTGATAACGAAGTTTGTCTAACATCCCTACAGAAGCAGGTGTCATTTTATTTGGAACATTGAACTGTGGGAATACCGATGGTTTAGTCGGATCGATACCAAACTTCAACCATGTGACTCCATAATAAAACAAGAGCGCTAAGGTTATAAGGCCGCTTAAAATGAGTGCTCCAAAATTTTGAAAAAATGTTGGCGGTGGTGGTGGCGATGGTTGGCGCACAGCCCCTTTATTAAAACCTAAAGCTACCGTTACGTTTTCCCCTGCCCTTATGTTTTCAGCACTAAAACGAATACTGTTCTCAGAGAGTAACGTTGAAATACAATGGGTATTATTACTCCCATACCTTCCGGTATAGCATGCGTTTTGATGTATTTTCGCCCCTCTTGGAAGTGTAATTTGGCTTGATACTTGGTCAAAAGACAAAGCCCAATCAAAGCCATTGACATTCCAGTAAATTTCGTCATATGTTTCAAAAAAACGAATTTGTCCACTTATACTATAAGTAATCGTATAATTGTATTCCCCTTCATTTAAAAACACATCTTTTTCTCCTACATAAATGGTAATTGCTCCATCCCCTTTTTCCGTTTGGTATTTTGAATTTCTACCATCTCTTTCTACAGATAGTATTTTAAAATCCAAGTTGTCTTTTTTGCCTAAACTATCTGTACTTACAGTTGGGATAGTGCGTGTAATTCCTCTTTTAAAGAGGGTGCCGTTAGCATATATTTTAATGGACTCTTTAACAGTAATTATACTTGAAGTATCTACTTTAATATCAGAATAAAATGAAATTATCCTCTCACTTTGCGAAAACAAAGCAAAATAGTTCATAATTAGCAGTACAACAAAAAGGAGCTGCTTCAACGCTTAAAACTTTACCTGTGGATTTTGTCTTTCAGCTTCAATATCAATTTCAAAATATTCCGCCTTTTTGAAGTTTGTAATTCCAGCAATAATGTTAGATGGAAACGAATCTATGACTATGTTATAATCGCGTGTGGTACCATTATAATAACGTCTTGATTTTTCAATGTCAGATTCTACATCAGACAATTCGTTTTGCAAACTTAAAAAATTCTCGTTTGCTTTTAGTTCAGGATATTCTTCAGCTACAGCATATAAATTTATTAAAGCCTTGTTTAACTGATTTTCTGTTACTTGTTGTCCTTCGACAGTCGTCGCATTTTGTGCTTGATTTCTTGCTTTTGTGACATTCTCAAAAGTTTCCTTCTCATGGCTTGCGTAACCTTTTACTGTTTCAATTAAGTTTGGGATTAAATCATAGCGTTTTTTTAATTGTACGTCTATACCACTCCACGCTTCAGCTACGAGTGTACTTAATTTTACCAATCTATTGTAAATTCCAACACCATAAAATATTGATACAACTACAATAAAAATTAATACATATAATACTATCATAGCTATTGATTATTTAAATTTAAAGGTATTGAAAAATTAATGAAAAATGCTGTGACCGTGAGTGTAAAAGATTAATATCGCTTTTGTTGCTTAAGCGGATCAATTGTTCTTATCACTTGCGATTCTTTCAAATAGTATTTAAATAAATAACAAAAAAACCGCAATTTTCATTGCGGTTTTTTTATTTATGCCTCTCCGGTAGGCCCGAAATTGAGCGGAATCGGAGGAGGTTCGTTAGTTGTAATAGAACCGTTGGCAGCTTCATAACGTTTGATATTATCACCCAGGGCTTTGTGAAAGCGCTTGATGTGATCTGGCGTTAAGATAACACGAGATTTCACTCTCGCTTTGGGTGCACCCGGCATTACAGTGATAAAATCAACTATGAACTCAGCAGCGGAATGGTTGATGATGGCTAAATTAGAATAGACACCATCTGCAATACCTTCATCAATTGAGATGTTTAGTTGCTTGTCCTTAGGGGCGTTTTTATCACTCATTGTATTAGAAAGTTATTTGTTCTTCTTTATCAATTAAAAGACTCTTATACTCGTCTTTTGATCCAACAAGTACATTGTTGTAGGCTCTAAGTCCCGTACCTGCAGGAATTTTATGTCCTACAATTACATTTTCTTTTAGGCCTTCTAGGAAATCCACTTTACCGCTTACCGCCGCTTCATTCAATACTTTGGTTGTTTCTTGGAAAGAGGCCGCAGAAATGAAGGATTTGGTCTGTAGAGAAGCTCTTGTAATTCCTTGTAACTCAGGAGTTGCTGTTGCTGATGCTGCATCACGTGCAAGCACTAACTTCTTATCCTCACGTGTTAACAACGAATTTTCATCTCTTAGCTGACGTGCTGAAATAATTTGTCCTTGTTTTAAGTTTTCAGAATCTCCTACTTCTTCAACAATTTTCATTCCATAAATGGCATCATTCTCTTGAATAAAGTCATAACGGAACACCAATTGATTTTCTAAGAAAATAGTATCTCCTGGATCTTGAATACGAACTTTACGCATCATTTGACGTACTACAACCTCAAAGTGCTTATCGTTGATTTTCACTCCTTGTAGACGATATACTTCTTGAATTTCATTCACTAAGTACTGTTGTACTGCAGAAGGTCCTTTGATTGCTAAAATATCCGCAGGTGTTGTTGAACCATCAGATAATGACATTCCCGCTTTCACGAAGTCATTTTCTTGAACCAAAATTTGGTTCGATAACTTCACCAAATATTTCTTAATATCTCCAAATTTAGATTCTACGATAATTTCACGGTTACCTCGTTTAATTTTACCAAAAGAAACAACTCCATCAATTTCAGAAACTACTGCTGGATTTGAAGGATTACGTGCTTCAAATAATTCAGTTACACGTGGTAAACCTCCCGTAATATCTCCAGATTTAGCAGATTTTCTTGGGATTTTAACCAATACTTTTCCTTCTTCTATTTGATCTCCCTCATTAACAATCAAGTGAGCCCCAACAGGTAAGTTATAGGAACGAAGAATATTTCCTTTCTTGTCAGCAATAGACAAGGTTGGAATTACCTTTTTATTTCTCGATTCAGAAATTACTTTTTCTTGGAATCCAGTTTGTTCATCAATTTCTACTTGATATGTAACTCCTTGTTCTATGTTTTCAAAAATAATTTTACCTGTAAATTCAGATACAATAACCCCGTTAAATGGATCCCATTTACAAACGACTGTACCTTCTTTAATTTTCGCACCATTTTTGATATGCAATGAAGAACCGTAAGGAATGTTGTTAGTACTCAACACACTCTTGGTATTTGCATCAACTATTTTAATTTCAGACGTTCTAGAAATTACTATTTCAGCCGTATTTCCATCACTATCTTTTCCTTGAACTGTTTTTAGATCTTCGATTTCTGCAACTCCATCAAATTTAGCAAGGAGTTTGTTTTCTTCAGAAATATTTCCTGCAACACCTCCCACGTGGAAGGTTCTTAATGTCAACTGAGTTCCTGGTTCTCCAATTGACTGAGCAGCAATTACTCCTACTGCTTCACCACGTTGAACCATTTTACCTGTTGCAAGGTTTCGACCGTAACATTTTGCACAAATACCTTTTTTGGCAGCACAGGTTAAAGGTGAACGAACTTCTACAGATTCTATAGGACTCTTTTCTATGTGACTTACATGAGGATCCAAGATTTCTTGACCTGCTTCAACAATTATGTCATTGGTTCTAGGATCAACAATATCATGAAGCGCAACACGCCCTAAAATACGTTCTCCTAAAGTTTCAACAACTTCTTCATTTTTCTTAAGCGGCTTTACCTCTACACCACGTAACGTTTCACAATCTTCATGATTTACAATCACATCCTGAGAAACGTCATGTAAACGACGTGTTAAGTAACCTGCATCTGCAGTTTTAAGTGCTGTATCTGCTAGCCCTTTTCGAGCTCCGTGTGTAGAAATAAAGTATTCTAAAATTGAAAGTCCTTCTTTAAAGTTAGAAAGAATTGGGTTTTCGATGATTTCACCTCCACCTACATTTGACTTCTTCGGTTTGGCCATTAAACCACGCATTCCTGTCAACTGACGAATTTGTTCTTTAGATCCACGAGCACCCGAATCTAACATCATAAATACAGAGTTAAATCCTTGTTGGTCCTCACTAATACGGGTCATCGCTAATTCAGTCAATCGAGCATTGGTAGAAGTCCAAATATCAATTACCTGATTGTAACGTTCGTTGTTCGTGATTAATCCCATGTTATAATTTCCAATAACGCTATCTACTTGTGTATTGGCCTCATCGATCATACTTGTTTTTTCTGGTGGGATAATAATATCTCCTAAGCTAAAGGAAAGTCCCCCTTTAAAGGCAAAACCATATCCCATACCTTTGATTTTATCTAAAAAGTCAGCCGTTACCGGAACGCTTGTTACTTTTAAAATATCCCCAATGATTTCACGTAAGTTTTTCTTTGTTAAAACAACATTGAAAAAACCTGCTTGCTCCGGAACTACTTCGTTAAACAATACACGTCCAACAGTTGTGTCAATGATTTGGTAAACAAGTTCACCATCTTCATTAAAATCTTTAGCTCTGATTTTAATCATTGCGTTCAGTTCAACACGCTTTTCATTGTAAGCAATATGTACTTCTTCTGTAGAATAGAAAATCAATCCTTCTCCTTTAACTTTTACTTTAGGAGTAGAAACACGAGCTTTGGTCATATAATATAGACCCAAAACCATATCCTGTGAAGGTACCGTAATTGGTGAACCATTTGCTGGATTCAAAATACTGTGTGAAGCCAACATCAAAAGCTGACATTCTAAAATCGCTTCGGGTCCAAGAGGTAAGTGAACCGCCATCTGATCCCCATCAAAGTCAGCGTTAAAAGCCGTACACACTAAAGGATGCAGTTGAATCGCTTTCCCTTCAATTAATTTAGGCTGGAATGCCTGAATTCCTAAACGGTGTAAGGTAGGAGCACGATTCAATAATACTGGATGTCCCTTGAGAACATTTTCTAAAATATCCCATACTACAGGCTCTTTACGATCAATAATCTTTTTTGCAGATTTAACCGTTTTTACAATTCCTCTTTCAATAATCTTACGAATAATGAACGGCTTGTAAAGTTCGGCTGCCATATCTTTTGGCAATCCACATTCAAATAATTTTAATTCAGGTCCAACAACGATTACAGAACGAGCAGAATAATCCACACGTTTTCCAAGCAAGTTTTGACGGAAACGTCCTTGCTTCCCTTTTAATGAATCCGATAAGGATTTCAAGGGTCTGTTTGAGTCTGTTTTTACTGCAGAAGATTTACGTGTGTTGTCAAATAAAGAATCTACTGATTCCTGCAACATACGCTTCTCATTTCTTAGAATCACTTCAGGTGCTTTAATCTCAACCAAACGCTTCAAACGATTGTTTCTGATTATCACACGACGGTATAAATCATTTAAATCAGACGTCGCAAAACGACCCCCATCTAAAGGAACCAATGGGCGTAATTCTGGTGGAATTACAGGCACTACTTTCATGATCATCCACTGAGGTAAGTTTTCACCTCGCTCATTGGCATCACGGAAAGCCTCTACCACTTGAAGTCTTTTTAAAGCCTCTGTTTTACGTTGCTTAGAAGTTTCGTTGTTAGCTTTATGACGTAATTCATAAGACAAAGCCTGTAAATCTATTCGAGAAAGCAACTCGATCAAACATTCAGCACCCATTTTGGCGATGAACTTATCAGGGTCACTATCTTCTTTGTATTGATTTTCAGCTGGAATTTGCTCCATTACATTTAGGTATTCTTCCTCTGTAAGGAAATCCATCGGCTGAAGTGGTTCCCCTTCTTCATTTTTGGCGATACCCGGTTGAATAACAACATAACGCTCATAATAAATGATCATATCCAATTTCTTGGATGGGAGACCCAAAAGGTATCCTATTTTATTAGGAAGCGAACGGAAATACCAAATATGTGCAACAGGAACGACAAGGTTGATATGACCTACACGATCACGTCTTACTTTCTTTTCAGTTACTTCAACCCCACAACGGTCACAAACGATTCCTTTGTATCGAATACGTTTGTATTTTCCACAGGCACACTCATAATCCTTTACAGGACCAAAAATACGCTCGCAAAATAATCCATCACGTTCGGGTTTGTGGGTTCTATAATTAATTGTTTCTGGTTTAAGGACTTCCCCGCGAGAGTTTCCAAGAATCACTTCTGGAGAAGCTAAACCGATTGCAATTTTATTGAATTTTTTTTGGGTAATGATTTCGTTATTTCTAGCCATTGCTAAATGTCGTCTTAAATTAAATTATTCTTCCAATCGAATGTCGAGTCCTAGTCCCTTTAGTTCGTGCATCAACACGTTAAAGGATTCTGGTAAACCTGGTTCAGGTAAGGTATCCCCTTTCACTATGGCTTCATAGGTTTTTGCTCTACCTATTACATCATCGGATTTAACCGTCAAAATTTCCTGTAGTGTACTAGATGCTCCATAAGCCTCTAATGCCCATACTTCCATTTCTCCAAAACGTTGTCCTCCAAATTGCGCTTTTCCTCCAAGAGGTTGTTGCGTAATCAAAGAGTACGGTCCAATAGAACGTGAGTGCATTTTGTCATCAACCATATGTCCTAATTTTAACATATAGATTACCCCTACTGTTGCAGGTTGGTCAAAACGTTCTCCTGTTCCACCGTCATATAAATAAGAATGTCCATATAATGGAACATTACCTTTTTCTGTCAATGCATTGATTTGCTCGATAGTAGCACCGTCAAATATTGGCGTTGCATATTTCTCTCCTAAATTCTGACCCGCCCAACCTAAAACGGTTTCATAAATCTGACCTATATTCATTCGAGAAGGTACTCCAAGCGGATTCAATACAATATCTACTGGTGTTCCGTCTTCTAAGAAAGGCATTTCTTCTTCACGTACAATACGCGCTACAATTCCTTTATTTCCATGACGTCCCGCCATCTTATCTCCTACTTTAAGCTTACGCTTTTTGGCGATATAGATTTTAGCTAATTTTTTAATCCCAGCAGGTAATTCATCTCCAACACTAATCGTAAATTTCTCACGACGAAGCGCTCCTTGAAGATCATTTTCCTTGATTTTATAATTGTGAATCAAATCAGCGATCAAATCGTTGGTTTCTGATGTAGTGGTCCAAGATCCTTTTGTAAGGTGTGTATAGTCCTCTACACCTGAAAGTAATTTCAATGTATATTTTTTACCTTTTGGTAAAACTTCCTCACCTAAATCATTTTGAACTCCTTGACACGTTTTACCATTTACTATGGTAAATAATTTCTCAACTAAAACAGTTTTTAAAGCTTCAGATTTAACATCGAATGCATCTTCAAGCGCATCTAACTCCTGCTTGTCTTGATTACGTTTACGCTTATCTTTTACAGAGCGTGTAAATAGTTTTTTATCAATAACGACTCCACGAAGTGACGGTGGTGCTTTTAATGAAGCATCTTTAACATCTCCTGCTTTGTCTCCAAAAATTGCACGAAGTAATTTTTCTTCCGGTGTTGGGTCAGATTCTCCTTTGGGTGTGATTTTTCCAATTAAAATATCTCCCGGATTTACTTCTGCTCCAATACGGATCATTCCGTTTTCATCTAAATCTGAAGTTGCTTCTTCACTAACGTTAGGAATATCATTCGTTAATTCTTCTGTTCCTAATTTTGTATCACGAACATCTAAAGAATATTCATCAATATGAATTGAGGTAAAGATATCTTGACGAACAACTTTTTCAGAGATTACAATGGCATCCTCAAAGTTATATCCTTTCCAAGGCATAAAGGCTACTTTCAAGTTTCGTCCTAAAGCCAATTCTCCAGCTTCAGTTGCATATCCTTGACATAAAACCTGTCCTTTAGTAACACGATCTCCTTTTTGGATAATCGGTTTCAAATTGATACAAGTTCCCTGATTCGTTTTTCTAAACTTAATTAGGTTGTATGATTTTGTATCTCCATCAAAACTGATCAGATCATCTTTTTCTGAAAAATCATACTTGATCGTAATTTTGTTTGCATCTACATATTCAACAACTCCATCATTCTCAGCATTGATTAATACACGAGAATCTGAAGCTACTTGTTTTTCTAATCCTGTCCCTACAATTGGTGCTTCAGGACGTAATAAAGGAACGGCTTGACGCATCATGTTTGATCCCATCAATGCACGGTTTGCATCATCATGTTCCAAGAAAGGAATCAACGATGCAGAAATAGATGCAATTTGGTTGGGAGCAACATCTGTATAGTTTACTTTATCTGGAGTAACTACTGGGAAGTCAGCCTGATCTCTTGCAATTACTTTTTCATCTAGGATTTTTCCTGCTTTGTCAAAGTTAATATTTGCCTGAGTAATCAATTGGTTTTCTTCCTCTTCAGCACTCAAGTAAATGGTTTCTTTAAGATTGATTACCCCATTTTCAACTTTACGGTAAGGAGTCTCTATAAATCCGAGATTGTTTACTTTGGCAAATACTCCTAATGAAGAAATCAAACCAATATTAGGTCCTTCAGGGGTTTCAATCGGACAAAGTCTTCCGTAGTGCGTATAGTGTACATCTCGCACCTCAAATCCTGCTCTTTCTCTAGAAAGTCCTCCAGGTCCTAGTGCAGAAAGACGTCGCTTGTGTGTTATTTCTGCTAATGGATTCGTTTGATCCATGAATTGAGACAACTGGTTTGTACCAAAGAAGCTGTTGATTACTGATGAAAGCGTTTTAGCATTGATCAAGTCTATCGGAGTAAATACTTCGTTATCTCGAACATTCATACGTTCACGAATGGTTCGTGCCATTCTCGCCAAACCAACACCAAATTGAGAAGATAATTGTTCCCCCACAGTTCGTACACGTCGGTTAGACAAGTGATCAATATCATCAATCTCTGCTTTTGAATTGATTAACTCAATCAAATATTTAATGATGGTAATGATGTCTAATTTTGTTAAAACTTGCTTATCCATCTCAACGTCCAAGCCTAGTTTTTTATTCATTCTATAACGTCCAACTTCACCTAAGTTATAACGTTGGTCAGAGAAAAACAATTTATCAATGATCCCACGAGCCGTATCCTCATCTGGTGGTTCTGCATTACGTAATTGTCTATAAATATGTTCTACCGCTTCTTTTTCAGAGTTGGTAGGATCTTTTTGAAGTGTGTTGTAGATGATAGCATAATCAGACATGTGAGCATCTACCTTGTGCAACAATATCGTTTTTACACTTGCTTCTAAAATTTCTTCAATGTGTTCTTTTTCTAGAACAGTATCACGATCGATAATAATTTCATTTCGCTCGATCGAAATTACCTCACCAGTGTCTTCATCAACGAAATCTTCATGCCATGTTTTCAAAACACGAGCAGCTAATTTTCGTCCTAATACTTTTTTGATTCCCGTTTTAGAAACTTTAATCTCTTCTGCAAGATCAAATATTTCAAGAATATCACGATCGTGTTCAAAACCGATAGCTCTGAAAAGTGTTGTAACAGGTAATTTTTTCTTACGATCAATGTAAGCATACATTACACTATTGATGTCTGTAGCAAATTCAATCCAAGAACCTTTGAATGGAATAACACGTGCAGAATATAATTTAGTTCCATTGGCATGAAAAGACTGACCAAAGAAAACACCAGGAGAACGGTGTAATTGAGAAACTACAATTCGTTCTGCACCATTGATAACAAAAGTACCACTTGGGGTCATATAAGGGATAGTCCCTAAAAATACATCTTGTACAATAGTTTCAAAATCCTCATGTTCCGGATCAGTACAATACAATTTTAAACGTGCCTTTAAAGGAACAGAGTATGTAAGTCCACGCTCAATACATTCTTGGATAGAATAGCGCGGTGGATCTACAAAATAGTCAAGAAATTCTAAGACAAATTGATTTCTTGTATCTGTAATAGGAAAATTTTCTTTAAACGTATTGAAAAGACCTTCTTCATTACGTTCGTCAGATTTGGTCTCTAGTTGAAAAAAGTCCTGGAATGATTTAATCTGAATATCCAGGAAATCCGGGTACATTGGAGTATGTTTTGCTCCGGCGAAATTGGTTCTTTGGCTCTGTTTACTAGGCATCTAACTGTTTTTTAATGATCATAATACATTAGGGGGGCACTATAAAAGGGTATAGGCCTTTGGAAAAATCCAAAGACCTATGCCTTTAATGGTAGGGGTTAAAACTACTTAAGCTCAACCTCTGCACCAGCTTCTTCTAGAGATTTTACAAGCGCTTCCGCTTCATCTTTAGCAATACCTTCTTTCAAAGGACTAGGTGCACTGTCAACTAATTCTTTAGCTTCTTTAAGCCCAAGACCTGTTAACTCTTTTACTAATTTTACTACAGCTAGTTTTGAAGCACCAGCTGCTTTGAGGATTACGTCAAATTCTGTCTTTTCCTCACCAGCATCGTCACCACCAGCAGCAGCTGGTCCAGCAACAGCTACTGCGGCTGCAGCAGGTTCGATACCGTATTCATCTTTTAAAATGTTAGCCAATTCATTGACTTCTTTTACAGTCAAGTTGACTAATTGTTCTGCGAATTCTTTTAAATCTGCCATTGTTAATGATTTTTCTGTTAAAAATTTAATATATATATGTTGAGTGCGTACATTTTAATTCGGGACTAACGTTCTGAAAGTGTTTTGAGAATTCCAGATAGTTTCCCACCTCCCGATTGTAGTGCGGAAATAACGTTTTTGGATGGAGACTGTAACAACGTAATAATCTCTCCAACCAACTCTTCTTTAGATTTGATTGCAACAAGTGCATCAATATGATCATCGCCAATATAAATAGCTTCTTCAATGAAGGCGCCTTTTAGCATGGGTTTGGTCAACTTTTTTCTAAAGTTCTTAATCACCTTTGCAGGTGCGTTTCCAGTTTCAGAAAACATCAATGAAGTATTCCCTTTCAGGATTCCTGTCAATTCACCAAAGTCATGAGTGGAAGCCTCCATAGCTTTAGCAAGAAGTGTATTTTTCACCACTTGTAGTTTGATATTCTCTTTAAAACAAGCGCGTCTGAACGCAGTTGTTTGACTGGCATTTAATCCCTCAATATCCGCTAAATAAAGTGTTTTCACACCTGCTAAAGCCTCTTTAAGGTTTTCTATTGCTTCGTGTTTTTCTTGTCTAGTCATTGCTTAATTTTTTTGGCGTTAACCCAATTTAGTATCGATTGATATACTTGGGCTCATGGTGCTAGACATGAAAACGCTTTTTACATATACTCCTTTGGCTGTTGAAGGCTTTAATTTATTAATGGTCTTCAATAACTCATCGGCATTTTCGTAAATTTTATCTGCAGTAAAAGATGCTTTACCTATAGCAGCATGAACGATTCCAGTCTTGTCAACTTTAAAATCAATTTTACCGCCTTTTACATCACTTACCGCTTTTTTGATGTCCATTGTTACTGTTCCTGTTTTTGGGTTTGGCATTAAACCACGAGGACCTAAAACACGACCTAAAGGACCTAATTTCCCCATTACACTTGGCATGGTTACAATTACGTCAATATCTGTCCATCCGTCTTTGATTTTTTGCAAATACTCATCCAATCCAATGTAATCAGCTCCTGCCTCTTTGGCTTCAGCTTCTTTATCCGGAGTAACAAGAGCAAGAACGCGAACATCTTTACCTGTTCCGTGTGGTAAAGTAACCACACCACGAACCATTTGATTGGCTTTTTTTGGATCTACACCCAAACGTATTGCCAAGTCAATGCTCGCATCAAATTTTGTATTGGTAATTTCTTTTACCAAAGCAGAAGCTTCTTTGAGTGTGTAGATGTTCTTAGGATCTACTTTTGCTCGTGCTTCTTTTTGTTTCTTTGTTATTTTAGCCATTGCTTTATTTTAAAAAATTAAAAGGGAGCTTGTCCAGAAACCTTGAATCCCATAGAACGTGCAGTACCCGCTACCATTTTCATAGCAGACTCGATGGTAAATGCATTAAGATCAGGCATTTTATCCTCAGCAATGAGTTTTACTTGATCCCAAGTGACTGTAGCCACTTTGTTTCTATTAGGTTCTCCTGAACCCTTTTTAGCTTTGGCTGCTTCCATCAGTTGAACGGCCGCTGGTGGTGTTTTGAGGATAAATTCAAATGATTTATCAACATATACAGTAATCTGAACAGGTACAACTTTACCTTGTTTATCTTGGGTTCTTGCATTAAATTGTTTGCAAAACTCCATGATATTGACTCCTGCAGCACCCAGCGCGGGTCCAACCGGTGGCGATGGATTCGCAGCACCTCCCCGAACTTGTAGTTTTAAAACTTTACTTACTTCTTTTGCCATTGTCTAGTTTAATTTTGAATCGTGTACGGTGGAAGCTTGCACACGGCATTCAATTTATTAGTGTAACATTTATATTTTTTCTACTTGCATATAGCTTAGTTCTAATGGTGTTTTTCTTCCAAAAATTTTAACCATTACTTCCAGCTTACGCTTTTCTTCATTTACATTTTCGATAGCTCCCGTAAAACCGTTGAAAGGACCATCAATAACTTTTACATTTTCACCTTCGGTAAATGGAATGGACACATGCTCTGTAGCAAGAGCCAATTCATCAACTTTACCTAACATTCTGTTTACCTCGGAAACTCGCAAAGGAACTGGTTCACCTCCTTTAGTTTCTCCTAAAAACCCAATCACATTTGTAACAGACTTAATAATATGAGGTAATTCTCCAGTCAAATTTGCTTTGACCATAATGTAACCTGGGAAGTAAACACGCTCTTTATTTATTTTTTTACCATTTCTTATCTGAATCACTTTTTCCGTTGGAACAAGAATATCTTCAACCAAATGATCGTAACCAAAACGTGAGATTTCAGACATAATATAGTCTTTGATCTTTGCTTCTTGACCACTTACGGCGCGAACTACGTACCATTTTTTATCACTAGTTGTTGTAGTCATGGTTATCCTATAAGGTTAAAATAAAATTGAATCGCACGTGAAAGAACAGTATCCGCTCCCCAAATAGCCAGGGAAAACAGAATTGAAAAAACAAGTACAATTACAACCAAACGTTGTAACTCTGAACGCTCAGTCCAAGAGACATTGTTCTTTAATTCTTCAAACGAATCTTTAATATATGATAAAAGTTGCATGCGTTACTTTTTTTTTGATGCACGGGTTGAGAGGCTCGAACTCCCGACACCTGGTTTTGGAGACCAGTGCTCTACCAACTGAGCTAAACCCGTTTTTATTTGACACAAAAGGCGTCCCGTAAAACGGGACACCTTTAGCATCATATTAAAAACATTATGCTTAGTCTAAGATCTCTGTAACCTGCCCCGCACCTACTGTTCTTCCACCTTCACGAATTGCGAAACGCAATCCAAGGCTTAGAGCAATTGGCTGAATCAAATCAACATTGATCGTAAGGTTGTCTCCTGGCATTACCATTTCAACACCATCAGGAAGAGAAATGTTTCCTGTTACATCAGTTGTACGAACGTAAAACTGAGGACGGTAGTTGTTGTGGAATGGAGTATGACGTCCACCTTCTTCTTTTTTAAGGATATAAACCTCAGCTTTAAATTTAGCATGTGGCTTTACAGAACCTACTTTACAGATTACCATACCTCTTTTGATGTCGGCTTTTTCAATACCTCTTAGGAGGATACCTACATTATCTCCAGCTTCACCACGGTCTAATATTTTTCTAAACATTTCAACCCCAGTTACTGTAGATTTTAATTTTTCTGCACCCATACCAATAATGTCAACTTCATCTGCTGTGTTGAATACACCTGTTTCGATACGACCTGTAGCAACAGTTCCACGACCAGTAATAGAGAATACATCTTCAACAGGCATTAATGCGTCCTTATCAACATCACGCTTAGGTAGTTCAATCCAAGTATCTACTTCTGACATAAGATTAATAACTGTATCTACCCATTTTTGTTCCCCGTTAAGAGCACCAAGAGCAGAACCTAAAATTACTGGAGTGTTATCTCCATCGTAATCGTAGAAAGAAAGTAATTCACGAACTTCCATTTCAACTAATTCAAGTAATTCTTCATCATCAACCATGTCCGCTTTGTTCAAGAAAACAACTAAACGAGGTATACCTACCTGGCGACCTAATAAGATGTGCTCTCTTGTTTGAGGCATAGGACCATCAGTTGCTGCAACAACTAGGATTGCACCGTCCATCTGAGCGGCACCTGTAACCATGTTCTTTACGTAATCCGCGTGACCAGGACAGTCAACGTGAGCGTAGTGACGGTTAAGGGTTTGATATTCTACGTGAGAAGTATTGATAGTAATCCCTCTTTCTTTCTCTTCAGGAGCATTGTCAATTTGATCAAAGCTTCTTGCTTCAGAGTAACCTGCATCTGCAAGTACTTTAGTAATTGCTGCAGTAAGAGTTGTTTTACCATGATCTACGTGACCAATAGTTCCAATATTTAAGTGGGGTTTAGACCGGTCAAATGTTTCTTTAGCCATAATTGTTGTTGTTTCAATGTTATTTTTAGGAGCGCAAATTTATGAATTTTTTTCAATCGTTTACATGTTTATATAAAAAAATTATGTAAAAATTCACTTTTTCTTTTTAAAAGAGTTTATAAAAATCTTAAAACCCTTATAAACATGTCCTTAGATCTTTGAATAAGGTTTTTTTTTCGATTGTGTAATAAGTGCCAAAAAAAGTATTTTTATTTTAAAAACTAAAATTCCATTCTTTTTTAATTTCTTTATGTCCGTAAGTTAAAATACCCGAAAATAACTATGAAATCTTTTGCGATTGTAATCCCATGTTATAATGAAGCCAATCGTTTTCAAACGGAGCGTTTTAAAGCATTCTTAAAGAATCGTAACGGGGTAGTTCTCTTTTTTGTTGACGATGGCTCTACTGACACAACCAGCTCTTTAATCAAGGCGCTAAAATCAGTTTTTCCAGAACAGGTTCAATCCATTATCCATTTAAAAAATAAAGGGAAAGCGGAAGCTGTTAGAACAGGTATTAATGAAGCTTTTAAAAGAAAGGACATAGAACGCTTTGCTTTTTTGGATGCTGACCTCTCTACCTCTCTTGAAGAGTGTTTTGAAATTGCAGATAAAATTGATACGCACAAAGCGTTTGTTTTTGGCTCTCGGATAAAAAAGCTGGACAATAATATTCAAAGAAAAAAATATCGTTTCATCATTGGTAGAGTGATTGCAACCCTTATCTCATATATGTTAAAATTACCTATTTATGATTCGCAGTGTGGATGTAAGGTTTTCAGAAGGGATTGGGTGGGTATCATTTTTAAAGATGTCTTTATTAGTCCTTGGCTCTTTGATGTAGAAATTTTTTTCCGATTAATCCGTCACTTTGGAAGAGAAAAAATTCAAACTAAAATTGAAGAAGTACCGCTTAAAGAATGGGTTGATACAGATGATAGTAAAGTTTCGCTTCTTTATGGTTTTAAAGTTTGGTTTGATTTAATTAAAATTTACGTGCATTATAAATGAGGGCTTTAGCAAAATTAGAAAATCATCAAATCTTAAAACGTAGCTTCTGGTCATTGGTTTTAATTAGGGGTATTTTAAATGCCCTGATTCCCTTGATGGATAAAACAGAGGCGCGCTATGCTGAGATCGCAAGGATTATGGCAGAAACTCAAAACTGGATTGTCTTACAAATAGATTATGGGGTTCCATTTTGGGCGAAACCACCGCTATCAACTTGGGCAAGTGCTTTAAGCATTTCAATTTTTGATGCATCGGCTTTTTACGTGCGTTTACCCTACCTTATTGTGTGTACATTTATTGGATGGTGGATTGGAAAATTTAATACAAACACCTCCAACTCTAACTATCTTACCGGAATTATTTTACTTACCATTCCAGAATTCTTTTTACACGTAGGCGTAGTTTCAACGGATGTTTTTTTGACACTAAGCACTACTATTGTGATGCTTGCTTTTTGGAAAAGCATGCAAGAAGGAGCAACTAAAATATGGGGGTATTTATTTTTTGCTGGTCTTGGTCTAGGTCTTCTATCAAAAGGTCCTATCATTGGAATATTAACACTACCCCCCATTGTTATTTGGTGTCTAATTCAAAATAATTTATTGAAAGCATTAAAAACAGCCCCATGGTTATTGGGAGGACTATTGATGCTATTAGTCTCTTTACCGTGGTATATTCTTACAGAATTAGAATCACCAGGTTTTATTGATTATTTTATTGTAGGCGAACATTTTAATCGTTATTTCAATTCGGAATGGGTCGGTGATAAATACGGCTTTCCTAAACAACAACCCTATGGAATTGTTTGGGTTTTCCTATTAGTTTTTTGTATGCCTTGGTCAATTTTTTTGGTCCATAGTGTTTTTAAAAAATTAAAAACAATTCATCAAAATCCTTGGGGACTCTTTTTACTTTGTTGGATGCTTTGGACCCCGTTTTTCTTCACTACATCAACCAGCCTAATACACCCCTATATCCTCCCAGCGACAATTCCAATTGCATTATGGATTTCTCACTTTTGGAGTTCTAATAAAAAGAGAATACTATATCTTGGAATTAGCATATCGATTCCTGTTATTTTACTTGTTGTTTCAATCACTGGATTTGCCAAGCCACTTCTTGAAAATAATACAGATAAATATTTAATAGAGCAAAGTGACTTTTTACCAGTTTTTGCACTTAACAACAAAACGTATTCAAGTCAATTTTATAGCAAAGGGAAAATTCTAGTTATTGATACACTGAGTCTAAAAAAAATGATCGCATCAAAAACTCCCTTCAATATCATAATAGAGCATCGTGTATTCAAACGATTGTCTCCTGAAATAAAAAAAGGGCTTTACAAGAATAGTGAAAATAAGAAAAGAGGGATGTACATTCTTTCAGATTGACAAAAAAATCTTGAAGGATTACAGAGGTTTTATAATTATAATGAATAGGATCAAGATATTGAACGATACACAAAAGCGCCCTCGGAACTGGGTGTATTTTAAAAATATTTTAGTTTAAAAGACGATCAGAATGAAAGTCTACCCGTATAAAGGTTATAAGCTACTAATATAATAATGATCAGAAAGCCTTGAAAAATAATCTGAACTGGCGTGCTCCATTTTCTCATTTATTTACTTTTTTATCCATTGGGCCTCTCAAATGAATTATTAGGCCATTTAAAAAATTTCGCAACACTTGATCTCCACACTCCATATACTTTTCATGTCTTTCATTTCTAAAAAAAGCACCTAGCTCAGATTTAGTGATTTTATAATCAACTAAATTACAAATCTCAACAATTTGGTCGTCGCGAAGTTTATGTGCTACACGAAGTTTTTTAAAAATATCGTTATTACTTAATCCCATACCGCAAATCTACAAAGAAAACAACCCTAAATCTAATTAAAGATGCATTCCTAAAAACACAAAAAAATCGATTAAAAAGGGATAATTAGACAAAATAAAAATCAATAAAATAGAATTGCTTATAGATGTTTAGTATCCTCTAATAGTGGAATAGTTCGTTATGAGTTTGGCAAAAGCAACACTGAATTTAAAAACTAACAATAATTCTTATGGAATCTCTTTATTTTCAGAAGAGCCAATGACGAGATTTGAACTCGTGACCTCTTCCTTACCAAGGAAACGCTCTACCCCTGAGCTACATCGGCGATAAATAAAAAAGAGAGCGAGAGACCGGGTTCGAACCGGCGACATTCAGCTTGGAAGGCTGACGCTCTACCAACTGAGCTACTCTCGCATTGTACTGACTAATCAGTGTTGGTACTAATTTTGTAAAGATAAGAAAAACAATTCTTAATCCTAACAAAATAAGCAAGTGGGGAGAGCAGGATTCGAACCTGCGAAGACGTAGTCAGCAGATTTACAGTCTGCCCTCGTTGGCCGCTTGAGTATCTCCCCTTTTTCAATGATCTTTTAAAAACTACTAGAGCTTTTAATATCTTCTGTAAACATACACAGAAGCAATTTATTTTATATAAGAGCCGATGGAGGGACTCGAACCCACGACCTGCTGATTACAAATCAGCTGCTCTAGCCAGCTGAGCTACATCGGCTTTTGAATTTTAGTTTCCCAAAATCGAATGCAAATTAAATGCTATTTTTTATTGTTTCAAAACAAAAAATTAAAAATTGTTGCTAAGCTTTAATTTTTTCTTTGCGACGCTTCAAAATTCGCTCTGCACTATCGGCTGCGGAGTCAATGGCTTCCTCGAATGTCTTACACATTTTCTTTACTACAACGTTCTCTCCAGGAATCTCTATTTTAAGCTCTGCCCATTTATTTATCTTGTCTGAAGTGTTCTCAACTTTTGTAAAACAGTGCATTTCTATAATCTGATTATAAAATGTTGTGAGTTTTCCTAATCGTTGTTGAGCAAATTCTTTAAGCGTAACATCAGCTGTATAGTTCACAGCTCTAAAATGGACATTTGACATAGATATTGATTTTAAAGGTTAAATTACTTATTCTTCTTTTCTCTTGGATGAGCACTCTTATAAACTTCCTTTATTTTAGCCATACTACTATGTGTGTAGTGTTGTGTTGCAGCAATGCTACTATGACCCAAGAGATCTTTTATTGAATTCAAATCAGCTCCCTGATCTAATAAATGGGTAGCAAAGCTATGACGTAAAACATGAGGACTTCTTTTTGTTTTTGTTGACACCTTACTAAAATAATCATTTACTGTAGCATAAACAAATGAATCTGTTAATTTAAAACCCTGCTGTGTAGTAAAAAATAAGCCCTCCTCACGGTCTATATTATTTCGTACTTGACAATCCAGCATAAGCTGCAGCTCAACCTTGATTTCTGGCAACAAGGGTATCAAACGCTCTTTATTTCTTTTACCTAAAACTTTAATCAATCCTTTAGACAAATCGACATTAAGTAATTTCAATTCGATTAATTCACTTCGTCTAATTCCGGTATAATAGAACAAGCTTAATATTGTCTTTTGTAAAACCCCCAAATAGGAATCTGGAAAATGACCAGAATCTAATAGTTGCGCAACCTCATCTTGAGAAAATGGAAGTTGTACTTGAGTAGCTATTTTTAGGGCTTTATGCTCTTTTAATGGGGAACTATCGATACTTCCTGTTCGCATAAGGAATTTGTAATAAGAACGCAAAACAGAGATCTTACGATTCACTGTACGGGTAGAATTTCCTTTTTGAATTAGCGAAACAATCCAGGATCGGATTTCGCTATAAGACACTTCCTCTAATGAAGCTTTGCTTCCCTCAGACAAAAGAAAAGCCTCAAATTGTTCCAGATTAGATTGATAAGCCTTTTGGGTATGCAAAGAAGACTTTTTCTCTAAAAGTATGTAATCTATGAAGGAAAGTATAGACATAAAAAAACGTTACCGTATAAAGTTAAAAACTTAAATAGGATAACGTTCTATTTGATGTTACAAAAAACTTAAATACTTTCGCTATCGCGTAAGTGTTGGATGTACTGGGCTTTTTGAATTTTTTGTCGATTTTGTACAGAAGGCTTAATAAATTGCTTTCTAGCACGTAACTGACGCATTGCGCCTGTTTTATCGAATTTTCTTTTAAATCGCTTTAATGCGCGATCAATATTTTCTCCGTCTTTAATTGGAATAATTAACATAATGTAGCACCTCCTTTCATAATGGTGGCAAATATAGGTAAAACAAGTTTACAAATCACAAGGTCTTTCAAGAACAATTTTAAAATAATTATTCGCTTAAAAGTTTACGTGAAATAACCAGTTTTTGAATTTCGCTTGTTCCCTCACCAATAGTGCACAACTTTGAGTCTCTAAAGAACTTCTCTACAGGAAAATCTTTTGTGAATCCATACCCCCCGTGAATCTGAACAGCTTCATTAGCTACTTTAACACACACTTCAGAAGCAAATAACTTTGCCATTGCACCTTGTTGTGTAACATTTTTACCTTGATTTTTCAACTCTGACGCTTTCTCAGTGAGTAAAACGGCTGCTTCAATTTCAGTTGCCATGTCAGCTAATTTGAAAGAAATACCCTGAAAACTACTAATTGGTCTTCCAAATTGTTTTCGTTCCTTAGAATACTTCAAGGAGGCATTAAAGGCACCTTTGGCTACTCCTAAAGAAAGTGCAGCAATAGAAATTCGGCCACCATCTAATATTTTCATTGATTGAATAAAACCATCACCTATGGGTCCCAATCTATTCTGATCGGGAATAATACAATTATCAAAAACCATCTCAGCGGTTTCAGAAGCACGCATCCCTAATTTATTTTCTTTTTTACCCGAAGTAAAACCTGGGGTTCCTCGTTCAACCACAAAAGCTGTCATTCCACGATTATCCCCTTTTTCACCACTCCGTGCAATTACCACAGCAATAGCTCCGGAAATACCATGGGTTATAAAGTTCTTAGTCCCATTTAAGATCCAATTATCCCCATCCTTTTTGGCTGTAGTGGACATTCCCTTGGCATCAGATCCTGTATTATGCTCAGTTAAACCCCAAGCTCCAATGGAAACTCCCGAACATAAATCAGGTAACCAACGATTACGCTGATCTTCCGTTCCAAAAGTATATATGTGATTTGTGCATAGCGAATTGTGAGCTGCAATTGAAAGTCCGATTGAAGGATCAACAATAGAAATTGTTTCAATTAAAGTAACATATTCATGATATCCCATCCCTGACCCTCCATAAGCTTCAGGAATCAACATCCCCATAAAACCTAGAGCACCAGCCTTTTCAAAAATATCTTTTGGGAAATACTGAGCCTCATCCCAATCCATAATATTTGGCTGGATGTGTTGAGATGAAAAGTCTCGAGCGGCTTCAAAAACCATTTTTTGGGTCTCTGAAGTAGTAATTTTAGGCTTTAATTCGAAATCAATCATTGGAATAATTTAATACAAATATAGTTTTATTCTTGCTTTTTTGTTTGGGAATTCATCAAAAAGTTCAGACAAAATAGCGGTTGTAACTAAAGTGTTTTTAGTTCTGTAAGCAATAATAGCTCTTGCCTCCTGACGAGACAAGTAGGGTATTTTTTGCAACTCATCCAAAGAAGCAGTATTGATATTAAGCTTTACAATTTTTGGTGGGGTTTGAATATCAAATTGCTTGATCAATTTCTGAACAACCAAACTATCCAAGCCATAAACTTCATAACATTGATCCATCTCAGAAAAACCAGATAAATAAGTTCTATATTTAACAATACGCTCTGAAAGAGCAGGTCCAATACCCGATATTGCCTGAAGGGCTTTAACATCAGCTGTATTAATATCCTTTTTTATCAAACTTTTCGAAGGCGTTTTAAAGCTACTTTTTTGAATAAATTCAGGAAACTTAAACTGAGGTTTTAGCACTTCCAAAAGAGAATCTGAAATTCGTGATACCCTCTGAAATTCTTGAGCTGAATTAATCCATTTACCCTTTATTCGATAGTCCTTGAGACGCGTCAATTCACTTACTGAAAGTCCTAGGGTATAGGCCTTATAATCAGAAATGAAATTTGGGTTGAATGTAAAGTTTATCCCTGTTTTTACTTCTACTAAAAGCTGCAAGGAGTCTAACTTTTGCTCATTTAATAAAGTTGCCTCTAGGCTTAAAATTTGTTCCCCCTCAACCGAAGAAAAATACCTAAAAAACTGAACGGAAATCAAGCAAATAAGTAACACGAAAACAGCCCCTTGCTGTGGTTTAGACAATACAAATCGAGGCTGTTTTTGCATAAATAATTATCCCTTCTTTAGAATTGCTATCGCTCCCAGGTACTTTCCTAACTCATCTTTAACTCTTGGGAATAAAATCAACAACCCAATCATGTTTGGAAAAACTAATGCTAGAATCATGGCATCTGAAAAAGCCCAAACAGAAGACATATCTCCGGCAGCACCAATAACAATAAACAATAAGAACATTAACTTATATACGATCTCAGAAACTTTACTTTTTCCAAAAATATACATCCAAGATTGGAGACCATAATAGGACCAAGAAATCATGGTAGATACTGCAAACAATACCACTGCAATAGTCAAAAAGGGTCCGGAAAATGAAATATATTTTGAAAAGGCAGCAGCTGTAATTCCTGCACCTTCAGAAGCAACTCCATTAATTATAACCACACCCCCTTCACCACCATAAGTAAAGACCGTATTATCACCATTAAAAATAATAATCACTAACGCGGTCATCGTACAAATGACAACTGTATCAATAAATGGCTCCAATAATGCAACCAAACCTTCAGAAGCTGGGTATTTTGTTTTTACGGCAGCGTGGGCAATTGAGGCAGAACCTGCTCCAGCTTCATTGGAAAATGCAGCTCTCCTAAATCCTGTTATTAACACGCCTAATAATCCACCCAATCCTGCTTGAGGATTAAAGGCTTGACTAAAAATCATTCCAAAAGCATCATCCACAAAACTAAAATTAGTGATAATGATATAAAGACAAGCAAGTATATACATTAACGCCATAAGCGGAACTACTTTTTCTGTAACAGAGGCTATTCTTTTTATTCCACCAATGATAATAACACCTACTACTATCATCATAATAATACCAATTATTGTTCTGGCATTTCCACCTGTCATTCCAAAAGACTCAACGAGTTGCATAGCCGCTTGATTGGATTGTGCAGCATTACCACCTCCAAAAGAAGCACCAATACATAGGAAAGCAAAAATAACTGCCAATGCCTTCCCTAAACGAGTAAAACCTTTTTCCTGAAGCCCTTTTGTTAAGTAATACATTGGACCACCATAGACTGTTCCGTCCTCACCAACATCACGATATTTTACCCCTAGGGTACATTCAACAAATTTGGTAGACATCCCTATGAGGCCACACAAAATCATCCAAAAAGTAGCTCCTGGTCCACCTACCGCTATAGCCAATGCTACGCCGGCAATGTTTCCGTTTCCAACAGTACCTGAAACCGCTGTTGCTAAAGCTTGAAAATGACTTACTTCTCCATCCTTACTTTCATCTGAAATAGTGCCTTTAATATCACTCGAGACGGCCAAGTCAGGATTCCCTGAACCGTGATCATCTACACTGTCATATTTTCCACGCACGGTATTTATCGCGGTCATAAAATGACGGACGTTAACAAAACCAAAATAAAAGGTGAAGAAAAGTGCTCCTCCTACTAGTAAAAATATGATGGTTGGGATTTCAGTCCCTGGAAAATTATGTAATATCAATCCCTCCCACCAGTTTGCAATAGGTGTAAAAGCATCATTAATTCGCTCATCCAAGCCCCGTTCCTGAGCAGATAAAGTGCTAGACGCAAAGATTAAAAAGAAACTTATAAGAGTAGATTTACTGAAAATTGGTTTCATATATAAAGTATAAATAGAAATTTAAGACCCCAATATCTTAAAAAGGAATAGAATTACAAACTAATCCTCCTTAAAGATTAAATTTTGTTTTTTATTGCTACTCCAATACAACGTTTATTAAGAGTTACATCGTTTGACAACAAGAGATTTTGGTGTACATTAATAAATTAGTTTCTTTTATTTATTTCATCAGGAAATTCACTCAAACACTATAATTCTAATAAGGGATTTCCTACAGGATCTTACCATGAGAAAATTCAAGCGAATACTAAACTTTCACAATGTAAAAACTCTTTAGTATCAAAGATCAAAAACTGAACTTCTTTTAGTGTAGATCATATCTTTTAATTTAAGCCAGAAAGCCAAAGTTAAATACATCAAAAAACCACCAATTAGAGTTGTGAAAGAAGCATAAATAAAAAACAAACGAACACTTTTTACCTTCATGCCAAGTACTTCAGCAAGTCGGGTAGAAACAGCAAAACCGTTCCGTTCAAAAAAAAGGCGAATTCTTTTTTGCTTAAACATAAGTTCAAATTTATACTTTTTTATTTGTTTGGTGAACTCTAATTTGACTTCATTAAATGAAAACCTACACGACAGGACAAACAAGATTTCTTTTGGCAATACTCTTTATACAAATGAAGTAGAGCTTGACTTGCTCCTGCATTTAAATGCGGTACACCATGATCAGTGAAATTTTTCAAAACACTATTTTGCTCTCTAGGCACCTTTGCAAACCATTCAAATAAATCTTCTTCTCCTGTTTTACCAAGATAGTTTGCATAAGCAAATCGAAGGGGGATGATTGTGTTAATCAACATCAAATTGAAAAAAGATTGTGTAATTCTTTTTGGTGATTTTTTCCCCACAATTGCAAAATTAAAGTGTGTATCCCAATAGTTTCCGGCTTTTACAGAAAATATTTCAAAACTTGTAGCTATATTTTTTTGCTCAATTAATTTCTGAAAAAGAGATGTATTTGCCGCATACAGTTGGGCAAATTGTGCAATCCTTACAGTTGGAAAATTTGCTGGCCTTAGACGTGCAAAATGAACTTTATCAATCGAGGGTACAGGCAATTTATATTTCACTTGTAAATAGCTGTGTGTTTTTTGCAAATCCGAATGATAAGAATCTTTTGCTGTTCCTTCTAAAAGCCCTAGCTGACCCATCAAAAGTGCTTCTATGTTTTCTGGCTTTCCATTTAAATGGCGAATTACACTAAAGGGAATTTGCTTTGCCATAGAAAAAAAATTAGCCCCATTTTGATTCAAACCAAATCCCTTAGCCAATAAAATGAAAAGAACAGCCTCCCAATCATTTTTTGTGTCTTTTAAAAGAGTGTAGATGGAATCAAATCGATATTCCATTCGCTCGACCAACAATCGTTCCTGCCAATCCAACCAATTAGCGGTTAGGAATTGATCCATGAATTTTTCACAAGGAACAAAAAGTGGTTTTTTCAAAAAAGTCTTCTTGTAAAGCTCAAGCTCTTCGGCACTCACAAAATCGCGGAGCTGAATGGTAGGGATTGAGTTTCCATTGGGGTAACAAACATCCGAATCATTTTCCCAGACCACATGAAGAATCACCCCATCATAATTTGAATCCTCTTGATGCCCGTGGCGAAACCAATCAGAGGAAAGAACGTGCAATTCAACAGCTCCGATCCAATGAAGTTCTTCAGAATAAATTTGAGCTGAAAAAAAATCAGGACCAGCACCAGAATTGGGGGTGCCGGGATCTAAAACAGCAATACGTCTAAGATCAGTTGTTGTCAAATTGTTCTTAGAGAATTTCTGAAAACGCCATAAGTAATGCAAAAATGCTTCTTTCATAAGTAGGTAAATCGTAAAATAATGGGGTGGGGCTAGTATCTACTATTTTGTCTTTTCACCTTGCCATTCCATAATTCCTCCCAAAAGATTGAAACAAGAACTCATTCCGTGTTGCTTAAATATCTGACAGGCCTGAGTGCTTCTTGCACCAGATCTACAGTAAACAAAATAGGTTTTTGATACATCTAATTCCGAAACACCTTCCATGAAACTATGGGGGTCACGAATATCTAAAAGCTTTGCATTAGGAATGTGTCCTTCCAAATATTCCTCAGAAGTTCTTACGTCTAAAATAATACTGTCTTTTGATGCAGCTTGTTGCGCTGACCATTCTTGTTGTGTTAAGTCCATTGTTAAATAAATTTTTACTAAAATACAACCAGTTCTTTATTCAAACAAGTTAAAAAAGTTTTGTTTATCAAAATAATCCTTTACATTTGTATATACAAATTTTGTACATACAAGTAATATGGAAACAAAAGAAGTAATCATAACGTTATTGAAAGCAAGTAGCAATGCATCAGAAAATTTGTCGCAGGCGATCAAACATTTCGGAATTTCAATTCAACAATTTAATGTATTGAGGATTTTAAGAGGGCAAAAAGGAGAAGCTGCAAACCTTTCAACAATTCAAGAAAGGATGGTGAATAAAATGAGTAACACTACCCGTTTAATTGATAAATTGATTGAAAAAGAATATGTAGAAAGAAGAATATGTAAAGAAAATAGGAGAAAAATAGAATTATTTATTACCAAAAAAGGGACCACGCTTTTAAATGAAATTGATCCCGTAATTGATCAATGTCAAGAGAAAATAGTCCAAAATCTTGATTACAAACAGAAAGACAATATGATTAAAATTTTAAAACAACTAAATACGTAAACTAACATGAAAACAACAACAACAACACTACTACTAATCTTAGCATTAACATTCAATGCATGGGGTCAAACAAAAGAAATGAGTATTAATCCTGAGGAAAGTTCAATTCATTGGCTAGCCAAAAAAGTTACAGGACAACACGATGGTACGATCAAAATAACTTCTGGAAGTCTTACTATGCAAAATGATTTGATTTCTGGTGGAAATTTTGAAGTTGATATGACATCAATCTTTGTTTCTGACCTTAATGGGGAATACAAACAGAAATTAGAAGGACATTTAAAATCTGATGATTTCTTTAGTGTGGACAAATTTCCAAAGGCTAATTTATTGATTAAAGAAACACGTCAAAAAATGCCAAATCATTATGAAATTAATGCTGACTTAACAATTAAAGGGATAACAAATCCTGTGAGCTTTGAAATGCACATTGAGGATAATGTGGCTATGAGCAAATTAATTATTGATCGATCTAAATTTGATGTTCGATATGGATCCAATTCTTTTTTCGAGAATCTTGGTGACAAAACAATTTATGATGACTTTGAAATTGATGTAACCTTAAAATTTTAATATTATGTTAGATAACAAAAAACCAAAATGCGCTTGCGGCAACACACAGAATCCTGATGGATATTGTGATGGATCGCATGCAAAAAAATAATTATTGTTCGGGGATTGGGATTATTACAATTTATACTATATTTGAATTAATGAACCGAACAATAATTTTTTTAAGCTGGTGGCACATGAATAACAACCGATATTCGTGAAAAACAACTGATTTATATAATACTATCTAAGGCTTGTCATCACGACAAGCCTTTTTTAATTATACCAAAATGAAGAAATTCAACTTACATACAGAACATAAAAAAATCTTAGCAGACACCCTTACTCCCGTAAGTGCCTACCTAAAGTTAAGAGATGTTTTTCCACATTCATTGTTACTAGAGAGTAGCGACTACCATGCTAACAATAATGACTTCTCCTATATATGTTGTAACCCTATTGCTTCCATAGCATTAAAAAACGGAACACTTGAAACGCTCTACCCCGATGGGACAAGCGATTCAATTATAATCGATACCGCCACTGATATCCCTGAGAAAATTCATCAATTTTCTCAACAATTTGATAGTAAAAAATTTCCCTTTAAGTTCATAAGCAATGGGATTTTTGGTTACATCGCACATGAGGCTATTGATCAATTTGATAATATAGTCCTCAACAAATCAAAACCAGGACTTGACATCCCTGACATCTATTATGCTGTTTATCAAAACATAATTGCCATTAGTCTTTTCAATCATGAAGCACATTTATTTTCCCACGTTTATGAAGGGAACCATAATCTAGTTGAAATTGAACGCTTACTAAACACAAAAAATAGCAGCAAATTTAAGTTTGAAAAAATTGGAGAAAAAACATCTAACCTTACCGATAGTCAGTTTATTGATTTTGTAAATAAAGGAAAAGAACATTGCTTTCGTGGAGATGTTTTTCAGCTTGTACTTTCGCGTCGTTTTTCGCAGGAATTTAAAGGAGATGAATTTAATGTCTACCGAACCTTACGTTCGATAAACCCCTCCCCTTATTTGTTTTTCTTTGATTATGGTGATTTTAAAATTTTTGGCAGTTCACCAGAAGCTCAACTTATTGTTCAAAATGGTAAAGCAGAAATTCATCCCATTGCGGGAACATTCAAACGTACAGGAAACGATATAGAAGACGCTGCCTCAGCCAAAGAGCTGTCCAAAGATCCAAAAGAGAATAGCGAACATGTCATGTTGGTTGATTTAGCCCGTAATGATTTAAGTAGAAATGGATCCAAAGTGGTTGTCGAAAAAAATAGAGAAATCCAATTTTATTCTCACGTTATACATTTGGTTTCAAAAGTAACATGTACCATGAAGAAGGCTGCTAAAACCTTTAGGGTGGTTGCAGATACTTTTCCCGCTGGAACATTAAGTGGTGCACCAAAACACAAAGCGCTACAGCTGATCGACAAGTACGAGACAACGCAACGTAATTTTTATGGAGGTGCAATTGGTTATATGGATTTTGAAGGGTCTTTTAACCATGCCATTATTATTCGTTCATTTTTGAGTAAAAACCATCAATTACACTATCAAGCAGGTGCGGGAATTGTTGCTAAATCTAAACCTGAAAGTGAATTACAAGAAGTTTACAATAAATTAGGTGCCTTGGACAAAGCCTTAACTCTTGCAGAAGATGTATAACATAAAAAAAATAGATACATGAAAAAGGTTTTTGTGATTGACAACTACGATTCGTTTACTTATAATCTAGTGCATTATTTGGAAGAATTAGGTTGTGAGGTGATGGTCAAGAGAAATGACCAATTTAAATTGGATGAATTGGAAGCATATCCAATGATTCTTCTGTCTCCCGGTCCAGGCATCCCTGATGAATCTGGCTTATTGAAAGCAGCTATTGAGCGCTATGCTCCTTCCAAAAAAATACTTGGGATTTGTTTGGGTCAACAAGCAATAGGAGAGGTATTTGGAGGGTCACTTATCAATTTAGACAAAGTATATCATGGAATTGCAACACCAGTAACAATTACCGAAGAAGATATCCTTTTTAATAATCTTCCAAAAACTTTTACCATAGGACGTTATCACTCCTGGGTTGTCGCCACTCCCCTTCCAGAAGATTTAATTGCCACTTCTTTTGACGAGGAAGGACAGCTAATGTCACTCAGACATAAAACGTATGATGTAAGAGCAGTACAATACCATCCAGAATCAATTCTGACACCCAATGGTAAAAAAATATTAGAAAACTGGATAAATAGTTAATTATGAAAGCCATACTAAATAGACTCATAAAACACGAACAGCTCAGTAAAGAAGAGGCACGTCAAATGATTATAAACATTGCTGACGGACAGTATAATCCAACTCAAATTGCTTCTTTTTTAACTGTTTATATGATGCGCAGCATCAGCTTAGAAGAATTAGAAGGCTTCCGAGAAGCCCTTTTAGAGTTATGTATTGCAATTGATTTGAGTGAATTTGATGCCATTGATCTCTGTGGGACTGGAGGAGACGGAAAAGATACTTTTAATATCTCCACCTTATCTTCATTTGTTACAGCAGGTGCCGGAATAAAAGTAAGTAAACATGGGAATTACGGAGTCTCCTCCGGGTGTGGTTCCAGCAATGTTTTAGAAGCCTTGGGAGTTGAATTTTCCAATAATGCTGATTATCTAAAACGTTGTATTGAACAAGCAGGGATTTGTATTTTACACGCACCCCTCTTTCATCCTGCCATGAAAAATGTAGCTCCCGTCAGAAAAGATCTAGGCGTCAAAACTTTCTTTAATATGTTAGGACCTTTGGTTAATCCCGCTTCTCCTAAAAACCAATTAACGGGTGTTTTTAATTTAGAATTAGCCCGGTTATATCACTATTTACTTCAAAAAACTAATACCAAATTCACCATCTTGTATGCGCTAGATGGATATGATGAAATCTCTTTGACGGGTGCAGCAAAAGCCTTTAGCAATTCATCTGAACGTTTGCTAACCCCACAAGATTTTGGTTTACTTCCGCTTGAAGCTAAACAAATTGCAGGTGGAGATAACGTTGCTTCTTCAGCAAAGATTTTCATGAATGTCATTCAAAATAAAGGAACACAAGCACAAACCGATGTGGTCTGCGCCAATGCAGGAGTTGCCATTGCCACTGCTTTAGATCTTACTCCGATAGAAGGTTTTGAAAAAGCAAAAGAATCATTGAGTAATGGAAACGCATTAAAAGCACTTTCTACACTTCAAAACCTGAGTAAAGCATGAGTATTTTAGACCGAATAATTACTGATAAAAAAATAGAAGTTGCTCAACGCAAAAGTCTTTTCCCTTCTTCTTATTGGGAGGCCTCCCCGCTCTTTGAACGAGAATCAAATTCCCTTGCAACTCGTTTACGATCCAGTACTTCAGGAATTATTGCAGAACACAAAAGACGTTCGCCTTCCAGACAAAACATTAACAGTTCCCTTTCTGTAAATGAAGTAGCAATAGGCTATGAAAATGCAGGAGTTTGTGGTATGTCGGTCCTTACGGACGGAAAGTATTTCGGTGGCTCTCTAGATGATCTTGTCCTTGCACGTTCCGTAACTGATTTTCCATTATTGCGAAAAGAATTTATTGTAGATGAATACCAGTTAATTGAAGCAAAAGCCCATGGCGCAGATTTGATTTTACTAATTGCTGCTGTATTGACCAGAGAAGAGATTCAACAACTTTCAACAGTTGCTCAAAGCCTGGGGCTTGAGGTATTATTGGAAGTGCACAATTTGAAAGAGCTAGAAAAATCAATTATGCCTAGTCTAGATATGTTGGGGGTCAACAACCGGAATTTAAAAACCTTTGAGGTATCCTTGGAAACAAGCAGAAAATTAGCTGAAAAAATACCTTCAGAATTTGTCAAAGTATCCGAAAGTGGTATTAGTGAAATAAGCGCTATTCAAGATTTAAAAAACTATGGTTATGAAGGTTTTTTAGTTGGAGAAAATTTTATGAAAACGGACAGTCCTGGTCAAGCAGCAGAGGATTTTATTAAAAAATTAAAGGCATGAAACTAAAAGTATGTGGCATGCGCCAACAAGAAAATATTGAAGACCTTTCACGTTTAGCTCCCCACTACATGGGTTTTATCTTTTGGGCATCTTCTAGTCGTTATGTAGAGGGGGACACACCCAACCTCCCCGCCTCTATAAAAAAAACTGGGGTATTTGTTGATGCAAGCATAGATTATATTCAATCTATGATTAGCCAACATAAGCTTCAAGCTATTCAATTACATGGAAATGAAACGCCCAGTTATTGTGCGCTTGTACAAGAATTTGGCACGGAAGTAATCAAAGCTTTTTCAATTAAAAATACGTTTGATTTTTCAGTACTAGAAGCCTATGAAAACTGTTGTGATTTTTTCCTTTTTGATACCAAAGGGGAATTGCCAGGAGGAAATGGTTATGCCTTTGATTGGAATATTTTGAACGCCTACCCTTCCCAAAAACCATTTTTCCTGAGTGGGGGGATTAGCAAAGAACATACTACCCAGATTAAAAGTATATTAAATACAGATTTACCCCTATATGCTATTGATGTAAATAGTAAATTTGAAATCGCTCCAGCAATTAAAAATATTGAACAATTAAAACAATTTAAAAACGAATTGTATGAATTATAATGTAGATGAAAAAGGGTATTACGGAGATTTTGGAGGAGCCTTTATCCCTGAAATGTTGTATCCTAATGTGGATGAGTTACGTAAAAACTATTTAAAAATTACGGCAGAGCCTGAATTCAAAAAAGAATTTGATGCTTTATTAAAAGACTATGTTGGACGTCCCACACCGCTTTATTTTGCAAAACGCCTGTCAGAGCGCTATAAAACGAAAATCTATTTAAAAAGAGAAGATTTATGCCATACTGGAGCGCATAAAGTGAACAACACCATTGGACAAATTTTACTAGCAAAACGTTTAGGAAAAACTAGAGTCATTGCTGAAACAGGTGCAGGTCAACACGGTGTTGCAACAGCAACTGTTTGTGCCTTAATGGGCATCGAATGTATTGTTTATATGGGAGAACTAGACATAAAGCGTCAAGCACCTAATGTTGCACGAATGAAAATGTTAGGCGCCGAAGTGCGTTCTGCACAATCGGGAAGTAAAACTCTTAAAGATGCAACCAATGAAGCCATTCGTGACTGGATCAACAATCCGGTAGATACCCATTACATTATAGGATCCGTGGTTGGACCCCACCCTTACCCCGATATGGTAGCTCGTTTTCAATCAGTTATTAGTGAAGAAACTAAATGGCAGCTTGAAGCCCTAGAAGGCCGTGACTATCCCGATCATGTCATTGCGTGTGTGGGGGGAGGAAGCAATGCTGCGGGGCTATATTATCATTACCTTAACGATCAACGCGTAAATATTATTGCAGTTGAAGCAGCTGGAAAAGGAATTGACTCCGGGGAAAGTGCAGCCACATCAGCACTTGGAAAAGAAGGAATTATTCACGGAAGTAAAACACTCCTCATGCAAACTCCTGATGGACAAATTACGGAACCCTATTCTATTTCTGCTGGACTAGATTACCCGGGAGTAGGACCGATGCATGCACATTTATTTAGAAGCAAAAGGGCAGAATTTATTTCTATTCCCGATCAAGAAGCCATGGATTGGGGATTGACCCTCTCACAAATGGAAGGAATTATTCCTGCCATTGAGACAGCCCATGCTTTTGCCGCACTCGATGTTCGAAAATTTGAACCTGAAGAAATTATTGTGTTTAATTGTTCTGGACGTGGTGACAAAGACCTAGAAACATACATTGATTATTTTAAATTGTAATGAATAGAATCGATCAAAAATTCCAAGAAGACAAAAAACTATTGTCCATTTATTTTTCAGCTGGTTTTCCAAACCTAGAGGATACCCTTCCAATATTAAAAAACTTGGAAGCGGCTGGCGTAGATATGGTTGAAATAGGTTTGCCATTTTCCGATCCCCTTGCCGATGGCCCAACGATCCAAGAAAGCTCCACCCAAGCTTTACGAAATGGAATGACCACTGAAAAATTGTTTACTCAACTTAATGGAATACGGGAACATATTAATATTCCGCTGGTTCTGATGGGCTATTTTAATCCTATGATGCAGTATGGCATTGAAAAATTCCTTCAGCGCTGCTCGGCATTAGGTATAGATGGTCTAATTATTCCTGACTTACCCGTTGATGTATATCATGAAGAATACAAAAGCCTGTTTGACAAATATGGATTATATAATATGTTCCTTATTACACCACAAACCTCAGAGGAACGTATTCGTTATATTGACCAAGTCTCCAATGGTTTTATCTATATGGTATCAAGTGCAGCGGTAACAGGAGCGCAAAACACTTTTGGAAATACACAAACTGATTATTTCAAACGTATTGCAAAAATGACCCTTAAGACTCCAACTGTGGTCGGCTTTGGAATTAGTAATGCGGAGACATATGAAGCTGCTAGTAAATATTCTCGAGGAGCAATTATTGGGTCTGCGTTTATTAAGTTTTTAGAAGAAAACGGAGTGGATCAGATTGGAAAATTTGTTAAATCTATTCGTGATTAACTAGATTTCGTCTTTTCTGGAACGTTTAAAAAGACCCTCCCATATTGTTCAACACGAAAATCAAAAGTAGTATACTTTGGATTTTCCAGCTTAGCCGCCTTGTAAGCCTGACTACTTCCTATGGAACGATTTGCCGCTCCTGACGGTGCGGTAAGACTATGGGTTACATATACCTTACTTGCATACTCAAATTGGTGTTTTCGAGGTGTATTATTGTTAATACACACATACTTAAGGCCTGCTTGTTTTAATATTTTTCTGAAAAAATATTCAGGTCCATTTTTGCTGTTTCCTCCAGTAAAAATGAGCGTTTGTACACTAGGAAACTTTTCTAATATACCCAAGATATTGCGTAATTCAGGGTTTTGCATTCCCAGATCGGAGGCGTCAACTTTATCACGGTAGGCCGCATTTACAATATCACATATCCCAATTTTTTCCTTTCGTAAAAAGGATTTACGCTGTTCTACAGCAAAGGGTGTATTTTTATAGACCAAATCAAGAGAATAAAGTTGATCCCATATTTTCCAGAGCATTCCATTGCTACTGCCATAACAAAAATCTACATCTTGATCATTTAAAACACCTATAGTAAATCGAGGTGGGGGAAGTGTACCCACGATTAAGCGATTCGAATCAGGAAAAATATAAGGCGGATAGGGGTGGCTATGGTAAAACATTATACCACACTCCCTTGACAACTGCTTCCTGAACCAGCAGTACATCCATAACAATGTTGTGAAATGCAAATGGTACGATCTTGAAGTTGCTCTTCATTAAAATCATCCAAATGTTGAACGGGACTAGCCACTTTTAAATCTAACATTTGATTAAAATCACAATCGTAAAGGTAGCCATCCCATCGTACGGACAAAGTATTGGTACACATGACATTATCGAGTGCTTTGGGATTATAAGCTTCAACTAATGCATACATATAATCTTCATAGTTTTCTGAAGCGACGAGGAAATCTAAAAACCGACTTATAGGCATGTTTGTAATGGTAAAAAGCTGGTTAAAATCAATATCGAAATCGGCTTTTAGTGCCTTTTTAAAATCACGCTCCAAAGCTTCTTGATCGCCAGGTAAAAAAGCTCCTGAGGGATTGTAAACTAAATCTAGAACTAAGCCTGAATCGGGTTGCCCATAACCTTCAGCATTTAGTTTCTGTATCGCTTCTATAGATTTTTGAAAAACGCCATCGCCACGTTGACGATCTGTCTTTTCTTTTTTATAAAAAGGTAAAGAAGAAACAACATGAATATTATGTCTCTTAAAAAACTCAGGAAGGTCATAATACTTTTTATTGGCTCGTAGAATAGTCAAATTTGATCGTACAATAAAATCTTTAATACCTGTTGCAGCTGCACGTTCAACAAACCATCTAAAATCGGGATGCATTTCTGGAGCACCTCCAGTCAAATCAAGGGTATGTACGGAAGTCGTTTCAATTATTTTTAGACATTTTTCAAGAGTTTCTCTGGTCATCATTTCCTTTCGGTCAGGTCCGGCATCAACATGACAATGTGCGCATACTTGATTGCACATATAACCCATATTCATTTGTAAAATTTCTAACTTTTTGGGCTGTAAAGAAGATTTTCCCTGATGCGCAATACGCTCAGAAAATAGAGGGAGTTCACCAGAGGAAAACATGCCACCACTCAATAAATCTAGCTGTTTTTGTGTTGAGGCAAGTGTGCTCTTTTTTGCTTTTAATGATTTTGACAGCATTACATACTCCGTTTATTATACACGTCCATCATTTGAACACCATGAACAAGAGAGGCACCTCCACGGATAGCACCTGCTACATGAACAGCTTCCATCATTTCAGCTTTATCAATTCCCCGTTTTAGTCCATCTTGAGTGTAGGCATCAATACAATAGGGACATTGAACTGTATGTGCAACAGCTAGTGCTATTAAAGATTTTTCTCTTGCAGTAAGAGCACCTTCTTCAAAAACACTGTTGTAATAGTCAAAGAATTTTTCTCCTAATTCTGGTGACCAATCACTTATATTTTTAAATTTCTTTAAGTCTTGACTTTGATAATAATTATCATTCATTCTATATCCATTTAGTTATTACTCTAATTTCTATTCAAACCTACTCGATTTTTCCTTGTTAACAAGAACTCAATTATTGTTTTTAAAA
>JABGUL010000035.1 GCA_018646605.1 Flavobacteriaceae bacterium
ATTTTGCAGGAGCATGGGGGTGTGCGACTAATAAAGCCTCATCTAAGGTCTGTTTTTACATCCTCTGCTTCATAGTGGCACACAACTTCCAGTTGACAATAAAACGGCTGTAATCATCCAATATGGTCGATAAGTAATACCATCCCCATCCAACTATTTTAAAATAAGTGAAGTCTGTTTGCCACATCTGATTTACTGAAGTGGTTTTATCTTGAAAAATATCAGATGCACTCATAATCCTGAATGAAGGAGTTGTGATAAAACCATTTAGCTTTAATATCTTAATTTATTGAGAGTTCTTTTTGTTCTGAATCTCAATTCTAATTTCTTGTGCTACATTTTTCATTTCCTGCATCCCTTTTCTAACTCGAGTACCAGCAGCGTTATTTCCCTTACTATAAAACTTTTTAAAATCCCCTTTTAGGGTATCTACCAGTTCTTTAAGTTCTTTGAATCTTTTCATTAGCAAATCCTCTTCTACAATTTTATCAATTTTATTATTACAAATATCTGCATAACATGTTCCTTTTGCACTATGCAAGTCAACATAGACTTCGTCCTTCTTGAGTCCTCGACCTTGGACTTGCATTATAGGTTGACGCTCACTCTTTACAGCTATTTCAATCGTCTCAATCATTTCGCAACCATCTAGCAAATCTTCATAGTTCTCATTATAACCAATAGTCACTATATCAAAAACGAGTGTTTCAGGGCTAGGATAAGTATCATATAGGGCCTTTAAAGCCTTTTGATAAACACCTTTATCTAAATAAAGTGCCTGCCAATAATCAGCCTCTTTTGTAGCACCAACTGGAGATATTGTATTTTGATAAAATTCCTGTTCTTTTTTATTTAATGATTGCCATAGTATACCCCTAAATTTTGGATTATTATGGAAATGATCAATCTCAGAGTCGACTAAAACAGTCCAATGGACTCTTGCCCAACTAGCTTCCCCTTCAATTATAGTTTCCTTGACGAGCTCAACATATGAACCTAAGTCTGCAAAAAGAAAGATTTCATCATCATACTCCACTATCAAATGCGAATCATCATTGAACGTGAAACTTTCCATTTCTTTGAATGAAATTCCAAACTTTTGCTTACAGGCTTCTTTTAATATTTTTTCTAGTGACTTTTCCATTGAATTATCTTTTGAATAATCAAACCTAAATAATTATGAACGAAATTCAAGTGACTTTAAAACAAGAAGTATGTTATTTGTTGAATGAACTTCGTTGAGCGTGTCGAACGGTTTTTTAAGCAGTATAATACTTACCTTGGTATTAATCCCAAAAAGCGTTGTGTTACTACAGGACCCAACAGGAACAATCCATATAAGGGTGAAATCCACTTAAGGTGGCATCCAGCAGAAGAATAGTAGTCTATTTTGGTTTTAGTTAGAAAATGGGGAAGTGTAAAAGCTTCCCTTTTTTCATTTATTGAGGAGGGGGTAGTTTTACTATTTCTTTTCGATCATTTTTTTACGATCAGCGACTATCTCAAAGAAGAACGCAGCAGCAAAAATAAGGCAAGCGAATATTACCCAAAAATAATCCCTTTCATCTAGGTTCTCTTCATTAGGGATATCGGTGGTAAGCATTATAATTACCAAAAAAACGATCCTGCGGTGTTATTGAAATTGCCAAACAGCCATTTAATTGCTTTCTTTAATTTTGCCATAAAGCTAAACTAATCATTCTAATTGATTAAAAAATCTGTAGAGTTAAGACTATGGGGTTATGTGGCAAGTGGTCTGTGGTCTGCGACTGCGGAACGTAAAGTGGGCAATGGGGTACCCTAGCAAAACACCTATCAAATGGACTTTCAGATACTATTTTTGTACTCTATTCCTAAAAAAAAAGCCTCTACTACCCTCTGAGCAACAAAGTAATAATTATGAGATAAAGTGTTACCCATAATAGGATCCTAATATTAATTTTGAATTGTGCTCATGCCTGTTCGATTCTACAATGATTCAGCCAATCTAATGTCATGACATGTTTATTTTGATGATGAATTAGACCAAATATTTTTCAATCTTTTCATACTTTGAAATAAACACTTACCTAATTTAATGAAAGGCATAATTATATTTTTTACCACGCTTTAAGGACTGGATTTGTTCACCTAAGAGGGCTTGGAAGTTGAGGAAAAAGAAGGGCTTGCAGGAGGATGTATCAACTCAAAGTAAAGCATGAGTAAATGACTGATTGGTACTCTCTTGGTACAATACTTTGAGTTTTAGGGAAAAAGGGCTATTTTCATCTTACAAGTGTACTTTTATGGAATGTGGAAAATCAATCCTTAATTTTTGTTAATTGACTGCCAATAAATTTGGACGAATTAACTAGTTGTGCAACATTTGCAAGATATATGACGTGGGCACATTCTTTAGGCATTTTTGAATACACAAGCATTCTCCTCTTTTTGCTATTTTATGTTATCTACACAAGTAAAGTCCTGCGGGTAAATAACTTCATAAAGAGTTCTTCGAAAAAATTATTATTAAAGTTCCTTTTAAGATTGACCTATTTTTCTTTTTTTTTAATCGCCTTACTAGGCCCTTCCTTTGGAGAGGCTACGAAAGAAATTAAATCCATGGGTAAGGATATTTTTATTTGTGTTGACTTATCTCAATCTATGAATGCCTTCGATGTTCAGCCCACCCGCCTTGAAAGAGTGAAATTTGAGTTAA
>JABGUL010000036.1 GCA_018646605.1 Flavobacteriaceae bacterium
AAAGAGGAAAACTAAATTAAAGACTTGAATCCTTGACTTTTCAGAATATAGCTTTAAATTTTTATTCAAAATATTCTTTTTAATTACATATCAAGGATATAATATCTTCTTCAATACACTTTACCAAGAATGAAACAAACTACAAATGGCGTAAGTGAGGACTTACCTTTGTTCAGTAAGTTCTGGGATTTGTGATTCTCTTAAATAGGTTGAAGAAACATAAATTATTACCCTTTATATTACCCTAAAAACAAAAAAGCACCTACAATATTAGTGTAAGTGCTTGATTTACAAAGTGGAGAAGATGGGACTCGAACCCACGACCTCTTGACTGCCAGTCAAGCGCTCTAGCCAGCTGAGCTACATCCCCATTTTAGTTGGATGTAAAACTAAGTAAAATATGTTTATCCATTTATAAAAAGAGATTAATTGAATAAGGTTATTGAAGGCATAAATTAAACTATAGCTATAGATTAGATTATTTATAAATTAAATGATTAACTATAAAACCAATTTAAATGGATACTTCTCATTAAGAACACTTTTTTTGCTGTTCACAAAAATGAGTATCTTCCTTCTTTTAATCAACTTTATTAGGTCATACAATGAGACATTCATTGATTTTACGAGGTTTAATTGGTGTAAGTTTTTCTTTTTTATTTAGCTGTACTTCAATCAAGAATACTCCCAAGGTTTCTCAACCTCCCCCTGAGGGAATGGTTTTAGTTCCTGCAGGAATTTATACTATGGGTGGGCGTTCCTCACAAGCTTATGTAGATGAATTTCCAAAACACGAAGTTTCTATTTCCGCTTTTTATATGGACCAAAACGAGGTAACCAATCAAGAATTTAAATTATTTGTAGAGGCCACAGGCTACAAAACAATTGCCGAACGCGACATTGATTGGGAAGAAATGAAGAAAACTGTTCCTTTGGGAGTAGCCAAACCGCATGATAGTTTGCTCAAGGCTGGTTCTTTAGTTTTTAAACAAACTAAGGGTCCTGTCAATTTAGAAGATTATTCCCAATGGTGGCGTTGGACTACAGGAGCCAATTGGCAACATCCAGAGGGTTCAGGAAGTTCATTAGAAAACAGGATGGAGCATCCGGTGGTTCATATCGCATGGGATGATGCACTGGCGTATGCTACTTGGGCAAATAAGCGATTACCTACAGAGGCAGAATGGGAATGGGCCGCACAAGGGGGAAATTCTGGGAATATCTATCCTTGGGGAAACACGAATGTTGAGGCTGCCTTTGATCAGGCCAATTTTTGGCAGGGAGTATTTCCTTACAACAATAGAGAATTGGATGGTTACTTTGGGACGGCACCCATCACTTCTTTCCCACCAAATGGGTATGGATTGTTTGACATGGCAGGAAATGTTTGGGAGTGGTGTCAGGATAAGTATGATTTTAAAGCGTATGAAAAAGCACAAAATAAAGGGGTGGTTCAAAACCCACAAGGACCAAGACAATATAATGATCCGAGGGAACCCTTATCCCCTAAGCATGTAATGCGAGGAGGCTCTTTTTTGTGCAATGATTCCTATTGTAGTGGCTACAGAGTTTCCAGGAGAATGAGTTCAAGTAGAGATTCAAGTTTTAACCATACTGGCTTTCGTTGTGTTCAAGATTTGTAAAAACTAGAATTCATAAAAAAAGAGCATTTTCTATCTTTTTTTACCCTTTTTTGATCATAAAATGAATAATTTAAGCATTTTTTGAACTTTTTTCGCCTTTTTGATTAAGCACGTTTTATAAAAAAAGAGACTGTTTGAAAAGTAAAAAAGGGGTAAAGTGCTCCCTTTTAAATACTTTTTTAACATTTATTAATTGGAAGGACTAGAAACGTATTCCATTTCAATACTATCAATTAAAGTTACTGTTCCAATTGCTTCAATCAATGTATCATAATCTACGGGCAATGAGTTTTCTGATGGTAGACTACTCGGAGTCTCAGAAAGCGCATAAATCGTCATAAAATAGGTTGAAGAGTTACCGTTTGGATTACAAGGGGATGTATAAGATATTCCTACTCCATCTTTATTGGGTCCCATATACCAATCTCCATCATCAGCACCTCCGTACACAATTTCTGTTACACTAGGATCTATATCCCAAAGAGTAAGGTAAGAGTTCGTTTCAACCACGGCACTGTTGGTATAGGCATGAATTGATATAGCTAAGGAACCTGTTCCCTCGGGAACATTAGACCAAGAAATAGGAATTGATTTTTCTGAGCCGTTTACTTTTTCTTCACATTGGTAGTCACTTAATATTTCACCATCAGAGTCGATTGCAATACTAGACAAGGTGAATTCTGAATTTTCAGAAACAACACTATATCCCGTATCTCCAGTATCAATTAATGAGTCGTCAGAGGAGTCTACAGTATCAACGTCACTATTTGTGCTGCTACTACCTCCTTCTCCTAAACTCACATCAACACAAAAGTTGACATTATTGAAACTTTCTACATTTCCAGTTCCAGTGTCTATACTTCCGTTAGTTGGTAAATTTGAAGTTCCTCCATCTTCATCATTATAAACATAGGTGAAGTTACAATTTTCATCCCAGCTATAATTAACATAGTATTTTGTACCCGACACTTCATATTCAAAAGAAAAGGCATTTTTTCCTGTTTCTGTAATTCCAATGACTACGGCTCCATTAACTCCTTTGAATGTATCTGAAGGACGAACCGCATTTTGAATTGCTTGAGGAATTACTTGATCTTCTGGAGCTGTAGAGGTTGGGTCTAACGTTACTTTACCCATCATATAGGGCATATAATACGGAGCTGTTGTTTTTGCGTGATAACGATAATTACCATTACTATCTTCACGACCAAAAGCTTCCAACCAGCTTCAGCGCATGGTGTTGAACACTTATCTACAGTTGAAAGATTGGAGAAAATTATAGCTGCTGGAGTGGACATGATCGGGGGAGAATCGCTGAGTCTAGAACTTGCCAATAGCATTCATTCTAAAAAAATCAGTGAGGAAAGAATTGACGAATCTTTAAGAAGAATACTCAAGCAAAAGTTTCTGCTTGGACTCTTTGACAATCCTTATTTAAAAAGCGAATCCCATTTGTCTCTTGATAATAAAGCCAACATTACCAAAGGAATTGAAGCACAGAAAAAATCCTTAGTCTTATTGAAAAATGAAACCGAATTTTTGCCACTTCCACAAAAAACCAAAGTTTACCTTCATGGCTTTGATGAAAGTAAAAATTTAAAAATTGAAGTTTCTACACTGGAAAATGCAGAGGTCATTATCGTTAAATTAAAAACACCAAGTGGTGATATTGAGACAGAGTCCATTATGGAGAAACTCTTTGGGGGCGGGCGTTTAAATTATTCAAAAGAAGAATTAGCAGAATTGATACCTCTATTCAAATCAAAACCTACGGTCGTTGTGGTAAACCTTCAGCGCCCCGCAATTCTTACGGAAATAGAACCTTTTTCAAAAGCAATTATTGCGGATTTTGATGTTGCAGAGGGAATTATATTGGATTTAATTTTCGGAAAATTTGCTCCTACGGGAACGCTCCCCATTGAATTGCCTTCCTCAATGCAATCCGTTTTAGACCAAAAAGAAGATCTTCCCTATGACTCAGAAAATCCTTTATTTGAATTTGGACATGGTCTAAAATATACCAAAATTAATGAGTAGCTTTAACAAGTTTTGAATCGTAAAATTAAATTATGAAAAAAAGAAATATACTACTTGTTTTAATGACCTTGTTTTTGGTAACATTAGGTTGCTCTGCTTCTAAAAGTACCACTTCAGAAAAACCCAAAGCGGTTGAAGAAAAAAGTCAAGCAAATTTAAATGTAAGTTTAATTGATCGCTTGAGAAGATATTCAGGCCTTAGCATCAGGGGAGATGGTGAAAATGCTCAGATTTTTTTAAGAGGAATTTCCAGTATAAATAATCCTAAAGAGGTATTGTTTATTATCAATGGATCTCAGGTTGGTAATTTTTCAAGAGCAGCATTTTCTGTAAATCCTCAAGAAATAAAGCGGATTGAAGTGCTGAAGAATCCTTCTGACATTGCCTCTTATGGAATTGTTGGATCTGGCGGTGTTGTTCTGATCACAACAGAATAAATTTATTCCTGGAGCGAAGATAATTAACACGATTGTTTAACTTTAGGGTTAAACGGAAACGCTGCCCGATTGTTTTATCGCTTGCTTAGACACAAAATTTATACAGATTGTAACGCATTGCGCTATTTTGAACTTTACAATCAAAATAAGGGTTATGGTAAATCATAAAATAAAGGCATTTTTAAATTTGACCATTAATAAAGGATGACAAAATTTAGTTTACATAATAAAGGCTTGGTTCTTACAGGTGGAGGAAGTGGAATTGGGGAGGCAATTGCACTAACTTTTGCAAGGCAAGGAGCAACGGTATATATCTTAGACTTCAACATTGAGGCAGCCGAGGAAACGGTAAAGCAGATAGAGTTGGAAGGTTTTTCTGCAAAAGCGTATGCTTGTGATATCTCGAAACAAAATGAAGTTAATGAATGTATTGACAAAATAGCAAAATTGAATTCCATAGATATTTTGATAAATAATGCAGGTATTGCTCATGTTGGAAACATAGAAGCCGTTGAAGAAGCAGATTTAGATCGCTTGTATGAAGTAAATATTAAAGGGATCTATAATTGTACAAAAGCATGTATTCGTTATATGAAATCAAAGGGAGGGGGTAGTATTTTGAATCTTGCCTCGATAGCATCCTCCGTGGGGATTTTTGATCGCTTTGCTTATTCCATGACTAAGGGAGCTGTTTTAACGATGACGCTTTCGGTCGCCAAAGATTACTTAGCTCATAATATTCGCTGTAACTGTATTTCTCCCGCCCGCGTTCATACACCATTTGTGGATGGCTTTATTAAAAAAAATTATCCTGGAGAAGAACAAGAAATGTTTGATAAACTTTCCCAAACACAACCCATAGGGCGAATGGGGAAACCCCAAGAAATTGCTGATTTAGCACTGTTTCTCTCTTCAGATGAAGCTGGATTTATAACGGGATCGGACTATGCAATAGACGGTGGGTTCATAAAATTAAACGGAAAGTAACTTTATAATTAAATACAGTAAGATGAAATTAATACGTTTTGGTGAGATTGGAAATGAAAAGCCAGGGGTTCAATTGGACAACGGAGATTGGATAGATGTTTCTGCTTTTGGACAAGATTATAACGAAGCCTTTTTTGGAGGAGATGGAATAGAACAATTAAAAAAGTGGGTTATTACCAGCGCAAGTCAATGTCCAGTTGTGGATCCAAAAACACGCCTTGGAGTCCCTTTAGTTCGCCCTTCAAAGATTGTGTGTGTAGGATTAAATTACGCCAAACATGCCGCAGAAAGCGGAATGGATATTCCCAAGGAACCCGTATTGTTTTTTAAAGCTACCTCAGCATTAGTAGGCCCAAACGATGCGATTATTATTCCTAAAGGAAGCGTCAAAACAGATTGGGAGGTTGAGCTTTCTATCGTGATTGGAAAACAAGCATCCTATGTTACTGAAGCAAATGCTTTGAGTCATGTTGCAGGATATGTTCTTCATAACGATGTGAGCGAAAGAGAATTTCAATTAGAGCGATCAGGACAATGGGTAAAAGGGAAAAGCTGTGATACTTTTGCCCCTTTAGGTCCCTTTATAGCAACGCGTGATGAAATCAAAGACCCTAATAATTTACACTTATGGTTGAAGTTAAACAACCAAGTAATGCAAGACAGTTCTACTTCTGATTTTATTTTCAACGTTCAAGAAGTTGTGAGTCATATCAGTCAGTTTATGACACTTCTCCCAGGAGATATTATTTCTACTGGAACTCCCTTTGGGGTGGGACTTGGTTTAACTCCACCAAAATATTTAAAGCCAGGAGATATTGTTGAATTAGGTATTGAAGGGTTAGGCACTTCAAGGCAAGAGGTAAAAGCCTATCTAAAAGGATGAAAATTGATGCGCACCAACATTTTTGGAATTACATCCCTGAGCGAGATACTTGGATTGATGATTCGATGCGCATTCTTCAAAAAGATTTTTTACCTACAGACTTAAAAGCCTTACTTAAATCAAATTCCATTGATGGATGTATCGCGGTTCAAGCAGATCAATCTGAGGAAGAAACAACCTGGTTATTAGACTTAGCTGAGGAAAATGACTTCATTAAAGGGGTTGTAGGTTGGGTTGATTTATGTGCTGAGAATGTAGAAGATCGGTTACAGTTTTTTTCTAAAAACCCGCTCTTCAAAGGGGTTCGTCATATTGTTCAATCTGAGGAGAAAGATTTTGTTTTAAGAGATGATTTTAAAAATGGGCTCTGTAAACTAGCTCCTCTTGGACTGACTTATGATCTCTTGGTTTATCCTTCACAACTTGAAGCAGCAACAGAATTGGTTTTTCAATTTCCCGAGCAACAATTTATTTTAGACCATTTAGCAAAACCAAATATTAAAGGGCAAGAATTAGATTCTTGGAAATCCCAAATTGAAATTATTTCTGCTGCCCCAAACATTAGCTGTAAACTTTCGGGGATGGTTACAGAAGCAGATCTGAATCATTGGCATGCAAATGATTTTACCCCTTATTTAGAAAGTATTATTGATTATTTTGGTTTAGACAGAGTTCTTTACGGTTCTGACTGGCCCGTATGCCTTTTAGCTGCAGAATATAAAGAAGTACTTAAACTTGTTCAAGATTTTACAGCAGCTTTTTCAAAAAAAGAGCAAGCCAATATTTTTGGAGGGAATGCATGTCGTATATATAATTTAACGGACTAAAAGGGAAAAATGGATTTAGAGTTAAAAGGAAAAATAATAATTGTCACTGGTGGTTCTAAAGGGATTGGATATGGAATCTGTGAACGCTTAGTTCAAGAAGGGGCAATACCTGTTATTGTTGGAAGAAATAAAAAAACAATACTGGAAGCCGTTGAACAGCTCAGTAAAAAAGGAGCATCTGTTGGATTTGCATTAGCAGAGCTTACAGATCCAAAGCAGTGTCAAGAAGCTGTTGATACAGTTAGGAGGCAATACGGCAAAATAGATGGTTTGGTAAATAACGCAGGGGTAAACGATAGTATCGGTTTAGAATCTGGAAACCACAAAGCATTTATGGATTCTATTCAAAAAAATCTAACTCATTATTATTTGATGGCACACCATGCTTTGCCTGCATTAAAAATTGCCAAGGGGTCCATTGTTAATATAGGGTCAAAGACTTCCTTTACAGGACAGGGAGGTACCTCAGGCTATGCTGCAGCCAACGGAGGTAGAAATGCTTTAACGCGTGAATGGGCGGTTGAATTATTACCGTATTCCATCCGCGTCAATGCTGTAATTGTTGCAGAATGCTACACTCCACTTTACAAAAAATGGATTCAAACATTTTCAAATCCTGAGAAAAAACTAAAAGAAATTACTCAAAATATTCCCTTAGGGAATCGCATGACTACAGCCCAAGAAATTGGAGATACAGTTGCTTTTTTACTTTCTGAACGCTCAAGTCATACTACAGGACAATTGATTTTTGTGGATGGAGGCTACTCACATTTAGACCGATCTTTATAAATTTTGCTCATGAAAAACGTTTCCAAACCGGCCATTGTTTCAAAAGAAGTATTCCTTCCCTTTCTTTTGATTACAACATTATTTGCGCTTTGGGGCTTTGCAAATGACATTACCAACCCAATGGTTTCTGCATTCAAAAAGATTTTAGAATTGAATAATACGCAAGCCTCTTGGGTACAAGCAGCTTTTTATGGAGGATACTTTACAATGGCTTTACCTGCAGCCTATGTTGTAAAGCGGTATTCATACAAAACAGGAATATTAGTAGGACTTTTTATGTATGCCTTTGGTGCGCTTTTATTTTATCCAGCTGCTGCTATGGAAAATTATACTTTCTTTTTATTGGCACTCTATATTTTGACCTTTGGCTTGGCTTTTTTAGAAACCACTGCCAATCCTTTTATCCTCTCTATGGGGGATGAGGCTACTGCAACACAGCGGTTGAATTTGGCTCAAGCATTTAATCCTATGGGAGCGCTGATGGGACTTTTTGTCGCACAGAGTTTTATCTTGGGGGCATTACAATCGGATGATTTGGATGCACAGGGTAATGGTATTTATGAATCCCTTTCTGATTCTGCCAAGGCTGTTGTCAAAACTGCGGACCTCGAGGTGATACGAAATCCCTATGTCGCTTTGGGGATTTTTGTTTTGCTGATGATGCTTGTGATTTCTTTCGTAAAAATGCCAAACACAACGCAACAAGAATCAAGTACAAGCCTTTGGAATTCTATTAAAAGAATTTCGCGAAACGAGCGCTTTGTCGGGGGAGTAATAGCTCAACTTTTTTATGTAGGTGCACAGATTATGTGTTGGACTTATATTTATCAATATGCTGAGAACTTGGGTATTGAAAATCAAAAAGCAGTGAATTATGCGTATAGCGCACTAGTTATATTTCTTTTAGGACGTTTTTTATGCGCCTACTTGCTTAAGTATATGAATTCTGGTAGATTATTGATGAGCTTATCATTTATGGCAATTGTCTGTTGTCTAGGGACAATTTTTATTGAAGGGATGGGCGGTTTGTATGCGCTTGTTGCGATTTCTTTTTGCATGTCATTGATGTTTCCCACCATTTACGGGATTGCTTTAACAGGTCTTGGAGAAGACGCAAAACCAGCATCTGCCTTTTTAGTCATGGCGATTGTTGGCGGAGCTTTTATGCCAGTTTTACAGGGGCAAATTTTAGATTTTGGTGGAAGTGGCTATAACGATATTGAAATATTAGGAGTCCCTGAAGTCAACTTTTCATTTTCCTTACCCTTACTCTGTTTTATTGTTGTCGCTGCCTACGGATACCGAACCTTAAAGGTTTATAAAATTGGATAAAAGAAGGGTTATGAAAACTAAAAAATATTGTTTTGCTCTTGATTTAATTGATGATAAAGACGCTATTGAAGCCTATAAAACACATCACAAGAATGTATGGCCAGAAATTTTAAAAAGTATTAAAGCTGTTGGAATCCATGAGATGGAAATTTATTTGGTAGCCAATCGCCTTTTCATGATTATGGAAACAGATGAAAAATTTTCTTTAGAGGGCAAACAAAAGCAGGAAGAGTCAAACTCGAAAGTACAAGAATGGGAGACCTTAATGTGGAGTTATCAAAAAGCCCTCCCAACAGCCGCTCCTGGGGAGAAATGGGTGCGTATGGAAAAGATATTTTCTTTATAGATTTATAATGAAAAACAAGATGAACCTGAACGCTAAATGGGGATGTTAAGTTATTGGGAAAAGTCAGAAATGCTAGACTATGATTTAGTCGTCGTAGGGGCAGGTATTACAGGCATGTTTTGTGCATTATCATATCGTAAAAAATATCCTGATGCACGCATTGCGATTTTAGAACGAGGTTTGTTTTCTTCAGGTGCAAGCACAAAAAATGCTGGCTTTGCTTGTTTTGGATCCCTTACAGAATTGATGGATGATGCAACTAAAATGGATCAGGATTCCATGCTCAATATTCTTGAACTTAGAGTTCAAGGCTTAGCACTTTTAAGAAAAGAATTGGGAGACAACGCAATTGATTATAAACCCTATGGAGGGTATGAACTTTTTTTTGAAAAAACACCAAAAGCACTTGATTCAATTGCTCATTTTAATTCCTTGCTCAGGCCGATTTTTAATAAAGATGTATATCACCTTAGGCCCTCCAAGATAAAAGATTTTGGATTTGACACAAGCAAGGTTAATCATTTGATTGAAAACTCTTTTGAAGGGCAAATCAATACAGGAATGATGATGCAAGCACTTCGTTCCAAACTTAATAAAGCCAATGTTTTCTTTTTTTCACATACCGATGTAACCCATTTTGATCCTGATCAGAAAAAGGTTTTTATTAAAAGTAACACGGAAACTATTTCTTTTAAGTATGAAAAACTAGCCATTTGCAATAACGCTTTTGCAAAGCAGTTTTTTGAGAATTTAGAAGTATACCCGGGAAGGGGCTTGGTTTTGGTTACTGCTCCTATAAAAGATTTAAAAATTAAAGGAACTTTTCATTATGATGAAGGCTATTTTTATTTTAGAAATAGTGGGGATCGTATTATTTTTGGAGGAGGAAGAAATGTCGATTTTAAGAAGGAAACGACAACAGCTTTTGGGGTAAATCAAAAAATTAAGGAAAAGCTACTTCACGACCTAAAGGAGTTTATCCTTCCAAATTCTACTCCCTCAATTGAAGGAGAATGGTCTGGTATTATGGCTTTTGGAAACAACAAGATTCCTTTAGTTAAGAAAATGGGAGATCATTGTGCTATTGGAGTTAGGCTTGGTGGAATGGGAATCGCTATAGGGAGTAAAATAGGAAATGATACGGCTAATTTATTAATGGATTGACCATTATTTATGATCTGTTTTCGTGCCTATGTATAGTTTTATTACATTTATACAATGAAAAATTTATTTTATTATTTTGGGTTTTCTTATTTAAAGCCAAAGCAATATTGGCCTTTAAGGATAGTTGTTATTCTTTATTTTTTAATCGTTTATTCGGGACTCATTTATGACCTCACCACAGAAAAAATAAAATACTATTCAACTACTAGTGGATATTTCAATCTCCTCCTTCAAGACAAGGCTTTTTTATATATCTATATAGTTCCAGTTATTGTAATTTTTATTGGCTCCTATTTATGGGAGTTTTTTCTTACTGTGAATCAAAAACCACCACAGAAAAAATAAAAAAACCGTCTTTGGAAAAAGACGGTTAAACAAACAAATTGAATTGACTAACTATAAAAATTTAAATTATTTTAGGGTAACAAAGCCTAAAACCTAATCTTTTTTTAGTTGAAAAAAGCGTAAAAATTATGCTTTTCTTTTAAATTTTATTCAAAGATAAAACCATATCGATAAATATACTGTTACGAAAACATTAATAAATGTCTTTTTGATGAGAATACAATAATTCACAAGCTCTTTTGTCAATTATTCAATAGAATAGGATTAATTCTTATAAGAATTAATTTTTTTAAGGAACGAGGGAGAGAAAATTCTTTTTAATACTATTTTATCATTCAGCAGGCACCGTTTAGTTTGATTTACCATTTAGAAGCCCTAAGTTTGATTGCAGTTTAAATCAAAACCCATGAAACAATTTTTACATCTTTTAATCTTGGTATTATTTTGTTTTTGCAATACCCAAGATAAAGTTACGCCGCCAAACATTATCTTTATCTTGACAGATGATCAAGGATTTGGGGATCTTGGTGTGTATGGGGCAACTGATATAAAGACTCCCAATCTAGATCGATTAGCAGGAGAAGGCGCTCGTTTTACTTCTTATTATGCTACGCAGCCTGTATGCTCGGCTTCTAGAGCTTCCATTTTGACAGGATGCTATCCAGATCGAATTGGAATCCACAATGCCTACAGCCCTGGCTCAAAAGTTGGGCTAAATCCAGAAGAAACGACCTTAGCAGAACTTTTAAAAGAAAAAGGATATGCTACGGGTATTTTTGGTAAATGGCATCTGGGTGACGCTCCTGAATTCCAACCAAGAAAGCATGGTTTTGATGAATATTATGGTATCCTATATTCCAATGACATGTGGCCTAAACATCCACAACAAGGAGCTGTTTTCAATTTTCCAGACATTAAATTGTATGAGAATGAAACTCCACTAAGAGTTTTAGAGGATCAAACCTTTCTGACAGGTGCCCTTACAGATAGAGCCATAGATTTTATTAAAAAAAATAAAGAAAACCCTTTTTTCGTTTACTTACCTCATCCACAACCTCATGTTCCATTGTTTGCAATAGACAGTCTTAAAAATACCCAAAAAAGAGGTCTTTATGGAGATGTAATTCATGAGATTGATGCTTCTGTAGGGCGTATTTTGAGTACCCTTGAACAAGAAGATTTGGTTGAAAACACCATTGTTATATTCACTTCTGATAATGGCCCTTGGTTATCTTACGGAGGTCATTCGGGATCTCCAGGAATTTTCAGAGAGGGTAAAGGAACAAACTGGGAAGGTGGGCATAGAGTGCCTGGAATCATTCGCTTTCCAAATAAAATTGCTGCAAATATGGTTATAGAGGCCCCTGCCATGGGAATTGATTGGTTGCCCACGCTTGCAGAATTTGCAAATACAAATTTACCAACAAAAAAAATTGATGGAGCTTCTCTAGTTCCTCTTTTGACGGGATTGAATCAATCATCACCACACGAAAACTTTTTCTTTTACTATCGAACAAATGAGCTACATGCTGTTCGGCACAAGGAGTGGAAATTGTATGTTCCTCACACCTATCGTACCCTAAACGGAAGAGAAGGAACGAATGATGGTTTCCCTATTCCTTATGAGATTAATGAAATTAAAATTGCCGCACTATTTAATCTTACCACTGATCCTAGCGAACAAAATGATGTTGCGGAACAACACCCACTTTTGGTTGAGAAAATTACTAAAATAGCGGATTCAGTCCGTTTGGTTTTGGGGGACAGATTAACTGGAATTAAAGGAAACGAGGTACGCCCAGTTGGTAGAATATTGGAATAAAAAATTAGTTTTTGTCGGTATTCCAGGGGCCGTGATGTAACGTATCATCACTTGAATCAGTTCGCTTAAACCCATGGGCACCAAAGTAATCTCTTTGCGCTTGAATCAAGTTAGCACTACTTTGCTTTTGAGATATTGCTAAAAAATAGTGCCAGGCGGAACTCATACTGCTGGTTGGAATGTGCTGTTTTAAACTACTTTCTAAGGTGAGTTCCCACGACTCTAAACCGGCGTTTATTTTTTGAATAAAAGGATCGTATTCTAGTAAGGTTTGATTGGATTTAAAAATATCAATTAGTGAATGCATTAAATCCGACTTTATAATACACCCTTCAGACCATAGACTGGCAATTGTTGAAAGATTGATTTTCCAACCATAAACTAGAGCAGCCTCACGGATCATTTCAAATCCCTGATGATGATTAATTAATCGAGATAAATCATATGCTTTCTTTAATGCTTCTAATGAGATTTTTTCATCTTTTCTTGCTCTTGGAAAAATTTTAGAGATTTTTTCGCGTTCGTTTTTTGAAGAAGAATTAAAACGTGCATATAACGCTGAAGCCATCATACTATTGTTGGTTCCTAGATTTGCACCTGCAGCAGTTGCCCACGCTCCAGTTCCTTTGTTGGAGGCTTCGTCTTTAATAAAATTGATAAACGGATTACCTTTTTCAGTATAATTCAGAAGTGCATGGGTGATTTCTAAAAGGTAACTCTGACTGGAAGTATTTAGCCATTCACCAAACATTTTTTGGAGGTCAATAAAATCATGCCTTGCATCGGATCCAGCCAACTCAAAAACCTCAGCAAGTAACTGCATTTCTGCATATTCAATTCCGTTATGAACTATTTTTACAAAATGCCCAGCGCCCCCCGCCCCTAAGAAAGCACAACAGGGTTCTCCTTTTAAATTTTTAGCAGCAATAGTTTCTAATTCCTTTGATACAAGGGGGTAAGCACTTTCAGAACCACCCACCATTAAAGAGGGTCCTGTCAGCGCCCCTTCTTCCCCTCCGGAAACACCCATTCCTAAAAAATGAATGCCTACATCAGCTAATTCTTTGGCTCTTTTTTCGGTGTCCTCAAAATGAGAATTACCTCCTTCAATCACAACATCTCCCTTAGTGAGAAGTGGCGTAAGGTGTTTTAAAATAGAATTTGTTGCTGTTCCTGCCGGAAGCATGAGGATTATTTTTCTAGGGGCTTGTAGGCTGTCTACAAACCTATTTAAATCCTCGAAAGGAAGCGCTGACTTAAGTTCAGGAAAGGTGAGACAATGTTTTTCTGCGACATTCTCTTCCACTCCTTCCACACGTCTGTTATAAAGAGCTAAAGGCACTCCTTTTTGAGCTAAGTTTCTACTTAGACTTGTTCCCATTACACCCAGGCCAATTACGCCCCAATTTGGATTATGCATGATTTAGATGAGATTTTATTTGATTTACAAGGTCATTTAATTCGGTGTTGGCATCCAGATGAATTCCTTCAACAGGGACTTCAAGTGTTTCTAGTTGACTTTCAAGAAGGGATATTGGCATAAAATGAATTCTGTTTTCCATGCGTTTTTTAAGTGTTTTTAAGTCACAAGCTAAATAGACCCAAAGCAATTGATCCGAATGAATATTTCGACTTAAAATATCACGGTAACTCTGTTTTAAAGCAGAACAAGCCAATACTACACCTGTGTTTTTTTCTTGGATCAACTTTTTATTTAAATCGTGGAGCCAAGGCGCTCTATCTTCATCATCTAGCGGAATGCCATCTTTCATTTTCTTAATGTTCATCGGTGAATGAAACTGATCACCTTCCACAAATGAAATTCCTAATAAACGGGATAATTTTTCCCCTAATGTGGTTTTTCCAGAACCACTTACACCCATTACTATGATTGTTTTTGACACCTCATAAAGGTATGAAAAAGCCCTTTGAATTTAAATTTACAAACTTAAAACTCCTTAGAAAGAGAATGAATTCAAAAAAATAAAGTTAAATAAGACTTGTTTTTAAAGAACCAACCCTAATCCAAGTAATTCCATGGAAGCGTTTTTTGCTCCTGAGCGGCAAGATGCGCTAAGCTTAATATTTTTGAAACAATCAGGTTGTTTTCTATACTGTAAAGTGAATTTTTTGGAATTTTTCTTTTTTCGTGCACCACTTCATAGAGTAAGCGGAAGGGATCTTTTTGATAGTCTTCAATGGCTTTTGGCTTATAGGGTTTTTCTCCTTCCGACTCTTTTTCCATGACCATCATTTTTGATCCATTTAAACAATTTATGTACCCACTCGACCCATATAGCTGCATGTCTTTTCTGTTATGTGACCAATTCCATGAAGCTTGAATAACGACTTGTTGTTTTTCATATTCCAATACGATTGTTGTATCATCGTCTACTTTTGGATATTTATTTGGCTTTGTTTGCTTAGCAACACAACTTACAGAAATGGGTGTTTGACCCTCCAAAAGCCAAGTGGCTATATTTGCACCGTAGCACCCAAAGTCAGTTAGGGCTCCACCGCCGTTCAGAATAGGATCAGTAAGCCATTCAAGAAATTCAGGGCTACAACCAATTTCTTTGGGCCCAGGATGCCCAGTGTTAAAAACAAGCTTATTTAGATTTCCTATTCGATTTTGTGCGAGTAAATCTTTTGCTTCATAGGTACTCTCATACCATGAGGTTTCATAGTTGATTAGAATAGGGACATTATATTTTTTTGAAAGTTTTGACATTTCAAGTGCATCTTCATAAGAAGTTGCCATCGGTTTTTCAACCATGACTGGAATATTTTTTGGAACAAAAAATGCAACAACTTCTAGATGACTTTTTGTTTCATTAAAGGCAGAAACAGCCTCTGGTTTTGTTTTATTATACAGGGCTTGATAAGAGTCAAAAAACAAGGAATCGGGAAGCTGGTAGCGCTTTTGATATCTTGCAATGGCCTCTTTATTGGTCTCAACAATACCAACAATTGTGACGTCTTCTTTATTTCTATTAAAAACCCAACTCACATGATCATGAACCAATCCAATGACACCTAAACGAAGTGTTTTATCTGAATTATCTTGGGATTGTGAATATACTTTTGACTGTAATATGGAACTAAAAAGGATAAGGATAAAAAAGTATTTAGCGCGATAAAGTAAAACTGCTTTCATAATTTTAGTAAATTGAATTTTAAATGTAATCTATTTTATTATTAATAAAACATCATGCAAAAATTTAAATCTCTTTTTGTTTTTCTTTTAATTTCTTCCTTAATAGGTGCACAATCTCCTTCAAAAAAAATACTTGCAATTTTTGCCCATCCCGATGACGAACAGTCTGTTGCTCCTATTTTAGTTAAATATGCTGAAGAAGGTGTTGAGGTTACTTTAGTGATTGCTACAGATGGAAGATTGGGGGTCAACGAATATAATGACAATAAGGCTGGGGATGGTTTGGCCGCCATACGAAGAAAAGAAATGGCCTGTGCTGCAGAAACATTGGGAGTTACTTTAATTCATCTTGACTACCATGATCAATTAAAAGCGGCAGAAGGTTTTGATGGACACATTCCTCATGTTCAAAAGCTAATTTTAGACCTCAATAAAATTGTTTCTGAATTTCAACCTGATGCAATTATAACTTGGGGACCAGATGGAGCTACAACACATATGGATCATCGTTTAGTTGGGGCGTCAGTGACTCAAGTATTTGTTTCCCAAACCTGGGATAAGCCCATGGATTTATATTATTTTGGAATACCTTCTGACTTTTTGGAGGATGAAAGAGCAAAAAAATTAAGAGGACAAAGCCGTAATTTTTTAACAACTCAAATTCCATTTACTACTGCGCACTTCGACCAAGCGTATCGTGCTTTATTATGTCATGAAAGTCAATATCCTGCTGAGGTAGTGGTCAACATCAAAAAAGAAAGATCAAAAATGGGAACAACACTTTTTTTACGAAAGTTTCAAGCACCAAAGGAAATACAGAATAGTCTTTTTTAAAGATCAAACACAAGTTCTGTAGTAGGGAATTCAGCCCTATTTTTTGAAATGTCACCCAGACGTACTTTTGTATTCCAAAGAAATACTTTCTTTAGTGAGGGTATGTTTTTAATTAACTCAAAAACCTCTTTATTAACCTGAGTACTGTGAAGATTTAATACTTCCAAATGTTTTAAGGTACTGAGCGAAGTTAAATCGGATGCTTTAATTCGGTTTTTTTGAAGATTAAGACGGGTTAAATTTTCCATTTTCCCCATAATTTCTATTTGAGCCCCTTCAAGTTTACTATCTCCTAGATTTAGCCAAGTGATATACGGGGCACACCTCACCAAAACTTTGAGTGCCTCATTGGTAACTTTATCTCCTTGAAATCGAATATCTAATAATGGATTATCTTGTGAAAGTGTTCTCCAGCTGAAATTTGCATTTTCTAATGCTGAAAAAACGGAATCCTCTAATGGTGCTAACGTCACTTTTTCAACCCAAGGTTTGTCACGGGTGTCTAAGCTGTAATTTTTTAATAAAAGAGATTGTATTTCTGGTGTTATGGTATGTTGGCTTAGTGTTTTAGAATAGTTTGCACCCTCCATAATCCACCATTGTAATAATTGGATTTCATGATAAGAAAAAGGGACCCCTGTTGGCGGCATAAATTTTTCATTTTCTTGAGAAAAAGTTAGCCTTTTATAAAGTAAGCTCTTATTCAAGTTCTTTCCTACAATGGCAGCTCCGCTTCCGCCTCCTTTTTTTAAACCTTCTATTGTAGTCATGTTTAAGCCACCATAGGAGGTTTCAGTATTGTGACACCCCATACATTTTTCCGTCAATAAGGGTTGTATCAAATCATTAAAAACAAAAACAGAATCTAGTGGCAGCGCATCAAATGTTTTATACTCCTTTTGCTTATCAAATTTTGATTTAATAAAATCAGGGGCATATTCAATTAAATAATTGGGACCATGGGTAAGGCTCCCACCAAAGTGCCCCACTAAAATAAGCAAAATGAGAACAATGAAATTATTTATACGGCTGAATAAAGAGGGTAAATTCAAATTTTTTATTCTCAAAATCCAACCTACACAACTAAAAAGTACAAGTAAAATTCCGGTGTATTGATGCAGTGTTAATTCGGATTCTATATAATGCCCGTTTCTCGCTAATAACCATCCTATAAAAGCAGAAAAAAAGGAGCTTATAAAGGCCAGTAACCAGGTGATTGAAAGAAAATTAAAACGGGACCCTTTATCTCTAAACCACTTTAACTCAAAGATAAGCGCAAGTATAATAAACCCTATGGGCAAGTGCACCAAAAGAGGATGTAATCTACCAAAAAATGTAGTTATGTCCAATGCGATCATTATACTCTTGTTAGTTTAAGTGGATATGTCTTTCCTGAATTCCATTGGGGGACATAAATATTTTCATCATCATCAATACAGACATCATGGGGATTAAAAAATGTTTTTTGGTCATAGCTTGGCGATTTGAATGCACCATTAACATAATTTGGAATACTTCCACCAGGTAATGATACCACTTCATTTTTTTCATTTAGAACGGCGAGCATTCCATCATACGATCCCCAGTCCTTTGTGACTATTACCGCAAAATAAAGCATTCCATTTTTTAAGACAGGCCTACATACATAACATCCTGGAAGATGAATCGTTTCAATATGATTTCCGTCTAAAGTAAATCGTTTAAAACTATTAGCAGAACGTGAGGTAATCAAAAGTGTGGGCTCTTTTCCTCCGCGAGTATCTAGAGTGATTCCATGGCAACAATCGAAATGATAATCTTCCGTCCCTTTCCCACCAAAATGGCGGATGTAGTTTCCTTTTGCATCATATTGAATAATGTAATCTAAACCATAGCCGTCTGCAATATAAATATCTCCGTTAGGAGCAATAGCTGTTTCTGTAGGTTTAAATTGATCTGCTGTGGTATAGGCTTCCACCTCTTTTGGCATTGAAAATTCCAATAGCTTTTCACCCTTAAGAGTTGTTTTACAAACTTTATGCGAATCGGGATCAGTGATAAATAAAAATTCTTCTGAACCTTCTTCAACAATGGTTAACCCATGTGCACCAGGATATTCTGTTCCCCAAGCATCTAATATTTTCCCTGATCTATCATAGATTAAAATATTGTTTTTGGGATGAGTAGTCGTCATCAAAATTCTTTTATTCTTGTCCATTACCATTTCATGACAATCATTCACAGGGAATTGTGAAGGATCTTGTATTCCCCATTTTTTATCAACTCGATAGGTATAATCACCATGTCCTACTATTGGGTTTTCTTCAATTGCAGGATTGGTAATTGCAAAAATATTTTCAAAAGGGGTTAGGGTTATTCCAGCAGCAACTCCTGCTTTTTTGATAAAATTTCTTCTGCTTTTTTTCATGGGATTATACGTTTAGTTTTTATAGTCTTTTGTTATTTTTTCGGTATCTATATAAATAGCTATGCTAAGATGTCTTTTACTACTTTGCCGTGAACATCGGTAAGACGAAACCTTCGACCTTGAAATTTAAAAGTAAATTTCTCATGATCAATTCCCATAAGGTGCATTAATGTGGCTTGAAAGTCGTGAACATGAACAGGGTTTTCAATTATATTATATCCAAATTCATCTGTAACTCCATAAGTAATTCCTTTTTTGATTCCGGCACCCGCCATAAAAATGGTAAAACAACCAGGGTGGTGGTCTCTGGCATAATTGGTCTCGGTCAACTGACCTTGAGAGTAGTTGGTCCTTCCAAATTCACCCCCCCAGATAACTAAGGTATCTTCTAACAAGCCTCTTTGCTTGAGATCTTTAATTAAAGCAGCTGTAGGCTGGTCTGTTTCTTTACATTGGGTTTTGATTAGTTTGGGTAAATCCCCATGGTGATCCCATCCTTGATGATATAATTGTACAAACTTTACATCTTTCTCTATTAGGCGTCTTGCTAATAGGCAATTGGCAGCAAAAGTTCCTGGAGTTCTACTGTCCTCACCATACATTTCATAGATGGATTCGGGTTCTTTGGATAAATCCATCACCTCTGGCACTGAAGTTTGCATTCTAAAGGCCATTTCATATTGGCTTATACGAGACAATATTTCAGGATCACCTATATCGGCATGTTTGTCTTTTTGCATTTTAGACAAATAATCGAGTTGTTCTTCTCTCAATTGTTTGGTTACACCCGGAGGATTGTCAAGATAGAGAACAGGATTTTTTCCTGAACGAAACTGTACCCCTTGATGCTGAGAAGGAAGAAAGCCATTTCCCCACGAACGGGAATACAGCGGCTGACCATACTTATCCTTCGTAATTAAAACGACAAAACCAGGGAGGTTTTTGTTATCACTACCAAGGCCATAACTCAACCAGGAACCCATCGAAGGTCTTCCTGGGAGTTGAGAGCCTGTTTGGATTAAACTCACAGCAGGGTCATGATTAATAGCGTCAGTATGCATTGATTTGATGAAGCATAATTCATCTGAAATTTTACTAACATGAGGCATTAGATCGCTGACCCAAGCACCACTGTTTCCATGTTGATTAAAGTTAAAAAGGCTTCCTGCTAGTGGAAATGAATTTTGTCCTGCAGTCATACCCGTTAGGCGTTGCTCCCCAAAAACACTCGGTGGAAGTTCTTGCCCTTGCATTTTGTTTAGCGTGGGTTTATAATCAAATAAATCGAGTTGTGAAGGGGCTCCACTTTGAAAAAGATATATTACACGCTTCACCTTGGGAACATGGTGAGGCAATCTCAGGTCTAATGCATTGGAATTACGTATCCTATCTGAGGCATACAAGTTTTCGGAATTTAGCATGCTAGCCAAACTCAAACCGCCTAATCCCAAAGTAGTTTTGGTTAAAAAATCTCTTCTGGAATAGTCAGAATTGTCGTGGTCGTGATTGCAATTCATGGATTAATACTTATAATAGGATTCGTTTAAATTTAATAATGTGTTTGCGACTATTGTCATAGCAGCAACTTTATCTGCTCGAGCCAACCCGTTATATTTTGACTTTCCAACGTTCAAAACTTTATAGGCTTCAGCTCTATTTTTTCTATAGAATCCTAATTGATTTTGATACAGTTCGTTCAATAAGATTACTTCACTTTCTTTTGGAAATCTTGAAGTTGCCAACCTAAATCCGTGTTTAATTTGGTCTTTGATATCTCCTTTAGACTCCGAAAAAATACGTTCTGCAAAAACACGAGAGGCTTCAAAAAACTGAACATCATTTAGTAATATTAATGATTGTAAGGGAGAAGAAGTATTCTCTCTTTTTATAGTACATATTTCCCTTGCTGTAGCATCAAAAGTAACCAGTGAAGGCGGAGGTGACCCTCTTTTGATGAAAGTATAAATCCCTCTTCGGTAGAGGTCTTCACCTTCGGATTCTTCGTATTCTAATAGGCGAATTGAAAAGGTATTTTTTTCTTTCCACAACCCTTTAGGCTGGTACGGTTTTACACTAGGACCACCTATTTTTTCTGACAATAACCCGCTCACAGCTAGGGCATTATTTCGGATCATTTCTGCGGGTAAGCGACGGGTATTTCCTCTGGCTAGTAAAATGTTGTTGGGATCAATATTATTTTTTTTATCATCAAAAAGGGCTTTTTGCTTGTAGGTTTCAGAAAGGACTAACTGTTTGACAAGTCTTCTTATATCCCAATTATTTTCCATGAAATCAACGGCAAGCCAGTCCAGTAATTCGGGATGGGAAGGGAGCGCACCTTGAACCCCAAAATCCGTAGGCGTTGAAACGAGTCCGTTTCCAAAAAGCATTTGCCAGTACCTATTTACAGCAACCCGTGCTGTCAATGGATTGTTTTTTTGAAAGAGCCATTGCGCTAATCCAAGTCTATTTTTAGGAAGGTCTGGGTCCATAGCGGGAAGAACTTCAGGAGTCAGAGATGCTACTTTTAAGCTAGGCTCGTTGTAGTTTCCTCGGCTATACAGATAGGTAGTTCTTGCTTGGTCCAATTCTTCCATCACCATGACTTCTAAAACGGGCTCTATTTCTTCTCTCCAGGCGTTTAGATTTTCTTTAAGATTTTTTTGAACAGCGCTATATTTGGGATGATTTTGGATCCAATGGTTTTTTGCTAAGGTTTCATCTACAGGAGTTGTTTTCCCTGAATATTGATCAAATAGCATTTTTACTTCTAGATTTGAAATAGACTTATTAAAGATTTTCAAATCGTCCATTTTCCCCATAAATAAGCCATTATCACCTGTGGAACCTTCGTATGTTTTACCAATTAAAACGGGACGTTCTTCAATATTTATCCCACTTGCAGAGACAGGTTTTATGGATTTTGATAAATTATTTAGGCGTGTTTCAAACTCAAATTTTTCGCCATTTTTAAAAAGATTAATCCCTCCTGCTTTACCGGTTCCGTCATAGGAAAAGGCGATATGGGACCACTCATTTACTTGGATGCTGTCTTTGGAACGCACATGAATCATGTTTCCTGGGGACATATTTATTAACCTGAGGTTGAGGTGGTTTTGGTCGTCTAAATAGAAATCCCAACCACGCCACCAATTGTTTTTCCCCCCTGTGGTTCCTAAAATAAATTGTCTTGATTTCTCTTTTCTTTGGTTTGTCTGCGTCCAAATTGCAGCCGAAAAGGAATCGGTCCATTCAAAGTTTGGAATTTCTTTATTGATTGAGAGCCGGTCATAATCACTTTTGAATTCAAGCGCTTCTCCTTTTACACCTTTTACAACCTTAGGAGCTTTACTTGATTTTACGTTTCTATTATTATCTGCTATAAAATAGTCTGAGCGAACTTGGGATAGTTTGTCAAAAGGATAATATCCTATTTGATGTTTGTTTAAATCAGATTCTTTTGGGAGTTTGTCTATATATTGGTATACCTCTGCAAGCTCTTTTTGTGTAAGCTGCATTTTGGTTTCAGTTTCTTTAATAAGGACTTGGAGTTTCTCTAATTGTTCTTCTTGATTTTCCGAGGGGAGATAAAGCAAGGGGCCAAAATCACCATCGTCTCCGGTCATTCCCAACTCTCTTACGTTATTAAAAAATCCACTAAGTTGATAATAATCTTTTTGTGAGATGGGATCAAATTTATGGTCATGACATTTCGCGCAAGCAACAGTAAGCCCTAAAAAGGCAGTACTGAAAGTTTCGGTTCGATCAAAAACATAATTCAGGCGCCATTCCTCATCGATGACACCTCCCTCTGCTGTCATTGGAGAGTTTCGGTTGAACGCTGTTGCCAATTTTTGCTCTCGTGTGGCATTTGGAAGTAAGTCACCAGCAAGTTGCCAGGTTACAAATTGGTCGTAGGGCATTTTTTTGGTAAATGCATCGATCACCCAATCTCTCCAAGGCCACATGGTTCTGAGTCCATCTGCATGCAGGCCATGCGAATCGGCATAGCGTGACACATCTAGCCAGTCTAGCGTAAGTCGTTCTGCAAAGGAATTACTCTCTATTAGTTGGTCTACAAGGCGTTCATAACTCCCAGACAAGGTGTCTTTCAAAAAGGAATCTATTTGATTTAATGATGGCGGCAAACCGGTAAGATCAAAACTAAGTCTTCTTATCAAGGTTTCTTTATCTGCTTGAGGCTCAAATTCTAATTCGTTTTCAAGGAGTTTATCGTAAATAAACTGATCTATTTCTAGGGGATATTTCTCTTTAGCAACAGGACTTGCTTCGGCTTTTTTTGGAGGATTAAAAGACCAATGTTCTTTCCACTCAGCGCCTTGTTCAATCCATTTTAAAAGGAAAGCCTTCTCTCGAGCGGATAATTTGAGGTTTGATTCAGGCGGTGGCATTTGGGTTTCAGGGTCTGTGCTTATTATTCGATGAGCACTTTCACTTCCATAAAGATTTGATTTTGAAAAGGCCTTTTTTCCGCTTTCTAATTTTGCAAAAGCAATGGTTTCTATATCCAATCGAAGACCTGCTTTTCGGGTATTCTCATCTGGGCCATGGCATTTAAAACAGCGATCTGAAAGAATAGGTTTTATATGATAATTAAAATCTACAACCTCAGGGAGGCTTTCCATTTCTTGAGTTATTTCATCTGGGATTACGAAAGTACATTTTGTGAAGAGGAATCCAAGAAGTATTATAATACCAATAAGTAGTTTGGATTTATTTAAAAACCAAGTTTCTTTAGATAGTAGCAACATCAAGATTAGATTAAATTATATCTCTAATATAAAGAATATTTAAGAGATAATGATTTTGAGCTATTTGTGTTTTTTTAAAATCCGAAAAAGGAGGCTTACAGTTTGAATTTTTGACCCTTTCTAGCAATGTTGAACCCTTCCTCAATTACCCATTTGGTTTCTTCGCTTTCAGGATTTAGCATGGGGTTGGTATGGTTCATGTGAATGAAGTATACTTTATTTTTTAATTCTTTTGAAGCGGAAGATAAATAAGCAATTGTTTCTTTCACTAGGGGGTGAGGAATTTCTGATATCGGGCGATAGTTTATTTCTTTAGCGTCAAAAAAAGTAGCATCGATAAAGGCATAATCTACTTTTTCAAGCAACTCGATTAAACTAAACTCCCACTTTGACCACTTGTCGATATCTGGGATAAAAAGCACTTTTTTGTTTGGCCCTTGAATTCGATACCCAACAGTTTCAGAAAACTCATCTCTGTGGGGTACTAAAAGTGGTGTAACAGTAATTTCAGGGCTAGGTGTTGCTACTTTATTTTTATCTAAGGGGATGAGTTCAATGTTTTTTAGGGAAACGAGCTGACTCCAAGGGCCATTTTTACTCAAAAAAGCACTCATTTTTGGCATTACATAGACGGGTATATTTTTGGCCCCCAGCGCTTCTCGCCCAAGTTGCATAAGTCCAGAATAGTGTCCCATATGGGCATGTGTTAAAAAAATAGACACAGACGTTTTGTTAAGTTCCTTCCATTGAGAGATAATGTCAGGTGTGGCTTCAAAGAGAAGGCTTGAATTCGTTTTAGGGATAAGTATAGCAAGTGCAGTAACATTCCTTTTTTCCTTTTGCTCATGGGAAAGGGTGTTACAGCAAGATTTCTCACAAGCAAGATGGGGAGATCCGCCGTCTTGAACAGTTCCTAATACGGTAAGGAAGGGCTCTGTTTGATTTAGTTGAGAACATAACATGGAGGGAATAAGAAAAACGCCTATTCCAAAACGAAACAGGTTCTTGGTTAAATACCGAATAAATTTCTTTTTACTCCAATGCATTCAGAGTGATAATTTCTATAACGCCAGCTCTTCCTAGCTGACCCCATTTGTTTGTCTCAGCAAGGGATTCGTAAATATTTACTTCACGTATATTTTGCAATGAAATCACTTCTGGGGGAGAATAATACTGTTGACCATCAACGATCCAAAGAGGATAGGCTTGCGAATTTGAAAAGGATTCAGATTGTCTGATAATTACAAGCCCTCTTTGGGTGTCAATTCTTGCAGACCCCAAGTGTTCTCTAATGGCCAATACCAAGTTGGGGGCATTTTCATTTATTCCCCAAGCATTTAAGCCTCTTTTGGCATAACGGTCTTTTTGTTTTTCAAAGGCCTTCTGTTTTTTGAGTTCTCTCAGCTCTTTTTTGGTAAGGTCTTTAGCTTCAATTTCAGTTTGTCCGTAGCTGGTTATGCTTAACATTCCTAATAGCAATAATAGAATTAATTTTTTCATGATTTTTTTAGGTTATTGTATTTGTAGTTAGCAATGGTAGTGGGATACGCAAAACAACTATGCTACTTTACAAAAGTAGTCGTTATTTGTATAACTCGCTTTGTTAGAGGCAAGAAAACAGCTGTTTTTTTAAATGGATTAATAAACATTAACGTAAACACTTTGTTTAGTCAAAGTTTCTTGCTTACTTTTACTTAATTCAAAACATTAACATGAAATTTTTAAACGCCCCTAAAATCACATTTTTTCTGTTCACCCTAGCAACTATTATTAGTTGTGGCAAAGAGGAGGTGCTTCCACCCGACAATTTAATTGGACAATGGAATGTTTATTCTATTACTGACACTTCTGGTTCTGTAATTGTTTGGGATGAATTGGTAGCCGACCTTGTAAACTTAATTCCTACCTACAGCTGTATGGAATTTACAGCATCTGTTACAGAACAACTTGTAACGACACGTTATGTTTTAGCAGATGAAAATTCTACAGCATGTAAAAGCCCTATTGTTAGTGCTTATACATGGTTAGTGGATACAGATTCAGGAAATTATTACTTTACTCAGGGGAATATAACGAATGAATATTTGATTTCTTTTTCTAACAGCAATAATCGAATGACATGGGTTGATCAAACCAATGGGACCATTACCGTTTGGGATCGTGAACAACAAACAACAACAACGGAATAGTTGTAATAAAGAATTAAAACAGGTTATATAATTTAATATTTATGAAAAAAACAGTTACACTCGCATTACTTTTCTTGGTTGCCTCTTGTGGCGTTTTAAAGAAAACGGTGAAAGACCCCTATGTAGGCTCTTTTAATTTCACCGTTTTTGAGGTTGATAATTATGGTGATATTCCAGTTAAATTAACCATAAATAAAGAAGGTGAAAATTACATCTCTCAGATGGAGTTGGCCAGCGGTGGAGACACCGGAAATGACATGCAGATAAATAGTACATCGTTCAATGACGGAGTCTTAACAATTGAAGCGACTGCTTCAGGGTTTGATATTTATTTCGAACTAACAGTAGATGGAGATGATATTTCAGGTGCTATGATGGGGATGTTTGACATTGAAGGAACGCGAATAAAAGAGTAGTCTTAAAAATTATTTTTAAAAAAACGCCTTATGATAAATAAGGCGTTTTTTTTTGAAAACGTTAGGAATTAGTTCAGTTTTAGAGGATAATTTTAGTAGAATATTTTATTTCTTCTAGCACAATTTGACTTTCAATATCACTAATGTTGTAAATGGATGCAACATCGTTGACCAAGAAATCACGAAAGGTTTTAATGTCTGAGAAGCGAACCTTGGCAAGAAAATCAAAACTCCCCGAAGTATGATAAAATTCAATGACAGAATCCAAGCGTTTGATTTCTTTTACAAACTCATTTCGTTTGTCAGAATGATGATCTTTGATGGTTATATTCATAAAGACAAGGATGCTTTTTCCAACCAAATTTGCATCCAATAAAGCCACATATTGCTTTATTATACCAGACTTCTGGAGTTTTTTAATCCGTTCATAGATAGGGGTGGTCGTTAGGGACAGTTTTTGTGCCATTTCCTTTGCTGTAATCATGGCGTTTACTTGGAGGATTTCAAGGATTTTCTTATCAGTAGCATCCATATTCAGTGTTTATTTTTATTATTTAATAAATTTTTAGCTAAAATTACTTAATTATACCATTAAACAAATATTTATAACTACAATATTTGATATTTGCAGCTTAAAATGTTGATTGTGAATCGTGTCATTAGGAGTTTTTCAAAATTTGATTCTTCGACAAAAGAATCAATTTACAGTGCTTTTTCTGAGGGAGAATTGGAGCGAACTACTTTTCCATATCAAGGCAGTATAGTAGAGGGTGTCATTTATAAAACCGAGGAAGCCCTTCTGCTTATTCCTATAAAAACAATACGAGGGATCGAGCTCCGTTTTCTAAAAAGTTCAGAGGACAATGAGGAAGAAATTCCAGAAATAGCCCCTGACGAATAAACCGCTAATGAAAAATAAATATTTAGATTTTATAGAACAATCTTTTGATTTTCCACAACCAGAATTTAAATTAAATCAAAACCATTCCATTGTCTGGGAAGGAGTGGATATAGAATCGTTACTCACAGAACACGGAACGCCGCTAAAGGTAACTTACCTTCCAAAGATCTCCGAAAAAATAAAACACGCCAAGGCATTGTTTCAAAAAACAATCTCTGCGTTAAATTATGAAGGGGCTTACAATTATTGTTATTGTACTAAAAGTGCACATTTCAGTCACATTTTAGATGAAGCTTTAAAAAACGATATTCATATAGAAACGTCTTCCGCTTTTGATATTGAGATTGTCAAAAAGCTAAAAGCCCAAGGTAAAATCACTCAAAATACCTTTGTCATTTGCAATGGATTTAAACGCGATCAATACATTGAAAACATTGCTGAATTAATCAACTCAGGCGATTACAACTGCATTCCCATTATTGACAATTACGATGAAATTCAATTGTTGGATGGGCAGATCAATCGGCCGTTTCAAATTGGAATCCGTATTGCATCGGAGGAAGAGCCGAAGTTTGAATTTTATACCAGTCGTCTAGGGATAGGCTACAAAAATATAGTCCCTTTTTATAAAAGAGAAATAAAGACAAACCCAAAGTTGGAGCTTAAAATGCTTCATTTTTTCATCAACACTGGCATCAAAGACAACTCATACTATTGGAATGAACTCCAAAAGTGCTTGAATGTCTATGTGGAGCTAAAGAAGAACTGTCACTCCCTTACGGACTTAAATATTGGCGGTGGTTTTCCCACGAAAGATTCTTTGGGCTTTGACTTTGATTACGAATACATGATTTTTGAAATCATTAATTTGATTCAGACGGTTTGTAATGAAGGGGGGGTTCCAGTACCCAATATCTTTACCGAATTCGGGTCCTATACAGTAGGGGAATCGGGGGCAATATTTTACGAAGTATTGTACCAAAAACAGCAGAACGATAGAGAAAAATGGAACATGATAAATTCCTCATTCATCACAACACTTCCAGATTCGTGGGCTATTAACAAGCGATTTATGATGTTGCCTATTAATCACTGGAACCAACCCTATGAGCGTGTACTTTTGGGTGGGCTCACCTGTGATAGTGATGACTACTACAACAATGAGCAGCATGTAAATGCCATTTATCTCCCGGTTTTCCCTCAAAAGAAACCCTTGTACATTGGTTTTTTTAATACAGGCGCCTATCAAGAATCGTTGGGTGGTTTTGGAGGTTTACAACACTGCTTAATACCACAGCCAAAACACATTTTGATTCATAAAACGGAAACAGGTGAATTGGAAACGAACATTTTTGCTGAACAACAAAGTGCAGATAATTTCATGAAACTATTGGGTTATGAGTGACCACAAAACTTTTGGGGGAATTCCCACAGAAAACACACAGTATGAAAGCAGTAAAGTAGTGCTTCTCCCTATCCCCTATGATGGGACCAGCACCTATGGAAAAGGCGCAGACTTGGGACCTAACGCCATTCTTTCTGCAGCTGAAAACATGGAGCTGTATGACATAGAAACAGATTCTGAAGTGTATTTAAACGGAATTTATCTCGCCCCAGAAATTAAAGAAAAATCAAGCCCAGAAGCGGTTGCCAAACAAGTAGAAGCAGCTGTTGAGAAACACTTAAACCAAGAAAAATTTGTAACCATTTTAGGCGGTGAGCATTCGGTGAGCATCGGGGCGATACGTGCTTTTAAAAGTAAATACGATGCACTTACCGTCTTGCAGTTGGATGCACACTCTGACTTAAGACCCACCTACCAGGGTTCGACACACAATCATGCGTGTGCACTTCATGAAGCTTCCTTTACTACAAACCTGGTACAAGTAGGAATCAGAAGTATGGATCGAGTGGAACTTCCCTTTTTGAATAAAGACACCCTTTTTACTTCCTATGATATTCGTTCGAATGACTACTGGCAGGACGATGTCATTAATTGCCTGGGAAAAAAAGTATACATCACCATAGATCTTGATGTGTTTGACCCATCCATCATGCCCTCCACAGGTACACCAGAACCAGGGGGATTGCTTTGGAATGAAACCTTAGACTTACTTAAAAAAGTATTTTCTGACTGCGATGTAGTTGGTTTCGATATAGTGGAGTTAGCACCCAAACCCTCGTTGAGTGCTCCTGATTTTATGGCAGCAAAACTTTATTATAAACTACTATCCTATAAATACCACCTCTAATGGCTAAAGAAATTAAAAATTTCATCGAAACACATTTTTTACATTTTAATGCCGCTGCATTAGTAGATGCTGCAAAAGGGTATGAGGCCCATCTGGCTTCGGGAAAAAAAATGTTGATTTCTCTTGCGGGAGCCATGAGTACTGCTGAGCTTGGAATTTCTCTAGCTGAAATGATACGCCAAGACAAGGTACACATGATATCATGTACTGGAGCCAATCTAGAAGAAGACCTCATGAATTTGGTGGCTCATAAAAGTTATAAGCGTGTTCCCAACTACAGGGATTTAACACCTCAAGAAGAATGGGAGCTGTTGGAGCAAGGTTTAAATCGGGTAACGGACACCTGTATCCCTGAAGAAGAAGCCTTTCGGCGCCTACAAAAACACGTGTTTGACTGTTGGAACAAGGCAGAGCAAGAAGGCAAACGTTATTTTCCTCATGAATATATGTATCAACTTTTACTTTCCGGGGTATTAGAAGAATACTATGAAATTGATCCAAAAAACTCTTGGATGCTTGCCGCAGCGGAAAAAAACCTACCTATTATAGTACCTGGTTGGGAGGACTCTACTCTGGGAAATATATTTGCTTCGTATTGCATCAAAGGGCAGTTACAGCCAAGCACAGTAAAATCAGGAATTGAATACATGATGTGGTTAGCAGACTACTACAGCCAAACTGCAGGAAAAGAAGGAATTGGATTTTTTCAAATAGGCGGAGGAATTGCAGGAGATTTCCCCATTTGTGTTGTGCCCATGTTGTATCAAGATTTGGAGCAAACAGAAACCCCTTTCTGGAGTTACTTCTGTCAAATTTCAGATTCTACAACTAGTTTTGGATCCTATTCTGGTGCCGTTCCTAATGAAAAAATCACTTGGGGGAAATTGGACATCGACACCCCTAAATTTATTATCGAATCCGATGCGACAATTGTAGCCCCCCTAATTTTTGCTTATTTGTTGGGGCAATAAGGAATCTTCTGCCTGTAGGCCCTAGTATTGCTCTATAATAGCTTACCTTCAAAAAATAATTATATTCTCTTACGCTTTTTTTAAAGCACAAACTTTCAAATGGGGGCACTGGATTTATTGCCTTAATGCACCTTTATTAGAGAAACAGTAACCTATAATTTAGTGCCGTTTTCATTTTTGAAAATCAAAGCGTAGGGCTATTCCTACTTTTTAAAAAACGGATTTTGTAATGCGTATCAACTAAAAAAAACAGATGAATTTATCCCAAATTGGCGTTATTGGAACTTCAAAAAAAGAAGATGAAAGGCGTGTTCCTATCCATCCAGACCATTTAATCAGACTTCCGCAGCACGTGCGCACAAAACTTATTTTTGAAACGGGTTACGTTGTCCCCTTTGACATTTCAGATGAAGATATTGCTGCTCGTAGTGGTGGGATTGCCAGCAGAAAATCAATTCTCTCTGACATTGGCTCTGTTATTATTGCAAAACCCGTTCTTTCAGACTTAAAAGAAATGAAGGCAGGCGGAATGATATGGGGTTATCCCCATTGCGAGCAGCAGCAAGAGATTACACAAACGGCCATCGATCGGAAATTGACGCTTATTGCTTTTGAAGACATGTTTGTCTGGACCCCCACGGGGGCTATGGGGAGGCATACATTTTATAAAAATAATGAAATGGCAGGGTATGCGCTGTAATTCATGCCCTCCAACTAAAAGGAATTGACGGTCACTACGGAAACCAACGGAAGGTGATTATTTTCAGTTTTGGAGCTGTGAGTAGAGGCGCTATCTATGCTCTAAAAGCCCATGGATTTAGAGACATAACCATTTGTATCCAACGGCCGGATCATGAAGTTAGGGAGGAGGTCTTGGACGTAACCTACACCCGAATTGAAAAAGGGCAAAGCGGCGAACCCAGGCTGAAGGTGGTTGACCACGACGGGTCGGAGCGCCCCCTTTTGGATTTAATCAACGAAACAGACATAATCATAAACGGTACCTACCAAGACACTAACGATCCCATTGACTTTGTGCTAGAGGATGAAAAAGAAAACCTCAAGAGGGGCTCACTCATCATAGACGTGAGTTGTGATGAAGGGATGGGCTTTTATTTTGCCAAGCCTACAACATTTAAGAACCCAATGTTTACGGTAGCCAATGTTGATTATTATGCCGTAGATCATACCCCAAGTTATTTTTGGGAAAGTGCCTCACGATCTATTTCTGCAGCATTGATTGTACATCTAGAAGCAGTACTGGAGGGATCAAGCAGTTGGCATCAGAATGCAACCTTAAGAAATGCAATCAACATTAATAAAGGCGTCATTGTAAAAGAAGGGATTCTTAATTTTCAAAACCGAGAGGAAGCATATCCCCATCTTTTGAAATAAGCCGTTTATTCTAGCTCATCATCTCCTATTCTGTCAATTAGGAGGTCTATTTCTTGAATGGTCATTTTCCTTTTTTCTTTTGATTTCGCCACCACCTCTGGGCTATTGTTGGGGTTGGCGATTTGAATGTTGTAGTAATCAATGAGTATTTTGAGCGCATTCAATTTTGAAGCCAGTTTCATTTGCTCTACCTGCTGTATTAAAGCCTTTTCAGAATGTTGCTGGGCTTTGGCGGTTTTCTTTAGCTCCGCACGGTTTAGGGCAATTTCATTACGCTGTAATTCTAAATCCTGCTTTTGTAATACAATGGTATAAATCAATCCAGCAAAAGCCAACCCAGAAAATAAAGCATTCACAGCCCCAAACAAATCCCCAAACGTACCCCGGTCGGACCAGTTGTCAAGACCCAATAAAATCAAAAGGGTAGAGCTGCTCCAGATGATGACCACCAGAACAATCAATTTGGTAAGAAGACTCAGGTTGTTTTTTTTCTCTTCCATAGCGGCGTGTTATTTAAAGGGTAAAAAGAAATAGCAGTATTGAAAGTAGTAAATTAAATTTCTATTTTATTTATTGTCTCAAAATCTTTTCCATCTTTCTGCCTTTTGCCAATTCATCAATGAGCTTTTCCATGCGCCTACACTGTTTGTACACTTCAAATTTATCCTCTATTTCTTCGATCCGATACCCACAAACCACCCCGCGAATCAAGTGTGCATTTGGATGTATTTTAGCTTTTTCAAAAAAAGTTCGAAAAGTTACTTTTTCCTCAATCAAGGCTTGTAGTTTTCCCTCATCAAAGCCTGTAAACCAACTTATTACCTGGTTTAATTCCTCCTTGGTTCTTCCGTTTTTTACCACTCTTGTCAAGTAATGTGGATGAATAGAAGCAAATATCATTTTTGCAACTTTTTCATTTTTCTCAGCGGTAACGGTCATCTTTATTTAGGGGTTTGGTTTACTTGGAGTGAAGTAGTATTGTATGTCGTTTTTATTTTATTCATTTCGTTTTTTTGTGTTGAGGAAGAGATACTCTTTTGCAATTATGGGCATAGCGATGGCTTTTATATTTGAATGTTTAATGATTCTATAACCGATTGTTTAAATACATTTTCAGAAGCCTTATTATAAAGCGGCAGACCTACTAAACGATAATTTTTATTTTCTTCTTTTAATATGGTATTAGCAAACTCTTTTACGAGATTTCCTTTTAATTCTCCTTGCTCGTCTTTAAGTCTATCGTCATGAAGTAAAAGGCTTATAAGATGGTTTTTAAAATTTAGATTCATATTTATTGCTTTATTATATTTTCCTTTTATTCAGCCACTTTCAATGCCTTTAAAAAAACTACATTTTTAATATTTTTTCGAATGACGCACAACAGGTTATATCCAAACAAAAGCTTGGTTTATCCCATAGAAATTTTGGGATAAAACAACTTTCGGGTTGCCATTATTTATTCCACTAAATGTTTGTAGAACCACAAGCCAAAATTTGCGGTTTTCACCTAGTTCAAAAGGATAATAATAAAGGGAGATAGCTGTGTCAATCTCCGTTTTAAAACGGAGGAAGCTTTGTGTCTTTACAGGACTTTTAAGGTGTGAGAAAATCACAGAGTAGGTTTTTTGAAGTATAGACTTGGGGTCGCTACTTGAGGTTAAGATTTAGGGTTACGTTTATTGCATGGGTTAAAAATAAAAAATCATAATAATCAATAGTATACTTGTTAAAGAAGCAAATGAGGCTCCTATGATAAAGTCCCTTCTTTTTTTAAAAAGCGAAAGGATCAAAAGTAGGAAAGGAATAATCAATACTACCCCGAAAACAAGTGTAATAATATCATGCCTCATGAAAAAAGTCATCCCATAAAGTAATTCAGCAAATTCGTTTTTCCCCTGTATCTCTGTTTCCATACTCACTTTTATGAGTATATAAAAAAGGATAATAGACAGGATATGAATTAAAGGGATTTTAAGTGTTATTTTTTTCATTTGTAGGTTTTTTGAAGTAAAGACTTGGGGGGGTCGCTACATGTGTTTAAAAATAAAAAATCCAAAGGACCAGGGCTACCTTCTTTAGTATCCCCAAGGCCAATAGGGAGTATAATGTTTTTTTAGTTGGGGTTTTCATTTCTGGTCTTTATTTTTCATTCCTTTAATTCCTGCATAAAGCATCCAAATAACTAACGCAATGGCCCCATACACAAAAATATTACGAATAAAATATCCCATAGCTACGTGTTAAATACGTTCTTGAATTTCAATAAGTAATCCAAAAAGAATACAAACGACTGCACTTGCTAAAACAATTCCACCTACACCCATAATTTTTATTTTAAAGGTATTACTTTTTTATTACTATCCAAATGAAGTTTTTTTCGCTCTAATTCCTTTATATTTTTTACTTTTAGGTGACTAACATAACTTCAAAATTTTAAAAAACGGAATCATGACAAAAATAGGCAGAAGAAATTTTTTAAAGAAGACCTCTCTTTCGGCGGCTTCTTTATACATGGCAAGCACAGTTGCTTGTACTACAGAAAAAGAAAACGCTCCTTCTGGAGGTGCCTATATGGGAGATTTCGCAGCACCCAAGCTGGACACTGTTCGGATTGCTATGATTGGTGTAGGTGCCAGGGGTAGTGGCCATGCAAGACAACTTGCCAGTATTGAAGGAACGGAGATTGTGGCTATCGCAGATCTTTATGAAGATTTGGTAGACCGTTCGGTGACCAATTGTGTAGCGGCCGGTAACGGAAGACATCAAAACATAGCCCGCTATTTTGGTGGGGATGGAGATTGGAAGAAAATGCTTGCAGAGGTAAAACCAGATGCCGTTTTTATCGCGACCAACTGGAGCAACCATGCTCCCATGGCCATTGAAACCATGAAGCAAGGGGCACATGCTTTTGTTGAGGTTCCCATCGCAGTAACCCTTCAAGAGATGTGGGATATTGTAGACACGTCAGAGCAAACGCAAAAGCATTGCATGATGATGGAAAATGTCAACTATGGAAGGGAAGAGTTACTCTATTTGAATTTATGCCGCCAAGGGAAGATTGGGGAAATTTTGCATGCTGAGGCTGCTTATATTCATGAATTACGATTCCAAATGGAAGAGCAAGAAAGAGGTACGGGCTCTTGGAGAACACCACATTATGCCAATAGAAATGGGAATTTATATCCTACGCATGGTTTGGGTCCAGTGGCACAGTACATGAATTTGGGTAGAGGAGAGGATCAGTTTAATTCTTTGGTTTCCTTTTCAACGCCAGCGCGCGGGCGAAAGGCCTATGCCGAAAAAAATTACGCCGCCGATCACAAGTGGAATGCGCTAGACTATAAGGGGGGAGATTTAAACACTTCTATAGTAAAAACACATTTGGGAAGAACAATAATGATTCAGTGGGACGAAACAAGTCCACGTCCTTATTCCCGTCATAATTTGGTTCAGGGTACCCTAGGGGCCATTGCAGGATTCCCAACCCGAATTGCTCTAGAAGGAGGTGTGGAAGGCGCAACAGAAAGCCACCACAGATGGGCCCAAGGCGAACAGCTGGATGCCATTTATGAACAATACGAACACCCAATGTACAAACGTTTGGGGGCTTTAGCCACCAAAATGGGAGGCCATGGGGGAATGGATTTCATGATGCTATACCGTGCCGTGGAGTGCTTACGCACAGGAACACCCCTAGATCAGAACGTCTATGAAGGCTGTCTGTGGAGTTCGGTCGCTCCGCTTAGCGAAGCGTCGGTAGCACAAGGAGGAATGCCTCAAAAATTCCCTGACTTCACCAGAGACAATTGGGCGCAAACAAAACCGTTATCTATTTTATCTTAAGTAAAAACGATTTAATCTTTTGGAATTGATAGTATCAGAAGCTCCAGCGCGAATTTGTTTTTTTGGGGACCATCAGGATTATCTTAATCTACCTGTTATTGCAGGCTCGATTGACCGTAAAATCACCGTAAAAGGGAGACCAAATACAACCCATAATTACAATATTCAATTAATTGATTTAGATAGGGTTATAACAATTGATCTAAATGAAAAGTTCACTACCATTGAAGCGGCAGATTACTACCGCTCTTCGATGGTTATTTTACAAAGAGAAGGGGCTGTTTTTGAACAAGGCTATTCGATTGAAATCACAGGAAATATCCCCGTAAATGCAGGGGTTTCGAGTTCCTCTGCCTTGGTAGTCGCTTGGCTTCGCTTTCTTATTCAAGCACAAAAGAATCCAAAACCAGTCAGTAATGTTCAAATAGGAAAATGGGCTTATACCGCCGAGGTACTTTTCTTTAAGCAACCAGGGGGCTTGATGGATCAATATACTATTGCTCAAGGGGGCTTGATTTATATCGATACACAATCTGGAAATTCTACACGCTTGACACCGCAGCTGGGACAGCTGGTCATCGCTGAGTCCGGGATTGCCAAGCAAACCTTAGACGTGTTGCAAAATGCCCGCGAGTACAGTCAAAATGCGATTGCATCTGTACAGAAAATAAATCCAGATTTTGACATACAGCAGTCCAAAGTAGCGGATTATGCACGTTATTTAGAGGCTGTACCGGAACTGTACAAAAACCATTGGTATGCTGCTATTCATAACTATGACTTGACCTTAAAAGCAAAAAAAGCATTGTTGGCTTCGTCTGTAGATCTTGTTCAAGTGGGTGAATGGATGAATGAACACCAAATTATTTTACAAGAACGCATCCAAAATACACCAGCAAAAATGGTTTTACAAATGGAGGCTGCCAGAGCTGCAGGGGCTTTGGGGGCAAAAATTATAGGCTCTGGTGGTGGGGGCTGTATGGTTGCGATGGTAACAGAAAACACAAAACAGAAGGTGATAAACGCCTTCCTTTCCGAGGGTGCCGTTGCTGCCTACGGAGTTCAACTAATTCATTTTTAATGAAACCGATTACAAATTTACTGATCATGGCTGGGGGTGCTTCTTCAAGAATGAAGCGCTCTTTGGAAAATTCCCAACTGTCTGATGCAACAAAAAGCATTGCATTTTCTTCTCATAAAAGCCTAATCCCCCTGGGAAAAAGCCAAAAGCCACTGCTGTATTACCTGATTCAAAATGCCGTTGAAGCGGGGTTTACAGACATCTATTTAATTACAAGTCCTGAAAACGAAGCTTTTCAAGAATGGGTTGGAAACAAACCCAACCACAACTCGTTTGCAGGAGCACGCGTTCACTTTGTGATTCAACATACCCCTGAAGGAAGAGCAAAACCCTTAGGCACAGCCGATGCCGTTTTACAGGCGATGGATCAATACCCGATATTAAAAACAGCCTATTTGAGTATTTGTAATGGCGACAATTTCTATTCGGTCAACGCCCTAAACTTAGTACACCAAGCGAGAGATACACCCCATGCCTTGATTAGTTATGCTCGGTCAGGACTCCTTTTTGACGACGAACGTATTTCAAAGTTTGCTGTCATGGATATTGATTCGGAAGATTATCTAAAAAACATCATTGAAAAGCCTGATCCTGAAATAGTAGAAAAATACCGTGATGGCAGTGGTGAAATTAGGGTGAGTATGAATATTTTTAGTTTTGAAGGGAGCTTGCTCTATCCGTATTTAAAAAATTGCCCGATACATCCAGAACGAGATGAAAAAGAGCTTCCCGAAGCAGTTCGGAAAATGTCACTAGACGAAGCACACCCCATTCGTTGTTTTCCTGTAAAAGAGCACTTGCCAGATTTAACGTCTGCAGATGATATTCTGACTTTTTCGACCTTAGAATAAAAGAATCACTTCAATAGCCCTAGCGCAACGAGGCGTTGGTGTAAGAAAGTTCCAGCATCGATATCTTCATATTTTTTTGGATGTGCTGCATCAATCATTTGTGGTAAACAATTTAATGGCATTTGAGGAATTGGATGCATGAAAAAGGGCAGAGAGTAGCGTGCATTTCCCCATTCTTCAGGGGGTGGATTTACCACGCGGTGAATGGTAGAGGGCAAATGATTGTTCGTGAGCCTTGAAAGCATATCACCAATGTTAATCATCAGTTCATCGGGTCCAGCAATGGCATCAATCCATTCTTGGTTTCTGTTGAGAACTTGTAAGCCTCCTCCTTGAGATCCCATCAATAGGGTAATTAAATTGATATCTCCATGGGCAGCAGCACGCTCCGCTTCATTGGGTGCTTTGGTGATAGGTGGATAGTGAATTGCTCGGAGGATAGAATTCCCCTCACGGATATAAGAGTCAAAATAAAACGCATCCAGCTCGAGATATAAAGCAATAGCCTGCAGTAAAACCTCAGCTGTTTTCTCTAATTTTTTGTAGACTTCATTCCCTACTTTATTAAAATTCTGAAGCTCTTTTACGTGGATGTTATTGGGGTAAATTCCTTTCAGCTTCGGCTGGGCGTCAAGGTCTTGCCCAAAATGCCAAAACTCCTTGAGATCGCCAGTAGTTCTCCCTTCAGCATGTTCTTTTCCAAAGCCAGTGTAGCCACGTTGACCCCCACCCCCTTGAATTTCATAAGCTTCTTTGGTTTTTGTAGGCAAAGCAAAAAAGGTTTTGATCTCACGGTATAAATCTTCTTGAAGTTTTTCCTCTAAAAAATGCCCTTTTAATGCTAGGAAGCCAATTTCTTTGAAAGAAGCACCTACGTGCTGGACAAAGGCTGCCTTACGGTCGGGATCTTCAGAAAGAAAGTCGTTAAGGTTTGCTTGTGGAATGTGTTGCATGGAAAATAAATTAAAAAAAGCGGACCCATCGGTCCGCTTTGTATAGATAAGGAAAGTTACAGTGGCCCTACTAGCGTAGGTGCCTGCTGTTCACGATTCCTCAAATGATTTTCATAAAACATAAGACACCTCCTTTCTACATTAAATTAAACTTAGCTGTTGTCACAGCCCTAACTTCTCATCTCAAATATAATAATTGGATGCTTTGGTAGGACACTTATTTTACAATTTTTTTCAACGTTAATCCCTGAACTAAAATGGTAAATAAAACAACGGCATACGTTAGGATTAAGATTAGTTCTTTCCCACTTCCAATGGAATCGGGTAGGTTTAATGCTAAAGCAATACTGAGTCCACCCCGCAAACCTCCCCAGGTGATAATAAGGGCGGTATTTTTTTCGAATTTCTTTTTAAAGGAAAGAATTGAAATGGGTACAAACACACCAATACCTCTTGACAGTACAACCAGCAAAATAACCAATACTATGATGAGTAAATAGGCGGCATCAAAATTTTGAAGGATGGGAATAATCTCCAAGCCTATTAAAATAAATAGAATCGCATTTAGGGTTTCATCCAATAGATGCCAAAACTTGTAGACATAATCTCCCATTGCTTTTTGAACCCCATCTTCTTTTTTGTCTGTATCAATATTTTGATTCAGAAAGAGTCCCATAACGACAACTCCTAATACGGCAGAAAAATGAAATAAGTGGGAGATCACAGGAACCAAAAGAACAAGAGAAAGAGTAATTAAAACCTCTAATTCTACATGTGTATTTTCTATGTATTTAACTAATTTCAATCCTAAATAACCCATTACAGCTCCCATAACAATTCCTCCTACTACCTCTTGAGCAAATAGGGCACCCACACTTTGTGCAGTTATGTTGTCAATTCCTTCTGCCTTGATGCTCAGAAGGGTTAAAAAAACAACGACCCCTATTCCGTCATTAAATAACGATTCCCCAGCAATTCTGGTTTCCGTTATTTTAGAAAGATTCATCTTTTTTACCATTGCTAGAACAGCAATAGGGTCTGTGGGGGCGATTAAAGCACCAAACAACAAACAGTCTACATATCCAAGGCCTAATGAGGTCAAGCCGAACATGGGCTCTTGAACGAGCCAGTAAACACCGGTTCCTACAGCAAAGGTGGAAAAAAGAACCCCAAAGGTGGCGAGTATTAAGATGGTCATTCTGTCTTTCAAGAGTTCATGGACATCCACACTGATGGCCCCAGCAAACAATAGGAAAGGAAGCATGACATCGATTAATAATACACTGAAATCAAATTCTTTTGTGAGCTGCGTTACATATCCTAAAAAATCTGGAAAAATGAGCCCTGCTAGCATAATGATGAGCGATAAAACAATCGCTAAGACCATTAAGCCAATAGTTTGAGGAAGCTTTAGAATCCTAAGGTTAATGATAGAAAAAATGGAAGCTAGAGAGAGTAAAAGTGTTGAGAGTTCAAGTAAATTCATTATGGTTTTTTTTTAAAACTATGAAATTATTTTTTTAAATAAAGCTTAGTAAGATATTTACCTATTAAATCAAACTCTAAATTGACAATTTTTCCAGGCGCTAACGTATGAAAATTAGTGTGTTCATAGGTGTAGGGAATGATAGCAACGGAAAAGCGATCTTCCTTTGAGTCAACAACAGTGAGGCTTACTCCATTCACTGTTATCGATCCTTTTTCGATGGTTATATTTCCTTTGTTTGGGTCATAGGCAAAAGTATAGGTCCAACTCCCTTCAGCATTTGACGATTCCACGCATTCTGCAATTTGGTCCACATGACCCTGTACCATATGTCCATCCAGACGGTCACCTAATTTCATTGCCCGCTCAAGATTGATTAGGTCTCCTTTTTGGAGCGTTCCTAAATTGGATTTAGTAAGGGTCTCATCAATTGCGGTAACGGTATAGGTTTTTGTATCACAAGCCACTACGGTCAAACAAACGCCATTGTGCGCGACACTTTGATCAATTTTTAATGATGAAGCAAGCGCACTTTCTAAGGTGATATGCAAGTTGGTGTCTTCTTTTTTAAGCTCAGTTACCCTGCCAAAAGCTTCTATGATTCCTGTAAACATGCGTTTTAATTTAGTTACATTTGCTTCAAAAATAAGTATAAAAACCAGTAATGAGTGAAATCTCAAAAATTAGAGTAGGAATATCGGTTGGGGACCCCAATGGTATTGGGTTTGAAATTATTCTAAAAACGTTTGAAGACAAACGCATTTTTGATTTTTTTACTCCTATCGTCTTCGCCCATTCCAAGAATTTTATTGAAGAACGAAAAAAATTAGGATGTACTACCAGCGTTTTTACACTTAAAAATATTAAAAACCCAAACAAAGGACAGTTAAATGTGGTTGATGTTTGGAGTGCTCCTTTTCCTATTGCCTATGGTAAAGAGGATTTAGAAGCTGGAGCGCATGCGATCTCTTCTTTAGAAGCAGCGACCGCCGCCCTAAAAAAAGGGGAAGTAGATGTTTTAGTGACAGCCCCAATTCATAAAAAAAGTATTCAATCCGATACCTTCAAGTTTCCAGGACACACGGATTATCTAAACGAACAATTAGAGGGGGATAGTCTGATGTTTATGGTGACAGATAGCCTGAAGGTGGCCTTAATGAGTGATCACATTCCGCTTAAAGAAGTTGTTGGGTATTTAAATGAAGAAAAAATAAATGCCAAAATAGCATCCCTAGAAAAGAGTTTATCGCAAGATTTTGGAATCCAACGCCCAAAAATTGCAGTTCTTGGAATCAATCCACATACAGGAGACAATGGAGTAATTGGAGATGAAGACGATACCCTTTTGACCCCAGTGATAAAAAAATGGAACGAAAAAGGGAGTTTGGTTTTTGGCCCCTACGCTGCAGATGGTTTTTTTGGAAACCAACGCTACACGAAATTTGATGGAGTATTGGCGACATATCACGATCAGGGATTAATCCCCTTTAAAACCTTATCCTTTGGACAAGGGGTAAATTTCACTGCGGGTTTGAGTCATGTGAGAACCTCTCCCGATCACGGGACAGCATTTGACATTGCAGGGAAAGGAGTTGCAGACGCAAGCTCTTTTTCAGAGGCGGTCTACACAGCAAGAGCTATTTTTCTTCAACGTAAAGAGGTCAATTTTAGCTAAAATGAGCTAGCTTTTATCTTTAAAAAGGCTAACAAATAGACTGCCCAATAGAGAGTGTATTAAGCTGGAAACGGCTGCAGGAATAGCCACCATAGGATTTGTGAAATTTTCACGCGCAAGAACAACACCTAATCCTGAGTTTTGCATCCCTACTTCTATAGATATGGTTTTGGCAACACCCCAATTTTTAAACAGCCACAAACTAATAAAAAAGCCCAGCGCAAAACCTATTACATGAAGACTCATCAATGCTAAAATTAAGCTGATTCCGGAATTTAAAATGATTTCTTTTCCTTGACCAATGATGCTTGCAACAATTAGTGTGATAAGTAAAACTGCAACTGGGGGAGCAAAAGGTAAAACTTTAGCGGTGCGCTTTGGGAAATACCGATTTAAAATCACACCCAATAAAATAGGAAATAAGACCACTTTTAAAGTAGAATAAAAAAGCCCCATGGCGTTTACATTTACATAATTTCCTGAAAGTTGACTAGTCAAAAAAGGGGTCATAATAATAGCCGCTAATGTGGATAAAGTAGTCATACAAACCGAAAGAGCAACATTGGCTTTTGCTAAATAAGCAATTACATTAGAGGCAGTACCCCCCGGGCAACAAGCAACTAAGATCAGGCCAACCGCAAAAAAAGGAGGAAGGTTAAATGCTTTTCCTAAGCCCCAACCCAAACTGGGCATTACTATAAATTGTAATCCAATCCCAACGAGTACCCATTTAGGGTGCTTTACAATTTGCTTAAAATCGGAGGCTTGAAGTGTTAATCCCATGCCCAACATAATACCCCCTAAGCCAAGGGTGATCAAGCTTCCGCTAAACCATATAAAGAAAGGGGGGTGAATAAGCGCCCCGAATGAAAAAAGTGTCACAATCCAAGGAAATGCAGCCGTAAATTTTTGTAAGTAAGAATTCAATTTAATAATTTCAAATCAAGATATCTCTTTTTTTAAACTTAACCATAATAAAATTAAGGTGTTCCGAAACGTTTTACTTTTATTTTCTCCAAAAAGGCATAAATTATAATCCATGTAATTTTAGCGTGTTACGTTAATTTTTTTTATAAATTTGCCGCTCAATTGGAGGACAATGGAAGTGTTAAAAGATTTTACTATCCCGTTTGTGGGGTTGAAAGACGGAAAACACAGCTTTTCTTTTCCAATAGACAATACGTTCTTTGCGCATTTTGAGTACACCGATTTCAATCAAGCACAACTTGAAGCTAAGCTGGTTTTGGATAAAAAGCCTACCTTTTTAGAATTGAGTTTTGATGTTCAAGGAAAAGTAATCCTTCCTTGTGACGTTTCAATGGAGTTATTTGATCTTCCAATCGATTCCCAATTTGATTTATTAGTCAAATTTGGATCGAATACAGAAAGCAATTCAGATGAGATAATCATCTTGCCAGAGGGGGATTATCAAATTAACGTCGCCCAATATATTTATGAATTAATTATTTTGGCGATTCCCTTAAAACGGATTCATCCTGGAATTGAAGACGGTACTTTACAAAGCGATATTGTAAAGAAACTCAGAGAGCTAGAACCTAAAGAAGAAAATTTAAACGGAGGTGAAGACCCCCGTTGGAATAAACTAAAAGATCTCTTGTAAAAGTGATCATGTAAAACAATTATTATGGCACATCCTAAACGGAAAATTTCCAAAACAAGAAGAGACAAAAGACGTACGCATTATAAAGCGGCTGACCAACAAATCGCAACTTGTACAACTACTGGTGAAGCACATCTTTACCACCGTGCTCATTGGCATGAAGGGAAATTGTACTACCGTGGTAAAGTTCTTGTTGATGCTGCAGCTACCGCTGAGGCATAAGAAATAAAGTATAATGAATAGCTCTCCGCTTAGGAGGGCTTTTTTTATTACAATTGTTTTGATTGCATCAAAAAACTGTTATCTTCACTTCGTATTAATGTTTTTTTCTACTGAAAATTTATAATGAATCAACGGAGTAATAAAGTGCTAAAAGCAGCAATTACTGCAGTAGGAGGATACGTTCCCGATACAGTTTTATCTAACCAAGATTTAGAAAAAATGGTCGATACGAATGATGAATGGATAACTTCACGTACAGGAATAAGAGAACGTCGTATTCTAAAAGACCCTGAAAAAGCGACTTCCTATCTTGCCATTCAAGCAGCCAACGATTTAATTTCAAAAAATAAACTTGACCCAAGCACCATTGACCTGGTTTTGGTTGCTACAATCACTCCAGACATCCATGTTGCAGCTACTGCAGCTTATGTAGCTTAAACCATTGGCGCAACAAATGCTTTTGCGTATGATTTAAATGCAGCATGCTCTGGATTTTTATATGGTATGAGTACCGCTGCCTCTTATATAAGTTCTGGGCGTTACAAAAAAATATTATTGATAGGAGCAGATAAAATGTCCTCTATCGTAGATTATACTGACCGAACTACATGCATCATTTTTGGAGATGGAGGGGGTGCAGTTTTATTTGAGCCTAGCACCAATGAATTTGGATGGGAAGACGAGTACTTCAGAAGCAATGGAAGTGAGCGTATGGCTTTACGCATATTGTCTGGGGGGTCTTTGCATCCCACCACACAAGAAACTTTTGATCAAGGTTGGCATAACATACATCAAGAAGGCAAAGTTGTGTTCAAGTATGCAGTCTCTGAAATGGCTAATGTTGCAGAAAAGATCATGAAGCGAAATGATTTAGAGGATGGAAAAATAGACTACCTCATTCCTCACCAAGCAAATAAAAGAATAATAGATGCTACCGCAAATTGTTTGGATTTATCCGAGGATAAGGTACTCATGAATATTGACCGTTATGGCAATACTACTGCGGCTACATTGCCGCTTTTATTATACGATTACGAATCAAAATTTAAAAAAGGAGACAAGCTCGTTTTTGCTGCCTTTGGCGGTGGATTTACTTGGGGTGCCGCGCACCTCACTTGGGCGTATTAAAAAACCAATTGAAAACTAAATATGGATATTAAAGACATTCAACACCTAATCAAATTTGTTGCTAAATCAGGAGCACAAGAAGTAAAACTGGAGATGGAAGACATTAAAATCACCATCAAAACAGGGCCGGATCAATCCTATGTTGAAAATTCGGGGATGGTTCAACAGCTACATACGGCTCCATCACCTGTCCAAATTCAAGCTGCTCCAGTAGCTGCAGCTCCAGAGGCTGAAGCACCTGCTGTGTCAAAAGAAGAAGATCATTTCATTACAATCAAATCTCCCATTATTGGAACGTTTTATCGAAAAGCCGCTCCAGACAAGCCTAACTTTGTTGAGGTCGGTAAAACTATTTCTGAAGGAGACGTTCTTTGCGTTATTGAAGCCATGAAACTCTTTAATGAGATTGAATCAGAACTAAGCGGTACTATTGTTAAAATTTTAGTTGATGATGCTTCTCCTGTAGAATTTGACCAACCTCTATTTGTGATAAATCCTTCTTAAACTTCCCTTATGTTTAATAAAATCTTAATTGCCAATCGTGGAGAGATTGCCATGCGTATTATTCGTACCTGCAAAGAAATGGGAGTCAAAACAGTTGCAGTCTATTCAAAAGCAGATGCGGATAGTTTACATGTTCGTTTTGCTGATGAGGCAGTTTGTATAGGGCCTGCCCCAAGTAGCGAATCGTACCTAAAGATTCCTAACATTATAGCAGCTGCAGAAATCACCAATGCTGATGCCATTCATCCGGGCTATGGTTTTCTTTCAGAAAACGCCAAATTTTCTAAAATCTGTGAAGAGCATAAAATTAAATTTATTGGAGCTTCTGCGACGATGATCGATCAAATGGGGGATAAAGCCTCAGCCAAAGCGACTATGAAAGCTGCTGGGGTTCCAACCATCCCTGGTTCTGATGGACTTTTGGAATCCTTGGAAGAAGCTGGAGCTATCGCAAAAGAATTTGGTTACCCTGTGATGCTAAAAGCTACCGCTGGTGGTGGTGGAAAAGGAATGCGTGCAGTCTGGAAGGAAGATGAACTTGAAAAAGCATGGGAAAGTGCCCGTCAAGAAGCTAAAGCTGCTTTTGGAAATGACGGCATGTATATGGAAAAATTGATTGAGGAACCTAGACATATTGAGATTCAAATTGTAGGAGATTCAACGGGCAAAGCGTGTCATTTGTCAGAGCGTGATTGTTCAATTCAAAGACGCCACCAAAAGCTTACCGAGGAAACTCCCTCTCCATTTATGACAGATGCCTTGAGAAAAAAAATGGGGGATGCTGCGGTAAAAGCTGCTGAATTTATTAAATACGAAGGCGCAGGGACCATCGAATTTTTGGTGGATAAACACCGAAATTTCTATTTTATGGAAATGAATACTCGTATTCAGGTTGAGCACCCAATTACCGAACAGGTGATTGATTTTGACCTTATTTGCGAGCAAATTAAAGTTGCTGCAGGAGAAAAAATCTCTGGTAAAAATTATTTACCTAAGCTGCATTCAATTGAATGTCGTATTAATGCTGAAGATCCTGAAAATGACTTTAGACCAAGCCCGGGCTTGATTACAAATCTTCACCTTCCCGGCGGACATGGAGTGCGCGTTGATACCCATGTGTACAGCGGTTACGTTATTCCTCCGCATTACGACTCTATGATCGCCAAGCTTATCACTACTGCACAGACGAGAGAAGGAGCAATCAGCAAGATGAAACGTGCCTTAGAGGAGTTTATTGTAGAAGGGATTAAAACAACCATTCCTTTCCACCTAAAACTGATGAGTGATCCTGCCTATATAAAGGGAGAATACACCACCAAGTTTATGGAAGATTTTTCTATGTAACACGTGTAATTTTTTGAAATTACCTACACTTGTTTTATTTCTGGCAATCCCTTTTTATCCTTTGGGTTTACTTGATATCGCTTCAGGCAATACCTTAAAGCCCATATTGTATAAGGTAAAGCCAAAAATATCAGCATACTGTTCAATCGTTTTAGCAACTGGTGTTCCCGCACCATGACCCGCATTGGTTTCTATGCGAATGAGTACCGGATTCTCTCCTTTTTGCTTGTCTTGTAGTTCGGCAGCAAACTTAAACGAATGTGCAGGAACTACCCGATCATCATGATCCCCAGTCGTAATTAAAGTGGCTGGATAATGTGTACCTCCCTTGACATTATGCACAGGAGAATACCCTTTTAAATACGCAAACATTTCTGCGGAATCTTCAGACGTTCCAAAATCATATGACCATCCTGCACCCGCAGTAAATTTATGATAACGCAACATGTCTAAAACCCCAACGGCAGGCAAGGCTACTTTTATTAAATCTGGGCGTTGTGTCATGGTTGCCCCAACCAAAAGGCCTCCGTTTGATCCTCCTCGAATGGCCAAAAATTCTGGACTCGTGATATTTTCTGCAATTAGATATTCAGCAGCAGCGATAAAATCATCAAAAACATTTTGCTTTTTCTGCTGTATCCCAGCTTGATGCCATTCTTTACCATATTCACCGCCTCCTCTAAGATTGGGAACAGCATAGACACCTCCCTGTTCCATCCAGACGGCATTTGAGATGCTGAAAGAAGGGCGAAGGCTAATATTAAATCCACCATAGCCATAAAGTATAGTTGGATTTTTACCATTGTATTCCACTCCTTTTTTATGGGTGATGATCATGGGGACTTTTGTCCCGTCGGTAGAAGTATAAAAAACTTGAGTTGAGATATAATCCTCTGGATTAAAGTCAATGTCTGGAGTCCAATATTTTTTAGCAGTTTTCGTTTTTGGCTCATAGGAATAAATGATTCCTGGAGAGTGATAATTTGAAAAACTGAAGTACAACAGATCGACTTCTTTTTTACCGCTGAATCCTCCTGCAGTTCCAACCCCAGGGAGTTCCACTTCGCCCATGTTATTTCCTTTACTGTCGTATTGAAATACCTTGGTGATGGCATCCACCATATATTTTGCAAAAAAGTAACCACTCCCGCTACTTGGAGATAAGACATGTTCCGTTTCTGGGATAAAGTCCTTCCAATATTTTTCTTGTGGTCGATTAGCCGATACCGAAACGACCTTTTGATTGGGTGCATTTTTATTTGTTACAATAAAAAACTGATCTCCTTCTGCATCCAGCAGATAACTGTCTGTATTATAATCTTCATCCATTGGGATTAAAGGACTATTGGGGTCAGCTAAATCCTTGAGGAAGGCAATATTTCCTGAAGTGGTTTTTGATCCTGATATAATCAAATACCGTCCATCTTCGGTTACAGAAGCACCTACATAACGATGTTTTTGTTCAGGTGTTCCTCCATAAATGAGTTGATCTTCAGATTGAGAAGTTCCTAGTTTGTGATAATACAATTTGTGTTGATCGGTCATTTCAGAAAGTTCACTTCCATCGGGTTTATCATAACTGGAATAGAAAAAGCCTTCGTCTAGCTTCCACTGAATACCACTGAACTTAACCTCTAGTAGGGTGTCTTCTAAAATGGTTTTGTGGACCGCGTCTAAAACAATAATTTTACGCCAGTCACTTCCTCCTTCACTGATGGAATATGCAGCTAATTTTCCTGATTTTGAAAAAGTTAATCCGGCCAAAGAGGTAGTGCCGTCCTCTGCAAAAGTATTGGGATCCAGAAAGACCTCCTTTTCTTCTCCTTCTTTTTGGCGGTAAACCACATATTGGTTTTGAAGGCCGTCGTTTTTATAGAAATACGTGTAGTCTCCTTCTTTAAATGGAGCGGAAAGTTTCTCATAATTCCAGATTTGCTCCAAACGATTTTTAAGTTCACTTCGAAAGGGAATTTGATCTAGAAATGAAAAGGTCGTTTCATTTTGTTTTCCCACCCAAGCTTCCGTTTCCTTACTCATATCGTCTTCTAGCCAACGATAATTATCGGTCACTTCGGTATCAAAATAAGTCTCTGAAACAGGGATTTTTTGGGTAACGGGATACGTCATTTCTTCAGTATTTTGTTGACAAGAGAATCCTGTCAAAATAAGCATAAGTAGGATTGATTTTTTCATAAGAGTTGGTTTTAGTATTTAGTTTAGCACAGGACTCGTTCCTTCTTGCCAAACCGTTTTGGTTTTAAAATGAGCATTAACTTTTTCTAAAAAAAGTATTTCAGACATAAATTGCCAATCAAAATTAATGGATTGATTTGCGGGATGGTTATGATGATCTTGGTCGAGAATATAATTTTCAGGTTTATTAAGAATTCGTGTTTGTCCATAAACTTGTTGAAAATCTTGTCGCACTGTTTTAAATTTTTTGGTGAGCTCCTGAAGTTCCAATAAAATTTTTGTTTCCTCATCAACAGTAGTTGCAAGGTCAAAAGCTTCTATTTTTTTAAGGGCTTCAAAATTATAATTTACTAAGGCACCGACTTCTCTATAAATCGCTAGTGTATATTTATTTTCAGCATTTTGAGTTTTAATACGGGTTAAGGTTTGCTGTACTTTTTTTAAATTTTCACTTTGCTTAGAAATATTTTCTAGTCGTTCGGCATACTTTTCAGCCCAAGCCCCTTTATCATTAAAATCAGGCAAATCGATAACATGTTCTTCTATCGCATTTTCTCTGTGTACTAATGAATTCCGATGAATTCCATCTTCTAATAAGACATTGGTCCAGAGGCCAACGGGCGCATCTAGCGCATCGATAAAGGCATACTCCTCAGATTGGAAGGCAGCTCCAAAAGTACGGTGTCTAAAGCTGGCTTTAAACTCTTCTTTAGCACGTTTCATTCCTGCCCAACTGTATTCTGCAAAAGCAGCAATTCCACGTTTATAGAGTTCAAAATGTGGGGAATCATCATCCCAAAGGGTTAATAGTAAACCGTTGTAACCTCTCTCAATAGATTGCTGTGCAAATATTTTTATTTGATCAATATTACTTTCTCTCTGTGGCATTAAGGTCCAGCGTGTTTGTCCTGAAGTTGCTCCCATCACACTAAAGCCATTGCTCGAAAACCAGTCCATAGCTTTGCCATTTCCATAGGATTCTGCTATATGATAATTCCAACGCATGTATACACAGTTCTTTGGAAACTGCTGAATAAATTGGCTGAGTTTGGGTTCGTTTTTAGTCCAAATAGAATCAACGGCTTGTTCACTCATTTTACTGTCATAAATGGGAGACATGAGCCCTGCCTCCTTGAGGGGCATATCATCCCAAAATATAGGAATTCGGTTGTGTTCAGCTGCGAAAGCACTTACTTTATTAAGCCAAATTATATTTAATTCCAAGGCTGATATTCCGCTATTGCGCCCCGTGGTTTTTACTTCGTCACCTCCCACATGTAGGTATTTTCCATAGGGAGTAGCCTCCATTGCATCGAGGTAAAGGTCAAATTGCAACTCATAGGTTTTTGGATCTAAGGGATTAAACGCCCAATCGCTTTTTGGGTCATCACGTAACGCAAAATTCTTTTCGTGTTTTAAAATAAAAGAAGCATGTCCTAAGCCTTGTACCAAAGGACTAATATTGATATTCCTTTGTTGCGCATATTCACTTATAGCTTTCCATTGATCAATGGTCATAGCGTCATCACTCCCCACTTCAGGACGACTTTTGTATTGAAGTTTGTCTTCAATTTCAAGAATCACCCCATTGATTTTTAATTGTGCCAAATGGTCCATTAACTCATAATAATAGGATTCTTTTTCTCTGTGGTGTTTGATGTCTATTTGAATGGGGCGAAAGGCAATTTTTGGAGCATCATTGATTTCTAAAAGGGGGAATAGTTTCCCTTGAGCATCTTCTATAATCTGAGAGAGTGTTACAAAGGCATAAAACAAACCCGCTTCATCTTGTGCCTCGATATTGATCTTTTCTCCTTCAATTTTTAACGAATAGCTTTCAGCTTGCTGCCCCACTTTAGCATTGATATTAAAATGGATTTGGGCTTTTTCTGCAGTCTCACTTTTCACCATGTTTTTTAAAACACCATACCTTATTGGAAGGGCATTATCTTGAGGACTAAAAGCCCCTTGTAAAGCACCTGCATTAAGAGTAGACATTTCTGAATTAACGGATATGTCTTGGGGTGAAGGGAGGAGTTCAAAAGTGATTTGTTCTGATTTTTCATTAGCACAAGAAACCAGTAAAAAAATAGTAAATAGGCAGAGTATATTTTTCATAATTAAATGATTTTAGTTGGTTTGAAAAGATGAAGCTGGAAGGCCTTCTTGATTGAAAAGAGTAGCTTCAAAATAATTTTTCCATCCATAACGAATACGTTTTGGGTTTTTAACTTTTTGAGCGGAAACACGAATTTGATTGTTTATAATTTTTGCTTTTGCAGGAATAAAAACACCCTCGGCTCCTGCAATCTCAAAACCGTTTAATTTGTTTTTCCCCATTAATCCTGAGCCTATATAATCAAATTCAATGTCAATATAGTTGGAAAAAAGACGATGATTTTTATATAAAGGCCCGGAGGGAACGATGTCTTTTTGACCATAGTCATGATGCAAAGCCAACTTTGCAAAACGCAATCCAACATCTTGTTTGTTGGCGGGATGTATATCTTTTTCTTCTCCTATGTCCAGGGTGATGACCATTCCGGTGTTGGGGGTAGTCAAACTTTTTCGTTGTGCCTCGCGAAGCTCATGAGAACGATCAGCTTCAGTATAAGTGTAAGGCGCAATTTGAGCAAAGTAAAATGGAAACTCATAGCCCCAGCGCTCACGCCAATCTCCAATCATACCGGTAAACAATTCTTGGTATTCTTGAAAATTTCCAACATTAGACTCACCTTGATACCACAAGGCTCCCTTAATTCCAAAGGGTAAAATAGGAGTGATCATTTTTTGAAATAAAATACTGTAGGCATTTGGATCATTTAAAAAGCGTCCTTGTTTTAAGTTTGTTTTTAGTTCGCTCTCTCTAGCGATCAATTCAGAAGTGCTTAAATTATGAAGTTGAAAATCAGGAATTAAATAAAAAGCATGGTGTTTTTGTTTCCATGTTCCTTGATCAAGGCGTTGATTTTCGGTTTTACTTTCCAGTAAAATACTTCCTCTAAAACCACCTTCTCCCTGTAAATCAATGACTCTAACGGCTAAAACGTTCCCTTCGTTCTTGAGTATTCCTGGCGGTATTTCATATTTTTTATCCGTACAACACGCTAGAATACTTCCAACAAGAACCCCATTGATATAGGTATAATCAATATCATCAATTCCTTTATTAAATCTTAGTGTATAGTTTTCTTGAGTATCGTCCACATCAAATGATTTTCGATACCAGATCACTCCGTTTTCTGCAGTAGTTCCACTCTCGAAAAATTGCTCAAAAGTAATTGGGAAACTTACGTCCTGGCTTGTCTGTAATTCAACTTCAAAAGTATCCCAACTGGAATCGTCAAAGTCAGATTGTAAAAAAGTGGTATCATCTAAATCAAGTTCTGACCAAACCTTTTCTAAATCATCACCTTGGGGATATGGATAATTTTTGGCTTTTAAATAGGCGGCATTAGCGATAGAAATTTCACTATTTTTTTTATTATTATTTTCTTTTAGACTCTCAAATCCACCTGCATCCATAATTTCTTTTATGGCAGTTTGCGTAGGTTTTAAAGAACTGAGTTTTTTAGCACTTGTCCAAGCTTCAACTCGTGTTCCACCCCAAGAGGAGTTTACAATACCGATGGGAATATCTAGATTTTCGTTTAGTTCTCGTGCGAAAAAATAACCTACGGCACTAAATTGCTTTACGTTTTCAGGTGTTGTTATTTTCCATGAGGTATTATTAATAGCGGTACCATTTAAATTTCGGGGTACAGAAAACATTCTAATAGCAGGATAATTGGCTGTGGCAATTTCCTCTGCTTGATTATTTATTGGGTTTTGAATTTGCCATTCCATATTTGATTGCCCAGAGGTTAGCCAAACGTCTCCAATCATAATATCTTCGAGAAAAAGCGCTTGCTTTTCTGAAACAATTTTTATTGTATGTGGACCTCCATATGAGGGTGTTTGTAACAGGGTGTTCCATTCTCCTTTGGTATCTATTTCAACGGAGGCAGAATTACCCCAACTCGCCTCAATGGTAATGGTAGCTCCTGGAGACCCACTCCCCCAGACAGGAACTTCCATTTGTTGTTGCAATACCATGTGATCGGAAAAAATAGCGGCTACGGCAATGGGTGTAGTTATTGATTGACAACCAAAGTATAGTAATATTAGTAAAAGAAAACGTAGTCTTTTAAGCACGAATAATAACATGAGAAAAATAAATTTATGTCTTAAATTACAACAATAATTTAAATCTCTATTTTGACCTAAAAATCAGATCCCGTTTGCAATTAAATATTCGGCAATTTGAATTGTATTTGTGGCAGCACCTTTTCGAAGATTATCCGCAACGATCCACATATTGATAGCATTTTGATGTGAGGTATCTCGTCTGATTCTACCCACAAAAACTTCGTCTTTTCCTTCTGCATAAATAGGCATGGGATAGGTATTTGTTTTAGGTTCGTCTTGAACAATTACTCCAGGAGTTTCATTTAAAAGGCTTCTGATATCCTCAATTTCAAACGGTTTTTCAAACTCAATATTTACACATTCGCTATGTCCTCCAACGACGGGAATGCGAATAGCGGTTGCAGTAATTCCAATGGTGTCATCCCCTAGAATTTTATGTGTTTCATGAACCAATTTCATTTCCTCTTTGGTATAATCATTTTCTAAAAACACATCACAATGAGGAAGGGCATTTTTGTGAATGGGATGCGGATAAGCCATATCTCCATCCTTTCCTTCGGCTTCATTTTTTAATTGCGCTACTGCTTTTACTCCTGTTCCTGTTATTGATTGGTAGGTTGAAATAATTAAACGTTTGATTTTAAATGCTTTATGAAGTGGTGCTAAAGCAAGAACCATTTGAATAGTGGAACAGTTGGGATTGGCAATGATTTTATCATCGGCAGTTAATTGATTTCCATTAATTTCAGGGACAATTAATTTTTTAGAGGGATTCATTCTCCAGGCAGAAGAATTATCGATGACGGTTGTTCCTGCTGCAGCAAATTTTGGCGCCCATTCAAGTGAGGTTTCCCCTCCTGCAGAAAATAAAGCAATATCAGGTTTTGCTGCAACAGCTGTTTCTAATCCAATGATAGTATGTATTTTTCCTTCAAATTTGATTTCTTTTCCAACAGACCGTTCCGAAGCAACTAACAGTAATTCCGTGATGGGGAGTTTACGTTCAGCTAATACTTTTAACATGACATGACCCACCATTCCAGTGGCTCCTACAACCGCTACTTTCATTATTTAATTTTTGCCAAAAATAGAATTAAAAACCTTAGTTACCATGCTTCGGAATAGATTTAAGAAAAAACAACAATTTGTTGTATTTATAACAAATGGTTTTTTTATTCCTTTACTATGCGCTTAATTCTTGAACCTAAACCCGTGATTAGTTCATAGCTAATCGAATTTCCCTGAAGGGCAAAAGTAGAAGCCGTGTTTAATTCCCCAAAAAATTTGACTTTATCTCCTTCTTCACAATCAATGGATGTGACGTCTACCATAAGCAGGTCCATACAAACATTTCCCACTATAGGAGCCTTTTTTCCGTTGATCATCACACTTCCTTTGTGGTGTCCAAAGTGTCTCCCAATTCCATCTGCATGGCCTAAAGGGAGTGTTGCAATTTGAGTATTTTGAGGCGCTTGCCAACCATGGTCATAGCCTACAAAGTTTCCTTTTTTTACCTGGTGTATTTGGGTTATGCTACTTTCCAATACACATATGGGTTTGAGGTGTGCGTCCCAATCGGGATGATTGGCAAAACCATGTAAAGCTATACCGCAACGAACCATATCATATTGGTGTTCAGGATAATTAAAGACTCCGGAACTATTGAGTAAATGAAATTTAGGAGGTTGGTTAGAAACACTTGAATGTTTTATTTTTAAGATTTCAAATAGTTCAATTTGACTCTTACAAAGGGCAGAAGGACGTTTTGCTTCAGAAGCTGCTAAATGAGAATACACACTTTCCAATTGAAAGCAGTTGTTTTTCATTTGTTCAAGAACCCAATCACTTTGGTCAGGAGTAAATCCCAACCTATTTAATCCCGTATTATATTTTATATGAACTGGATAATGAGAAATTTTTTTTTCGAGGAGTATTTTTTTAAAACCTTCTAAAATTGTTTCATTATATAAACAAGGTTCAAGACAAGCATCCAAAAGCGTATCTAAAGCATCTAACTGTGGGTAGAATACCATGATAGGAATCTTGACCCCTTGACTTCTTAATTGCTGTCCCTCTTCAGTATAGGCTACAGCTAGATAGTCCACACCAAGTTCAACTAAACGAGAAGCAAAATGTATTGATGAACTCCCATATGCATTTGCTTTAACTACCCCAATAATCTGGGTAGTGGCATTTATTTGTTCACGAATACAGTTGTAATTGTGATCTATATTTGAAAGGCTAAGCGTGAGTGTGTTCAAAGGTTAAGAATTATTTAGTGTCCTTTTTTTTGCTTGTTTGCGTTAAAAAAGGCAGCTCGTGATAGGGGTTCGTAACTTTCTTTTTCTCCCAGTAATACAATAGAATTATTTTCACTGGTTCGAAAACTATGGTTTGCTAACCCTCCGGTGCGGGTACATATCGCATGAACTTTAGTTACATACTCTGCTGTAGCCATTAATGCTGGCATAGGACCAAAAGGGTTTCCTTGAAAATCCATATCTAATCCTGCTACAATAACGCGTACCCCATTATTGGCGAGGTCATTGCAGACTTTTACAATTTCATCATCAAAAAACTGAGCTTCATCTATTCCCACAACATCACAGCCATCGGCTAAGATTGGAATGTTTGCAGCAGCAGGTACAGGGGTTGAGGGAATTTGGTTTTGATCATGTGAAGTGACCAATTCATCATCATAGCGCAAGTCAATGGCTGGTTTAAAAATTTCAATTTTTTGTTTGGCAAATTGAGCCCTTTTGAGCCGCCGAATGAGTTCCTCTGTTTTTCCAGAAAACATAGAACCACAGATGACCTCAATCCATCCAAATTGTTCGTTTGACTTTACGGTATTTTCTAAAAACATTTTGTAATTTTCAACTTGAAAACAGATTTTTTATGAGCCCTATGAAAACAAAGGTATTAAAATCTCTCGGGTTGACGGACGAAAAATCATGACAGAACAAATTAAAAGTGCTTTAGCGAAATGGGCAGAAAATGTCCTCCAAAACCAAAGTGATTGGGGGGATGAAGAAACGCATGCTGCAATACAAAGGCTTTACGAAATCTCTACGTTCCACAAGCTATTAAAAGAAGATACCCAACAAACTAAAAAATGGAGCCATCATCAAAATGAACTTAAGGAAGTACTTGAAACATTTAATACGTTTAAAGAAAAAGATGAAAGCCCGGCACAAGATGAGCACTTAGAAGTCCCCCCTTTAATGGATGCCATAAAAAATATGGTGACTGAAATGCCAGAAACAGAGTCTTACAAAAGTCTATTTGAAAACGTTTCGGAAACCCCTAGTTTTATTGCTAAAAAAGAAGAGAATACTTCTGAAACAGTACTTGAACATATAGAAGAGGAGAAAAAAAACATCAATGACCTATTTGCTAAAACTCTAAGTATTGATTTAAATGACCGACTCGCTTTCGTAAAACATTTATTTGAAGAGGACGTAAATGCATACGAAAGAGTACTTTCTCAGATTGTAACTTATGAAAGCTGGGAAGAAGTAGAAGTGTTTATAAATGAAATGGTAAAACCTGAATATCAAAATTGGAAAGATAAAGAACCTATTGAAGCACGGTTTTTAACTATTTTACAGAAAAACTTTAGTGTTTAAAGTATTTTTTTGACGACTAACCCTTAAAATAAAGACAAGTGATCTATTTGATCCCCACACCCATTGGTAATTTAGAGGATATAACGCTAAGAGCGATACGTCTGCTTAAGGAGGTGGATTTAATTTTGGCTGAAGATACACGCGTTAGCTCTAAGTTGTTAAAGCATTTTGAAATTGACACACCCTATCAGAGTTTTCATATGCACAATGAGCATAAAAAAGTTCAAAGTGTTTTGAACCAACTAAAAGGGGGAAAAAAAGTTGCCCTTATTTCAGATGCTGGGACGCCTGGAATTTCGGATCCCGGATTTCTGATGGTTCGTGAAGCCATAAAAGAAGGAATTGAAGTTCAGTGCTTACCGGGTCCCACTGCATTAATACCTGCATTAGTTCAAAGTGGAATTCCATGTGATCGTTTTGTTTTTGAAGGATTTCTACCCCCAAAAAAAGGAAGACAAACGCGACTGGAGCAAATGGCTGAACAAGAAAGGACTCAAGTGTTTTATGAGTCCCCACATAAACTCATCAAAACCTTAGAGCAGATAGTCACCTATTTTGGATCAGATCGTACGATTGCAGTTATTCGTGAAATTTCAAAACTATATGAAAGCACTTTCCGTGGAACAGCATCAGAGGGCCTTCATTTTTTTCAGACCCAACCGCCAAAAGGAGAATTTGTCATTGTGATTGAAGGGAAGAAAACCTCATAATTATGGAATGGTATACCCCCCCTTCAGCCCCAGAGAATACAGTTGAACACTTGTCAGGAGCACTAGGCGTTTCTCCAGTGATTGCTCAACTATTAGCACAACGAGGAATTACATCATATGAGGAGGCCAAGAATTTTTTTAGACCCGACTGGTCTCAGCTTCATGACCCCTATTTAATGCAAGATATGACTGTTGCAGTCAATCGAATTATACAGGCTATTGAACGGCATGAAAGAGTGATGGTCTATGGTGATTACGATGTTGATGGAACCACATCCGTAGCCTTGGTGTATTCTTTTTTAAAAGATAAAATTGAAAACCTTACACCTTATGTCCCCGATCGATACAAAGAAGGTTATGGTATTTCTATTGCAGGAATCGACCACGCCAAAGAAGAAGGGATTAGTTTAATTATAGCTTTAGACTGTGGAATAAAAGCCAATGCACAAATTGATTATGCTAACGATTTAGGGGTTGATTTTGTGATTTGTGATCACCATTTACCGAGTGAAAATTTACCTAAAGCAATTGCTGTTTTAGACCCTAAGCGTGGGGACTGTGCATATCCGTTTAAAGAGTTATGTGGTTGTGGCATTGGGTTTAAATTAATTCAAGCAGTACAACAACGAATGGAACTCCCCCAAAAGGAGTTATTTTGTTATTTGGATTTGGTTGCAACTGCTATTGCAGCTGATATTGTTCCTATAATTGGTGAAAACAGAATTCTCACTTTTTTGGGAATTGAGCAACTAAATCAGAGTCCAAGAGTTGGGCTTCAGTTTTTTTTAAAATCGTTAAAAAATCCAGTCAGTGTTACTGATTTAGTTTTTGTTATTGCTCCAAGAATCAATGCTGCAGGGAGGATGGATCATGGCCTAAATGCCGTAGAATTATTGGCCGCTTCAGATGTTGAGGTTGCACTACCAATCGCGCGTTCTATTGAGTTTTACAATTCTGAAAGAAGAGCAACCGATGAACGTATTACTAAAGAAGCACTGCAACAAATTATTTTAAATGAACAACAAGAAAGTTTTTCAACGTTTGTTTTTCATTCTTCTTGGCACAAAGGTGTTATTGGTATAGTAGCTTCCCGATTGATTGAAACCTATTATCGTCCTACGGTTGTATTAACAGAATCAGAAGGAGTATTGTCCGGTTCTGTTCGTTCTGTGAGGGGCTTTGATGTTTACAAGGCACTAGAGTCTTGTGCAGAATTCATGATTCAGTTTGGGGGACATAAATATGCTGCCGGATTAACCCTAAAACCAGAGCAGTTAGAGGGTTTTAAAAAAGGTTTTGAAGCCTATGTGCGTTCAACTATTTTAAAGGAACAACAAACTCCCAGTCTGATTTATGATGCGGTATTGAAATTAAATGAGTTAAGTCCTAAGCTTCTCAGGATTTTGAATCAAATGGGACCTTTTGGACCAAAAAATATGCGTCCTGTATTTGTCACACATCATTGCAAGGATACAGGAGGATCACGTTTGGTAGGGAAAGATCAAACGCATCTCAAACTTGAAATTAGGGATTCTTCTGGAATACAAATTCAAGGGATTGGTTTTGGAATGGGAGCGAATTTGATAACTATAAAAAATCAACTTCCCTTTTCGGTTTTATACACCCTTGAAGAAAACGAGTATAACGGTATTGTTAGCCTTCAACTTAAAGTGAAGGATTTAAAATTTGAAGAAGTATAAATTGATTTTACTTAATTAGCGATATGTTTTAAAAGCGCTTTAGTAGATTCATCATGTGGATGTTGCGCATTATCTTTAATATCCTCTAAAACTACATTTGCTAATTGTTTTCCAAGCTCAACGCCCCATTGATCGTAACTATATATATTCCATAATATACCTTGAACATAAATTTTATGTTCATATAGTGCAATCAGCGAACCTAAGGAAGCGGGTGTTAATGAATCAATTAATAAAGTATTGGTTGGTTTATTTCCTTCAAATACTTTAAATGGCGCAATTTTATTTTGTTCTTCGGTAGACAGTCCACTTGCACTTAACTCAATTTTTACTTGATCGAGAGTCTTTCCGTTCATTAAGGCCTCGGTTTGAGCTATAAAGTTGGCCAATAATTTTTCTTGGTGGTCTTTATTACCATGAAGTGCTTTTTTAAAGCCAATAAAATCAGCGGGGATCAACTTTGTTCCTTGATGAATAAGTTGAAAAAAGGCATGTTGTGCATTGGTTCCAGAAGCACCCCAAATGAGGGTCCCTGTTTGATAATTTACTTTTTTACCATCCCGACCGACACTTTTTCCATTGCTCTCCATGATTCCTTGTTGGAGGTATGCAGGAAGGTTTCTTAGGTATTGAGTGTAGGGAATAATTGCTTCACTTTCAGCAGTCCAAAAGTTGTTGTACCAAATGCTGATGAGCGCAAGAACTACAGGAATATTTTTATCAAAAGGGGTGTTTTGGAAATGGTAATCCATTTGGCCTGCCCCCTCTAAAAGTTTTGTAAAGTTTTTTGGACCTACAGCCAGACAGATGCTTAAACCAACAGTGCTCCACAAGGAAAATCTACCTCCCACCCAATCACTCATTGGAAAGGTGTTTTCTGATGAAATTCCAAAAGCGGCTGTTTTTTCTGTATTTGTAGAGACAGCCACAAAATGTTTAGCAATAGCATCTTTTGGAGCTTGATTTAAAAACCAAGTTCGAATACTATTTGCGTTACTTAAAGTTTCTTGAGTAGTAAATGTTTTTGAAACAATCACAAACAGGGTTGTTTCTGGATTGAGATCTTTGATAATTTCTTGATGGTGGTCTCCTTCCACATTAGAAACAAAACGAACGTCCAATTGATTTTTGTAATATTCTAATGCCTCAACAACCATTGCAGGGCCTAAATCTGATCCTCCAATACCTATATTTACTATATGGGTAATTTCTTTTCCAGTATATCCTTTCCAAGCACCTGAAATGACTTTATCACAAAAAGCGTACATCTTTTTTTGTGTATTTGCCAGGGAAGGAAGGACATTTTCTCCTTCAAACAGAACGGGGTCTTTTGTAATGGATCTCAAAGCTGTATGCAAAACGGCTCTGTCTTCGGTCACATTAATTTTACTTCCAGAAAATTGAGCATCAATAGCCTTTTTTAAGCCGGATTCTTCCGCTAATTGAAGCAATAAATCAAACCCTTTTTTGTCAAGTCTATTCTTGGAAAAATCTACATAAAAGTCTCTCCATTTCAATATGGAATAGTCCAATCGATTGGGCTCATTTTCAAAGTATTCTTTAAGTGTAGTTTGTTTGGTGTTTTGAAAATGTTTTTTGAGTGATTCCCAAGCGTTTAGCTCTGTTGGATTGGTATTAGGAAGGATCTTTTGCATTATTAGGTTTATCGTTATTTACCGCAATTTCATCTAAAGTTGGTGTTTCAAAAGGAATGCAGTCAAGTTTTGTTTTGTAAGGAATGATATGTTCGGCAAATTTAGATTTTAAGTCTGAAGAAATGGGTTTCGCATCTGGAAGTTTTTGTTTGAAGGGGTCAACTTGTTTTCCGTTTTTCCAAAAGCGATAACACACATGAGGTCCAGAGGTATTTCCTGTCATTCCAACCCATCCAATAACATCCCCTTGTTCTACAAATTGACCTACTTTCACTTTTCTTTTTTTCATGTGCAGGTATTGAGTGGAGTAGGTGCCGTTGTGTTTAAGCGTTACGTAATTGCCGTTCCCTTTTGTGTAACTTGCTTTTACCACAGTTCCATTCGCTGTTGCCAGTATGGGAGTTCCTTCGGAGGCAGCAAAGTCAGTTCCTTTATGTGGACGAATTCGATTTCCATAATAGGCAATTCTTCTCCTCAGATTATACCGAGAAGAAACGCGGTTAAATTTTAGAGGCCCCTGTAAAAAGGCACGGCGTAAACTATTGGCTTCATTGTCAAAATAATCAACAATACCTTTTTCAGGATCGCTAATAAATTCAAAAGCATAAAGAGGTTTTCCATTATGCTCAAAATAGGCTGCTTTGATTCTTTCTATCCCAACAGAAATAGAATCATCAACAAATTTTTCAGTATAAATAACTTTAAAACGATCCCCTTTTTGTAAACGAAAAAAATCTACAGTCCAAGCGTAAACATCAGATAAATAATAGGTTAAGTTTTCATTAATACCACTTTTCTGCATGGTTTCATAAAGTGAACTTTCGATGACTCCAGAGGCTTCTAATTCAACTAGGCGAGAGGGTTTTACGATCTCTTCACCATATAAACTGTCTCGCAGATGAATTACAGAATAGCCAGAAACTCCAGGGTGATAAACAAAGTATTCTGGGGTAGTGATGCTGTCTTTACTATAAAACAAACTGTATGCTTTTCCTATTGTGAGTTTACGAACATTAACCTTTCCTTTTATGGCTTGAAGTATGTTGTAAACTTGGGGATAATCAATTCCGTTTTTTTCAAGAATTTTTCCAAAGGTATCACCTCTATTAATTTTATTTTCCCGTAACTCATAGGCATTTAGATCTATGCCATAACGAAGGTTAGCTTGAACTTCTGTCTCGGTTTTTGTTGTTTTGCTAGTTGCTTTTTCTCCTGAAGAATTACAAGAGAATAAAGTTATAATAAAGAGAAAAATTATTACCCGATACATATAGTTATTTTTTGCAAATTTCGAAACTTAAATTTAATTATAATAAAAGCAAAGGAAAAGTTATCCTCTTTTTCTATACAGGTTATTCAACTTTAATTTTGAAGGGATGTTTTAAATTTTTGAAATTTTCAATATCTGCTTTTATTGAACCCACTAAAATATCTGCTTGAAGGCGAATTGGGAGTTTATTTTTATCATCAGAAACCCATAAGGTTACACTTTCTTGTTCTTTAAAAACCCTTCCCGATTGAACTACAGGTCTGAATTTTAGACAATTTACATCTCCAAATTTACTGTTGATGACTTCTTTACCTAAATACTTCAGTTTGAAAACGTAGTTTTCTTGATCAAAAAACATATTGATGTCAAAGCTTTCATTTACTTCAATCTTATCTTCAGGATAAAAGTTTCGTAAATAATAAAAGCACGAAATCAAATCCTGAACATTCGGTTGTATTTCAAATTCCTCAATTACTTTTTTCTTTTTATTATTGACTTTAGCTTTTTTTAGCATGTGGTCAAACTCAATCTCTACATTTTTAGTATATCCTCCTTCATTTATATCTCGGATGAATTTGTAAGGTAAAATTGTTGTTTGGTCAAAATAGCTCTCATAGTAATCCTCTACCTTAAAAAACCAACGTGCAATTCCAGAAGTCTCTCCAAAAGCTTTAGCATGAAACACAGGCTTTCCGTTTAGTGTGTCACGCTCAAGAGATAAGGTGGCATAACTAGCATTAAATAAGCCATAGTGGATTCGTAATTGAAACCACTCTCCCTCTTGAAAGGGGGAAGAAGGCGCAAGCAAATCTGTCGGAATAGGCTGTGCGTAGCTTGCTAAAATTCCAAAAAATAAAATGAAAATTAACTTTTTAATCATAGTTCAAAGGTAACAATTCCTTTAGTCTACATAGAAGGGATAACGTTTTAAAAATGTTAAATATCTTATTTAGAATGTAAGCCTATATAGATTTTTGCACCATTCTGCTTTCCCAGTATTTTTTCTAATTCTTCTTTGGACGCTTTTTTAATTCTTTTTAATGATTTAAAATGAACTAATAATTTATCTCGTGTTGCGGGACCAATACCATCAATTTGATCCAGCTCAGAGTTTAAGCTTCCTTTACTTCGTTTTTGTCTGTGAAAAGTAATTCCAAAACGATGCGCTTCGTCTCTTGCGCGCTGTAATATTTTCAGACTCTCAGATCTTTTATCTATGTAAAGGGGTATAGAATCTTCAGGGAAATAAATTTCTTCTAATCGTTTCGCAATCCCGATGATGGAAATTTTTCCACGAAGCTCTAATAGATCTAAACTTTTTACTGCTGAGGATAGTTGTCCTTTCCCTCCATCAATCACAATAAGTTGGGGAAGAGGAGCCTCTTCCTCTAACAAACGTTTGTAGCGCCTATATACGACTTCCTCCATGGAAGCAAAATCATCTGGTCCTTGAACGGTTTTTATATTGTAATGACGGTACTCTTTTTTGCTTGGTTTTCCATTTTTAAATACGACACAAGCGGCAACAGGATTTGACCCTTGAATATTAGAGTTGTCAAAACATTCTATATGATAAGGTTCTTTAGGCAATCTTAAATCCGTTTTCATTTGACTCATAATTCGAGAAGTATGCCTTTCTGGATCAACAATTTTCATCTGCTTGAAACGTTCCATTCTGAAGAATTTGGCATTGCGAATGGAAAGGTCTACCAGCTTTCTTTTGTCTCCTTGAAGAGGGACACTTACTTTTAAATCTTCCCCCAGGGCAACGGGTTCTGATAAATAAATTTCATTTGCTGAACTAAAAAATAATTGCCTGATTTCTATGATGCCTAATTGTAATAAAGTGGCATCAGACTCATCTAACTTCTTTTTTATTTCTAAGGTATGTGAGCGAACGATACCGCCATGTGAAACCTGAATGTAATTAACATACCCATAGCTTTCATCAGATACAATACTGAATACATCTACATTATTAATTTTAGGGCTTACTATGGTAGATTTAGCTTGATAATTAGTTAGGGATTCAATTTTTTCTTTTACTACTTGTGCTTTTTCAAATTCCATAGCGGTAGCAAAAGAATCCATTTGCCTTTTAAAACCTTGAATGGAATCTTTAAAGTTTCCTTTGATTATTTCTCGGATGGCTTTGATGTTGTTATCATAATCTTCCGTTTCGATTTGCTTTGTACAGGGCGCCAAACAATTTCCCATATGGTACTCTAGGCAGACTTTATATTTTCCAGCTACAATTTTTTCATCACTTAAGTCAAACTTACAGCTCCTCAAGGGGTATAACGTTCGTACCAATCCCAAAAGTGTCATTACCGTTTTCATATTGGTATAAGGACCAAAATATTCAGAGCCGTCTTTAATAACCCTACGGGTATAAAAAACACGCGGAAAAGGTTCTTTTTTTATACAAATCCAAGGATAGGTTTTGTCATCTTTAAGCAAGACATTATATCGTGGTTGGTATTTTTTTATAAGATTGTTTTCCAATAAAAGGGCATCCATTTCAGTTTCAACAACAATATGTTCTATGCGCACAATATTTTTTACTAGTACAGAAGTTTTTTTATTATCGTGAACTTTATTGAAATAGGAACTTACCCTTTTTTTAAGATTTTTAGCCTTTCCTACATAGATTACACGATCTGATTTATCAAAATATTGATACACCCCCGCAACCTGTGGAAGGCTTTTTAATTGAATTTCAATGAGATCTGATTTCACATAACGAAAATATTGATTTTCTTTGGGTAAAGAAACTGTTATTTCAATCAATTAATTTTAATGGATTATTCAAAAGAAGCACTACGGGATTATTTTTCGAAAAAACGGTTAGCACTTTCTCATCAGACACATGATGATTATAGTTTGGCAATCGCAAATCTATGTTTAAAACTACCGATTTGGGAATTTAATTTTTTTCATTTGTTTCTACCTATTGCCTCTCAGGCTGAGGTAGATACTACTTTAATTTTAACACTACTCCAAGGAAGAGACAAACAGGTTGTTCTACCAAGGGTTTCTGGACAAAATAGGCTAGAGCATATCTTATTGACCGACGGGACAAAAATCACACAAAATAAATGGGGTATTCCTGAACCAGAAAGTGGCATTTCAATTGACCCATCAATGCTCGAAGTGGTATTCATACCTCTTTTGAGTTTTGACAAAAAAGGCAATAGAGTGGGCTATGGAAAAGGTTTTTATGATGTTTTCTTGAAAAATTGTAAAAAAGAAGTTTTGAAAATTGGACTTTCTTTTTTTGATCCAGTAGATCGTATCGATGGGATTCGTGATGAAGATATACCTTTAGATTACTGTATTAGTCCTCAAAAGATTCATTCATTTTAGGCGTCTCTTTTTTAAATATTTTTTTATTAAAAACAATCATTATTCCAACACCTGAACTAATTGCTGTATCGGCAACATTAAAAATATATTGAAAAAACAAAAAAGTATCTCCTCCCACAACTGGAATCCATTTGGGCCAAGTCCATTCAACTAAAGGGAACTGTAACATATCTACTACATGTCCATAAAACAAGGGAGCATATCCACCGCCCTCAGGAAAGAGTTTAGCAACAGTATTATAACTATCAGTAAAGATTACCCCATAAAAAACAGAATCAATAATATTACCTAAAGCCCCAGCAAAAATCAATGCTAGTGCTAAGTTGAGTAATTTAGGGCCTTGTTTTTTTATAGAATCCCATAACCAATATCCCAAACCTACAATGGCTACCAATCGGAAAAGCGTTAAAAAAAGTTTGGCAGAATCCTCTTTAATAAAAGGAAGGAAGTCATTAAATTTTGTTCCCATAGCCATCCCTTTGTTTTCTACAAAAAGTAATTTGAAAAAGCCCCAATCAACAATGGGAGGGACGCCATAGCCAGAAAGAGGATAATTTAACTTAATATAAAACTTACTACACTGATCAATTAGAAGTATACTAATAATAATCGACAGCGCCCATTTTAGGGTTATGTATGTTTTTTTATTATCCAGAATCAGTGGGTTTAGGAGTCTATTTTTGTAAGTTCTTAGCTTCTATGCTTAAGGTAGCATGCGGAACAAGGAATAAACGTTTTTTATTAATTAGCTTCCCTGTAACACGGCAAATACCATACGTTTTATTTTCAATTCTAATCAAAGCATTTTTTAGATCTCGAATGAATTTTTCTTGTCGAATTGCCAATTGCGTATTTGCTTCTTTGGACATGGTTTCAGATCCTTCTTCAAAGGCTTTGAAGGTAGGTGCAGTATCTTCTGTTCCATTATTTCCATCATTCATGTATGAACTTTTTAGTAAATCAAGATCTAAACGTGCTTTTTGGATTTTATCTTCAATTAAAGTTTTAAATTCTTGGAGTTCCGCGTCGCTGTACTTTGTTTTTTCGCTCATCAGGATGTTTTATTTATTCGTATTATGGTTTTTATATTTTCAAATTCAAGTGCTAACCCGTCAGTTAAATTAGGCTCAAACGTTAAATTATTGGCTAATGTTTCGGATAAAATATAATTTTTATTTTTCAAAACTGCAGCCTCTAATTGAGGTTCACTTTTTAGGGAAATAGCAATTTTATCCGTTACTTCTAGACCACTGTCTTTTCTGAAATTCTGAATTCTATTGACTAATTCTCTTGCAATACCTTCCTGAATCAAATCAGGTGTTAATGTCATGTCAAGGGCAACCGTCATTCCCCCTCCTTGCGCTACTTGCCAACCTTCAATATCCTTAAAGGAAACCTCTACATCTGACCGTTCTAAAGTAAGGTTTTTTTCGTTTAGTTGCACTTCGAGGGTGCCTTTTCCTTCTAATAGATTGATTTGCTCCTCAGTTAGATTTTTTATGAGTTCAACAACTGCTTTCACATCTTTTCCAAAGCGAGGTCCTAATGCTTTAAAGTTAGGTTTGATTTCTTTTACTAAGAGTGAATTAGCATCATCCAAGAGTTCAACTGATTTGATGTTTATTTCTCCCTTAAGCTGTTCGGTGATACGTTCAATTCGATTTCGTTCCATTTTGTTTTTTACTGGGATAATCATTTTTTGAAGGGGTTGACGTACCCGTACCTGTTCTTTTTTACGGAGTGATAAAGCCAATGACGTAAGTGTTCTCGCTGTATTAATCTGATGTTCTAAATCGGAATTTATTAAGCCAAAATTTGCAGTAGGAAAATCTGTTAAATGGATGGAAGTAGCTTGCTGTGTCAAATCTTGGAATATACGATCCATATAAAATGGTGCAATAGGAGCGGCTAATTTTGAAACCGTAAGTAAACAATCATAAAGTGTTTGATATGCAGCAATTTTATCGGGTCCATATTCTCCTTTCCAAAAGCGTCTGCGACAGAGCCGAACATACCAATTACTTAATTTTTCTTGTACAAAATCTGAAATAGCACGACTCGCTTTTGTAGGTTCGTAATCTTCATAAGCAGCATCAACTAATTGAATCAAACTGTGTAATTCAGATAAGATCCAACGATCCAATTCTGTTCTGTTTTCAAATGGTATAGGTGTTTCTTTTTTTGGATCAAAAGCATCTATGTTTGCGTATAAACTAAAAAATGAATACGTGTTATAGAGTGTTCCAAAAAATTTACGTTGAACTTCTGCAATCCCCTCTGCATCAAATTTTAAATTATCCCAGGGGTTAGCATTAGAGATCATATACCATCTTGTAGCATCCGCCCCATATTGATCTAAGGTCTTGAAAGGATCTACAGCATTACCTAATCGCTTTGACATCTTTTGACCTGATTTATCTAGAACCAAACCATTTGAGACTACATTTTTATATGCTTTTTTACCAAAGACAAGTGTGCCAATTGCGTGTAGTGTATAAAACCAACCTCTTGTTTGGTCTACTCCCTCGGCAATATAATCTGCTGGGAAACGGTCACCAGCATCAATTTTCTCTTTGTTTTCAAAAGGATAGTGCCATTGAGCATAGGGCATTGCGCCCGAATCAAACCAGACATCTATCAAATCAGATTCTCGTTGCATTGGCTGCCCTTTAGGGCTACATAAAACAATCTGATCTACAACGTTTTTATGTAAGTCTATCGAATCATAATTAGATTCAGTAAAATCACCTTCACTAAAATTTTGAAACGGATTCTCTTGCATCATTCCCTTTTCTACGGAATAATCTATCGCCTTCTTTAATTCACTAATGGAGCCCATTACCTGAGTTTCTTGCCCATCCTCAGTGCGCCAAACAGGGAGTGGAATTCCCCAAAATCGAGAGCGCGAAAGATTCCAGTCATTTGCATTGGAAAGCCAATTTCCAAAACGTCCTTCCCCTGTTGACTTAGGTTTCCAATTAATTTCTTGATTTAATCGCACCATTTCCTCTTTTACATCAGTTACTTTAATAAACCAAGAGTCCAATGGATAATACAAAATAGGCTTATCGGTTCTCCAACAATTGGGATAGGAATGGACATATTTTTCAACTTTAAACGCACGATTTTCTTCCTTAAGTTGAATTGCTATTTCAACATCAGTTGAGCGCTCTGGTGCCTCCCCATCGGGATAGTATTCATTTTTAACAAACCGTCCTCCTAAGGGACCTACTTCGGGTCTAAAGCGACCTTGTAGATCAACTAAAGGGACTGTATTTTCATTTTCATCTAGGACTAATAATGGTGGGACTTCCGGATTGGCTTCTTTGGCTACTTTTGCATCATCTGCACCGAAAGTTGGAGCTGTATGTACAATTCCAGTTCCATCCTCAGTGGTCACAAAATCTCCTGCTATGACTCGGAAGGCATTTTCCGGATTACTTAAGGGTAAGGGTGCTTTTGTCCATAGTTGTTCGTAGCGAATTTCAAGTAAATCCTTTCCTTTTAATTCGTTTTCAATTCGGTACGGAATATTTTTGTCTCCTTCTTTAAATTCAGTTAATTTTTCTTGAAGCGTGTATTTTTTTCCAAACTGTTTTGAAACTAGTGCTTTTGCAAGAATGACGCGTATGGGTTCAAAAGTATATTGATTGTAAGTACTAATGACTACATAATCTATATTTTTTCCAACTGTTAAAGCCGTGTTGGAGGGAAGTGTCCAAGGGGTAGTGGTCCAAGCCAACAAATAAAGCGGAATATCTCCTTTAATGGACTGAGGGATGTGGTCTTCAATAACTTTAAATTGGGCAGTAATTGTAGTGTCCGTAACATCTTGGTAGGTGCCAGGCTGATTAAGTTCATGCGAACTTAATCCCGTTCCTGCCATGGGAGAATAAGGTTGAATGGTATACCCTTTATACAAAAGGCCTTTATCATGAATTTGTTTGAGTAGCCACCATACAGACTCCATATATTTTGAAGTATAGGTAACATAGGGGTCTTCCATATCGACCCAATAGCCGATGCGCTGAGTGAGTTCATTCCAAACATCGGTATAACGCATAACGGCTTTTTTACAAGCTTCGTTGTATGCTTCTACAGAAATGGTTTTTCCGATTGCATCTTTAGTAATCCCCAATTCTTTTTCAACGCCTAGTTCAACAGGAAGTCCATGGGTATCCCACCCTGCTTTTCTATGTACCTGAAATCCTTTTTGTGTTTTGTATCGGCAAAAAATATCTTTTATGGCACGAGCCATAACATGGTGAATACCGGGCATTCCATTTGCCGAAGGCGGCCCTTCATAGAACACAAACGAAGGCTTCCCCTCACGGAGGCTAATACTTTTAGAAAAAGTATTGTCTTTCTTCCAAGAGGCAAGTATCTCATCTGCAATTTTAGGTAAGTTTAGCCCTTTGTATTCATTGAATTTCATCCCTAATTTTTCGTTTGTAAACTTATCTTTAAATATTCTTTATAAAACAGATAAACGGTAATTATAAACCACCATTTTTTGTGTTCAAATGCGAAAGTAATTAATTTAAAGAAAACAGCGTGTTTTTTTAAACTTGCAGACGTTTATAAAGACAGGTTTTAAAAAGAGATATTTGCCCCTATTTTAACATTTCTTCCCGGAGCAGAAACCCCAGAGGCGAAAGTTCGGTAATGAACATCAAAGATGTTATCTAAGCCAAATCGAAAAGTTATATTTTCTTTCCAATTGTATTGAGTTAAAAAGGACAAATCATTCCATGCGGGTGCTCCCGCATACAATCCGAGTGTTTCTGAAAGTAAAGGAGTTTCTTCTAGGCCATCCTCTCCCCCAAAGCTATAGTTTTCAGGATTTTTACTTCCGCTAAATTGAAAACGTAAAGTTGCCAGCCACGATTCTTTGTAATATTTTAATAAAAGACTCCCAAAAACGGGAGAGATGGATGGAAGGGGGCCATACTTTTTGCTTTTAGCTCCTTTGATATAAGATATATTTCCTTGTACAGAAAATTCTTCGATAAACGAATAATACCCATCTATTGAGCCTCCCAGCAAATACCGATCTCCTGAGTTTACATTAGAAAAAGTTTCAACTTCTTCTCCTTGGTAAAGGATGGTGTTCAAGTCTTCAGTCGATTTATCTGCAAAAATGACATAATTATTACGTCCTATATGTCTCGATATAAGTGTTGTAAAACCTCTGAAGGAGATGTAGTTTTTAGGTAAATTCAAATAATTTGTAAAGCCGAGTTCAAAATTATAAGCGTATTCTGGAAATAAGGAAGGATTTGGAACAACGAGAGTTCCTTTATTTTCTCTGATTTTCCCTACATCATCAATATTTGGATTTCTAAACCCATTAGAAAGAATAACATTCCATTGTTTTTTTTCTGAAGGGCGGTAGGTTAGGGCTACAGTTTCAGTAAGCGCTTCTGATCTGAGATCAACTGAAGACAGCAATGCATTGACGTTATAGCTTTCCTTCCAGCGACCGTCTAGTCTGGTTGATGTGATACGTGCACCTGCGTTTAACGTAAGCTTTTCATTAAAATTCCAAACCCAATTGATAAAAATAGCAAAACTACCGTAGTAACTTCCAGCACTTGGGTAACGTGTCGGGATAGGAAGTATGGGTGTTCTCCCTTCAACTTTATTTTGGTTTACAATCAAGTCGTATTTATAGGCCAAAGAGCGAACTTTATTATAGGTTCCTTCAAAACCATATGAGAAGGAATGTTTTTCATCTAAATCGAATTCAAAATCCCCATTTAAGCTAAATACCTTTACCTTTTCCCTTTTATATTCTCTTGTTAAACTTTGAAAATTACGACTGTTTCTAGATTCTTCAATATCTTGGTAGCCAAATGTTATTCTCCCTGAGTTTAAAAATCTTTTTTCAGTAAAAAATTTATATTGAGGTGCAATAAACAATCTTTTTTGAGGGCCATAATACCATTCTGCAAAACGCAGGCTCCCATTCCGCATTTCAACTAGTTTGTCATATCTAGAAATATCCGAAGAATTAGAGTACTGAAGATTAACTGAAAACTGACTTTGTTCATTGATTTGGACTAAGAATTTTTGAAATAAATCAAGTTGATCATATCCCGTATTTTTTTGAATTAATGGGTCTTCATTTTCTAGAGGGGTAGGACTATATTGACTTCTTGTATTTGCTGAATAATATGGGGTCAGTCCCCAATCTTCAAATCCATGAGGTCTGTTTTTCCCCATTCTAATATCTCCAAATGAAGAATGACTTATACTGGTTAAACTTGCCCATTTTTTGAAACTTAATTCCGTAGAAAAAGAATTAATAGAAGCATTGTCAGCAGTTGAATAGTTACTGGAAAATTGGGAAGTGATTTTTTTCTCACTATTAATTAATGGACTTCTTGTGTAATAATGAATGACTCCCCCTAGTGCATCAGAGCCATATCCAACAGAAGAAGATCCAAAAACAACTTCAACACGTTCAATATTGTTGGGGTTAATTGTTATTGCATTTTGTAGGTGACCACTTCGATAAATAGCATTATTCATTCGGACTCCGTCAACGACTAAAAGTAAGCGATTGGCTTCAAAGCCTCTAATTACTGGGCTTCCTCCACCACCTTGGGTTTTTTGAATTCTTACTCCAGGGGTTAATCCTACAAGATCAGCACCATTTGCTGGCCGTTGAAGTTTAATTTCTTCGGCATTAACGACATTTACTTTTTCTGCAATTTGTTTTCTGTTTGTTGCTTTTCTAGCAACAGATAATATGACCTCATCCAAGGTTTGCTCTTCTGCCTCTAGACGAATTGTAATACCTTCTCTAATATTTTTTTGACTTAGCTCTAAACTCAAAGTTTTATAGCCATAATATTGAATAAAAAAAAGTTCATTTTCTAAAAAACCTGAAAGCAAGGCTTTACCAGTTTCATCTGTGAGAATCGATTTTGTTTTTTCTGTATTAAAAAGTGCAGCCCCTTCTATAGGCTCGCTAGAAGTGGCGTCAATAACGAGAATGCTCTGTCCCATTAGGCAAAGAGGGAAAATGAGTAGAAAGAAAAAATTAAGTTTACTTAAAAATTTCATTTAATATCTTGGTTGATTTTGGAGATTTGAATTGTTGCAAATGTAGTTCGAAATAAATAACTACAGAATCTAGTAAAACTGATTTTTCTTGTCTGGAGAGTTTCATTTCTCCAACTTTATCAAAGTCCATGCCTAATAATTGAACCCAGGCAACCTTTATGGATCCATCTAAAAATGAGCCTCTTGGTTTGATCGTATTCATGCAGCCCGTCTCTAGGTCAAAATAGGGGGCTGTTTTATCAGAAATATTGGGATAAAAACCAATAAACTTTGAGAGATCTAACATAAGTTTTATGTGGAATAAACCTACGTTTTCTTCGGTATCCAGCCAAAGCATTCTCTTTTTTAAAAAAGCATATAATTGATTATTGGCTTCTTGTTCTTCTTTTATTACTTGTTGAATTACTTCTGCCAAGAAAAACAGAAGAGTTTTCTTTCTAAGATCAAAAGGAATGGTTTGATAAGGATAATGAAGTTTTGCTTCTTTTATAAAACCAAGACGATCTGTAGAGTTTTTGGTTGCTTCAAGCTCCAAAAGGGTGAGGGGTTCAAAAAGAGATTTAGGGGTTTTTTTATTCGTTCGAGAACTTAAAATCCCCTTAAGCATATAGGATTGTAAACCATATTCTTTAGTATAACAAGCCGCAATCAAACTGGAGTCCCCGTATTTCACCGTTGTTAGTGTAAGGGCTTCTGTAGAGGACTGCACGGATTTAATTAAACGACACCTTGCGCAAGCATGGCATCTGCAACTTTAACAAACCCAGCGATATTGGCCCCTTTTACATAATCCACAAACCCATTTTCCTCTCCATATTTTAAACAGGATTGATGGATGTCTGACATTATTGTTTGCAAACGACCATCGACTTCCTCTCTTGTCCAGCTGTAGCGAAGAGAATTTTGTGCCATTTCTAAACCAGAAACTGCGACCCCTCCAGCATTTGATGCTTTTCCAGGGGCAAATAAAATTTTAGTCTCTTTAAATTGAGAAATAGCTTCCGGAGTACAGGGCATGTTGGCCCCTTCTCCCACACAAATGCAGCCATTCTTTAATAAAATTGCGGCATCTTTTCCGTTCAGCTCATTTTGGGTAGCACAAGGAAGTGCAATTTGACATGGAGTCTCCCAAGGAGCTTTTCCAGGATAAAAAGAAGCTTTTGGATATTGTTCTACATACGTATTTATTCTTCCTCTTTTAACGTTTTTCAAATCCATTATAAAGGCTAGCTTTTCGTGATCTATTCCATCTGGATCCATAATGTATCCCGATGAATCTGATAAAGTGAGCACTTTTCCACCCAATTGAATACATTTTTCAGCGGCATATTGTGCCACATTTCCTGAACCAGAAATTACGATTGTTTTTCCTTCGATGCTATTTTCTTTATGCTCTAACATTTTTTGGGTAAAATAAACAACTCCATAGCCAGTTGCTTCAGGGCGAATTAAAGATCCCCCAAACGAAGCACCCTTGCCTGTTAAAACACCAGTAAATTCATTTTGAAGACGTTTATATTGTCCAAATAAATAGCCAATTTCTCTTCCGCCAACTCCAATATCTCCTGCAGGGACATCTCGATTGGGACCAATATGGCTATAGAGCTCCGTCATGAAACTTTGACAAAAACGCATGACTTCAGTATCGGATCTTCCTTTTGGATTAAAATCTGAACCTCCTTTTCCTCCTCCCATCGGAAGGGTGGTCAAACTATTTTTAAAAGTCTGTTCAAAAGCTAAAAATTTTAAAACACTTAAATTTACACTCGGATGAAAACGTAAGCCTCCTTTGTAAGGACCAATTGCAGAATTCATCTGTACTCTATACCCTCTGTTAACTTGAATTTCTTCTTGATCATCAATCCATGCTACACGAAAAGACAGTACACGTTCGGGTTCCGCCATTCGGAGTAAAATGTTTTGACCGTAATAAATATCATGTTGTACAATGTAAGGAATTACTGTTTCTGCAACTTCGGCAACCGCTTGCATGAATTCAGGTTCATTTTGATTTCTTGCACTTACTTCATCAAGAAACTGTTTTACAATCGTGTCCATTGGGATAAAATTTTTAGGTTAGTTAAAGGTATTTATTTTTTTAAAAAATAGGGGGATTAAAATAGAAATTCAACTAAATTTTCAACTTTTGAAAAGGCGTGAATTTGAATTGATTTAGGGGTAACACCAAGCTTTGAAAACTTTGAAATAGCAATATTTTCATATCCAATTTTTTCAGCCTCTTGAATTCTAATTTCTGCTTTTGCTACAGGACGAATTTCGCCAGAAAGACCAATTTCAGCAGCAAAACAAATATTTTGTGCAATTGGAATATCGTGATAACTAGACAGTAAGGCAGCGACTACGGCCATATCAAGTGCTGGATCTTCAATGTTGATGCCTCCGGTAATGTTAATAAAGACATCTTTGCTACCTAGTGCAAAACCAGCCCTTTTTTCTAACACCGCTAAAAGCATGTTGAGCCTTTTGGCATTAAAACCTGTGCTACTGCGTTGAGGGGTTCCATAAACGGCAGTACTTACTAACGCTTGCACTTCAATCATCAGCGGGCGAATTCCTTCAACCGTTGCAGCAATTGCGTGACCACTCAGAGCATCTTCTTTTTCAGAAATTAGGACTTCACTTGGATTGGTTACTTGACGTAAGCCTTGAGAAATCATTTCATAAATGCCTATCTCAGAAGTAGCTCCAAAGCGATTTTTTTGAGCTCTTAGAATTCTGTAAAGATGGTTTCTGTCTCCTTCAAATTGAAGTACAGTATCAACCATGTGTTCCAAAATTTTTGGTCCAGCAATATTTCCGTCTTTGGTGATGTGTCCAACTAAAATGACAGGAGTATTGGTGCTTTTAGCAAATTGAATTAGTTCCCCTGCGGAAGCTCTAATTTGGGAAACACTTCCTGCACCACTTTCAATATAATTACTGTGAAGTGTTTGAATAGAGTCTACAATAACAAGATCAGGCTTAACCTTTTGGATTTGTTGGAAAATTTTTTGGGTTTCTGTTTGACTTAAAACAAAACACTTTTTTCCGTCCAACTCCATCCGGTCTGCACGTAATTTTATTTGTTGCTGACTTTCTTCTCCTGATACATATAAAACAGTTGAATTTAAGCTTAAAGAAACTTGAAGTAAAAGAGTTGATTTTCCAATTCCAGGTTCTCCTCCAAGTAAAATTACTGATCCAGGGACAAGACCTCCACCAAGTACACGATTCAATTCCTCATCTTGCGTTTTGATTCGCGGAACTTCAGCAACATCAATGGCATCCATCCGAATTGGACTTGTTATTTCTTTTGTTGATTCAGAGGCCCATTCTTTGGGAGCTTCCTTCTCAATGATTTCCTCAACCAAAGTATTCCATTCTTTGCAAGTATTACATTGCCCTTGCCATTGGGTATGTTGAGACCCACAATTTTGACAGAAAAAAGCTTTTTTTACTTTAGCCATGCTTAACTAAGATTCTCATTTATTGACGATTGACTAAAGGTAGCACAAAAAACGAAAGACTCCCAAAGACAATTATCATTAAAGTTTGGGAAGTCCACATGATCCAACCAAAGGCGAGCCCAGATTCATTTGAAACACCAAAAGCTGCTAGCATTAAAGCGACAGAAAATGGGTAAATCCCAATTCCACCATTAGTTGCAGAGATCGCTAAACCTCCGATAACAAACGCTGGTAGTAAGGCATTTAATCCTAAGGTTGCTGTTTCGGGGACAGTCCACTTGACTACGAAAAACATGGCCAAATACATGAGCCAAATAAATAATGTATGCGCAATAAATGCTCCTTTGTTAGGCATCGTTTTGAGGCTTAAAACACCTTCTAAAAGGCCTTTCATAAATGTTTTTATCTTGGTAATAAAAAGATATTTTTCTTGTTTAAACAAAAGGCGAATAATAAAAAACACAACGATTAATGACAAACCGGAAAAAATTAGTGTATTTGTTGCGATTTGTTTTTCTTTTAAAATCCCCCATATAAGATCAAATTGAAGGGTTAATGCTATTAAAATGAATCCAAGCAATATGATTAAATCTACTAAACGTTCAGCGATTATGGTTCCAAAGGTTTTTTCAAAAGGAATTTTCTCATAGGAGCTTAAAGTAGTGGCTCTTAAAATCTCTCCAGACCTAGGAATTCCAAGGTTTGCGATGTAGGCAATTAATACGGCAAGTGTTGAATTGATAAATCTTGGCTTATATCCTAATGGCGCCAATAAAAACTTCCACCGGTAGGCACGAGATAGATGACTCAAAATACCAAAAAAAACAGAGAGCAATAAGAAGCGATAATCTGCATTTTTAATATAGCTGTAGATCAGTTCGCGCTCTTCGTTTGAGGTAGCACTCAGAGTTAAATAGATAAAAAACAAACCGATACCCAGAGGGATAATAACTTTCAAAAAAGACTTTAGTTTACTCAAACCTTAGTGGAGTTGATTTGTCAATTCGTTTGGAAAAATAAGTTTAGGTTGAAATTGTTTTGCATCTTCAGGAACCATATGAGCGTAACTAATGATGATGATGACATCCCCTTTTTGAACTTTTCGGGCTGCAGGGCCATTTAATGTGACTTCCCCTGAGCCAGCTGCCCCTTCAATTACATATGTTTCTAGTCGTTCCCCATTGTTAACATTAACCACTTGAACTTTTTCTCCCGCTATGAGGTTAGCTGCTTCAATAAGATTTTTGTCTAGAGTGATGCTTCCTATATAGTTTAGGTCTGCATCGGTAACCACAACACGATGTATTTTAGATTTTAGTACTTCGATTAGCATGGCGCAAAGGTATTATAATATCCCTAATTCTACTGTGTCAATCAACCTTGTTTTTCCAGCAAAAACAGCTACAAATATTCTATGAAATTTTTCTTTTTCAATTTGTTTTACAGGAATCAGGTTGGATGTCTTCGCAACAAAGAAATATTCCACTTTTAATTGCGATTCCTTTTCAATGGATCTCCTGAAGTAGGTTTCCATTTTGGAAATATTCCACTCTTTTTGGTGGGCAATAATTTCCTGAAGTGTTTTGAAGATAATAGGCACAGATTTTCTTTGTGCGGGGCTTAACAACGAATTTCTTGAGCTCATTGCCAGGCCATCATCTTCTCTAATTATTGGACAACCTATAATTTCTATTTGTAAATCCAATTGACTGTTTAGAGCTCTAATAATTTGTAATTGTTGAAAATCTTTTTCACCAAAGTAGGCTTTATTGGGGTGTAACTTTCGAAATAAAGATTCAACGACAGTTGCAACCCCATTAAAATGCTCCTCTCGAAAAGCCCCTTCCATATGTTTTTCCAAGCCGCCAAAATTATATGTTTTGGAGACTAATTTTTCTGGATATAGATCTTTAGATTGAGGAACGTATAGGATGAGTTTTTTTTTAAAAGGAGCGAGTAAAAATTTATCTTCCTCTAAGCTTTTAGGATATTTTAGTAGGTCTTCAGGATTATTAAATTGTGTGGGATTCACAAAAATACTCACTATAATCCATTCATTTTCTTGAGCTGCTTTTTCGACTAGAGAGACGTGTCCTTTGTGGAGTGCGCCCATGGTGGGAACTAATCCGATCGATTTTTTTTTGTCTTTTAGGAAGGAGCGAACCTCACTATGAGTAGTAAACACCAACATTTAGCATTTGATTAACGATGCTAAAGTAGGTAGTTTTTGAGTATATGTGCATTAATTTTGTATTTTTGCAGAACTTTTCCCTACGGATAATCATTCATATGAAAGATAAGAGAGTTTTAATCATTTCTTCTGAGGTAGTTCCTTACTTACCCCAAACTGAACAATCCATCAATTCATTTCAAATTCCTAAAGCAATAAATGAGCATGGGGGTCAGACTCGAATTTTTATGCCACGATATGGTTTAATAAACGAAAGACGGCATCAATTGCACGAAGTTATCCGTTTGTCAGGTATGAATTTAGTCATAAATGACCTGGATATGCCCTTGATTATTAAGGTTGCTTCCATTCCTAAAGAACGCATGCAAGTTTACTTTATTGATAATGAAGAATATTTCAAACGTCGAGGAGTTTTACACGACAGCAAGGGTGAATGTTACAATGACAATGATGAACGAATGATTTTTTTCACAAAAGGCGTTGTGGAAACTGTTAAGAAGCTAAATTGGTCACCTGATATTATTCATTTACATGGATGGTTTACAGCGTTATTTCCATTGTATTTACAGACGTATTACAAAGACGAACCTTTATTTTCTGATAGTAAAATTATAAGTTCTATTTATGGGCCAGATTTTGAATCTCCCTTTTCAAAAAAGTTTTTTGACAAAGTAGCCTTTGATAAAATTGATGAATCACATCTTGAATCCTTAAAAAAGGCAAACTATGAATCTCTGATTTCTCTTGCAATCAAACATTCTGATGGTTTGATTTTGTCTGCAGAAAATGTTCCTCCAGCTGTAGTAGAAGAAGTTGAGAAAAGCAAAAAACCTCATTTAAACTTTAATGATTCTAAAAATGAGGAAGTGTATATTGATTTTTATAGCAATAAATTTTAATAGAAATCTCACAAATGCGTCATATTAACAAACTTCTTGTAAGCGTTACCTTAATTCTAGTTATTAGTTCTTGTAATCAAGACTTTCATCCTGTTGGAGAAGCATTATTTATTGATCAAACACTTGAAACTCTGACAGAAAGTTTTCCAACGTTTACCTTTCAAGAAAAGTTAAAAAAAGTACAGACTAATGGTTTGCCACTAATGCAGCTTGGTAAAATAAATCATCCTATTTTCGGTCAAGCAGAAGCAAGTTTTACCGCACAATTGACAATACCAAATAATCTTTTTTTTGGGAATCATAGGCAACAGTTTGAGGATGAACCCGATGATTCAGATCCTAATTTGATACCAGAAAACGAAACAGTTAAATTCGTTTACCTTGATATTCCTTTTTTCACAAATCAAGATGATGCTGATAATGATGGCGTTATTGATTCTTTAGATGCAGATCCAAATGATCCTCTTAGTAATTCAGATGGAGATGAATTAACAGATTTAATAGAATTTCAATCTCAGTTAAATCCCTTAAGTTCCGATAGTGACGGAGATGGAATTTTGGATCATAATGATGATGATAATGCAACCTATCAAAGCGGAAATAATGTTTATCAGATTGATTCGGTCTATGGCAATCGAGAGGCTACTTTTAATTTAAAAGTTTATGAACTTGGGGCCTATCTCAATGAGTTAGATCCGTCAGATAATTTTGAGACCACACAAGCCTTCTATTCAACACAGGATTATTATGAGGAGGGCTTTTCTAGAGCGGTTCTCTACGACGATATTATTTCACTAAACTTTGATGAAATTAGAATAAATTATAAAGAAGATGATCCTGAAACACCGGATGTAGACGAAACATTACAGGTTGAAACACGTTTATCGCCCCGTTTGAGAGTTCCTTTAGATATTGGTTTTTTTCAGGAGAATTTTATTGATAAAGAGGGTTCTACAGATTTGGAAACGTCTGTAAATTTTCAAAAGGCATTGAGAGGCATAATTATTAGAGCAGAGGATTTTTCAGAAGATTTATACATGCTTTTAGACATCCAAAATGCTGCTGTGAATATTGTGTATGAATATGATGACTATCAAACACAAGGCACCTTGGGTGATACAAGTGATGATACAGTTGAGAAAGTAGAAAAAGAAATCTCCTTAGCATTTAATGGTATTCGAATTAATACACTTAAAAACAGTCTTTTTGATGCTGCCGTTCAAGAACAATTAATAGCTTCAAGCAATAACACCCCTACGAATAGACTTTATGTTCAAAGCGGAACTTTTTTAGGAAAAATCAGGCTTTTTGATATTGAAAATCAAAACGAAAATGAGTTGATAGAGAGCCTTAGAGGTCAATCATGGTTAATAAATGAAGCCAACCTGATCTTTTACATTGATCCAAATTTAGCAAGCTCACAAGAGTTATTAGCTCAGCGACTGTATCTTTTTGCTTACAATAGTGGTTTTCCTCTTTCCGATTATGTAAGTGATGGTTCTGTTTCAAACTTTGGAAGAAATAGTAATAAAAAAATCTTCGGCGGATTGTTAGAGTATGATGATAATAATGTTCCTTATCGCTATAAGTTTAATATTACAGATCACATATCAAATATTATTAGAAATGACTCGATCAATTTTGATTTAGGTTTGGTGGTTAATGCTGATATTAATAACATCACCCCTGTTAAAGCAGTCACGGAGTCTGAACAAGACTTAGTTTATCCCTTAACGGCTACACTTAATCCCTTAGGTGCAATTCTAATTGGATCTCACCCCGATGCATCTTCTGAGGATAAAAAAGTGCGTTTAGAGCTTATTTATTCTTCTTACCAGTAGAATTAGACTGCATTCCATATTGTGTATCCAATAAATACAACAGATAAGCCCACAACTCCTTGAAGTAAAGTTCCAACAGTATGCGTTTTATAGGCTGTTTTCACATCCATACCACTCATTTGTGAAACAATCCAAAAGTAGGAATCGTTAGCATGGGAGACAGTCATTGACCCAACCCCTAGAGCCATTATTACCCAGACTTTACCCATTTCACTATCCAATCCCAAAACAGGAAGGAGTGGAAAAATAATTGATGAGGTTGTGATGATTGCTACAGTGGATGATCCTTGAGCGGTTTTAAGTAATGCAGCTATAATGAATGGAATCAAAATTCCCAGACTTGAAACAGTAGAGATCTCTTGGGCATAGTTTTGGAGTGGTATTGTTTGAATGACTGTTCCCAAAGCTCCTCCCATCCCAGTAATAATTAGAATTGGAGCTGCTTGCTCAATTCCTTTAGTAACAGAAGTGTTAATGAATTTCTTTGAATTTATTAACCGAAAAGCAAAAAGCATTCCAACGCCCAATGCTATTGTTGGCTGTGTGATCAAAATTAAATAGTCACTTCCAAAGAAGCTGGGGAGAATTTTAATTAGGGTTCCAAAACACATGAGTACAATTGGAATAATTATGGGAAGTAATGCATTAGTAAAGCTTGGAAGAACAATAGCATTAGGATCGGATATTTCTTCTTTTATCTCAGAGTTTAACGCTACATAAGTATTTTTTTTTGTTAGGTAGTTTCCGTACCAACCTCCTACAAGAATAAGAATGAAGGCAATTGCTCCTCCTACAATGATTAGTAATAGAAGGTTTTCTAAATTTAAATTTGCAGCTGCTGCCAAAGGTCCAGGGGTCGGGGGAACTAAAACATGGGGGGCAAATAAACCTGTGGATAATGCGACAGTAAGCCCCACAAGTGGTGTTTTTGTTTGTTTTGAGAGGGTTTTGTTGAGTTGTGATAAGATGACAAAAGCAGCATCGCAAAACACTGGAATAGACACTAAATAGCCAATACAACTTACGGCATAGGGTAAGGGAAGTCTGTTGAGATGATTTAAAATTCCTTTAGCCAAAGCTAAGGTTCCATTTGATTTTTCCAATGCGACTCCTATAATTGTTCCAAATAGAATTAATAAACCTATGTTTTGTACAATTTTTCCAAATCCTTTTTGAATTAATTGAATGGCTTCCAAGGGAGCAACTCCTAATAAGAAGGCTAAAAAAAATGCAGCTGTAAGTAAGACTATAAATGGATGAAGCTTTGTAAATGAAGTTCCTAGTACGATCCACAAAATAACTATAAGAATGCTAAATAGAGAAAAAATCATAATTAATGAATTTGTTTTTTAACTGTTTGAAGTACCTCAAGCAGTTTTGATTGCATGTTTTTAGCTGCATATTTCATTGCTTCTTCAAGTTCAATTGACTCTGGAGTTGTTTGATGTATTTTTAAATAGGGAAAGGCGGAGAGTTTGGATATAGATGTTTTGCCTGCAAAAAGTAAGGTTTTTATCTTGTGATGATGGGAGAGTTGAGCCACTTGGATGGGCAATTTTCCAAATGTACTTTGCTCATCGAAATGCCCTTCTCCAGTAAGGATCAAATCCATTTTTTTTATACGCTCTTCTAAATCAGTTTGTTTTGCTAATAATTCGAATCCATTTTCTATACTTGCATTAAAAATTCCTGCCAATCCTGCACTTACTCCACCTGCAGCTCCTCCTCCCTTAAGTTCAAGTATGTTTTTTCCGAATTGTTTTTTAATTACTTTGGCAAAATGTAAACTCCCAGTCTCTAGAGTTTCAATTATTTTTGGTGTTGCTCCTTTTTGTTTTGCATAGGTTCGAGCTGCACCAAAAGTTCCTGTTAAAAGATTTTGAACATCACAAGCTATCACCCATTTTACGTGGTTTATCCTAGCGTCTAATTCATCTAAATCAATACGTTCAATTTTTGATAGAGATTCCCCTATGGGTTCAAGGGCATTATTATTTTTATCGTAGAATTTACCTCCTAAAGCGCCAATAATTCCTGTGCCTAAGTCATGAGTAGCACTTCCGCCAATTCCCAGATAGATGGTTTTACATCCTTGATCTAAGGCATGGCGTATCATTAATCCTGTTCCCCATGTTGATGTTTTTAATGGATTTCTTTCTTTATTTTTTAGCTGAACAAGCCCTGCAGCTTGTGAAAGTTCAATCCAAGCACTTTGGGAATTGTTAAGGAAAAAATAGGGGGCTGTTATGGGGCGTCTTAAGCCGTCGGTTGAAGGGCAATTAATGGATTTTCCTAGCGAATGTTTTTCAAGAACAGGAATTGCTCCCTCTCCACCGTCAGAAAAAGGCATACAAGTGCAGCTGGCTTCTGGGAAAATGCTTCTAACGGCTTTTTCCATTTCTGAGGCTACCTCTATTGCTGTGAGACTGCCTTTAAATGAATCAGGAATAATGAGTACTTTCAAAAGAGTTCCTTTTATTTTCTAAGGTACTAAAACGAATCTTTTTGAGAAAATTAAGTTTTAGCTATTGCCTCCATTACTTTGACAGCATGTTCTCTAGAATTTTCAATAAACCATTTGTTGGTTTTATACCCACCACAAACGACACCTGCTAAATAAACCCCCTTTGTGTTTGATTCCATGCTTTCTTTATTGTAGACAGGGGTTCTAAATTCATCATCTTGAAAATTTATATTTAAATTTTCAAGTAGCTCAAAATTTGGTTCATAGCCAGTCATTGCCAACACAAAATCATTAGGGATCTCATAGTCGCCATTTGGGTCTTTGAATTGAACTTTTGTTTTATGAATGTGTTTTATTTCAGCATTAAAATAAGCTTTTATGCTTCCTTCTTCAATCCTGTTTATGATATCTGGTCGTGCCCAATATTTGACATTTGAACCTACGCTTTCTTCTCGAATTATCATGGTAACGCTTTTTGCCCCTTTTCTGTAGGTTTCTAGGGCAGCATCTACTGCTGAGTTGGCTCCGCCAACTACTATGACGTCCATTCCAAAATAAGGATGAGGCTCAGTATAATAATGTTTTACTTTAGGCAAATCTTCTCCCGGCACATTAAGTAGAAAAGGTCGGTCATAGAATCCTGTAGATACGACAATGTTTTTAGCGGTATAGTTATTTTTTGTCGTGCCTATTTTAAAGACAGCTTTGGTACTTTTAATGTGTTCAATTTCTTCATACAAGTGTAAATTCAATTTCCAATGTGCTGCTACTCTTCTGTAGTATTCTAGTGCTTCAGATCGAGTGGGCTTAGGATTATGAGAAATGAAAGGAATATTTCCAATTTCTAATTTATCAGACGTTGAAAAGAATGTCATGTTTAAGGGATAGTTAAAGAGTGAATTTACTAAAGTTCCCTTGTCAAAAATAGCATAGTTCAAGCCTCTTTTTTCAGCCTCTATTCCACAGGCAATACCGATAGGACCCGCACCAATTATTATAACATCATTCATGGTGCTAAGGTACAAATACTCTAATGGATTTTAATTATTAACTAAAAATCTATCATAAAAATATTATCAATAGATTTTTCTTATAAAATAACAGATAT
>JABGUL010000037.1 GCA_018646605.1 Flavobacteriaceae bacterium
AAACCGTTGTGCCTGGATTGGTCGTAATCGTTGGGTTTCTTGCCTCCTCTACATTTATGCTAACAACGTTAGAAGGTAAACCTGCGCCTGCTGCTGGACAAGAAACTGTACTACGTGTAGCAAAAGTAAGCCTACGGATCTTCGTGTCTTCAGTAATATTAAGTGGCGTAGCTGATATATCTAATGTATAACTCGTAGCTCCTGCTATAGGGATCCAAAGATTACCAGAATTAATACTTCGCTGTTGCCACTGATAAGTAAGAGAAGAACCTGCTGAAGAACTAGCATCAAGTGTTCCTGGATTTGTTGATGCTATATCAAATGCTATATTATCCCCAGGACATAGAACAAGATCAGCTGCATTAGCAGCAATAACTCCTGCTGTAGCAGTTTTAGGTACATAAACGGTCAATGAAGCAGTATCTGAACAACCAGAAGCATTTGTGACTATCACATTTACAGTAGATTGTTGAGAAATAGTGGTTGTAGTTAAAATATTATCTGAAACGTCAGCTAAAGGTGCAGCACCCCCATTAATAAAAAAAGAATATGTATAACCGGGAACTGGTGGTCCTGCAGTAACAACTATAGATTCATTCGCGCATATGGTATCTGAGGGAGCATCTGTTGATATAGATGCAGAAGTTAATTCTCCAAAAAAATCAACCAGAACAGTAATTTCTTCTGTAAATGTACAGGTGTCCATAGTTACTTCTACTTTGATTCTATCACCATTGTCGAACTCACCGACACCATTGCCTGCAGTGGCAGTAAAAGCTCTAGAAAGACTGGCTGCCCCTAGAGAAACGTCATTTTTAAAAAATTCATATGCTGCAGGACCTGCTGTGTCTGCTGCAAGAATAGTTATAGTTTCTCCTGCACAAAATAAATTATCTTCTACCCCAGAGGTTAGGTTTGGCTCGTAATTTGACTTTGAATTCACAGTTAAAATATTGGAATCTGTTCTTGCGCATGAGGTTGGTTCGTCGAAAATTCCATTACCATTTGCATCATAATAAGCAAATGCTATTCTCTTAAAACGAGTTTGGACTGTAAAATTGTTGGTAGGTGAATAAGTTTGGGAAGTGGCACCTCCGATATCACCCCATGGACCTCCTCCAATAGAAGATTGCCACTGATATCCAATTGTTGCGGAGGCAATTGTTGTAGAAGCTGCTCCACCACCAACACCCAGTGTACCTCCATCTAAAGCACCAGCCATAGAAGAATTATAACATAAATTTGAATCTGCAGGAACTGAAAAAGTAATTGATCCTGTAGAAGAAAGTGATAAGACTGTAAATGTTTCGCTAACATCAATATAGCATCCTGTTGCATTAAAAGCTCTTGTTATTACAACATCTCCGTCATTAATTCTATTTGTTGTAAATCTATTACCCGTAACCTCTGCAGGTAATGCAGGATTTCCTGTATTATTTATAAAAAATGTGTAACTGACACCTCCTGTAGCTTCTATTTGAACATTCTCGCCTAAACATATTATGTTACCTGGTGCATCTGTTGAAATTCCCGGATTCAAGCCTACTTCATCTATCAAAATTGGTATTGTTTGTTGATTAGTACAACCAAAATTATCTGTTATTTGTACTGTAACATTATCACCATTTTGAATGATTGGTGGACTTGTAGCAAGGTTTCTAGTTGCTCCTGATCTTAAGTTTAAACTATTTGTTGTGGTATTAGAAGAAATAATTGTTGCATTTACAATAAAGGTATACGTTGCTGCTCCAGTATTGGCAGATATAACGATATCCTGTTCTTGGCAAAATGTATTAGAGGCATCATTAGTAGATAAATTGATATCAAAAGAAACCCTTTTATTAATTACTATTATGTCGTCCCCAATAAAAGCACAAGAAGTTGTATTTGATGATATTACAACATTTCTCCTGTAAAATGTTGTTGTTGAAATACCAGTAAGTGAATAATTAGCGGAAGTTGCACCGCTTAAATCAAAATAGTTTGATCCATTGTCGGTTGAGCTCTGCCATTGATAGCTTACAGCTCCATAGGTCGAAGAAGCAACAGAGCTACCCCCCGTTCCATCACCTAATATCTGTCCTGTTGGTTTTTCACCTGAACAAACATTTGAATCAGAAGCATTTTGAAGAACTATTAGGCCGTTGTCAACTAAATCCATTTCATTGAATGTCAATGACTCTTCATCAAAACATCCAGAAGCATTAAATACCATCACTTTAACAATATCACCATCTGTCAGGGTTCTATTCAAAGTTGGAAATGTTGCGCCAAATTGTAAATTACCATTGATATACCATGTATAACTTACTCCCCCGGAAGCAGTAAAATTGATCGTTTCTCCAGAACAAAAAAGACCGTCAGATGCTGAGGCTGAAAGAGTAGCGTTTGGATTATTTGATACAGATACAGTAATAGATTGCGTTGATGAGTTTGTAGTACAACCATTAGCATCTATCATATCAATGGTTACTACATCTCCATCCGCTATACTACCTACTCCCCCTAATGAAGAAAATGTGATTGTGTTAACACCTGCTAAACTTTGAATAATTCCATTATTAACTTTAAAAGTATAGGTTGCAGTCCCTGAAAATGGAGTTATTGTAAATATAATATCTTCCCCTGCACATATACTTGGAGTATTTCCCTTATTGCTTGAAAGAGTAGGATTCGCTGGAGTATTAATGTTAATATCAAGGGATGTACTAACATTATTAGATAGATCAGGGTCAAGGGGTATAGTGATACTTGCTGTAATTGTATAAGGCCCACTAAAATCAGATAAATCTAAAGGTGACATGTTTGAGCCAAGAACAGGATCAAAATGGTCTGGGAAAATGAAAGTTTTTGTGGAGCCATTATTTATTAATCCATTCCCAGAAGGGTGAGCTGATCCATCAATAGTATAATTTGCAGCAGCTCTTGAAATTGGGCCATTAACCTGAAAATAAAAAACATCTCCATCTACATCATTATTAGGGGATCCAGTTACAGATATCTCAACTTGAAACTTAACCGAATTCGTTGGACATAAAGGCTCTCCACCAACAATTGAAATATTTCCTATTGAAATGTCTTGTTGGGAAAAAAGAATTCCCGAAAACAAGAACGACATTAATAAAAAAAGAAAATGTTTTTTCAATCCAAACCGTATTAAATTATTAACGCTTAAAATGCGTTTATATTATATGATCTGTAAACAAATTTAGTTATATTTTTAGTTCTATGTGCCAGAAGTGAACAGGTTATTAACATTTTTATGAACTGAATTATTTGTAGTTAGATTTATTGTTACAAGAAATTCATTTTCTCCATCCACTCATCGTTGTAAATTTTCCCTATGTATCTACTACCAGAATCATGTAATAAGACCACTACAACATCCTCTTTTTTAAAATTTTCTTTGAGCTGCAAAAGCCCTTTAATTGCTGCACCACATGAATTCCCGGCTAATATCCCCTCTTGTTTTGCGAGCATTCGGGTATAAATCGCAGCTTCTTTATCTGTGACCTTTTCAAAGTGATCTATAACTGAAAAATCGACGTTCTTGGGCAGAATATCTTCCCCTATACCTTCGGTTGAATAAGGATAGATTTCATTAGGATCGAACACACCAGTTTCATGGTATTTTTTAAAAACAGATCCATAGGTGTCAATTCCCCAAATCTTAATATTTGGGTTTTTCTCTTTAAGGAATTTTCCTACACCCGATATTGTACCCCCTGTTCCAACACCTACAACAAAATGGGTGATTTTTCCTTGGGTTTGCTTCCATATCTCGGGACCCGTACTTTCATAATGAGCTTGGGTGTTTGAAGGGTTATCATACTGATTCACATGCCATGAATTTGGAGTCTCATTTGCTATTCTGGCTGCAGTGCTGTAGTAGGATCGTGGGTCTTCTGCTGGGACGTTTGTTGGACATATTACTACTTCAGCACCAACAGCACTTAATAAATCAAATTTTTCTTTTGATTGTTTATCGGTTGATATACAAATCAGTTTGTATCCTTTTACTATTGCCGCCAGGGCTAATCCCATTCCTGTATTACCTGAGGTTCCCTCAACAATAGTCCCACCAGGCTTAAGGCGCCCATCAGATTCGGCATCCACAATCATTTTTACTGCCATGCGATCTTTGACTGAATTTCCTGGATTAAAACTTTCGACTTTAGCTAAAACCAGAGCATCTACTTCTGAAGTAATAGTATTTAATTTTATTAGCGGGGTGTTTCCAATCGTTTCTAATATATTGTTGGCGTAATCCATTTTAAAAATTTGATAACAAAAGTATCTATTAGTTTCCCAAACAAACTAATATACCTGTTAAATTAACGGTAACGTAATACCTTTGATGGAGAAATACGCAGAATTATTTTTGATGGAATCCAAAGAAGTAGAGTAGAAATTCCCAAGAAAAAGAGATTGACAAAAATTACTTTAAATCCATCTATATAAACTGGGGCTTGACTAACAAAATAGGTTGTTGGATCCAACTGAATCCATCCCCAATAGTGTTGTGAAAAATAAAACCCTAAGCCCAAAAAGTTTCCCCAAAAAAGTCCTTTCGTCATAATCACAGTCCCGTTATATAAAAATATTTTTTGGACCAAAGTATTATTAGCTCCCAATGCTTTTAATAATCCTATCATCCTTGAACGTTCTAAAATCAATACCAGTAGAGCAGTTGCCATATTAATTACGCCGACAAGAAGCATTACTATTAAGATAATCAATACGTTAAAATCAAATAATGCAATCCATTGAAAAATTCCTGAAAAACGATCTGTTATTGAACTACTATTTAATTCTGAAGGAAGTCGCTCATATATTCGATTTGCTGTAAGCTCAACTTCATGAAAATCGTTTACAAAAAGTTCATATCCCCCTATTTGATTTTTGTTCCATTGATTCAATCGCTGTACTTGCCTGATATCTGCATAAATCAAATTTTGATCAATGTCTGGAAAGCCAGAAAAATATATCCCAACTATAGTAAACCTTCTTCTTTTAGGCAAACCTTCTCCAGTTTGACTCTGAAAAAAAGCTTCTACTTTCTGACCCAAGTTCAGCCCTAATCTGTCAGCCATGGTTTCTGAAATTAAAATTTCATTCGTAACACTCTCTTTTTTTGTATTGGGAAAACTACCTTGAGTTAAGAAAGAAGATAAACTTGACCAATCAAAGTCCTCTGAAACTCCTTTTAATAAGAAACCTTCAAAATCATTTTTAGTTTTTAGCATTCCCGCCTTTAGAGCAATTCCATGAAGACGCTCAAGGTTTTCATCCTCACTGATTTGATTTCTTAATTGTTGAGAATCTTCTAAGGGAAGTAAAGAAACTTGAGACTCATTGTTTTCAAAAGATGTAACTAAAATATGTCCATTAAATACGCTTGTTTTTTCTTGTATTTCGCGTTGCAATCCCTCACTCGTAGACATAGCAATCAAAATAGCTGCAATTCCAATAGCAACTGCGACAGTTGCAATATTGATTATTCGCTCAGAAACAGTACTTTTATTCTGTTTTTGACCTTGCATTTTTCTTGCAAAAAACAACGCTACATTCAATGAAAATTAGATTTAAAATTCGTCTCATCAAAAATACATTTTTATTTTGGCTTGCTTTAGCTTATTCAACTACTGTTTCTTGTGAAGCACAGGTTCTCCCTGGAGCAGAAGATACTGCAGCATACTTTCCAATGCTACAAAATAAAAAGGTAGGAATCGTAGCACATCAGTCTAGTTTAATTGCTCAACAAGAACAGACTATTCACTTGGTAGATGTCCTTATAAAAAACAATATTGATCTCCAAAAAGTTTTTGCTCCTGAACATGGCTTTAGAGGAACAGCAGATGCAGGTGAGAAAATTGAAAATCAAGTTGACACCAAAACACAGCTACCAATAATTTCACTCTATGGTAAAAACAGAAAACCCACGAGTAAACAGCTTCAAGAAATTGAGATAATGATTTTTGATCTTCAAGATGTTGGGGTGCGATTTTTTACCTATCTCTCTACTTTGCATTACGTTATGGAAGCTTGTGCAGAAAATAATATTCCTTTAATTGTGTTGGACCGACCCAATCCAAATACACATTATATTGATGGTCCTGTTTTAGATTTAAAAAACAAAAGTTTTGTTGGAATGCACCCCGTGCCTATTGTTTATGGAATGACTATTGGGGAATATGCCGAAATGATTAATGGTGAAAAATGGTTGAAAAATCAATTGAAATGTGATCTGAAAGTAATTCCTGTTCAAAATTTTACCCACAACACTCCTTATACTTTGTCCGTAAGACCCTCGCCCAATCTTCCCAATGAAAAATCAATTGCACTTTATCCAAGTTTATGTTTATTGGAGCCCACAGAAGTCAGTGTAGGTAGAGGAACCTCAACTCAATTTCAAATCTATGGTCATCCAGACTTTCCCGATACAGGATTTTCTTTTACTCCTCAATCGAATTTTGGTTCCAAAAATCCGAAACACAAAGGACAAGTTTGTTATGGTAAAGATTTAACTCAAGTGGATAAGCCTTACAGAATTGAACTCCAATGGCTGATAAATGCCTACTCACAATTTCCCAATAAAGAATCTTTTTTCTTAAAGGGCTTTGAACGAATTGCTGGAGTTAGCAGTTTACAAACACAATTAGAGACCGGTGAAAGTGAAGCTAGCATCCGGTCTTCGTGGACAGCAGATTTAGAATCTTTTAAAAAAATAAGAGTAAAATACTTACTTTATCCTTAAGGAATATTCAAGTATTTGTGTGTCTGAAGCGACACTTTCCACTTTGGGTTTTCTAAAACATAGTCAACCAACAAGGGCATCACTGTGTAACGTTTACTCCATTCTGGCTGCAAAAAAAGCTTACAGTTTTTATTAACCATTGCAGCTTGCTCTTCTGCAAAACGTAGATCGTCTTTATTATAAACAATCATTTTGAGTTCATCTGCACGTTGGTATGCATCAGAAATCGGTAATTTATTCTTTTTTGGAGATAGACAAAACCAATCCCAATTTCCACTCAAAGGGAATGCTCCTGAGGTCTCAATATGAATTTGTATGTCTTCTTTATGAAGTGCATCTGTTAAAGGATCCATTTTCCACATCAAAGGTTCCCCGCCGGTAACTACAACTGTATCTGAATATTTTTTTGCTTCAGCAACAATCGAATCTATTTGTGTAGGAGGATGTAAATCAGCATTCCAGCTCTCTTTAACATCACACCAATGACAACCTACATCACAACCGCCAATTCGAATAAAATAAGCTGCACTTCCTTTATGATAACCCTCACCCTGAAGGGTATAAAAGGCCTCCATCAATGGTAAAGACAAGCCTTTAGATACTGCCGATATAGATTCTTTTTTTTGCATCGCACAAAGATACCAATTTCCAAATGTACATTCGTAGAGAAATTGTATCTTTAAAAAACAATATAATTATGTCATGCCTAAACCTTTTCATCTAGCAATCCCTGTTGATAACCTAGAGCGCTGTAGCCGTTTTTATAGTGATATTTTAGATTTTGAAGCTGGGCGATCTTCGGATCATTGGATCGATTATAATATGTTTGGTCATCAGTTGGTTTTACACGTTGACCCTAATCATAACTCAAAAAAACATCATAATGAAGTGGATGGAAAGTCCGTACCTGTACCCCACTTTGGTGTGGTTTTAGGATGGGAAGAATTTAATTCTTTTGCCAAGCAGCTCATTCAAAAAGGAGTTGAATTTGTGATTGAACCCTATCTTCGTTTTGAGGGACTTCCTGGCGAACAGATGACCATGTTTTTTTACGATCCTGCAGGAAATGCATTAGAATTTAAAGCATTTAAAAATGATAATCAAATTTTCGCAACCTAGAACATGAAAAAATCGCTTGCTTTTTTTGATCGTACTTTTGAAATTATCTTTTCTGATAAAAATCAAAAAAAAATTGAGCGTACTACTTTATGGCTTTCTATCCTGGGATTTATCATACATCTTGTTTTGATATACGCCAAAAAATTTGGTTTGTTTTTTACTTTTTTTGAGGCAAACTTGTTGGATGATCCTATTTCTGCAATATACACTCCTTTTTCGATCATTTTGATTTATGAAATCTATTTACTTATTGTTTATCTTCCTCGTTCATTTACAACAGCAGTCTCGAAGCAATTTGAAATTATTTCATTGATTTTGATCCGTAGAATTTTTGGGGATATACCCAAGATAGATTTGGATGTAAACTGGCTTGAATATGCTGCTAACAAACAACTCATTTTCGATTTGTCAGGGGTTTTAATTATTTATTTTTTGATTTTTCTATTCAATAATCAGCGCGATAAAATTCCTAAAAAAGAATTGAGCGAGCGTCTAAAACGATTTGTGAGTTCCAAACGAGCGGTGAGTCTTGTGCTTTTGCCTGCTTTAATTTTCACCTCTATATACAGTGTTGTTTTTTGGATCTCAAGTTTATTTGCCGTCTCTTTGACTGGGGCACCACTCCCTGACATTAATTCAGTATTTTACAATGAATTCTTTACCATATTAATTTTAGCAGATGTATTTATTCTGCTCCTCTCTTTTCAGTACACAGAACGCTTTAGTCAATTAATTCGAAATACAGGATTTGTGATTTGTACAATCCTTATCCGCCTTTCTTTTGCGACTACCGGACTCACTAATATTTTACTTATTCTTTCCAGTGTTGTTTTTGGTCTCCTGATATTAAGAATTTACCAGAAAATGGAGGCTGACAATATGAATCCATTAAATTAAAGCATAGGTAAACTATACCTTCCACTGTCTAGCTAGAAGAGTGTTTTGCAGAAGCATAGCAATAGTCATAGGCCCTACTCCCCCTGGGACTGGTGTAATGAAACCTGCTTTATTCGCCACTTCATCATAAGCTACATCTCCTTTAATGACATAGCCCTTGGGATGAGACTCATCTGCAACACGAGTAATACCCACATCAATGACCGTTACTCCTTCCTTCACCATATCGGCAGTTAAATATTCAGGTATCCCTAAAGCCATTACAATGATATCGGCTTGTCTAGTCAATTCAGATAAATTTTGTGTTCTACTATGTGCAACTGTAACAGTAGCATCTCCCGCAGGTCCTTTTTGACTCATCAAAATACTTATAGGACGTCCTACTATGTGACTACGTCCTACCACTACGCAATGCTTTCCAGAGGTAGGTACCTTATAACGTTCCAATAATTGCATAATACCGAATGGAGTGGCTGGAATAAAGGCATCTAAATCTAGGGCCATTCTTCCAAAATTGGCAGGATGAAAGCCATCTACATCTTTCTTTGGATCGATTGTAAGTAACACTCTTTCTTCATTGATATGCTTAGGTAAGGGTAATTGAACAATAAAACCATCTAAAGTTTCATTTTGGTTCAGTTTATTAATCTCTTGGATTAGGTTTTCCTCAGTGATAGTTTCTTCCAATCGAATCAAAGTAGATTCAAAACCTATTTGCTCACAAGAACGAACTTTACTCCCTACATAGGTTAAACTAGCACCATCATTTCCAACCAGTACCGCTGCCAAATGAGGAACACGCTCCCCTCGCTCTTTCATGGAAGTGACTTTAAGTTTAATTTCTTCCTTAATCTCTTGGGAAGTCTTTTTCCCGTCTAGTAGTATCATATTGCTATTTTAAACCTTGTAATTGCTGCATCATTTGTCGGCCTTTTCCGCCTTGCATCATTTTCATCATTTTCCCCATTTGCTCAAACTGTTTAATCAACTGATTTACTTCCTCAACTGACTTTCCAGCACCTTTGGCAATTCTAATTTTTCTACTGTGATTCATCAATTCTGGCTGTGCTCGTTCCTTAGGTGTCATAGAACCAATAATAACTTCGATTCCTGCAAAGGCATTGTCATCCACATCAACGTCTTTCATCATTTTTCCAACTCCTGGGATCATTCCCATCAAATCTTTCATATTTCCCATCTTCTTTACTTGTTGAATTTGAGAAAGAAAATCATCATAACCAAATTGATTTTTGGCAATTTTCTTATTTATTCTTCTTGCTTGTTCCTCGTCAAATTGTTCTTGAGCTCTCTCAACTAATGAAACAACGTCCCCCATTCCCAAGATACGGTCTGCCATACGTTCTGGATAAAAAACGTCAATAGCCTCCATTTTTTCACCTGTACCAATAAACTTTATGGGTTTGTTTACAACGGATTTTATAGTTAATGCAGCTCCACCTCGGGTGTCTCCATCCAATTTCGTTAAGATAACGCCATCAAAATTAAGCAAATCATTAAAAGCTTTTGCTGTATTTACTGCATCTTGACCTGTCATTGCATCCACAACAAATAAAGTCTCTGAGGGCTTTACAGCAGAATGAATGGCCTTGATTTCTTTCATTAAAACCTCATCAATAGCCAAACGACCAGCCGTATCAATAAGAACGACATCGTGATTATCCTTTTTGGCAATTTCCAAAGCTGCCAAAGCAATTTTTACAGGATCTTTTTCTTCTCTATCTTCATAAATTGCAACACCAACTTGTTCAGCAACTACACCCAACTGATCTATAGCAGCCGGACGATATACATCACAAGCGACCAATAAGGGTTTTTTAGAATGTTTCTTAGAGAGATGTAATGCTAATTTTCCAGTAAATGTCGTCTTACCAGAACCCTGTAATCCAGACATTAATATAATTGCTGGTTTTTCCTCTAAATTTAACTCAACCGCCTCAGAACCCATTAACTCGGTGAGCTCGTCTTTTACGATTTTCACTAATAATTGGCTTGGCTGAAGGCTTGTTAAAACTTTTTGACCTAAGGCTTTTTCTTTAACACGAACGGTAAACTCTTTCGCAATTTTAAAATTAACATCAGCATCCAACAAAGCTCTCCTCACTTCCTTGAGTGTTTCAGCTACATTGATCTCTGTTATTTTTCCATGTCCTTTAAGGACTTGAAACGCTTTATCTAATTTATCACTAAGATTATCGAACATTTTTTTGAAAATATTAGGTGTTAAAGCAAAAATAAGAAATGCTTTCAGAATAAAAGCTACTCTTTATGAGGGATTGAAAACATTCTTTCCATAACGATGGCATGAGGAAAAGTAATCGCTGCTAAAAATGAGAAAAATAACTGCAAATATTGATCAGAGGGAATGTTTAAAAAAAAATAAGCTCCAAATAAACCCAATAAAGCAATTATCCAATAAATGAAAGCCGATTTTAAATATTTAAAAAAAGTCTTTTTGTCAAAAGTGTCATATATATAGTTGACCTGAGAACGCAAAGATGGGAAACTATGCCAGACTACAAAATACATTCCAAAGCCAAACAATAATGTTCCCCTAAAAAACAATAATGCCAAAAGACCCAATAGAAAAGTTTCTTTAATAATCGTACTCTTAGAATCAAGCCGAATAAAAAACTGAATGAATACGGTAATTGAAATAACAATCAAACTTATCAAGAAAATTAAAAAAGGAGGGCGTAAGGAGGTGATTTGAAAAATAATTTCAGTAGTATCTTCATAATGAAAAGTAAATAACATCAAAAAAATTAAAGCTCCATAAGTAAAATAATATAGAGAATCCCATTTATTAAATTTCAAACGTTCTTCCCAATGCTGTTCACCAAAATGATAACAACTTACTACCACAAACGACAAGAGAGCAATACCAGGAATAAAATAAAAAATAACTATTCCCAAAAAAACAATAGTAATGTAAAGAGCTAAATAATTAAAAGAATTCTTTGATTTGGTTTTGACTCTGCTTTTTGCTATAATTTTTAAATCATTTGCGCCATGAAGAATGCCAAATGATAAAATCCCAATACCTGCAATTAGATTTTGATTGATTTCAGATCCAAATAACGAAAAAATGACCCCAAAAAGAGTGATTAAATGCGATATCCCAAAAAATTTTCTTTTTGTAAATGAGCTAGTTAGCGATTTTTGTTTAAAATTTCTCATTAATTATAGTGAGTAAGTTTAATTTTTTTTAAATTTATCTAAACAAAAACAATTAATTGATTTAATTATGGAAAAAATTCTAAGTTTAATGACTGTGGTTCCAGCAATGGCCACTGACGACTACGTTGGATTCACGTTCTTCGTAGGATGTATGGCGATGATGGCAGCATCAGCGTTCTTTTTTCTCTCAATGAGCTCTTTTGACAACAAATGGAGAACTTCTATTTTGGTGTCTGGTTTAATTACGTTCATTGCAGCAGTTCACTACTGGTACATGCGTGATTATTGGGCAACTAATATGACCTCTCCTACTTTCTTTAGATATGTAGACTGGGTATTGACTGTTCCATTAATGTGTGTAGAGTTCTATTTAATTTTGAAAGCTGCTGGTGCAACAAAACAATTGATGTGGAAAATGATTTTCGCTTCAATCGTTATGTTAGTTACTGGTTACTTTGGTGAAGCAGTTTACACAACAGGATCAGGTCCTGCTGTTTGGGGACTTATTTCAGGTCTTGCTTACTTCTGGATTGTTTATGAAATCTGGATGGGAAGTGCTTCTAAGCTAGCTGCCTCTGCAGGTGGAGCTGTTCAATCGGCTCATAAAACACTTTGTTGGTTCGTTCTTGTAGGATGGGCAATATATCCAATTGGATACATGGCTGGTACTGAAGGATGGTACAGTGGAATCTTTGGTGGTCTTCCAATGGATGTTATTTATAACGTTGGGGATGCGATCAACAAAATTGGATTTGGTTTAGTTGTATATAACTTAGCTGTTAATTCAAAATAATCCTTCGCAGGATAAAATTGTTATGAAAAAGATTAAAAATCGCTCTTCGGAGCGATTTTTTTTTACATTCTATTTGGAACGTTAATTCCTAATAAGCCACAACCGTTGTAAATCACTTCAGCAACTTTTTGTGAAAGAGCTATCCTAAAATTTTTCTGAACAAGATTATCACTTCCTAAAACAGAAACATTCTGATAGAAAGTATTATAGCTTTTTACTAAATCATAAATATAATTTGCAATCAAAGCTGGACTATATTGAGCCCCAGCTAACGTTACAACCTCTGGATAATTTCCTAATTGCTTAATCACTTCACGTTCTTTCTGATCAAGTATAGATAGCGTATCGAAGTTTCCAATATTTTGAAAATCTGCCCGCTGAATAAGGGTTTTGATACGTGCATGTGTATATTGTATAAAAGGACCTGTGTTTCCATTGAAATCAATAGAAGCTTCTGGGTCAAAGAGAATTCGTTTTTTTGGATCTACTTTTAAAATATAATATTTTAATGCACCTAAAGCTATTGTTTCAAAAAGGGAATCTTTCTCCATATCATCTAAGGAATCTAATTTCCCAACAGCTTCTGAAATAGTTCTTGCTTGTTCCACCATATCCTTGATTAAATCATCTGCATCTACAACCGTCCCTTCCCTACTCTTCATCTTACCACTAGGCAAATCAACCATTCCATAGCTCAAATGATATAATGAATTAGCCCAGTCAAAACCTAATTTTTTTAGAATTAAAAACAATACTTTAAAATGATAGTCTTGTTCATTTCCTACAGTGTAAACCATCCCTTTGAGAGCAGGGACATCTTCCAACCGTTTTTGTGCTGTACCTAAATCTTGTGTCATATAGACAGAAGTACCATCGGCTCGTAACAGAAGTTTTTCATCTAGACCTTCTTCTGTTAAATCTACCCACACAGAACCATCTTCTTTTTTATAAAAAATCTGATTTGACAATCCCTTTTTAATAATGTCTTTTCCCAATAAATAAGTATCACTTTCATAATAGTAGGAATCAAATGACACTCCCAGATTCTTATAGGATACTTCAAAACCTTTGTAGACCCACTGATTCATAGTTTCCCATAAATCTACGACTGTTGTGTCATTGGCTTCCCATTTTCGCAACATCTCCTGAGCCTCCAAAAGTAAAGGGGCGTTTAATTTTGCCTCCTCATCTGACTGGCCATCTGCAACAAGGGATGCAACCTCTTTCTTATATTCTTTATCAAACTTTACATAGTATTTTCCAACGAGCTGATCACCCTTCAACCCTGAGCTTTCTGGTGTTTCTTGATTACCAAACTTCTCCCAAGCAACCATGGACTTACAAATATGTATTCCACGATCATTAATGATTTGTGTTTTAATCACTCTTTTCCCATTAGCTTCTAAAATTTTAGCAACAGAATAACCCAAAACATTATTACGTATGTGACCTAAATGAAGTGGCTTATTGGTATTAGGAGAGGAAAACTCAACCATAACCGTTGGTGAAGAATCCGTTACGGAGGTATGACCGTATTCAGAAATCTTATAAAATTCAGAAAATTGATTAATATAAAATAGGTCTGAAAGAACAAGATTCAAAAACCCTTTAACAACATTAAATCCTTCAACTATTGAAAGATTGGAAACTAAATAATTTCCGATCTCCTCTGCTACTATTTCTGGTCGTGCTTTGACTTGACGCAATAAAGGAAAAACCACCAAGGTGAGGTCTCCCGAAAATTCCTTTCTAGTACTTTGAAATTCAAAATCTGATATCGTCACTTGATGAGTTTCCTCAAAATAACGACTCAACGATGGAGTAAAATGTTTGCTATAGTTAATGCTCATAGTGATATTTGACGGCAAAGATAAATATTATGATTGATTATGCATTCCTTTGTCATTGCCTTATCTTTACCCTGATGCTATTAAACATATCCTATAATGATTCTGCTATAAAACGTCGAATTGAAGAAGCCGTTGGAAGTCCTTTTTCTCTTCAAAAACGTTGGAAAATGAAAGGAATAGGTTCTCAAAAGCTTAATATTACCAGTTGCTCTATTGACATTCATAACCTATTGATCTTGGATCAAAATATTAATTCGTGCAATATTGAGCTTCGCCCTAAAGGAATTATAGTGAGATTTAGAAGTCTTTTGGAAACCTATGGACTAATCATCCCTTATTATAAATTAAAACTTTACAAAGGAAAAGCAGAAGAATACTCTATTTATATTGATAAATATCATTTGAAAGTTCTTGCGGATAGTAAAAACATTCATTCCTTTTTTAAAAAAGTAGCTAATCAAAAATCACTCAACTTACCACCTTCTATAGAAGATATTTAAAGGTTTCTTTGCGTATGGCCTGTATAAATTTGTCGTGGTCTTCCAATGGGTTCATTGTTTTTTCGCATTTCCATCCACTGAGCAATCCAACCTGGTAACCTTCCGAGAGCAAACATCACTGTAAACATTTCAGTAGGAATACCTAGGGCTCGATAAATAATTCCTGAATAAAAGTCTACATTAGGATATAGTTTACGATCTATAAAATATGGGTCTCTCAATGCCTCTTGCTCTAATCCTTTTGCGATGTCTAATATAGGGTCATTGATTCCCATTTCAGCTAATACTTCGTCAGCTGCTTTCTTAATAATTCTAGCTCTTGGATCAAAGTTCTTATAGACTCTATGCCCAAATCCCATCAAGCGGAAAGGATCATTTTTATCCTTCGCCTTTGCCATATATTTCTTAGTGTCACCACCGTCTTTTTGAATTGCCTCTAACATTTCAATTACAGCTTGGTTTGCACCTCCATGCAATGGTCCCCAAAGTGCTGAAATTCCGGCAGAGACAGATGCAAATAATCCTGCGTGAGAAGAACCTACAATTCGTACTGTAGAAGTAGAACAATTTTGCTCATGATCTGCATGTAAAATCAATAACTTATTTAGTGCACTAACCACAACTGGACTAGGGACATATTCTTCGTTAGGTCTTTTAAACATCATATGTGCAACGTTCTCAACATAAGATAAAGAAAGATTAGCATAATTCAAGGGCAATCCTTTTATCTTCCTATGTGTCCAAGAAGCAAGAATAGGAAATTTAGCCATCAACATGATGATAGCCTCTCGCATATCTGCCTCAGAATCAACATCAACAGATGATGGATTAAAAGCAATTAAAGCAGAGGTCAATGAAGAAAGCACTCCCATAGGGTGCGCTGACTTTGGAAAACTTTTTAAGATCATTTTTAAATCTTCGTCTACCAAAGAGTCATTTTTAATCTCTTGATTGAATAAATCCTGTTCCTCTTTTGTTGGCAGTTCTCCAAAAATTAACAAGAACGCAACATCAATAAAACTTGATTTTTCACAAAGATCTTCAATAGAATAACCTCTATATCTTAACACTCCCTCTTCTCCATCCAGAAAAGTCACGCCACTTTTACAGGATCCGGTATTTTTATATCCTGGATCATAAGTAATCAAACCAGTTGCTGCACGAAGTGTTTTAATATCAATACCTTTTTCATTTTCAGTTCCTTCAACAAGAGGAAATTCAAAAGTTTGATCGTTGTAGCTAAGTTTTACTGAATCACTCATATCCTTTAGAATTAATAATTATAATATAAAAAGTGAATCAAAATGAAACACTTGTAAAGTCAAATTTCTAATGTTTAAATGCTTTTTTTCCGGGAAAATAAGCCAAAGCATCTAGTTCTTCCTCAATTCGTAATAACTGGTTGTATTTGGCCATACGATCACTTCTTGAGGCAGAGCCTGTTTTAATCTGTCCTGTATTTAATGCTACTGCAAGGTCAGCAATAGTGTTGTCTTCGGTTTCACCAGAACGGTGAGACATCACCGAAGTATATCCTGCACGATGTGCCATATCTACTGCTGCAATTGTTTCTGAAAGAGTACCTATTTGATTTACTTTAATCAAAATAGAATTGGCAATTCCTTTTTCAATTCCTTTACTTAGTCTTTCTACATTGGTTACAAACAGATCATCTCCAACTAACTGAACACGATCTCCAGCTTTTTCTGTTAATGATTTCCAGCCATCCCAATCATTTTCATCCATTCCATCTTCAATAGATACAATTGGGTATTTTGAGGCTAATTCAGCTAAATAGGAAGCTTGCTCTTCTGAAGATCTTTTTACTCCTTTATCCCCCTCAAATAAGGTGTAATCATAAACACCATCCTTATAAAATTCTGCTGCAGCACAATCTAAGGCAATCATTACCTCTTCTCCTGCTTTGTATCCTGCATTACCAATGGCTTTAATAATAGTATCTAATGCATCTTCCGTTCCGTCTAAAACAGGCGCAAAACCACCCTCGTCACCAACAGCAGTACTTAAACCACGATCGTGAAGTACTTTTTTTAAATGATGAAAAATTTCAGTTCCCATTTGAAGCGCATGAGTAAAAGATTTTGCCCCAGAAGGCATTACCATAAATTCTTGAAAAGCAATGGGTGCATCTGAATGTGATCCTCCATTTATAATATTCATCATGGGTACAGGAAGTGTTTTAGCGCTTACTCCACCTATATATCTATATAATGGGAGACCAAGCTCATTTGCAGCAGCTTTGGCAACAGCAAGAGAAACTCCTAGAATAGCATTGGCTCCAAGCTTTGATTTGTTTTTTGTTCCATCTAAATCAATCATAAGTTGATCTAAATGTTCTTGATCAAAAACAGAACTACCAACAATTTCTTGAGCAATAATTGTATTAACGTTATTAACTGCATTTCCAACAGCTTTGCCCATATATGCCGTGCCACCATCTCGCAATTCGACTGCCTCATGCTCTCCCGTAGAGGCTCCAGATGGTACTGCAGCTCTTCCTAAGATTCCATTTTCAGTAATTACATCTACTTCTACTGTTGGATTTCCTCGAGAGTCAAAAATTTGTCTTGCGTGTACATTAATAATTATACTCATTGTTGTTTAAATTAGTTTGGATTCAAAAAAGTTATTGTTTTGCGATGTTTTCTTTAAAAACATCAAATAAATATGTCGCGTCGTTAGGGCCTGGACCTGCCTCTGGATGATATTGTACTGAAAAACAATTTTTGGTTTTCATTCTCAACCCAGCCAAGGTTTGATCATTGAGGTGTACGTGAGTCACTTCGATATCATCATGCTTTTGAGCAGCTTCAAAATCAACAGCAAATCCATGATTTTGAGAGGTGATTTCACCTTTACCGGTCAATAAATTCTTAACGGGGTGGTTAATTCCTCTATGTCCATTAAACATCTTAAAGGTTGGAATACCATTTGCTAGTGCAATTACTTGATGTCCTAAACATATCCCAAATAATGGTTTATTTTTTTCTATTATTTTTCTAGCAACTTCTTGAGCACTCTTTAAAGGTAGTGGATCTCCAGGTCCATTAGAAATAAAATAACCATCTGGATTAAAAGCCTCCATAGTTTCAAAAGAGGTATTGTAAGGAAAAACTTTCACGAACATTCCTCTATCGGCCATGTTGTGTAGAATATTTGTTTTAATACCCAGGTCTAAGGCAGCAATTTTAATTTCAGCAGTAGGATCACCGAAGGTGTAAGCCTCTTTAGTTGAAACTTTAGATGCGAGTTCTAAGCCTTCCATAGCAGGAGCATTTGAAAGTTCTTTCAAAAGACGTTCTTTTTGATCTACCTCGGTTGAAATAACTGCATTCATAGCACCATTTTCACGAATGTAATTTACTAAGGCGCGGGTATCTACATCAGCAACTGTAACGAGATTGTTTTTTTCAAGATAATTGTAAAGAGAATCATCTCCTCCGGGTCTAGAAAAAGAAAAACTAAAATCTTTACATATTAATCCTGCGATAGAAATATGATTTGATTGTGCTTCTTCTGTTAAAACACCATAATTCCCTATATGAACATTTGTAGTTACCATCAATTGGCCAAAATAAGAGGGATCAGTAAAAATCTCCTGATACCCTGTCATTCCTGTATTAAAACAAATTTCTCCAAATGCACTTCCCTCTATTCCGATTGATTTTCCAAAGAATTGGGTTCCATCAGCAAGGAGAACAAAAGCTTTTTTTCTAGATCTGTATTTCATGATTTTGGTTACAAAATAAATCAAAAAAAAGGATAAACTAAAACGTTTATCCTTTTTTATATTATAAGAATTTGAAAGTTGAATATAGCTTACTTCGCATCTTCAGTACCTTCTTCAGTTTTAGTTTCTTTCTCAGAAGCTTCTTCAGTCTTTGTTTCTGTGACTACATCTGTAGCTTCTACTTCAACAACATCTTCTACAACTTTAGTTACTTCTTCAGTTTTAGCCTTGGTTTTTCCACCACGACGACGAGTTTTCTTTTTCTCTTTTTCGTCAGCTCTGTATACTTCATTAAAATCTACAAGCTCAATCATTGCCATATTTGCGTTATCCCCTAAACGATTACCTAACTTGATGATACGTGTGTATCCTCCAGGTCGGTCCCCTACTTTAGCAGCAACGTCTCTAAACAATTCAGAAACTGCATTCTTATCACGTAAAGCACTAAATGCTAGTCTTCTATTGTGAGTCGTATCTGATTTAGCTTTGGTGATTATCGGCTCAACAAATTGCTTCAACGCCTTCGCCTTTGTAAGCGTAGTGTTAATACGTTTATGTTCAATTAAGGAACATGACATATTGGAGAGCATTGATTTTCTGTGAGCGGTTTTACGCCCTAAATGCATTACTTTTTTTCCGTGTCTCATTTTTTTTCTTTAAAAATGTGAATTAATCTTTATCGAGTTTGTACTTGGCCAAGTCCATTCCAAAAGAAAGGCCTTTCAATACTACCAACTCTTCTAACTCGGTTAATGACTTCTTACCGAAATTTCTAAATTTCATCAAGTCATTTTTATTATAGGATACTAAATCTCCTAACGTATCAACTTCTGCTGCTTTTAAACAGTTTAGTGCACGAACAGATAAATCCATGTCTACTAATTTTGTTTTTAACAATTGACGCATGTGAAGTGATTCTTCATCATATGTTTCTGTCTGAGCGATTTCATCAGCCTCAAGGGTGATGCGTTCATCAGAGAACAATAAGAAGTGATGAATCAAAGTTTTTGCAGCTTCAGTAAGTGCATCCTTAGGATGAATTGAACCGTCTGTGATGATTTCAAAAACTAATTTTTCATAATCCGTTTTTTGTTCAACACGAAAGTTTTCAATGCTATATTTTACATTCTTAATAGGTGTAAAGATAGAATCGATTGCAATCACGCCCAATTCAGCATTTGCCTTTTTATTTTCTTCTGCAGGAACATAACCACGACCTTTTTCAATAGCAATCTCCATGTTCAATTGAACACTTTTTTCAAGATGACAAATGACAAGGTCTGGGTTTAAAACTTGGAATCCAGAAATAAATTTCTGTAAATCGGCTGCTTTAAGTTGCTCTTGACCACCTATAGTCACGGTAACTTTTTCTTCTTCAGTATCTTCAATCTGACGTTTAAAACGAACTTGTTTTAAATTAAGAATGATTTCTGTAACGTCTTCAACAACTCCTGGAATAGTAGAAAACTCATGTTCTACATTTTCTAATTTAACTGAAGTTATTGCAAAACCCTCTAGTGAAGATAATAACACACGTCTAAGTGCATTTCCAACAGTCAATCCATATCCGGGCTCGAGTGGGCGAAATTCAAATTTGCCTTCGAATTCAGATGAATCGATCATTATTACTTTATCTGGTTTTTGAAAATTCAATATTGCCATAATATGTTTCCGTTTGCTTATTTAGAATATAATTCTACTATTAACTGCTCTTTGATATTCTCCGGTATTTGGAGACGTTCAGGAATACTAACAAAAGTCCCCTGAAGTTGTTCTTTATTCCAGCTTAACCATTCATAAGCGGATGCATCTTTTCCTTTAGCTTCAATAATTACATTGAGTGATTTCGATTTTTCGCGAACTCCAACAACATCACCAACTTTAACTTGATAAGAAGGGATATTCAAAATAGAACCATTTATAGTAATGTGTCTGTGAGATACTAACTGACGTGCACCACTTCTTGTAGGAGAAAGTCCTAAGCGATACACAACATTATCTAAACGTGATTCACATAATTGAAGTAAAACTTCCCCAGTAACTCCTTTGTTACGAGAAGCTTTTTCAAAAAGGTTACGGAATTGTCTTTCTAAAATACCATAGGTAAATTTAGCTTTCTGCTTTTCCATGAGCTGGACAGCATATTCCGATTTTTTGCCCCTACGTCTTGCGTTTCCATGTTGCCCTGGAGGGTAATTTCTTTTTTCGAATGATTTGTCATCACCGAAAATAGGCTCGCCAAATTTTCGAGCAATCTTTGTTTTTGGACCAGTATATCTTGCCATTTTATGGGTTTTTTAGTTGAATTGATCGCTATGAATTAAGGTCATTTCCTTCGATAGCTTCTGATCAATGCGTGATATTAATTAATTATACTCTTCTTCTTTTTGGAGGTCTACATCCATTGTGAGGTAGTGGAGTAATGTCAACAATTTCCATTACTTCAATTCCTGCATTATGCAAAGAACGAATTGCAGACTCTCGTCCGTTGCCTGGTCCTTTAACAAATACTTTCACTTTTCGTAATCCAGCTTCTTGTGCCACTTTAGCACAATCTTCGGCTGCCGTTTGAGCAGCATAAGGGGTGTTCTTTTTAGAACCTCTAAAGCCCATTTTCCCAGCCGATGACCATGAGATAACTTCTCCCTTAGTATTGGTCAGTGAAATGATGATGTTATTGAATGAAGCTGTTACATGTGCTTCACCAATAGACTCAACAATTACTTTTCTTTTCTTACTTGCTGTTTTAGCCATAATTACAAACTATTATTTAGTTGCTTTCTTTTTGTTTGCTACTGTCTTACGTTTTCCTTTACGGGTACGAGAGTTATTTTTTGTACGCTGCCCTCTTAAGGGAAGTCCTGCTCTGTGGCGAATTCCTCTATAACAACCTATGTCCATCAAACGTTTTATGTTTAATTGGACCTCTGAACGTAATTCACCTTCAATTTTGAAGGACCCAACCACTTCACGGATACGTCCTGTTTCATCATCACTCCATTCAGAAACTTTCTTGTTCTCATCTACCTTGGCAGTTTCCAAAATAGATTGTGCACGACTTTTTCCGATACCGAAAATGTATGTTAGGGCAATGACGCCTCTTTTTTGCTTGGGAATGTCTACTCCTGATATTCTAGCCATAATTAACCTTGTCTTTGTTTGAATCTAGGATTTTTTTTATTGATAACGTAAAGACGTCCATTACGTCTTACGATCTGGCAGTCTGCACTGCGCTTTTTTATAGATGCTCTTACTTTCATATCTCTTTACTTTAAAATCTAAAGGTGATCCTCGCTTTACTTAAATCGTAAGGACTCATTTCTAATTTAACTTTATCACCAGTTAATAGTTTGATGTAATGCAAACGCATTTTACCTGATATGTGGGCCGTAACAACATGTCCATTTTCTAACTCAACACGAAACATTGCATTTGATAATGCTTCGATAATGGTACCCTCTTGCTCTATTGCTGCTTGTTTAGCCATATATTAATTTGCGCTTCTGCGTGTTTTTCCTGTCTTCATTAAACCATCATAATGTCTGTTTAATAAATAGGAGTTTACTTGTTGGATTGTATCGATTGCAACTCCAACCATAATTAACAGTGAAGTACCTCCGTAAAATAATGCCCAGCCTTGTTGAATCCCGATCAGTTTAACTACTACTGCTGGGAAAACTGCAATTCCAGCTAGGAATAACGAACCAGGAAATGTAATGTGTGACATTACAGTGTCTAAATATTCTGAAGTCTCATTTCCAGGACGGATCCCAGGTACAAAACCACCACTTCTTTTTAAATCGTCTGACATCTTATTGGTAGGAACGGTAATAGCGGTATAGAAATAGGTGAATACAATAATCAATAATGCAAACACTAAGTTGTACCAAAGACCAAAAATATCTGTGAAATTCGTTAATAGCCACTGTCCTACATCTGAGTCTCCCATAGCACCACCTATGGTTGCTGGAGCAAACATAATTGCTTGTGCAAAAATAATTGGCATTACTCCCGAAGCATTAAGCTTTAATGGAATATATTGTCGAGATCCGTAAACAGAACGGTCAGAAGTTGCACCACCTGCAGCACGACGTGCATATTGTACGGGTATTCTTCGTACAGCTAGGGTGAGTAAAATTGAAAGTAATATAATTACTATCCACAATACTAACTCAATTAAGATAAGCATCAATCCGCCGTTATTTTCAGAAACTCTAGAAACAAATTCTTGCGTGAATGATAAAGGAAGGGTAGCAATAATACCAACCATAATAAGAAGTGAGATTCCATTTCCAATTCCTTTGTCAGTAATTTTCTCTCCTAACCACATTGCGAAAATCGTTCCGGTGACCAAAATAATGACAGAAGAAATAATAAATAAAGGTCCTTTCCCTAATATAAAAGCACTCTCTGGAACACCTAACGCACTCAATCCATAAAGATAAGCGGGTGCTTGAACAATACAGATTAGAATGGTAAGCCACCTAGTAATTTGATTTATTTTTTTACGCCCACTTTCTCCTTCTTTTTGAAGTTTCTGAAGATAAGGAACGGCAATTCCCATCAACTGTACAACAATAGACGCAGAAATGTAAGGCATAATTCCGAGTGCAAATACAGATGCATTTGCAAAAGCACCACCTGTAAAAGCATTTAAAATACCTAAAAGACCCCCTCCATCAGTACGGCTACTTAAAGCTGCCAACTGAACAGGGTCAATCCCTGGCAAAACAACTTGAGCACCAAGACGATAGACCAACAACATTCCTAAAGTAAGGACTACACGATCGCGTAGTTCTTCAATTTTGTATATGTTATAAAGGGTTTCTAATACTTTTCTCATTAGGGGTAATAATTAAACGGTTACAGCTTCGCCACCAGCGGCTTCAATTGCGGCTTTTGCTGAAGCTGAAAATTTGTTTGCGCTTATTTTAACAGCGCCCTCTAGTTTTCCTCTTCCTAAAATTTTAACTAAATCGTTCTTGTGAGCCAGTCCTAATTCAACTAGTAAATCGATAGTCAATTCTTTACTAACTTTTTTATCAGCTAATAATTGTTGAATAGTATCAATATTAATCCCACGGTATTCTTTACGATTAATGTTTTTAAAACCAAATTTAGGAACACGACGTTGTAAAGGCATTTGACCTCCTTCAAAACCAATTTTTCTAGAGTATCCAGATCGTGATTTGGCTCCTTTATGACCACGTGCGGCAGTTCCACCTTTTCCGGAAGCTTGACCTCTTCCAAGGCGTTTTCCAGCGGTTTTTGTTGATCCTGATGCAGGGGTTAGATTTTCTAAACTCATGATGGGTTATTTATGCTTCGGTAACAATTACCAAATGTTGAACTTTAGCGATCATTCCCAAAATACTTGGGGTTGACTCATGTATAACTTCTTTACCAATACCTCTTAGGCCTAAGGCTTCTAGAGTACGCTTTTGAACTTGTATGCGCTTGATACTACTTTTTACTTGTTTAACTTTTATCTGTGCCATGCTAAATTCGCTTATCCGTTAAATACTTTATCTAATGAAATTCCTCTTTGCTCAGCAATACGTTGTGGATTACGCAATTGTAATAAAGCATCAAATGTTGCTTTTACCACATTGTGAGGGTTTGAAGAACCTTGTGATTTTGAAAGTACATTATGAACTCCCACGGCTTCCAATACCGCACGTACGGCTCCACCTGCAATAACTCCAGTACCTTCAGAGGCTGGCTTTAAAAAAACACGTGCACCTCCATACTTCCCTTTTTGTTCATGGGGAAGTGTTCCCTTATTAATTGGAATACGAACTAAGTTTTTCTTAGCATCTTCAACCGCTTTGGCAATAGCCTCAGAAACTTCTTTCGATTTTCCTAAGCCTTGACCTACTACTCCATTCTCGTCACCGACAACAACAATAGCTGAAAAACCAAAAGCACGACCTCCCTTAGTAACTTTAGTTACCCGTTGTACTCCAACTAGGCGGTCTTTTAAGTCTAAGCCAGCAGGCTTAACTAATTCTACGTTTTTATAATCTTGATACATATTCTAATTAAAATTTTAATCCCCCTTCACGAGCTCCATCAGCAAGAGCTTTTACTCTTCCGTGATATAAATAGCCTCCTCGGTCAAATTTAACTTCTGAAACACCCGCTTTTGAGGCAAGCTCTCCGATACGTTTTCCAACAGTAGAAGAAACTTCTATTTTTCCTGTTAGTTTAGCATCTAAAATTTCTTTATCTCTAGAGGATGCCGCAGCAATAGTTTTTCCTGTTTGATCGTCTATTAATTGAGCATAAATTTCTTTATTGCTTCTATAAACAGACAATCGTGGAGCTGTTGACGTACCGCTAATGATTTTACGAATTCTTCTGCGAATTCTATTTCTACGATCTAATTTTGTTAAACCCATGGTTCTATAATTATGCTGATTTACCTGCTTTTCTTCGGATTTGTTCGCCTACAAACTTGACGCCTTTTCCTTTATATGGTTCTGGTCTTCTAAAGGAACGAATCTTTGCAGCTACATAACCAACTAATTGTTTGTCATAAGAGCTCAATTTAATAATTGGATTCTTTCCTTTTTCAGAAATGGTTTCTACTGTAACCTCTGGTGCAATATCAAGTAAAATATTATGCGAAAAACCTAGTGCAAGATCTAACTTTTGTCCTTGATTACTTGCTCTATATCCAACTCCTACCAGCTCTAATTCTTTTGTAAAACCTTGGCTTACTCCTTCAATCATGTTGAAGATTAGTGCACGATAAAGACCATGCTTAGCCTTTACAGATTTAACATTAGAAGAACGACTGACCGTGATGGTGTTTTCTTCCATTTTAATTTCAACTTCACTATACTCCTGCGTAAGTTCACCTAATTTTCCCTTTACATGAATGTGAGTGGGTTGGATGTCTATGGTGACTCCTTCGGGTACTGAGATCGGGTTGTTTCCTATTCTTGACATTGTTTATACTGTTTCTGTTAGTATACGTAACAAATTAATTCTCCACCAACATTTTCTTTGGCAGCTTGTTTTCCGGTCATTACTCCATGAGAGGTAGAGACTATTGAAATCCCTAAGCCATTTAAAACTCTTGGAAGACTGTCTGAACCGCTGTACTTTCTTAAACCAGGAGTACTGATGCGTTGTATTTTTTTGATGACAGGCTCTTTCGTAAGCTTATCATATTTTAAAGCAATTTTGATATTGCCTTGGTGGTTTTCAGTTTCTTCAAACTTATAACTCAAGATATACCCTTGGTCAAAAAGGATCTTCGTGATCTCTCTTTTGGTGTTTGAAGCGGGAATATCTACTACACGGTGTCCAGCGCTGTTAGCGTTACGAATACGTGTTAAAAAATCTGCAATAGGATCTGTGAACATAGTCTTTTATCTATAAGTTTACCAACTGGCTTTTGTTACTCCAGGAATCAAGCCTTTGTTTGCCATTTCACGAAAAGTAACACGTGAAAGTCCAAATTGACGCATATATCCTTTTGGTCTCCCGGTTAATTTACAACGATTGTGCATACGGATAGGAGAAGCGTTACGAGGCAACTTTTGTAGTGCATCATAATCTCCAGCTTCCTTAAGAGCTTTTCGCTTTTCAGCATATTTGGCAACGGTCTTGGCACGTTTAACCTCACGTGCTTTCATTGATTCTTTAGCCATATTAATTCTTTTTAAAAGGGATTCCTAATTCGGTTAATAATGATTTTGCTTCTTGATCAGTATTTGCACTGGTCACGAAAGTAATATCCATTCCATTGATTCGATTTACTTTATCTATATCAATCTCAGGGAAAATAATTTGTTCTGTAACACCTAAAGTATAATTTCCACGACCATCAAAGCCAGTAGCCTTAACTCCTTGAAAATCTCTTACTCGAGGTAATGCAGTTGTTACTAGTCGATCTAAAAACTCATACATACGTTCACCACGAAGGGTTACTTTAGCTCCAATAGGCATTCCTTTTCTCAACTTGAAACTAGCAACGTCCTTTTTGGATAACGTAGAAACAGCTTTTTGACCTGTAATCATGGTTAACTCATCAACAGCATGATCAATTAATTTTTTATCAGCAACAGCAGCACCTACACCACGGCTAAGCACAATTTTTTCGAGTTTAGGTACTTGCATAACGCTTTTGTAACTAAATGTCTCTTTTAAGTTGCTAACGATACGATCGTTATATTCTTTTTTTAATCTTGGTATATAGCTCATAATTAAATGACTTCATCGGTTTTTTTAGCAACACGTACTTTTGATCCATCTTCAACTCTGTAACCTACACGAGTAGTTTTACCATCTGATGTAAGTAGAGATAGATTTGAAATGTGAATAGGTGCTTCCTTTTCTGTTATTCCTCCTTGAGGATTCTGTGCATTGGGCTTGTTGTGTTTTTTAATCAAATTCACACCTTCCACAATGGCTCTATTTTTTTCACGAGAAATACTTACAACAGTACCTTCAGATCCTTTTTCAGAACCAGCAATTACACGTACAGTATCTCCTTTTTTTATTTTAATTTTTGTTGCCATATCTTTTTTATTACAACACTTCAGGTGCCAATGAAACGATCTTCATAAATTGTTTATCACGCAGTTCTCTTGCAACAGGACCAAAAACACGTGTACCACGCATTTCACCTGTTGGGTTAAGCAAAACACATGCATTTTCATCAAAACGGATGTACGATCCATCTTGACGTCTAATTTCTTTTTTAGTACGAACTACAACAGCAGTAGATACTTGACCTTTTTTTACAGTCCCAGAGGGTGATGCGTCTTTAACGGTAACAACGATTTTATCTCCAATCGATGCATATCGTCTTTTTGTTCCTCCCAATACACGAATGGTAAGGACTTCTTTTGCGCCTGTATTATCGGCTACTTTAAGTCTAGATTCTTGTTGTACCATCTTACTTAGCTCTTTCTATTATTTCAACCATTCTCCAGCATTTTGATTTGCTTAAAGGTCGAGTTTCCATTATTTTAACTGTATCTCCGATATTACAATCATTCTTTTCATCGTGAGCTACGTATTTTTTTGTCTTCAAAACGAACTTTCCATACATTGGGTGTTTTACTCTCTTGACTTCTGCAACAACAATGGATTTTTCCATTTTATTACTGGTCACAACCCCAATTCGTTCTTTTCTTAAATTTCTTGTTTCCATGTGCTTATACTTCTTGGTTGCTCAGAGCAGTTTTTAGTCGGGCAATTACACGACGTGCTGTTTGAATTTGTAATGGATTTTCTAAAGGTGAGATTGCATGAGTCATTTTCAACTCAGCCAACTGCTTTTGATATTCAGTCAACTTATCTTGAATATCTTCTTTAGAAAGGTTTATAATTTCAGATTGTTTCATAGTTTCTGTAAATTAAGCTTCGAAATCACGAGCTACAATAAATTTAGTTTTAACAGGTAGCTTTTGAGCTGCTAAACGAAGTGCTTCTTTAGCGACGCTATAAGGTACACCTCCAACTTCAAACATAATACGCCCTGCTCTGGTTACAGCTACAAAATATTCTGGAGCTCCTTTCCCTTTTCCCATACGTACCTCTAAAGGTTTCTTTGTGATGGGCTTGTCTGGAAAAATTTTGATCCATAACTGACCTTCTCTTTTCATATAACGTGTCGCTGCAATACGAGCTGCCTCGATCTGACGTGAGGTAATGAAAACAGAATCTAAGGCTTTGATTCCGAACATACCATTGGAAAGTTGATGTCCTCTTTGAGAAAGTCCTTTCATACGACCTTTCTGCGCTTTCCTGAATTTTGTCTTTTTTGGTTGTAACATGATTTCTTAACCTATTTATTATTTACGACGTTGACGATTATTACCACTTCCGGAATTTGAACCGCCTTGTCCAGTTTTTTTAGACATTCCTACTAGGGGTGAAAGTTCACGTTTACCATAAACTTCTCCTTTCATGATCCATACTTTGATCCCTAATCTTCCGTAAGTCGTATGTGCTTCTACTAGAGCATAATCGATGTCAGCACGGAAAGTTGATAAAGGGATACGTCCTTCCTTGTAGGATTCTGCACGAGCCATTTCAGCACCATTCAATCGGCCTGAAATTTGAATTTTGATTCCTTCTGCATTCATACGAATTGCAGCAGCAATTGCCATTTTGATAGCACGTCTGTAAGAAATACGGCTTTCAATTTGACGAGCAACACTTGCTCCAACTAATTGCGCATCTAATTCAGGACGCTTAATTTCAAAAATATTGATTTGAACTTCTTTACCTGTAATCTTACGTAATTCTTCTTTAAGCTTGTCTACTTCTTGTCCTGCTTTACCAATAATAATACCAGGACGAGCAGTTGTAATAGTGATCGTAATGATTTTTAAAGTACGCTCAATAATGACGTTAGAAACGCTGGCTTTGGAAAGACGTGCATGGATATATTTACGGATTTTATCATCTTCCGCAATTTTATCTCCATAATTTCTACCTCCATACCAATTAGAGTCCCATCCTCTGATGATTCCTAAACGATTCCCAATAGGATTTGTTTTTTGTCCCATATTATGCTTCTAAAATGTTAGATCCCAATACAACTGTTACATGATTGGAACGTTTTCTAATTCGGTGTGCTCTTCCTTGTGGAGCAGGTCTTAAACGCTTTAACATGCTTCCTCCATCCACACGGATTTCTGAAACAAAAAGGTTTGCTTTTTCAATATCTTCAGCTTCGTTTTTAGATTGCCAGTTTGCAATTGCAGAAAGCAATAATTTTTCTAAACGTCGAGATGCTTCCTTTGGGCTAAATTTCAAAATGGCTAATGCCTTGTCTATTGACTCTCCTCTTACTTGGTCAGCGACTAAACGCATTTTCCTTGGAGAAGTAGGACAGTTATTTAGCTTGGCAAAAGCAAGAGATTTCTTTGCTTCTTTAAGCGCTTGAGCGGATTGTCTTTTACGATTTCCCATGAGTACTTTTATTTTTTGCCTTTATTTTTAGCGCCAGAGTGTCCACGGAAATTACGTGTCAACGAAAATTCGCCTAATTTATGTCCTACCATATTTTCTGTTACATAAACAGGAACAAATGTTTTACCGTTATGAACACCAATAGTCTGACCAACAAAATCTGGAGTAATCAATGAGGCACGTGACCATGTTTTGATTACTGATTTTTTATTTTCTTCTATATTTTTCATCACTTTCTTTTCAAGACTGTGATGAACAAAAGGTCCTTTTTTTAATGAACGAGCCATATCCTATTATTTTTTTCTACGTTCAATAATGAACTTGTTACTTGACTTAGTTTTTGATCGAGTACGATACCCTTTAGCAGGAATACCATTACGTGATCTTGGATGTCCTCCAGATGCACGTCCTTCTCCTCCACCCATCGGGTGATCAACAGGGTTCATAGCTACTGGACGTGTACGTGGTCTTCTACCTAACCAACGGGAACGTCCTGCTTTACCAGAAACTAATAATTGATGATCCGAATTGGATACAGCACCAATTACTGCAGTACATTTTACTAAAATCATACGTGTTTCTCCAGAAGGTAGCTTAACTGTAGCAAATTTTCCCTCACGTGCCATTAGTTGAGCAAAGGCTCCTGCACTACGTGCAATTGAAGCTCCTTTACCTGGGCTTAACTCAATACATGAGATAATTGTTCCTAATGGTATTTTGGATAAGAAAAGTGCATTTCCAATTTCTGGTGCAGCACTTTCTCCTGAACTTACATGTTGACCTACTTTCAAACCGTTGGGAGCAATAATGTATCGCTTTTCACCATCGGGATATTCAACTAGAGCAATAAAGGCAGAACGGTTAGGATCGTATTCAATTGTTTTAACTTCAGCAGCAACATCAAATTTGTTACGCTTGAAATCAATGATACGGTAACGTTTTTTATGACCTCCACCAATATGGCGAGCAGTCATTTTACCTTTGTTATTTCTTCCCCCAGATCTTTTCTTGGGAGCCAATAAACTCTTTTCGGGCTTATCAGTAGTAATTGCGTCAAATCCATTTACTACTCTAAAACGCTGCGCAGGAGTTATCGGTTTTAATTTTCTTACTGACATCTGACGCTATTATAAATTACTGTAAAAATCTATGGCTTCACCTTCAGCTACATGAACTATTGCTTTCTTTGTAGCATTGGTTTTTCCTTTCTGTATTCCTGTTTTGGTATAACGCATTTTGCGTTCTGGGCCATAATTCATGGTATGAACCTTTTCTACCGTTACCCCATAAGCAGCTTCAACTGCCTTTTTTATCTCCACTTTATTGGATTTTGGGTGTACTAAAAAAGTATATCGATTATGGAGCTCGCTCCCTAACGTTGCTTTTTCGGTGATGATGGGTTTTATAATTATACTCATGATTATTTATTCAAAAGTGATTCAAGTCCTGCAATTGCACCCTCAGAAAAGATCAAACTATTTGCGTTTGAAATACTGTAAGTATTTAATTCTGAGTTGATTACAACTTTAGAATTCTTTAAATTACGAGAGGACAAATATACATTTTTATTCAACTCACCCAAGACTAATATGCTTTTTTTGTCGGCAAGCCCTAAAGCTGCTAACATTTTAAGATAGTTCTTTGTTTGAGGTTGATCCATTTGGAAGTCTTCTAAAACCACAATTGATTTTTGATTCGCTTTGATACTTAAAGCGGACATTCTAGCCAAACGTTTCACTTTCTTGTTTACTTTTTGACTGTAGTCTCTTGGTCTTGGACCGAATACACGACCTCCACCTTTAAACAATGGGTTTTTAATACTTCCCGCTCGGGCTGTACCTGTTCCTTTTTGTTTTTTGATTTTACGTGTACTACCAACGATTTCAGCACGTTCTTTTGCTTTGTGCGTCCCTTGGCGTTTATTTGCCAAATGTTGTTTAACGTCCAAATAAATGGCGTGATCGTTTGGTTCGATACCGAAGACAGCTTTATCAAGCTTGATCTTTCTTCCGGTTTCTTTTCCTTCTATGTTTAATACGTTTAATTCCATTATTTCTGAACGATTACGTAAGCGTTTTTATGACCTGGAACACATCCTTTTACTACAAGAAGATTCTTTTCAGGTACAACTTTTACAACTCTAAGGTTTTGCACTTTTACTTTAACATTACCCATTTGACCTGCCATACGCATTCCTTTGAATACACGTGCAGGATAAGAAGCAGCACCAATTGAACCAGGTGCTCTTAAACGGTTATGTTGTCCGTGAGTAGCTTGACCCACACCAGCAAATCCATGTCGTTTTACAACTCCTTGGAAACCTTTTCCTTTGGAAGTTCCTGAGACATCCACAAATTCCCCTTCATTGAAGTGTTCTACTGTGATGGTGTCTCCTAAATTTAATTCTTCTTCAAAATTCTGGAATTCGACGAGCTTCTTTTTAGGTACAGAGTTGGCTTTCTTGAAGTGGCCAGCTGCTGCTTTAGTTACCTTTTTTTCTGCCTTGTCATCGAAACCCAGTTGAAGTGCTTCATACCCGTCAACCGCTGTGGTTCTGACTTGGGTAACCACGCATGGTCCTAGCTCCAAGACAGTACAAGGAATATTCTTTCCTTTTTCGTCGAAGAGGCTGGTCATGCCGATTTTCTTTCCTATTAACCCAGACATTGTTTTTTTATTTGTTAGTTATAATTATTATTTATTCTTAATCTACTTAAACTTTGATCTCTACTTCAACTCCACTAGGTAATTCAAGCTTCATTAGCGCATCAATTGTCTTTGATGATGAACTATAAATGTCTAACAATCTCTTGTATGAAGACAATTTGAATTGCTCACGTGATTTCTTGTTTACGTGAGGAGAACGCAATACAGTGAAAATTTTCTTGTGTGTAGGCAATGGGATTGGTCCCGTTACTACTGCACCTGTAGTTTTAACCGTTTTTACAATTTTATCAGCAGACTTGTCTACTAAGTTGTGATCGTAAGATTTTAATTTGATTCTAATTTTTTGACTCATGTCTAATGCGTTTTATGCTTTTTTACCTTTTACTTCTGCTATAACCGCTTCTGAAATATTAGAAGGTGTTTCAGCATAATGTGAAAATTCCATTGTTGAAGTTGCACGTCCTGATGAAAGTGTTCTAAGTGAAGTAACATATCCAAACATTTCAGATAAAGGTACTTCTGCTCTAACCACTTTGGCACCAGCTCGGTCATCCATAGAGTTAACTTGTCCTCTACGTCGGTTCAAATCTCCTACTATATCTCCCATATTTTCTTCTGGAGTCAAAACCTCCAATTTCATAATGGGTTCCATGATAACAGCTTTTGCAGCTCTTGCAGATTCTTTAAATCCTAATTTTGCTGCAAGTTCGAAAGAAAGCGAATCGGAATCTACAGGGTGGAAAGATCCATCCATTAGCGTAATCTTCATTGCATCTAATTCGAAACCAGCTAAAGGACCATTTTTCATAGCCTCTTTAAATCCTTTTTCTACAGATGGAATATATTCTTTTGGAACATTCCCTCCTTTGATAACATTGATAAATTCTAAACCAGTTTTTCCTTCTTCTGCAGGCTCGATTGTAAAGACAATATCTGCAAACTTACCACGACCCCCTGTTTGTTTTTTGTAAACTTCACGGTGTTTCGCATCAGCAGTTAATGCTTCCTTATATTCTACTTGAGGTTGCCCTTGATTTACTTCAACCTTAAACTCACGACGGAGACGGTCTACAATAATATCTAAGTGCAATTCTCCCATTCCAGAGATGATCGTTTGCCCAGAAGCCTCATCTGTTTTTACTTGGAACGTAGGATCTTCTTCAGCTAATTTAGCTAAAGACATTCCTAGTTTATCAACATCAGCCTTGGTCTTGGGCTCCACAGCAATACCAATAACGGGATCGGGGAAGTCCATGCTTTCAAGAATGATTGGATGTTTCTCTGAAGTAAGAGTGTCTCCAGTCTTAATATCTTTAAATCCAACTGCAGCTCCAATGTCACCCGCTTCGATAAAATCGATTGAGTTCTGTTTATTAGAGTGCATTTGATAGATTCTAGAGATTCGTTCTTTGTTTCCTGAACGATTATTCAACACATATGATCCTGCGTCTAAACGACCTGAATAGGCACGAAAAAATGCTAGACGACCTACAAAGGGATCAGTAGCAATCTTAAATGCTAATGCAGCAAAAGGATCAGATACAGAAGGCTTTCGAGAAATCTCTAGGTCAGTGTTTGGATCTATTCCTACTATCGCTTCTTTGTCTTCTGGTGAAGGTAAATAACGACAAACGGCATCTAATAAAAACTGTACTCCTTTATTTTTGAAAGAAGATCCACAAATCATGGGAATAATACTCATGTCTTGAGTTGCCGCACGGAGCGCTTCGTGAATTTCATCTGCACTAATTGAATCTGGATCTTCAAAGAATTTCTCTAATAAACCTTCATCATATTCAGCAACAGCCTCAATAAGTTCAGCACGATATTTTTCAACATCAGCTTTCATGTCTTCAGGAATTGGCACCTCATCAAAAGTTGACCCGTAATTATCTTCGTGCCAAACAATTGCTTTATTAGTAACTAAATCTACAATTCCTTTAAAATCTTCTTCGTCTCCAATATTTAAAACAATTGGGACTGCATTAGACTTTAACATTTCACGAACCTGAACACTAACATTTAAAAAGTTTGCCCCTTGACGGTCCATTTTGTTGACAAAACCGATACGAGGTACTTTATAATTGTCGGCTAGTCTCCAATTTGTTTCAGATTGAGGCTCTACCCCATCTACGGCTGAAAATAAAAAAACCAATCCATCAAGAACTCGAAGAGATCGGTTTACTTCCACCGTAAAATCTACGTGGCCAGGAGTATCGATAATATTGAGGTGATAAGGTTTGGAGTCTGATGTAACTTTCCCTTGATCTTGCGGAAAATTCCATGTACAAGTTGTTGCAGCAGAAGTAATGGTAATACCACGTTCTTGCTCTTGTTCCATCCAATCCATTGTGGCAGCACCATCATGAACCTCACCTATTTTGTGACTTACTCCAGTATAGAAAAGGACACGCTCTGTTGTGGTTGTTTTTCCAGCATCAATATGTGCGGCAATTCCTATGTTTCTTGTGTATTTTAAATCTCTAGCCATAGCTATATATAATAGGTATCCGTTTTTTTAAAATCTAAAATGTGAAAAAGCTTTATTTGCTTCAGCCATTTTGTGAGTATCCTGACGCTTCTTGACGGCAGCTCCTTCTTCTTTTGATGCAGCAAGAACCTCATTGGCTAATCTCAGTGCCATAGTTTTCTCGTTACGTTTTCTAGAATAGCTAATGAGCCACTTCATGGCCAAAGACACTTTTCGATCGGGTCTTATTTGCATTGGAATTTGAAAAGTAGCACCTCCTACTCTTCGGCTACGTACCTCTACATGGGGCATAACATTAGAGAGTGCTTCTTTCCATAATTCTAAAGCAGACTTCTCTTCATCTTGCTTACGTTCTTCCACAATTGCAATAGCATCGTAAAAGATCTTGAATGCAGTTGATTTCTTCCCATCCCACATTAGGTTATTGACAAATCGGGTTACCAATTGGTCATTAAACTTTGGATCGGGTAATAAGGGGCGTTTTTTTGCTTGTTTTTTTCTCATGATTCAGTAGTAAAAGAATTACCTTATTATTTTTTGGGTCTTTTGGCACCGTATTTAGAGCGTCTTTGTAAACGTCCTTCCACTCCGGCAGTATCCAACGCACCACGAACAATGTGGTAACGGACCCCCGGCAAATCTTTAACTCTTCCGCCTCGTACCAATACTATCGAGTGCTCTTGGAGATTGTGTCCTTCTCCGGGTATGTAGGCATTGACTTCCTTTCCGTTAGTCAATCGAACACGCGCTACTTTACGCATTGCGGAGTTCGGTTTTTTGGGTGTAGTCGTGTAAACACGAGTACAAACACCTCTTCGTTGTGGACACGATTCCAAAGCAGCCGATTTACTCTTCTTGGTAATACTGACTCTTCCTTTTCGTACTAATTGTGCAATAGTTGGCATATATAATATCTAATTTCCCATTTTTATGGGCGTGCAAATGTAGAATATTTTTTTGGGGTTTCAAACCCATACTTTGAAATTTTTTATAATA
>JABGUL010000038.1 GCA_018646605.1 Flavobacteriaceae bacterium
AGCTTTTTTAAATTCTTTTTGATCAGGATTAGAGGGTAAAAAGTCAACTTTGGATTGGGTACAAAAAGAAAATCCATTCACAAAGGAGTGAATGGATAATTCATTATGTTGTATGATTTTGTTACTGCTTGGCATCAAAAAAAGTTGGCCAGTTTCCGTTAGTGCTAACATTAGATAAAGATCCCAATATAATCTCAGGGCCATTTACTCCATCAACAGCTATCGTTTCATTTTCTTGCTTTATCAAATCTTTGTTTTTATCAAAGAGGATAACATTCTTTTTCACCTTCACTTCAAATACAGGGACTTTGTAACCATTCTTGTCAATCACTTTTGCAGCGATTTCAAATTTCTGATCATCAACTCCTTCAATAGGAATAAAAGCCATGTTTTTATAGCTTAAAGAAGTTCCAAAAAGGGAATCTTTAACGGGTACTGTTCCTAAAGTATCAATTACTATTATTTCACGTAACATGTCGATCCTGTATGTGCGATCGTATTCAAGAAAAGAAGAATCACGTTTTTCAATAAGTGTGAATTGTCCTTCGTCAATAAATTTAATCAAACTATCAAAGTTGTTAGAAAAAACACCTTTGACATCTCGATGTGCAATTTGAGCAGTTCTAATGTCTTTTAAACGGTTAATTACTTTTGCGTAACGAACATTTTTTTCTTCATTAAATTTGATGGGACCATTGATAGAATCATAAATCTTGTAAGCAAAAAAGATAGATGCGACCCAGAGTACGATTTGAATGCCTATTTTCATTATTTTATATTAATTGATAAAAACAAATCTACAATTTTTTTTGAATCAGAAAAGTATTTAAAATGATTTATATTTAGACTTTCAATCACTCCATGACTCCAGATAAATTTTATCAAGAACTAGAAGCTAGTTTTCCTTTTGCACCAACCGAATCTCAAAGGGAATGGTTTCCGGAGATTACTGATTTCATTTTTTCAAAAGAGAAGAATATTGCCTTTCTTCTTACAGGATATGCAGGAACAGGGAAAACCACACTTATTGGATCGTTAGTCAAGCAATTAAAGTTCGCAGATCACAAAGCTGTTTTAATGGCACCTACAGGGCGTGCTGCAAAAGTTATGTCAACCTATTCTAGGTTTTCAGCAAGAACCATCCACAAACAAATTTATTATCCTAAGCCTGAATCTGGAGGTAAGATGCAGTTTCAGTTAAAAGTTAATAAATACAGAAAAACAATTTTTATTATTGATGAGGCATCAATGATAGGGGATGACCGGCAGAATGCAAAACTTTTTGAAAACGGATCCTTACTTCATGATGTTGTTCAGTATGTAAGTAGTGGCGATCAATGTAAATTGATTTTTGTAGGTGATCCAGCCCAACTGCCGCCAGTTCATCTTAATATCAGTCCAGCTCTTGATGAAGAAGAGTTGAAACAATTTCATTTTGATAAAATATTTAGTGTAAAACTCGATAGTGTAGTGCGTCAGGCAAAAGGATCTGGCATATTAAATAATGCAACATTACTTCGCTCTCAGATAAATAATGAAGTTTACGACCAATTTAAGTTTGACGTTCAAGGGTATGATGATCTTTTGTACACCAACAATGGAATGGATCTTTTTGAAGCAATTGAGAATGCGTTTCATGACTCAGGAACGGATCAAACTATTTTTATAGTTCGTTCAAACAAGCGGGCCAATATTTACAATGAAAATATTCGAAAGCGAATTCTAGGACTAGAAGATGAACTCTCAGTTGGAGATCAATTGATGGTTGTTAAAAACAATTATTTTTGGCTTTCTCCAGAATCAAAACCTGGATTTATTGCAAATGGTGATGTAGTTCGTGTAGATGCTATCCAATCCAAAAAAGAACTTTATGGTTTTTCATTTGCCAAAGTAACGGTTAGTTTGGTAGATTATCCAGATGAAGATTCATTTGATACTGTTTTATTATTGGACACATTAAAGTCAGAAACGCCTTCCCTTTCATATGAAGACGGTAACCGTTTGTATCAAGAGGTCTTGCAAGATTATGCCTCTGAAAAATCAAAATATAAAAAGTTTTTGAAAGTCAAGAACAATTCTTTTTTTAATGCTTTGCAGGTGGAGTATTCTTATGCAGTAACCTGTCACAAATCCCAAGGCGGACAATGGGAAAATGTGTTTATTGAAAAACCTTACCTTGCGGAGGGTCCAGATAGAGATTATCTACGGTGGTTATATACTGCAATGACCCGTGCAAAAAAGCAACTTTTTTTGATAGGTTTTCCAGATGATGATTTTCTAACAATAGAATAAAATGATACAAGCCCTTTTTAAATTCATTTATACCCGTTTATTAGGGTGGAAGTTAGTGGGAACTTTTCCTAAAGAACTAAAATATATCGTTGCTGTTGTTCCACATACCAGTTGGCGGGATTTTTTTATTGGGATATTGGTTCGAAGTATTTCGGGGGAGTCGATCAATTTTGTGGGAAAAAAGGAACTGTTCTCACCTTTAACGGCTTGGTTCTTCAAAGGCTTGGGTGGAGCTCCTATTGATCGCTCAGGTAATAAAGGAGCGGTAGAGTCAATGGTTGCAGTATTTGAAGCACATGAAAAGTTTAGAATTGCACTCGCTCCAGAAGGAACACGTAAAAAAGTTGCTCAGTTGAGAACAGGTTTTTATCATATTGCTAAAAAAGCAAAAGTTCCTATTGTACCGGTTGCCTTTGATTATGAAAATAAAGAAGTGATTGTTCATCCTAATTTAAAACCTTCAACAGACGAGAAAAAAGACCTTCAGCAATTTGCAGCATTGTTTATTGGAGTGAAAGGATATTCGACTGAAAGAAGCTTTTAATTATTCTTGGATATCTAGTGCGTGATAGACTTGTTGAACATCATCATCCTCTTCAATTTTTTCAATCAAACTTAACACCTCTTCTTGAGCTTCGGGGTTTAGTTTCTTTGTGATTTGAGGGATGCGTTCAAAACCAGATGAAAGAATTTCAAACGATCTTTTCTCCAGCTCTCGTTGTAATATTCCAAAACTTTCGAAGGGAGCGTAAAGTAACAAACCATCTTCATCGACAAATACTTCTTCAACACCATAATCAATAAATTCTAGTTCTATTTCTTCTGGATCAAGGTCAGTAGGATTAATTCGAAAATTACACGTCCGGTCAAACATAAATTCTACCGAACCTGCAGTGCCCAAGTTGCCATTTGCTTTGTTGAAATAGGAACGAACGTTGGCAACTGTCCTATTATTATTATCAGTTGCGGTTTCTACCAGAATGGCAATACCATGGGGTGCATAGCCCTCAAATAAAACTTCTTTAAAGTCACCAGTATCTTTGTCGGATGCCTTCTTTATAGCTCGTTCGACATTCTCCTTGGGCATGTTGGCTGCTTTGGCATTTTGAATTACAGCACGAAGTCTAGAATTGTTTTCAGAATCTGGCCCCCCTTCTTTGACTGCCATTACGATGTCTTTTCCGATACGAGTAAATGTTTTGGCCATCGCAGACCAACGTTTCATTTTTCTAGCTTTCCGAAATTCAAAGGCTCTTCCCATTTTGTATAATTTTAAGCTAAAATAAAAAAATTAGCGATGCTTTCCTGAGTCAACGAGTGTAAGATCATCAATTATATCCATATAGGTTGGAAGTAAGTGGCTTGGAAGTTTATTTTCTTTTGGTAAAGTTGCTAAATATCGAATGGTGTTTGAAGTAAACACTTGCTTGTATATGCCCAAGTTATAGTGTCGTTTTTCCACTATTGTTTTAATGAAATCAAAATGTGAAATTAAATCTGAAGATCCCAAATGAAAAATACCCGTCTTTTGCTGATTGATTAAATAATGAATCTGTTGTTTTAGTCGCACATCGCTGTTCACATTAATAATTGTATTTGGAAAAACTTCAATGGGTTTATTTTGTAGAATCGCAGAGTCAATTTCTAGGGTTCGAGGTGCATTAAGACCAAAAATCATAGGCAATCTTACGATTGAATATTTACCTACAGCTAAACGCATTAGTTGGTTTTCGATTTTTATTTTAAAGTGTCCATAAACACTTTCTGAAAGAGTCTTATCATATTCATATGATGGGTAATGCTGAAAAGAATCAAAAACGTTTGCTGAGGATAAAAAAAGAATTCGGCAATTTTTGTTTTTTATATACTCTGTCAAAAAATTATGGGTTTCTAATTGTGCATTAAAATCTCCACGTAAAGCAGAAATAATTAATTTAGGCTGAACTTCTTTAAGAATGACTTCGAGGCCTTCTTTTTCCATATTGAAATAGAAGAAGTGTTTGTTTTGAGTATAGTCTTTAGACGAATTATAGGTTGCAAATGTATTGTAATAAGGTGCAAGTTCTTTGTAAAGTACATTGCCTATATATCCACTTCCTCCTAAAATTAAAATAGACTTCAAGTTTTATTTTTTGATAAAGGGTAGTTTAATAATTATTGCTGGACAATCTTTATCTCTGATACGTATCGCGATTTCACTGCCAGGCTTTGAATATTCAAGTTTCACATAACCCAATCCAATTCCTTGAGACAATATGGGCGATTGCGTACCGGAAGTTACAGTTCCAATAATTTTCCCCTCACGATTTACAATTTCATAACCAGATCTTGGGATACCTCGGGTTTCTAATAAAAAGCCAACAAGTTTTTCTGAAAGGCCTTCCTTTTTTTGAAGTGCTAAAATTTCAGAATTAAACGTCCCTGTTTCAAGCTTAGTAACCCATCCCAACCCAGCAGCTAGGGGAGAAGTATTATCGTTTATTTCATTGCCATATAGGCAATAACCCATTTCTATACGAAGTGTATCTCGGGCAGCTAGTCCTGCTGGGGTAATTTCATAGTCAGCCCCAGCCTTCATGATCGAGGCCCATATTTCCGGAGCTTTATTTGCAGGAAAATAAATCTCTATTCCTCCTGCACCCGTATAACCTGTTGTTGCAATCAAGGTATTTTCACAACCTGCAAAGGTAGCGGTGGTATGAGCATAATAAGGAAGCTCTGCTAGCGGTATTGAAGTTAGTTTTTGCATGGCCTCAATAGCTTTTGGTCCTTGAATGGCTAAAAGAGCTGTTTCTTCGGATTTGTTTTCAAGTAAAGCTCCAAAATTGGAATTGTGTTTTTCAACCCAATTCCAATCTTTATCGATGTTAGATGCATTAACGACCAATAAATACTCAGTTTCTTTTAAACGATAAACGATAAGGTCGTCCACAATACCTCCTTTTTCATTTGGAAAATAATTATACTGTGCTTTACCAATGTTAATTTTTGAAATATCATTGCTACATATATATTGCAAAAGATCAAATGCTTTAGCGCCTGAAACTAAAAATTCTCCCATGTGTGAAACATCAAAAACGCCTACGCTATTTCTTACAGCAAGGTGTTCTTTTGTCACACCAATATATTGAACTGGCATTTCATATCCACCAAAGGGAGTCATCTTTGCATTCAAGGCCAAATGTGTATTGTAAAGTGTAGTTTTTTTCATAAGTTCATATAAAATTTAATTATGCTAATTTCAAGAAACCTCACAAGAGTTTATGTCCCGATCATCTGCTTTCTTGGGCTACTATTTTCTCCCCTTTCAATTGCAGCACAAAAGTCGGAACTTTCTTCTGAATTTCATAAAAAACAGCGTCAACAATTACGTGAAAAACTTCCAAATAATAGTGTAGCGGTGTATTTTTCTGCCCCAGTACGTAATCGCGCCAATGACGTGGATTTTGAATACCATCCAGATCCAAATTTTTACTACTTGACAGGATGGAATGAGCCACATGCCGTTTTAATAGTTTATAGTTCTCCTCAAAAAGATTTAGAGGGGACTTACTTTGAGAAGCTTTATGTAAGAGAAAGAGATGCTAATAATGAAATGTGGAACGGTAGACAATTGGGTGTTGAAGGAGCCCGAAAAATGGGATTAGATCGAGTTGCAAGTAAAAAAGATTTTTCTACTGAGCAAAATGACTTTTCTCGTTTTGATAGCGTTTTAATGTTTGATTTTAAAAATGACGTCCGGGACAATAAAAATGACTCTAGTGATTTATTTGACTTACAAAAACATTTTAAAAATGTAATTAACTATCCCGATAATTTTGACGCGGATCGTTATCGCCTTTACCAACGAATAAGAAGTGCAGTAGAGTCGGAAGTCATCCCTCTTAAAAAAAGAATTTATTACATGATGGAACGGGATAGTTCATTGAAAGATGATCCGGTTATTATAGATTTTATGAGGGTAGGAGAGGGAACGGTTCTTACTGATTTAAAAAAACAAAGTGCATTCTTATTAAAGGATTATAATTTCGACATAAACCAACTGGGTTCTTTTATGGCTAGTTTAAGAGAAAATAAAACCGAAGAGGAAATTCTATTAATTAAGAAGGCAGTTCGTATTTCTACTCAAGGTCAATTAGAAGTCATGAAAGCAATCCATCCCGAGATGACAGAGCGAGAAGTTCAGGGGATTCATCAATTGGTTTTTAAAAAATATGGAGCAGCACATGAAGGCTATCCATCAATTGTTGGGGCAGGAGATAACGCATGTGTTTTACATTATATTACTAACGATAAGACCGATTTAAAAAATCAGTTAATATTGATGGATTTAGGAGCTGAGTACAAAGGCTACACTGCTGATGTTACCCGAACAATTCCCGTGTCTGGAACTTTTACACCAGAACAAAAAGCACTATATCAAATCGTTTATGATGCACAAACCGCTGGAATTAATGCAGCAGTCGCAGGAGCCAGTTTCACTGCAATATCTGAGGCTACCTATGAAGTGGTTAAAACCGGTCTTCTAGAATTAGGATTAATACAAGAGTCGAAGGAGTATAGACGCTATTTACCGCATGGGATTGCACATCACATTGGATTAGATGTACATGACCCTGGTTTGTATGAAAATTTAGCTCCAAACATGGTAATCACCGTTGAACCCGGAATTTATGTACCAGAAGGAAGTCCCTGCGACCCGAAATGGTGGAATATAGGAATTCGTATTGAAGATGATATTTTAATTACAGCTGAGGGACCCGTAAATTTATCTAAAGATGCTCCCCGAAGTTGGCAGGAGATTGAAAAAGTAATGCTTGAAAAGAGTGCGCTGGATGATTTTATTCTTCCTCCATTAACAATAGATTAGCTCTCGAGTAAAAAAGATTTTAATTGCTCATAGGTTTGTATTGAAACACTCTCCTTTTTGCGATTTAAAATTCCTTTAAGACGCTCGGGAACTTCAATAGATGTTTTTAGTGTGTTTTCTACTGTTTCAACAAACTTTATAGGATGAGCTGTTTCAAAAAACAAACCCTGATAGGCGTCAGAAGTGCTTTCTAAAAATTCTTTTAATCCTAAATACCCTATGGCACCATGCGGGTCTGCTATGTAACCAGAAATTTCATAAATTTCTTTGATTGCTTTTTTGGTTTGTGAATCTGTGTAATGGTACCCTTTAAGAATTTTTTTAAGTTTAAAAATATCGTTGTTAAATAGTTTTTGAATTCTTATAAAATTACTAGGATCTCCGACATCCATTGCATTTGAGAGAGTGGGCTTAGATTTCTTAGGGGAATAAGTTCCTGAATTTAAATAATCGGGAACGGTATCGTTAATATTTGTGCTTGCTATAAATTGATCTATGGGAAGTCCCATTTCTTTCGCCACTAACCCAGCACATATATTTCCAAAATTACCACTGGGTACAGAAACAGCAAGTTTCTTATCGGGTGTAATTCTATTTTTAAAGGCAATAAAATAATAGAACATTTGTGAGAGCCAACGTGCAATATTGATTGAGTTTGCAGATGTCAATGGCATACTCTGAATTAAATCAGCATCAATAAAGGCACTTTTTACCATATCTTGACAATCGTCAAAAGTTCCATTTACCTCTATTGCAGTAATGTTTTCCCCTAGGGTGGTAAGTTGTTTTTCTTGAATTTCGCTTACTTTTCCTTTGGGGTATAAAATTACAACTTGAATTCCTTCAACCTTGTAAAATCCATCGGCGACGGCCCCTCCAGTATCCCCTGAGGTAGCAACAAGGATGGTAAGCTTGTCTGTTTTTTTCACTTCATTGGCATAGGACAAACAGCGAGCCATAAACCGAGCCCCAACATCTTTAAAAGCAAGCGTCGGTCCCTGAAATAACTCTAAAGTTGCCATTGTTTCAGTAATAGGAACGATTGGAAAATCAAAGTTTAGGGTGTCTTCAACGATTTTTCTCAAACTATCTACGGGAATATCGTCTCCTACAAAAGGCTTTATAACTTGAAACGCAATGTCATGATTTGAAAATTTTTTAATGTTATTGTAAAAAACTTCTGGAAGTTTTGGTATTTCATTTGGGAAATAAAGACCACGGTCCGGAGCCAACCCTTTTCTTACTGCGTCTAGAAAAGAAACGTCTTGAGAATTATGATTTAAACTAAAGTACTTCATTGATTAGTGCAGTATTTTTATACCCTCATTATTGATTTTTGAAATATGTACTTCATATTCCAATTCTAATTCCTCAAATTGTGTTTTCATTGCAACTCCAACTTCTTCTGCAATTTTAATGCCCCTTGAAAGAGCATAAATTGAAGGGCCTGATCCAGAGATTCCGCTTCCTAATGCGCCAGCCTTAATAGCGGCAGCCTTTACTTCTTTAAACTTTGGAATAAGCATGGCTCTGTAAGGCTCAATTACTTTATCTTTTAAACTTCTAGAAAGTAAAGCGTAGTCATTTGTATACAGCGCACTTACAAAAGCACCTAGATTTCCCCATTGTTGAACGGCTTTATCTAAAGGAATTGTTTTTTTAAGAATGGCTCTAGAATGGATTGTTTTTAATTCAATTTTGGGATGAATAACCGTTGCCACCAATTCTGGTGGGCTTGGAAGTTTAATTATGTCTAATGAAGCATTGCTTCTCACTAAAGTGAAACCGCCAAGTAAAACAGGTGCAAGGTTGTCTGCGTGCGCAGCCCCACTTGCTAATGCTTCTCCTGCCATTGCGAATTGAACTAATTCATTTCTACTATATGGCCTTCCCATTAGTTCGTTTATAGCAAATACTGCTCCAGCAGCACTTGCAGCACTACTTCCAATTCCGCTTCCTGGTTTGATTTTTTTCTCTATATCAATTCTAAAGCCGTATTTACTAGGATGTGCATTTAATAAAGCTATAGCTGCGACACTGGCAACATTTTTTTGAGGATCTTTGGGTAAATCTTGACCGGTTATTGTTCCAATGGTTATCCCAGGAGTAACTGTTTTTGTCACCCGCATTATGTCACCTATGGGATCCAAACAAAAACCCAATACATCAAACCCACAGGAAATATTTGCAACACTACCAGGACAAAAAATCTCTATTTGATCCATAAACTAGCGTTTTCCAATTCTAATGATATCTCCAAAAATTCCAGCTGCTGTAACTTCAGCACCAGCACCAGCACCTTTTATAATTAAAGGTTGATCTTTATAGCGATTTGTATAAAATAAGATAATATTATCACTTCCTTCTAAATTATAAAAGTCATGACTTGGATTAATCTCTTGAAGTCCAACACTAGCTTTTCCATTTTCTAATTGAGCTACATATTTTAAACGAGCTCCTTTTTCATTTGCACTAGCAAGTAAATTTTGAAAATGGGTTTCATTTTTTTCAATCATTTCATAGAAACTTTCATTTGAATTACTATTCAACACCTCTTCTGGAAGAAAGGTGTTGTTTTCTATATCACTCAATTCAAGTAAAAATCCACTTTCTCTTGCTAAAATCAATATTTTTCTTGCAACATCAACTCCGCTTAAATCTATTTTTGGGTCTGGTTCTGTATACCCTTCTTTTTGTGCGCTTTGGACTATTTCTTTAAAGGAAGTCTCAGATGTAAATTTGTTAAATACAAAGTTTAAACTCCCAGATAAGATGGCTTGAATTTTAACAATTTCATCTCCAGAGGCAATCAGATTATTCAGTGTATCAATTACGGGTAGTCCCGCACCAACATTAGTTTCGAAAAGGAAAGGAGTTCCAAATCTACGTGCTGTTTTTTTAAGGTCTATGTAGTTGCTAAGGGTACTTGCACATGCGATTTTATTACAGGTAACCACACCTATATTATTTACTAAGTAGCGTCCATATTCATTTGCTATATTTTCATTTGCTGTATTATCAATAAAAATACTGTTACGTAAATTCAACTTTTGGATGTGTTCAAAAAAGGCATCACGGTTGGCCTTGGTTGCACTGTTGTTTAACTGATCTCTCCATTCAGATAAATCAATTTGTCCATCATTTAGTAACATTTTACTTGAATTGGAAAGCGCAATCACACGTATTTTTAAGCGTAAATGTTCCAATAAGTATGCTTGTTGACGGTGAATTTGTTCAATGAGTTTTCCCCCTACATTACCAACTCCTGTAATGAATAAATTTAATTCTTTGGATTGTTCTTCAAAAAAGCTTTCATGAACTGTATTTAAAGCTTTTTGGGTATTTTTTTCATCAATAATAATTGAAATGTTACGTTCTGAAGCTCCTTGTGCAATAGCTCTAATATTGATTTTGTTTGCCCCTAGGCTACTGAATAATTTTCCGCTTATACCTTGATGATCTTTCATTCGGTCGCCTACAACAGCTATGTTGGTCATTTTCGTTTCAACTACTGCTGGGGCTACTTTATTTAATGAAATTTCAAATGCAAAATGTTCATCAATTGCTTTTTTAGCAACTTCGGCATCTTCAGACCTTACGCCTAAACAAATTGAATGCTCAGATGAGGCTTGCGTAATCATTATTATATTTATTTTTTTATTGGATAGGCATTCAAACAAACGTTTAGAGAAACCAGGAATGCCAATCATTCCACTTCCTTCAAGACTTACCAATGCAACATTCTCAATATGGCTAACACCTTTTACAACAGTTCCATTGCCACCTTCAATTGTTCCTTTAGAATCAATCACAGTACCTGCTGCGTCCTGATCAAAAGTATTTTTGATCAACATAGGTATTTCTTTTTCAATAATGGGTTGAAGAGTGGGAGGGTAAATCACTTTTGCTCCAAAATGGGAGAGTTCCATGGCCTCGTGATATGAAAGCTTTGGAATGGGTAGTGCTTGAGACACCAATTTTGGATGCGCAGTAAACATCCCACTTACGTCAGTCCAAATTTCCAATACTGATGCATCGATAAAATTAGCAAATAAGGCTGCAGAAAAATCAGAGCCCCCTCTTCCAAGAGTTGTTATGTCTCCGTTTTCATCGCTGGCAATAAATCCTGGAACTATGATAACTGCTGCAGTTTCTTGTTTTACAAATTTTTGAGTTTTATCAGAACTTTTTTTGTGATCAATAATTTCTCTATCATTTACGATTTGAGTAAAAAGTAAATCCCTAGAGTCTTTTAAGGTAACATCAATTCCTTGATATTTAAAAAGGTCATATATAATTGTACTGGAGAGAATTTCACCATAACTAGAAATTTTGGCTAGACTTTTTGAGGTCAATTCTTTAAGGGTAAATAGTGATTCAAGAACACTTTCTAATTCATTTATTTTTGACTTCAAAAAACTGATGCTACCACTTTGTTTCGTAACAGGAATAAAGTCTAAAATAATAGCTAAGTGACGGTCCTCAACAGTTTTGATATGTGCTTTGAAGTTCTTTTCTCCTCTGCTGGCAGCTGTTGCCATTTCAACTAATAAATTGGTAATACCACCCAAAGCAGACACTACAACAAGTTGTTTTTGTTTTGTTGATTTTTTAATAATTTCAACAACAAGCTTCAAGCTTTCTGAGGTAGCAACGGATGTTCCACCAAATTTCAAAACCTTCATAAGATAAAATTAAACTCCTGAGACAAGAGTAATAGGTTCAAATAATAAAATTAAGTGCAAAAATAACACAAATGCACTGGGTTTATTCTATTTAATGAATAAAAATAAAGGGTTTTTTGAAGTCCTTTTAATGGATTTATATAATGAGAGGCCTAATTTATGAAGAACTCTCAATTTGTTGATTTACATCTAGCTGAAGGGCGTCCTCTTTTTTGTTTTTATCAATTTTAATAAGGTCTCCTTCTTTAATTGTATTGCTGACTACATGTTCAGCAACTAAATCTTCAACATGTTTTTGAATGGCTCTATTTAATGGTCTAGCACCATATTTTATGTCAAATCCTTTTTCTGAAATAAATTCTTTTGCGGTATCAGTTACAGTAACCTGGTATCCTAATTTTTCAATACGTAAAATAAGTTTCTCTAGTTCAATATCAACAATTTTACGAATATCTTTTTGTTCTAATGCATTGAAAATCACAATATCATCAATACGATTCAAGAATTCTGGCGAAAAGGTTTTCTTTAGTTCTTTTTCAATTACTCCCTTTTCAATATCAGAAGTTTGTGCCTTTTGAGCTGCCGTTTCAAAACCTAATCCTGTTCCGAAATCTTTTACTTGGCGTGCCCCAATGTTTGAGGTCATTATGATAATAGTATTTTGAAAATTTACTTTTCTACCCAAGCTATCCGTTAGGAAACCATCATCTAAAACCTGTAAAAGCATATTAAAAATATCAGGATGTGCTTTTTCAACCTCATCAAGAAGAATCACAGAGTAAGGGCGTCTTCTAACTTTTTCGCTCAATTGTCCACCCTCCTCATAACCAACATAGCCTGGGGGTGCTCCAATCAATCTTGAGATGGCAAATTTTTCCATGTATTCGCTCATGTCGATGCGAATTAGATTCTCTTCAGAATCAAATATTTCGGACGCTAGAATTTTGGCTAACTGTGTTTTACCTACTCCTGTTTGTCCAAGGAAAATAAAAGATCCAATCGGTTTGTCGGGCGCTTTAAGGCCTGCACGATTTCTCTGAATTGCCTTGACTACTTTTTCAATGGCTTCTTTTTGTCCGATTAGTTTTTCTCCAATTAAGCCAGAAAGTTTTGAAAGTTTACTTTTTTCAGAGTTAACAATTTTATTTACTGGGATGTTGGTCATCATGGAAACAACATCAGCAATATTATTTTCATTTACAGTGACCCGATTCAATTTAGAGTCTTCTTGCCATCTCTCCTGAGCTTCAATTAGCAAACGCTCAACGCGCTTTTCATCGTCTCTTAGTTTGGCTGCCTCTTCATACTTTTGTTTTTTGACAACGGTATTTTTTGACTCTCGAATTTCATCAAGTTGTTTTTCCAGATCAATGATTTCTTTGGGAACACTCATGTTGTTGATATGCACACGTGATCCTGCTTCATCAAGAGCATCAATTGCTTTGTCTGGAAGAAAGCGATCTGACATGTAGCGATCTGTAAGCTCTACACAAGCTTTCAACGCTTCATGGGTATAATTTACGTTGTGATGACTTTCATAGCGATCTTTAATATTTTCAAGTATTTCTAATGTTTCCTCGGGTGTAGTTTGTTCAACTAACACTTTTTGAAAACGACGTTCTAAAGCACCATCCTTTTCAATATGTTGACGGTATTCATCTAAAGTAGTTGCACCAATACATTGAATTTCTCCTCTTGCTAATGCTGGTTTGAACATGTTAGACGCATCGAGACTTCCCGTTGCACCTCCTGCGCCAACTATGGTATGAATTTCGTCAATGAATAAAATGATATCATCATTTTTTTCTAACTCATTCATCACCGCTTTCATGCGCTCTTCAAATTGCCCTCTATATTTTGTACCGGCAACCAGGCTGGCAAGATCTAAGGTGACTACTCGTTTATTGTAAAGGACTCGTGAAACTCTTTTTTGAATAATTCGAAGGGCAAGTCCCTCCGCAATTGCCGATTTACCAACACCTGGCTCTCCAATTAAAAGGGGATTATTTTTCTTCCGTCGGCTCAAAATTTGAGAAACTCTTTCAATTTCTTTTTCCCGGCCTACAACAGGGTCTAGTTTTTCTTGTTCTGCAAGCAAAGTAACATCACGTCCAAAGTTGTCTAAGACGGGTGTTTTTGTTTTTTTATTGCTTTTGGATTCCGATGTTGGGATAAAAGGATTTTCTTTTTCTTCACCCTCATTCTTCTCTTCAGGAAAGGATGAAGTAGCAGAGATGTCATCATAAGTGTCTGTATCATTGGCCAACATAAGCTTGAATTGTTCTTTAACTAAATCGTAATCGACATTTAATTTTGTCAACAATTTAGTCGTAGGATCATTTTCATTTCTTAAGATACAAAGTAAAAGGTGAACAGTATTAATTAACTCGCTTTGAAAGAGTTTTGCCTCCAAAAACGTTGTTTTTAATGCACGTTCAGCTTGTCTTGTAAGATGAAGATTTTTTTTGTCATTTATTAATTGTGCATCCTCTAGAGCTGCTGGATTTAAGATTTCTACTTTTCTTCTTAATTCGTCTAAGTTGATCTCGATAGAGTTAAGAATAGCTATGGCTTTGCCGCCTCCATCTCTTAAAATCCCTAACATTAGGTGTTCTGTACCGATAAAATTATGACCTAGCCTTAGCGCTTCTTCCTTGCTGTATGCTATTACATCTTTTACTCGAGGTGAAAAATTATCATCCATAATCTTATTTTTTTTGTTTCTACTTCAAAAAGCAGACCAATGTTTATTGCTCTCTGCTAATAGACAAAAAATTATTAAGATTTCAAAAGTTGAGGGATAATTATTTATAACAAAAATCAACTCTTTTTCTGTTAATAATTTTAACAATTAACACCTTGTAAAATAGGATATATTGTCTTGTGTTTCCTTATTTTAGCGTTAATATAATTTAGATATATGAGCGAGGGAGATAAAATCATTCCAATCAACATTGAAGATGAAATGAAGTCAGCATACATTGATTATTCAATGTCTGTCATAGTGTCACGTGCACTTCCTGACGTACGAGATGGTTTAAAGCCAGTTCACCGACGTGTTTTATTTGGAATGCATGAATTAGGTATTCGAGCCAACACAGCACACAAGAAATCTGCACGTATTGTAGGTGAGGTTTTAGGTAAATACCACCCGCATGGTGATAGTTCTGTCTATGATACGATGGTACGTATGGCCCAGGAGTGGAGTTTACGTTACCTTTTAGTAGATGGTCAAGGAAACTTTGGTTCTGTAGATGGTGATAGTCCTGCTGCAATGCGATATACTGAGGCCAGAATGCAAAAGATCTCTGAAGATTTATTGGCTGATATTGACAAAGAAACTGTTGATCTTCAGCTTAATTTTGACGATACATTAAAAGAGCCAACAGTACTACCTACTCGTGTGCCGAATCTTTTAATCAATGGTGCTTCAGGAATCGCAGTGGGTATGGCAACAAATATGCCACCACACAATTTAACAGAGGTTGTTGATGGCACGATCCAGTATATCGAAAACAATGACATTACCATTGAGGAATTAATTAAAACCATTAAAGCTCCAGATTTTCCCACTGGAGGAACTATCTATGGATATGATGGTGTTCGTGAAGCTTTTTTAACTGGACGTGGACGAATTGTTATCCGAGCAAAAGCGAATATTGAAGAAGTCAACGGGCGTGAATGTATCATCGTCACCGAAATACCCTATCAAGTTAACAAAGCAGAAATGATTCGTAAGACCGCTGAAATGGTCAACGACAAAAAGGTAGAGGGAATCAGTTCTATTCGTGATGAATCGGATCGAAATGGTATGCGGATTGTTTACATCTTAAAGCGAGATGCAGTTCCCAATATCGTCCTCAATAAATTATATAAATACACCGCTCTTCAATCTTCTTTTAGTGTAAATAATATTGCGCTAGTAAAAGGAAGACCTCAGATGTTGAATCTAAAAGAGATGATTCATCATTTTGTTGAGCATAGGCATGATGTTGTTGTTCGTAGAACTCAATTTGAACTTCGAAAAGCGGAAGATCGTGCACATATATTAGAAGGCCTCATTATTGCTTCAGATAATATTGATGAAGTGATCAAAATTATTAGAGCTTCTCAAAGCGCAGATGCTGCTCGTGAGAATTTGATTAAACAATTTAAACTGTCCGAAATACAAGCCAAGGCTATCGTTGAGATGCGCTTGCGACAATTGACAGGATTAGAACAAGACAAACTCAGAACAGAATACAATGATTTGTTGGTTACTATTGCGGATTTAAAAGACATTCTTGACAAGAAAGAACGGAGAATGGAAATCATCAAATTGGAGCTTGTTGAGATCAAAGATAAATATGGTGATGAACGCCGCTCAAATATTGAATACGCTGGAGGTGACTTTAGCATGGAGGACATGATTCCTGATGAGCAAGTTGTAATCACAATCTCTCACGCTGGTTACATCAAAAGAACACCACTTATTGAATACAAAACGCAGAATAGAGGTGGGGTAGGACAAAAAGCCTCTACGACTCGTGATGAAGATTTCCTTCAAGATTTGTTTGTTGGAACCAACCATCAGTACATGCTATTTTTCACCCAAAAGGGAAAATGTTTCTGGATGCGAGTTTATGAAATACCTGAGGGTTCCAAGACTGCAAAAGGGCGTGCAATTCAAAACTTGATTAATATTGAGCAAGATGATAAAGTTCAGGCCTTTATATGCACCCAAGATCTAAAAGATGAGGAATACATCAATAATCATTATGTGATTATGGCGACTAAAAAAGGACAAGTGAAGAAAACTTCTTTGGAGCAATATTCTCGACCTCGCGCTAATGGAATTAACGCCATCAATGTTAGGGAAGACGACGAGCTTTTAGAGGCTAAATTAACCAATGGAAACAGTCATGTAATGTTGGCAGTCAAGTCTGGTAAAGCTATTCGTTTTGAAGAGAGCAAAACACGTCCTATGGGTCGTGGAGCTTCTGGAGTTAGAGGGATTACACTTGCGGACTCTAAAGATGAAGTGGTAGGTATGGTTGCAGTTAATGATATGGATGCAAATATATTAGTTGTTTCAGAAAATGGATATGGAAAACGTTCTAGTTTAGATGATTATCGTATTACCAACAGAGGTGGTAAAGGTGTTAAAACTATTTCCATTACCGATAAAACAGGTAAGCTTGTGACCATCAAAACGGTTACTGATAAAGATGATTTGATGATCATCAATAAATCTGGAATTGCCATCCGAATGGAGGTTGCTGCATTGCGTGTCATGGGAAGAGCAACACAAGGAGTAAGATTAATTAATCTGAAAGGCGATGATACCATTGCCGCGGTTGCAAAAGTAATGAATGATGACACCCCCATTGAAGATGTAAATGACATCGATATCAACGATGGCACTATTATTGAATAATATCAACCAAACAATTATAAATTACAATGAAAACGAACATAGTATTACTTTTTATTTTATCGATCTCCCTTTCTTTTGGACAAAAAAAGGAGATCAAAAAAGCGATTAAGCTATTTGATTCTGGTGATGTTTCAGGAGCAACAAGTCTTTTAGAGTCAAGTGCCGCCATTTTTGAACTTGCTGATGCTAAAGTTTTAAATCAAAAAATCTATCTGGAAGCTAAAATAGACCAAGCCAATAAGAATTTTGAAGCGGCTTTTGAGAAATACCAAGCATTTAAAGCTTCAGGTGGAGTAGACACAGGTTATGATGCACAACTGCAAACACTAACTTCAGATATAGTAAACAGTGCTATTGAGGACAATGCAGAAAAACGATTTGCACAGGCTGCAAGTAAATTATTTTTAGCTTATACGATCAATACCGAAACCAATGAAGATTATCTTTATTATGCAGCCTCTAGTTCAGTAAACGCCGCTGATTATGATGCTTCATTAAAGTATTACAATCTTTTGAAAGACATCAATTATGAAGGAATAACGACTCGCTATGTTGCTAAGTCAGTAGAATCTGGTGAAGAAGTTGAATTTTCAGAGACAGAATTTAATCTTTATAAAAAGACTAAGGAGTATACTGATTTTCGAGAGGAAACATCTGAGTCAAAATTCCCCGAGATTGTCAAAAATATTGCTTTGATTTATGCACAATTGGGAGATGATGAGAACGCAATGGCTGCTGTAAAAGAAGCAAGAAAATCAAACCCTAAAGATTTAAATTTAATTTTAACAGAGGCAAATTTATACATTCAACTCAATGAAAATGATCGTTTTGAGGAATTGATGAAAGAAGCCATAGCACAAGATCCAAATAATGGATCACTTTACTTTAATCTAGGAGTAGTAAATGCACAACGTGGAAACGCTTCTGAAGCGAGAGAGTATTATGAAAAATCGATCGAGCTCAATCCGAACTCTGAATCAGGATACTTGAATTTAGTTTCTTTAATCTTACAAGGGGAGACAGAAATTGTTGAAGAAATGAATTCTTTAGGAAACTCTAGAACAGACAATGCTCGATATGAGGTTCTTAAAATAGCTCGTGAAGAGATATATAAAGAGTGTGTGCCTATTCTAGAAAAACTTATTGGGATAAGTAAAAACGAAGAAGCCGTCAATACGTTGATGAACATATACGGTACTCTTGGAGACAATGAAGGATTTATGAAGATGAAAGGTCTTCTAGAATAAAAATCGCTTTTAAATACAAAAAAGCCTTCAATTACTGAAGGCTTTTTTTTATATAATTTTTTTGATGATTCTTAACATATGAGAATGTTGTTGAGTATCTAGATTGTAGATTCCCGTTTGATCGATACGATCGATTCGAACCTTTCCATGTGCATGCAAAATGTAATTATTTTCAAGGAGTAACCCTACATGAATAATTTTACCCTCATCATTGTCAAAAAAGGCAAGATCTCCAGGTTCACTTTCATCAATAAAACTCAATGTATTTCCTAATTCCGCCTGTTGTGAAGCATCTCTAGGGATCTGGTACCCGTTGATTCTATAAATCATTTGGGTAAGACCTGAGCAGTCAATTCCCATAGGAGTTTTTCCTCCCCACAGGTAAGGTGCATATAAATATAATGAGGCTGTCTCTAGGAGTTTTTCTTTTTTACTTTTTCCGCTGATGGTGGGCCCAGAATACGATTGGTTTAATAATGAAGCACCACTTATATTACTTCCTATAACTAGTGTGGTGAGTTGATTGTTTTGTGTCTCAATATAATCAATGAGTTGTGTCGTGTATGCTGTAGATTGCACGCCAATATCTTCCGCTTCTTCTTTGGTAATCTGCTGAGCTTGTTTGTGGTCAATCCAACCGGTATAGTCGTCTAGTAAGGTGCTAATATGGTACCATTCCTTTTTTTTTCCAATGATCTTGAAACAATCTCCGTATAAGAGTTGCGAAACCATCTCACTCCTATGATTATTTTCTTTTCGCATCGGGACGATGCTTAGATGACAAATACCGTATTCCAAATTATTTTTTTAAAACGTATGCTTCTATTTCAAATGCAAAAATAGGTATTTCTTTTCCCCAACCCCCCAACTGTTTTGAAAATAGCTAACATAACAATTAGATTGTGTAATTTTGAATATAAATATTGATTTTGAAAACCTTCTGGAATTACTTGGTGGCAAAGCAGAATATACTTTATAAGTCTATACTGATTCTTTCTAGTTCATTACTTATTCTTTATCTTTTTCCTATTGGGGGTCAATTCAAATATGAGTTTCAAAAAGGGAGAGCATGGCAGTACCCAAGTTATTATGCCCCTTTTGATTTTTCCATTTTAAAATCAGAACAAGAAGTAAAAGCAGATCAGGAAGCTGCGTTAAGTTCATTAAAACCGTATTTAAGGAGTGATATAAAAATAAAGGAGCTTGTTTTTACAAGGTATCAAGACGAATTTTCTCGCTTTTTTCCTTCAATTAATAACCCTATGGTTTTTGACAGCGTATATAAATTTGGAGAAAGCATATTAAAAAAAATATATGAGAACGGTGTGCTCCCTCCAAACTATATTCATCAAGGGAACGAAGAAATTTTATTAATCCAAGATAATGTAGAAATTCCTCTTAATGTGAAGGAACTTTTTAAATCGGATTCTCTTTTTGAGAGTTTATCTAAATGGTTTGAGGAGTCTAATTATGACGCGTATTTTGAGAGTTTCAACGACTTCTTTTTTGAGTTAATTACTCCAAATGTTGCTCTAGATCTTGTTTTTTATCAGAATACAGTCGATCAAACCTTACAGAATATTTCTCTTTCTAGAGGGGTTGTAGCCTCGGGTGAATTAATCATCGCAGAGGGTGAAATGGTTGACGAGAGTCATTTCGAAACATTAAGTTCTCTACGGAAGGAGTTTTCGATGCTAGAAAACGACGATCAAAGTTCTATTTGGGTACTTATTGGGTATTCTATTTTAATATTCCTAACCTTTTCGTTATTGCTTTTATTCCTTTACAAATACCGTTTTTCAATTTATGAAAACAACCGAAAGCTCACATTTATCTTTTTTAACATCGTGTTTGTAGTATTTGTGACAACTGTTTTAATTGGCTATAATACAGCTCTCATTTTTGCTACTCCACTTTGTATATTACCACTCATTATCAAAGCTTTTTTTGATGCCCGTTTAGGTCTTTTTGCTCATGTACTTACAGTACTTCTCATAGGATTTATTGTTCCTAATAGTTTTGAATTTGTATTTCTTCAGATTGTGGCTGGGATAGTTACTATTCAGTCCATAGATCAACTATACAGACGGGCCAATTTATTTATTTCGGTGGGTCAAATCGTTTTAGTCTATCTGATTGCTTACATCGCTTTTACGATAATACAAGAAGGAACTTTTTTGAAAATTGATGTATTAACCATTGGATTATTTCTACTTAACGGCCTATTAATGCTTTTTGTTCAACCCTTGATTTATATCTATGAAAAACTTTTTGGTTTAGTTTCAGATGTTTCATTACTCGAACTTTCTGATACCAATTCAAAACTACTAAAAGAACTTTCTGATCAAGCGCCAGGTACCTTTCATCACTCACTACAGGTGGCTAATCTTGCCGAAGCTGCTGCGAATGAAATTGGAGCCAATACCCTATTGGTTAGAGTGGGGGCATTGTACCATGATATTGGAAAACTTAAGCAGCCCAAATATTTTTCTGAAAATCAAATTGCCCCCGATTCACCTCATGATTCCCTCACGCCCAAACAAAGTGCAAAAATTATCATTGACCATGTATTGGATGGCATTTTGATAGCACAAAAAAATAAGCTCCCCGACAGGGTGATTGATTTTATTCGAACACATCACGGTACGTCCAGTGTATATTATTTTTACAAGAAGCAATTAGAGTTTGATCCGGAAGGAACTAATATTGAAGATTTTCAGTATCCAGGACCCAGACCTTTCTCAAAAGAGACTGCTATTTTAATGATGGCAGATGCAGTGGAGGCAGCTTCTAAAAGCCTAAAAGCACCAGATATAGGTCAGTTAGATCTTTTTATTGAAAAGATAATATCAGGTAAAATGGAGGAGGGTCAGTTTAATGCTTCTAACATAACATTGGCTGAAATAGAGACAGTTAAAAAGGTTCTATTACGCAAATTGATTAACGTTTATCAACTCCGAATAGAATACCCAGAATAATTTAAAAAAAGATTGCTTTCTTATCTCGGAACACTTACTTTTGTGCTCCATTATTTAGGAGAGGTGCCAGAGTGGTAATGGAGCAGATTGCTAATCTGTCGACGGGCAACCGTCGCCAGGGTTCGAATCCCTGTCTCTCCGCAAAAGGATCTGTAAGTCATTGATTTACAGGTCTTTTTATTTTTGGGTGTCAATATAGGTGTAAGAAGTGACGTTTTTAACCCCTTTTTTAACTTCTTTTTAAATAGCTTTAAACCCAAGTGCTAGTCA
>JABGUL010000039.1 GCA_018646605.1 Flavobacteriaceae bacterium
AAGTTTTCAATACCATCTGAACGATTGTCTGACTCCCCTCCCTGTTGTTCTATACCAAATGAAACCGTTACACCAAAAACTAGGATTATAAATTCTACAATGGACTTTTTGAATCGATCAAAGAAATCTTTTATGTCGAAACGGTCACCAAGAGTAATGAGTCGTACAAACCAATTTAATTTCTCTTTTTCAATTCCAGAGGATTTTTTTGTGTTTGCATATTCTTCATCAGAAATAACGCCGTCTTTATTAGTGTCAATTTTATCAAAATCATCTTTAGTAGACATAATTATTCAAATATTAAAAAAGGTTCATTAAACTAAATTTAATTTTGTTTAATATATAGTAAGTAATACTAATTCAATAGTAGTAAAAATATGAAAAATAATCAAAACTCTTTTGAATGATAAAATGAAAAGGGCTCAGTTGTAGATTTACTATTCTTTAAAAATAAAAGGAATAGAAGGATCATATATTTCTTCTATTAGTAAAAACAGTTCATTTTCATAGGCTTCATGAACCTTTGAATCTATCAAAAGCGTTTTTTTAGTCTTAGAAGTGATCCTTTTTGAGGTAACTAAAAAAGAGTTTTCATAATTCTTTAATGGAATGACCCCCGCAAGGCAATCTTGATTTGAAAATTCTTCTTTTAAAACATAACTATATAAAAACACCTGAAATAGGGCACTTTTTTTTGGGTCAGAAGTTACTTCACTCATTTCATAATAAGCAAGATCATTTGCTTCTACGTTTCCGGTTTTATAATCTACAAATCGAAGAACACCATTCAAGGAATCGATTCGGTCTACTGTTCCCTTAAAAACAACTTCCTTCTTTATCTTTTCCACCCATAAAGGTTTACAAAATATGTGCTCCAATGCCTTTATTATCAATGTATTGCCTTGAGAAACAAGTTCCCGTTCCATAAGAATAAAAGACCTCAAAATTTGTTCCATTACCCTGAAAACAATATGGTTTTTTCCTGTTCTGTGATCATCGTTTTTATACAAATCATTAAAACAATCTTTAAGTGTCTCGGGTAATTTATGCAACATTTGGTCGAAATCATTCAATGACAAACTCTGATTGACAAATGGCAGATAAAGTACTTCCAAAACCTTATGCATAATTGTTCCTTTATCCATAGCACTCAGATTTAACTCAAGAGTGTCTAGTGGTTTTATTTTGAGCATACGTTGCTCATAGAATAAATATGGATTCCTTATGTATTGTGTCAGTGATGATGGCGAAAACCCTTCTTTTGCCATTTCATTCAACTGCACCAAGACTGCTTTTGTTTTAATTGCCGGTTTTACTGAATCGATTAAGTTATTAAAAGGAAGATCTACTTGTCTGAAAGTTAATTCATGCTTTGGAGATTTAAAATATTCTAATTGAACTAAAAATCTACTTTTCTCTCCTGAAAACAGTCCCTCAGGGTTTGCGTTGTACAATAAAAAAACTTTTTTTGCTCTTTGCAAAAGTCTAAAAAAATGATATGCATAAAGATGGTCTTGTTCGATAAAAGTATTCATTCCAAACTTCTTTTTAACATCAAAAGGAATCCACGAAACAGAAGTTTTACCAAAAGGTATTATTCCTTCATTTACGTGGGTAATGATAACATTATCAAAATCCAATAAACGTGTTTCTAAAATACCCATGATTTGAAGTTTAGAAAGTGCATCTCCAGAAAAATCAAGTGTTTGATTTTGAATAAGCATTTCAAAAACCATCTTAACCTCATTGAGCGAAGACAAATAGGGCTTTTCGGAGTGCATTAAGAGTATTTCTTCCCAAATCAAAACAAACCGCTCGCAATTGTATTCTTGCAGCTTGTCTTCCTCCTCATTTAAATAATACTTTTTAATGGCCTCCATTAATTTTTGCATTCGATCTAGAAAAAGAGGAACGGTTTCAAAAGGACTAAACAATATTTCTTTAAGTCCAGTTCCTTCTGTAAAAGTATCAATAGGTATATACAAACGATTTGATTTTTCAAAATCCCTTAAAACCTCATTCACGGACTGCCCATTTCCCTCAAGAATAGTGTCAATAAAAGCTATTTTTGAAATTTCTTTTACTAAAAAAAAAGGGTATCCAGTCTCACTATTAGAGTTTAATAGTTCAAATAATTTTTGGAAAAAATTAGCAAATTGTGAGCTTTTTAATGGATAACCCATTGTTATATTCCACGGTAATTCATTGTTAGGAAGTGACGAAAGGATTGGATGCAATAAACTTTCATCTCCTAGAGCTATCACAGTAGACTCCTTTGGATTTGTTTCAAATAAATTTGTTGCCAATTGAACAGCTACCTTAGCTTGAGTAGTATTTTTAGCAATACTAAAAATTTCGAATTGCTTTTCAAAGAAAAATAAATTTGAAAAGCTATTAATTTTCTTGGATTTTAGGGCATTCCAATTTGAAAAATAATGCCTTATGAAATGCCCTGCTCCTTGAAAAGGATCATTAAAAAATTGCTCATCTATATCCCATAAAACCTCAGCTCTATCAGTTGCTAATAGTTCTTGAATAATTGTTTCTTCTGCTTTTGATAAAGCATTGAATCCAACGAAATAGTGAAATGGAAGTTCTTGCTCAGTATAGAAGGCTAAATTCCTAACTGCCTCACGAAGTTGCATTCCTGCATATCCTTCTTGATTATTAAATAACTCTTTAAATAGTAATTTATATAGTTTAGGGATTTCATTCTGAAAATTAAGATGGCGACTCTTAATATTATCTTTTACTTTAGGATCCCATTTTTCAATATTACCCACTGCATCCATAAAATCAAAAAGAGAATTGGAATCAACTAATTGTGAATCCATTTCATTAAACTCTTGGATTAAAGTAGGTGCCCAGTTAAAAAACTGTTCCATTGAATCCTGCTTCTCTTTTGGAGTGTTTTGAAAATAAACTCCAAAAAAAGTATAAAGTAAATCCATATTTGAGATTCGCTCTAAACCAGATAGCTCTTTTATAAAATCCTCAACACTAATTATCTCAGGAGCAATCTTTGGAACATCTATCTCATTCTTTAATGCTTCTTTTAAAAAAGTAATGGATCGAATACTTGGAACAATAATCTTAACCCGATCTAATTCTTGATGGGAAGTTGTTATTATTTTAGCAACATCGTCTAAAAAAGTTTGCATCCCTAAATGTAGAAAATCGGGTTAAGCTATCCTCAAATTAATTATAATTTTATTCATTAATATTAAATTGAACACGTCTATTATATCTTCTTCCTTCCGAAGTGGAGTTTGTTCTAAGTGGGCGAGTTTCTCCATAAGCAGCGCTCTTAATTTTACTTGAAGAAATACCTCTCTTGATTAAAAAACGTAAAACGGTAGCTACTCTCTTTTCAGAAAGTTCCTGATTGTAATTCACTCCACCTGTATCATCGGTATGTCCTTCTACAATAATATTTAAATTAGGATATTGAATTAAAATAGAATAAACTTCTTCTAGAGAAATCAAAGCTTCTTCTGTTAAAATATCCTGATCCGTTTCGAATAAAATTAATTGTTCTATTTTTTCAAGTCGATCTTTTACTTTTTCTGTCATTTTAGGACATCCTTCATTTTCAATTAATCCAAAAACCTCTGGGCATTTATCTTCACTATCTTGAATACCATCTCCATCGGTATCTGGACAACCGCTGAATTTGACTAAACCAGGAACCTCTGGACACACATCATCCTTGTCTGGAATACCATCTCCATCGGTATCTGGGCAACCATTATATTGAATTAAACCTGGGATTTGAGGACAATCATCTTGACTGTCTTGGATACCATCCCCATCGGTATCTGGGCAACCGTTAAAAGTTGCAAGTCCAGGAATCTCTGGACAATTATCATCTTTATCTAAAATACCATCACCATCTGTGTCTGGCTCTCCACCAAAAAGGAAAGCTAAGCCTATCATATGCTGAAAATGTTTTATAGCGTATGTTTCTCCCGTGTTTTTATAAAGGGATTCTAAGATAATTGCCGTTTTCTTCTTTTCTCCAAACCAGTATTCTATTCCTGCACCTAAATTAAAATACCCTGCTCCTTGTTCATCAAAAATCACATATCCCCCTCCGATTTCCAGAAAAGGCATAAAACTCATACTATTAAAAACCTTGCCTAAATTATATGTGATAACTCCATCTACATTATAGTAATTATCAGAAGCAATCTTCTCACCATAAGAAGTAATCTTGTTTAGACTAAAACGTGTTCCAAAGGAAAATCCAGCATCAATATATTTTTTAACGCCAATTGTACTTGGATAGGGTGCTATATTCCAATGATCAAGATTTGAAAATTCCTCAAACAAATCACCAGCACCTATACCGCCTGTAGGGAACGTATCGACAGCATTAGTTCCTACAAAGAAGAGCCATGGATTGGTCTCATTTTGAGCAGTAATAAGAAAATTAAAAAAAAATATAAAAATGATTGATGAATAATAATTCTTTTTGTTAAAAAAAGAATTATTTGAACTTTTGAGGGCCATATTGAGTGTGTTCTTGGTTGAATTTGGGATTCAATGTTTTTTATAAAACTGTATAAAGATAATAAATTATTCAGACCACGCTTTACTTTCTGTGATACACGTTAATCTTATCACCAATATAGACTAAAAATTTTTCAACAGGGAAATAATTCAAGCTTATATATATTTGAGCATATTTATCTATCTGAAAACCATCTGCCTCTTTTGGATCTCCTGTCTTATAATCTATAATTACTGCACCTCCATCCTTTAATAAATTAACTCTATCTGGCCTAAGGGTAACGCCATTTGGAACCAAAACGTCTTGTTCGCTAAGTACATGTTGGTTTCTTTCAAAATATTTTGAAATCATTGGATGTTCTATAACATCCTTAACCTTATTTATAATAAAGTCTTGATTATCATTTTTAATTTTCTTGCTTTTAAACACATCGTCTAACACTTTTTTGTAGCTATCAGCATACACCACTTTGGATAGAACTTCATGTATTAGTAGTCCTTTATTTTGTGCCTCTCTTATTTTAATGTCTGGAATTGAAATGGCTACGAGTCGTTTTTCCCAAAGGGTAGAAACCCCTTGATTTAGCTCTATTTTTTTTACTTCAGTTACTAAATTTTGCTTTGCTTTATCAATTTTTTTACCTTCAAAAGTCCCACATTCATAGGGTGCTAATGCCTCTAATTTTTTTCCTTGTTGTTTAGCAAAATAGCTAAATAAATGGGAATAAGTAATCGTATTATTTGAGGAAACTTCAAGAGTGATTATATAGAGTTGTTCCTTTGCTCTGGTCAAGGCTACATACAATACATTATAAGCATCTAACTGCTGTGATAAAATATATTGAGCATAAAGTGATTCCCCTATTTCACCATACAATTTCATCTCTTTTGAAGCTGTTATCCAGCCCCACTCAATTGGTGAAAGAGGCTCTTCTTGAAAAGGAAACCATAATTTTTCTTTAATCTTTGGATTTAGAGCTGTATCCATAAAAGGCAAAATAACTACTGGAAATTCTAAGCCTTTGGCTTGATGAATTGTCATGATATGTATTGCATTAGCCCCTGCAGGTGTTGCTATTCTTAATTTATCTTCTTGTCGCTCCCAATGCTTTAAATAGCTCGTGATTGATTGTGATTGCATTGAAGAAAATTCAAATACATCCTCTAAAAAAGCATTTAAAAAAGGATCATTAGCAGGTAATAAATCTGTGAATCTTTCTAAAATATATTCTGAAGCCAACAAAGCAGTACTGTGTGTGCTCTTTTTTAGAGAAAAAATAAATTTAAATTCTTCTCCCAGTTCTTTAAAAAAAGAACGACTTGAAAGATGAACAAACTTTTGAATATACTCATGATATTCAAGATTGGGTAAAGGACTTAACTCCCAAAAAATGTCTAAAATAAGTTTGTGTTCAACAAGGTCATTGGGTTGAACCGAAAGTCTCAAAATAGCCAAAACAAATTGAACTCTTTTTGAATTTCCTACTACCAGTGACTCCGAGGAAAGAATTGAATATCCTTCCTGAATTAAGCCTTCTCCAATTGCTGAAGCCTGATCACGTTTTCTGACAAGAACAGCAATATCGCGGGCATCATAATTTGCTTCTATTGCTCTTTTTACTGCATTTAAAGTTTTTAAAATATATAGCTCTTGGTTATCCTCTTTTGACCCTCCTGTTGGCAATGCATCAATCTGAACATAGCCCCCTTCTTTGTTTGGTTTTTGTTGGCTCCCCTCACTATAAATCTGACTATACTCTTTTACTTCAACGAGCTTTGAAAGTGACATAAAGAAGCTATTATTAAATTCAACAATTGCTTTTCCTGAACGATAATTGATCTCTAAATTTTCCACTTCAGCTTTTACCTGAAAAGGATTTACGGTCTTATTTAAAAGCGTAACAAACTGCTGAATATCTCCACCTCTAAAGCGATAAATAGCTTGTTTTGGATCACCAACAATTAATAGTGATCCTTGTTCACCACTTAAAGATTCACTCTCTAATGCATTTGAAATTAAGGGGATTAAATTGGACCATTGCAGCTTTGACGTATCCTGAAACTCATCTAAAAAGTAATGCAAATAACGTTCGCCTAAACGCTCATATATAAATGGCGCATCTGTATCTTGAACTAAAGCACTTATTTTACTGTTGAATGCTCCTAAAAGTCGAACCTCTTTTTCGTTTTGTATTGATTCTAACCGTTCTTCAATCTTTTGAAGTAAACTTAGTGGCGTCAAAGAGTTTAAAGTTCGTTTAATGAGTAGGAAAATTCCTACCTTGCTTTTTAGTTTAATAAATAAGTTTAATAATTGGGGCTGTATTTCATCAATAAGATCCTTTTTAGAATGATCTAATCCTTTACTGTAAAGAGGCTTTTCCCCAAGTAATCGTAATTCTAATTGGTTATCATATAGTTTTGAGAATTTGCCTTCACTTGCCTTCTGAAAATGATTTGGCAAAATTTGATAAAAATCTCCTCGTTCTATCCCTTTCTTTTTTATTAAATCAAAAAACGCTCTAGCTGTATTCTGAATTTCATTCTCTGCTTTTTTATTCTCTTTTTGGAGAATTATACGATTTTCTTTGTGCTCCCCAATTGATTTTTTCTTGAGATCAGCTAGAGGAATACGATGATTTTCATTTAATAATATTGAAGCAAAGTCATCCAAGTCTTTTTGAATGTTCCAGCTTTGATTTTGGTTAACTTTATCTAAGCTAAAATCGGTTAATAAACGAGTAAGTGATTCTTCTTTCCCTACTTTATCTATTATTGAATTAACGGTCTCTTCAAGAAGTGACTTGGGATCAAGCACTACCTCAAAGCCATAAGGTAGCTGAAGCTCTCGGGAGAAACTACGTATAATTCTATGTGTAAACTTATCAAGGGTAATTATGTCAAAACTTCCATATTCAAATAAAATTTGATGTAACATTTTATCTGCTTTACGTGCTAGTTCGATTGGTTCAATATTCAATTCTGAACAAAGGGTCTCTCCAATGTTATTTTCTTTAGGGCTATTATTTGATAAATCAAGTAGGGTTTCTAAAATCCGCTCTTTCATTTCATTAACTGCCTTATTCGTGAAAGTCAATGCCAAAAGGTTTCTGTATGATTTTGAATTTTTAGAACCTAAAAGCTGAATCAAATAACGCAACACCAGGGTATAGGTCTTTCCAGAACCTGCAGCAGCGTTGATAATATGAAAATTTGTTTGAATCAAAATATTTAAAAGTGTAATAAAAGTAAGGCTTTTCAAAAGTTAAGCTCTTTTTAAGAAAAGAAAATTTAATTTTGTATAAATCTTAAAAATTAAAATTATGGCTTTTGAATTACCCTCACTTTCCTATGCATATGATGCATTAGAACCTAACATTGATTCTCGTACTATGGAAATCCATCATAGTAAACATCACAATGGTTATACGACTAACCTAAATAACGCAATTGCAGGCACTCCTTTAGCAGATCAATCAATTGAAGAGATCCTTAAAGGATTAGATCTAAACAATAAAGCAGTAAGAAACAATGGTGGTGGATATTACAATCACAGACTTTTTTGGAATATTATGTCTCCCAATGGAGGTGGCCTTCCAACAGGTACTCTTGCAACTGCTATTGATAGCGCATTTGGTTCGTTTGATAATTTTAAAAGTGAATTTGCTAAAGCTGCTGCAACTCAATTTGGTTCCGGCTGGGCTTGGTTATGTGTTCATGTTGATGGTACTGTAAAAGTTTGCGCAACTGCTAACCAAGACAATCCATTAATGCCAGGTATCGGCTGTGGGGGAACACCAATATTAGGAATTGATGTTTGGGAGCATGCTTACTATCTTAACTATCAAAACAGACGCCCTGATTATATTCAAGCTTTCTTTAATGTAATCGATTGGAATAAAGTAAATGAACTTTTTACCAAAGGAGCTTAATTCGTTTTGAATTTATTGTAAAATAAAAGGGAGGAATAAATTCCTCCCTTTTGCCCCAAATCTTACCATGAACTTAACCTACTTATGTTCTGGTGGTATAAAAGTAGTTTAACCCACCAATCAAGGTTAGTTTAATCGTTAAAATGATTTTTTATCAGTTAAAGTGTTTGGAGTATTTAAAAAGTCTTTTAAAATAAAAAGGAGGAATAAATTCCTCCTTTTTGCCCCAAATCTTACCATGAACTTAACCTACTTATGTTCTGGTGAGTCAAAGATGAAATAACTTACTGTTGGCATGTCATTAATTCGTTAAAGCGCATTAATTATCGATAAAGTGATTAATAGGCTCTATTCTTATTTTTGTCTACATAATTAATAAACGCCTGATTCACGACACTACAACCTCCTGGTGTAGGATAATCACCTGTAAAATACCAATCACCTAAATTATCAGGACAGGCTTTATGCAATCCGCTAACTTTTTGGAAAATCACTTCTACATCAGCTTTGATACTATCGTTTTTAAGAATTTGAGAGATTTTTTCTGAAATTTGCTCATCGGTATAAGGGTCATAAATCGCCTTAACATAATTAGGAGGAGCTATTACTTTATCTTCTTTACTCTTTATGCATTTTTCATAAATTGATTGTATGACGGTATTGTGGGTTCCATCATCCTTATGTAATGCTAAAGCTGCTCTAAAAGCAATGAACTCCTCTAACCTGGCCATATCTATTCCATAACAATCAGGATAACGAATCTGTGGTGCACTTGAAACAACTACTATCTTTTTTGGTCCCAAACGATCTAACATTCTAAGGATACTCTTCTGAAGTGTTGTCCCTCTTACGATACTGTCATCTATAATTACGAGATTGTCAGTGTTTTTCACAACACCATAAGTTATATCATAAACATGGGCAACTAAGTCATCTCTTCCGGAGTCTTCCGTTATGAATGTTCTTAATTTGGCATCTTTTATTGCAATCTTTTCAATTCGAGGCTTCTGATTTAACATTTTAATAAGAACCGCTTTGTCTAAAGTTCCCTTTTTATCCAATTCCCTCTTGAGCTGTTCTCTAACATGGTCTTGAACTGCACCGATCATTCCGTAAAATGAGGTTTCTGCTGTATTCGGGATAAATGAAAAAACAGTGTTTTCAAGATCCCCACCAATAGCCTTGTGAACCATTGGAAAAAGAGCACATCCCAAATCTTTTCGTTCCTGATATATAGCAGCATCGCTTCCCCTTGAAAAATAAATGCGTTCAAAAGAACATGCTTTTTTCTCTTTCGCTTCAAGGATACTTGAAATATTGGTTTCACCAGATTTTTTAGTAATGACTGCTTGACCCGGCTCAAGCTCTTGGATGGTTTCAAAAGGAACATTAAAAACCGTTTGGATAACAGGTCGTTCTGAGGCTACCACTAGAATTTCCTCATCACTGTAGTAATAAGCCGGTCTAATGCCATTAGGGTCACGGATGACAAAAGAATCACCATGCCCCAACAATCCTGCCATTGCATATCCTCCATCCCAGTTTTTGGAAGCCTTGCGAAGTATCTTGGATATATTTAAACGTTCTGCTATCAAAGGTGAAGCCTCAGCCTTGGTAAATCCTTCTCTTTTTAAATTTTTATAAATTTTCGCTACAGCATCATCCAAAAAATGTCCGATTTTTTCCATTACAGTAACCGTATCTGCTTTTTCCTTTGGATGCTGCCCTAAGTCAACTAAATTTTCAAATAACTCATTAACATTTGTCAAATTGAAATTCCCTGCAACAATTAAATTTCTATGCATCCAATTATTTTGTCTTAAGAAAGGATGGACACTTTCAATATTATTCTTCCCAAAGGTGCCGTAACGAACATGTCCAAGCATTAGTTCGCCAACATAAGGGACCGCTTGTTTTAATCTTTCTGGATGTAAAAGTAAATCTGGATCTAAGTCAATTTGTTTTTGAACTCGATCGTTAATAGTTTTAAAAATATCTTGAATAGGTTGCTGTTCTGCAGACCGGACTCGACTAATGTAACGCTGCCCTGGTGACATGTCATATTTAATACTTGCAAAACCAGCACCATCTTGACCTCTGTTATGTTGTTTTTCCATTAAAAGGTACATTTTATTGATTCCATAGAGCGCACTACCATACTTCTCTTTATAAAATGATAAAGGTTTTTTTAGTTGTATAAGGGCAATTCCACATTCGTGCTTGATCGCGTCGCTCATGAGAAAAAATAATATTTAAGTTAATTCAATTTCAAATTCCGTTAATGATTTAAAGGTATAAACACGTTGTCTTAGTTCAGAAAAGGTTAGTTCTTCAAGAGACTTCGTTCCAAATTTTTGAACTGTAAATGAAGCCATTGCAGAACCAATGATGGTGGCCGTTTTCATTTCTTCAAAAGAAATTTTTCCACATTGAGAAAGATGGCCTACAAATCCTCCAATAAAACTATCGCCTGCACCTGTTGGATCAAAAACTTCTTCTAATGGTAACGCTGGCGCACAAAATATTTTCTGGTCATGGAAAAGCAAAGCTCCATGTTCCCCTTTTTTTATAATTACATAATTAGGCCCCATAGCATGTAACTTTTGAGCAGCCTCAACCAATGAGTGAGTTTGAGTTATCTGTCTTGCCTCCTCATCATTTATTGAGATGACATCTACTTTAGAAATGACTTCGTCTAGTTTTTCACGATAACTCTCAATCCAGAAATTCATCGTGTCCAAAACAACCAAATCAGGCTTCACGTCCATTTGACTCAAAACTTCTAACTGTAAATTTGGATCTAAATTCCCCAAAAGTACTATACTTGCGTCCTTATAATTATCAGGAACTATTGGTTCAAACTTAGTAAGGACATTTAACTGAGTATCTAGTGTCGTTCTGGTATTGAGATCATTGTGATACTTTCCACTCCAAAAGAATGTTTTCTCACCAGGAATGGAAACTACTCCTGATAAATCCAACCCTTTCTCTTCAAGTAAGTCGAGGTGTTGTTGTTCAAAATCATCTCCTATTACCGAAACCAAACCGCATTGAGTTTCAAATTGAGATGCCGCAAGGCCAATATATGTGGCACATCCCCCTAATATTTTTCCTGTTTTTCCAAAGGGCGTTTCAATCGCGTCATAGGCCATTGTACCTATCACTAAAAGTTTGTTATTCATATTACAAAAGTAAAAAAGTCTGAGTGCCTTTTTCTATTTAAATCAAACATTTATTAAAGACTATAAACAATCGTTTTTAGGCCTTGGAGTTTTCTTTTTCAATTTGTTCAAAAAATACATCTGGGATTAAATTTTTCCCTTTTGCTGCAATAACAGCCAATTCATCACAACGCTCATTTTGAGGATGCTGATTATGACCTTTAATCCACTGAAAATTCACATTATGCTTCCTGTAGATTTTTAAGAATCGTTTCCACAAATCACTGTTTTTTTTATCCTTAAATGCTTTTTTCTCCCACCCAAAAACCCATTTTTTATCTACAGAGTCTATTACATATTTAGAATCTGAAAAAACCACCACCTCTAAAGGTTGCTTTTTTAAAAGCTCTAAACCCACAATTACAGCCAATAACTCCATCCTATTGTTTGTAGTTCTGACAAAACCTTGTGAAAATTCCTTAACGTATGACATCTCAGCCCATTCCAAACGAAGACCATAACCGCCAGGACCAGGGTTTCCTAGCGAAGATCCGTCAGTGTAAAGATAAACTGGCTTAGATTTCATTTCTATCATTTAATAATAAAGAGGCAATTACTTTTGGAAAGAATTGCTTTTCCAAACTTTGTATTTTTGCTGCTATATCAGATTCTTCATCATCTGGAACAAGCGCTATTGTAGTTTGAAAAATATAATCCCCCTGATCATACTCCTCATTTACATAATGAATGGTAATACCTGTTTCTTTCTCATTATTTTCTTTTACTGCTTTATGAACGTGACTTCCATACATACCTTTGCCACCATATTTTGGCAATAGTGCTGGATGGATATTAATAATTTTGGTTGGAAAAGTCTCAACCCAATCTACCCCTATTCTCCATAAAAATCCTGCTAGCACTATCAAATCAGGGGCTAAAGATTTTATTTCATCAAGTAGAATTCCATTGACAAAACTGTCCCTGTCGAAAATTACGCCCTCTAAACCAAAATCTTTTATTCTATTCAAAACACCCGCTTTGGGATTATTTGTGTAGACGCCCAAAATCTCAATATCGGCATTGTGTTCAAAAAAGCGGCAAATATTTTCCACATTTGAACCACTTCCTGATGCCAATAAAATAATCTTTTTAGTCATTTTTTTACACTTAACTCAAGCCATTACAAAGGGCTAACATGTTTTGCCTTAAATAAGAAATCAAAATTAAACTTATTATTCAAGTTCAATCTAGTGTAATCGTCTAAAGTTTTATATTTTTGTTGACACTTTTAATTAAAACTAAAAATTAATTATGTCAGACATTTCCTCAAGAGTAAAGGCAATCATAGTTGATAAACTAGGGGTTGACGAAAATGAAGTTGTTGCAGAAGCAAGCTTTACAAATGACTTAGGAGCCGACTCCTTAGACACAGTGGAATTGATCATGGAATTCGAAAAAGAATTTGATATTCAAATTCCAGATGACCAAGCAGAAAATATTGCTACAGTTGGTCAAGCCATCCAATTTATAGAACAAGCAGACTAAATTAGTCCCATGAAACCAAGACGTGTCGTAGTTACCGGATTGGGGGCACTTACGCCAATTGGAAACACCCTCTCAACATATTGGGAGGGTCTTCTTTCTGGCACCAGTGGGGCGGCTCCAATTACTTACTTTGATCCTACTTTATTCAAAACTCAATTTGCCTGCGAGCTCAAGGGATTTGATGCATTAGATCATTTTGACAGAAAGGAAGCTAGAAAATACGATCGCTTTGCACAATATGCATTGGTGAGTGTTGCAGAAGCGGTTGAAGATGCAAAACTTCCTCTGGAAACTATTGACAAAGATCGCGTGGGAGTAATCTGGGGTGCAGGTATAGGGGGCCTAGAGACATTTCAAAATGAGGTCTTAAATTTTGCAGCTTTAAATGAAAACCCTCGCTTTAACCCATTCTTTATCCCAAAGATGATTGCAGATATTGCGCCAGGCTTGATTTCTATAAAATATGGCTTTAGAGGGCCAAACTTTGCAACTGTTTCTGCTTGTGCCTCCGCCTCAAATGCTATGATAGATGCACTAAATTATATTCGTTTAGGCTATGCAGATGTTATGGTTACTGGTGGATCAGAGGCAGGTGTCACCAAGGCAGGAATTGGCGGTTTTAATGCTATGCATGCACTTTCAACCCGTAATGATGACCCTAAAACAGCATCACGTCCTTTTGACAAGGAGCGAGATGGTTTTGTTCTGGGCGAAGGGGCCGGTGCATTGATATTAGAATCCTATGAACATGCCACAGCACGTGGAGCTACTATATATGCTGAACTTGCTGGAGGTGGTCTTTCTGCAGATGCATACCATATGACTGCACCTCATCCAGATGGATTAGGAGCAATTAAAGTGATGGAAAATTGCTTACGAGATGCCAATGTACTTCCGAGCGAAGTAGATGCAATAAATATGCACGGCACTTCTACGCCACTTGGAGATATTGCAGAGTCTAATGCAATTATAAAAGTATTCAAAGAGCATGCATATGCTATGAATATTAATTCAACAAAATCCATGACAGGACATTTATTGGGAGCTGCAGGAGCTATTGAAGCCATTGCATCCATTATGGCAATGAAACACAACATTGTACCTCCGACAATAAATCATAAAACACCTGATGAAAACATTGATTCTAAAATCAATTTTACTTTTGGAAAAGCTCAAAAAAGAAACATAGACATTGCCCTTTCAAACACTTTTGGTTTTGGCGGACACAATGCATGTGTTTTGTTTAAAAAAATGATTTAACTTAATGGTGTGAAAATCATTAACTACATACGAAATTCCCGAATGGCAACATCCGGGAATTTTTTTATTCAACTTCAAAAAAAGTTGAATATCAGAACTCGTAATAAGGAGCTTTACAAAAAAGCTTTTACACACAGCTCAGTAAATCTTAAAGACAAGGAAGGAAATACCATCAACTTTGAACGCTTGGAGTTTTTAGGGGATGCATTACTAAGTACAATTGTTGCAGAATATCTTTTTAACTTTCATCCAGAAGCCAAAGAAGGTGAGTTAACTAAACTTAGGGCCAAAATTGTAAGTCGTTCTCAACTCAATTCTATTGGAAAACAAATGGGGCTTTTTGAACTCGCGGATATTTCAAGTCATCACAAAACGTTTGGTGAAAATATTCATGGGAACTTGATTGAGTCATTGATTGGCGCACTCTTTATTGACAAAGGATACAATAAAACAAAAGACTATGTTTTAAAATACATGCTTGATCCTTATATTGATATGGATGAGCTAGACAATATGGTTTTAAGCTATAAGAGTCTTTTGATCGAATGGTCTCAGAAACAAAAACAAGAGTTGGAGATCAGAACAGAAAACGATGGAGGTTTAGATCCAAATATTAATTATACCTGTCAAATTTATTTAGGTAAAAAGTTAATCTCAAAGGCACGCGGCTTATCAAAGAAAAAAGCTGAAGAAAAAGCCGCCAAAATAGCAGTAAGTGTACTTAAGCCATACAAAATAAATAGAGATGAGTAAAAAAGTATACCATCTAGAATTGGAAGAAGAACTGCTAGAAGATGAAATACTGGCCTTGCATACCACATTGGAAGCGCATCAAATTGCTTTTTTCCTAAATCAATCTATTGGGGCAAAATTTAAAAGAAGTAAAAAAGACCTCTACGGTAAAAAAGTTAAAACTTCTTTCATCCATTTTGAATGGAAAAATCAAGCCTACGATTTGAACTGTTCCCTTTTTTCAAATAAGAATTCAAATGAAAAGGATCAACAAAATTTAAATTCTACTGCATTATTTGACATACCGCTAAGAAATAAAGTATCTTTAATCTCTGAATTTAAAACCGTTGATTTTTTCATAAAATCTACAGATAGCAATACTATTGAAACTATATTGTCACGACTAAAAGATTGGTCGAGTATATCATTGATCTATGCCATTCCTGTAAACAAAATTAAAAATCAACTAAACTTAATATTTGATTAATGAATTTTATCAAAAAAACCAAAATCGTTGCAACCCTAGGTCCTGCTTCATCTACAGAAGATGTTTTAGAAAAAATGATCCATGAAGGCGTAAATGTTTTTCGAATAAACTTTTCTCATGCAGACTATAATGATGTTTCTGATCGTATTAAAATGATTCGAAAAGTCGATAAAAAATTAAACCGAAATACTTCTATTTTAGCTGACCTCCAAGGACCAAAGTTACGTGTTGGCAAAATGGAAGAAGGTGCTTTTGTTGAGCCAGGAGATGAGGTCGTCTTTTTGACTGACGCCCCCTTTGTAGGGAATGCAAAAAAAGCCTATATGAATTACAAAAATTTTCCAAAAGATGTTTCGGGTGGAGAACGTATTTTATTGGATGATGGCAAACTTATCTTTGAGGTTACGGCAACTAATAAAAAAAACCAAGTAAATGCAAAGGTGATTCAAGGTGGTCCTTTTAAATCAAACAAAGGTGTCAATTTACCTAACACTAAAATTTCTCTTCCTGCACTTACAGAAAAAGACATAAAAGACGCGGAGTTTATCTTTACTCAAGATGTTGATTGGATAGCACTTTCTTTTGTACGCTTTAGCCAAGATTTGATAGATTTACAGGAATTAATGGCGAAGCATACGGATCAAAAAATACCCATTATTGCTAAAATTGAGAAACCGGAAGCACTTGAAAACATTGACAAAATCATAGCCCACTGCGATGGTCTAATGGTTGCTCGAGGAGACTTGGGGGTCGAAGTTCCAGCACAAGAAGTTCCCTTGATTCAGAAGCGCTTGGTTCACTTAGCAAAAAAAGCACGTATTCCAATTATCATTGCCACTCAGATGATGGAAACAATGATTGACAGTCTAACTCCTACCAGAGCAGAAGTAAATGACGTCGCAAATTCTGTAATGGATGGTGCCGATGCCGTAATGCTTTCTGGAGAAACTTCTGTGGGTAAATATCCAGTAGAAGTAATACAAACTATGTCAAACATTCTGATTTCTGTGGAGGGCTCGAGCTTAATTCAGGTTCCGCAAGAAGCACCAACAATTCGTACAAAGCGTTTTATAACAAAGTCTATTTGTTTTCATGCCGCTCATATTGCTAACGATATTGAAGCAAAAGCAATATGTACACTTACAAATAGCGGTTATACAGCTTTTCAAATCTCTTCATGGAGACCCAGTGCTCATGTTTTGGTATTTACTTCAAATACAAGAATACTTAATCGTCTTAACCTTTTATGGGGTGTTAAAACTTTTTACTACAACAACTTAAACAGCACAGATAAGACCGTTGAAGAAATAAATGAATTAGCACTTAAGCAAGGTTATGTTGAAAGAGAAGATATGGTTGTTAATCTAACGGCTATGCCAATACAAACCAAAGGGATGGTGAATACACTTCGTGTATCAACTATCTAAAACGGCAAACTCAATTGTGGATTTTTAATTAAAAGCTCAGGTTTAGGAATTTCTTTTTTTGATGTATTTAGATTTGATAATGAAATTCCAATGAGCCTCACAGAGTTCAAAAGTTTTTCTTGATAGAGTAATTTTTTTGATTCCTCGAAAATTAACTCTTTTGAAGATAAATAAAGTGTTCCCGTTTTACTTCGGGTTTGTTGAATAAAATCACTGTATTTTATTTTAAGTGTAATAGTTTTCCCTGCTACTTTATTTTTTTTAGTTCGCTTTTCTAACAGTGCTGAAATCAATTTAAGCTTTTCTTCTATATAAACTTCACTACTCAAATTAGTTTCAAAAGTTCTTTCTGCACCTAAAGATTTGGGGATACGATGCGGTTTTACTTCACTCGTATGAATTCCTCTAACTACTTTAAAATAATGAATCCCTGATTTTCCAAAATGCTTTTCTAGAAAAGCTGCAGACTGAAGTTTCAAATCATTACCCGAATAAATTCCCAGACCATACATTTTAAGTTTTGTCTTAGCACCAATACCATGAAATTTTTTTACGTCCAAATTTTCCAAAAAGGAAAGCACCTCTTCTGGAGGTATTGTCTTTTGACCATTTGGCTTATTCCAATCGCTCGCTATTTTAGCCAAAAACTTATTTATCGAAATCCCAGCAGATGCTGTTAATCCAGTTTTAGAAAAAATTTTTTCTCTAATTTCTTGAGCCACCATCGTTGCTGATGGATATTCTGAAACATCTAAAAAAGCTTCATCTAAAGATAAAGGCTCTACCAAAGAAGTATATTCTAAAAACACAGAACGTACAATTTCTGAGATCTCCTTATAGCGGTCAAATCGAGTAGGCGCAAAAATCAAATGAGGGCACAACCGTTTTGCAATCACACCGCTTAAAGCACTACGTACTCCATATTTACGAGCTTCATAACTGGCCGCTGAAACTACTCCTCGGTCACCACCCCCACCAACAGCAAGTGGTTTACCTCTCCATTTAGGATGGTCCAATTGTTCAACCGCTGCAAAAAAAGCATCCATGTCTACATGAATAATTTTTCGAGTTGAATCAAAAGTAAACTCATCTTTCATCGCTTTTCTTAAGCTTTAATTTTACTTTTTTTTGTCAAAACTATACTCTCGCATTACTTCGCATACTTTAATGGTGAATTTTGAATAGGCTATCTCTTTTCCATACTGTTGAGCAAAAAGATGCTGGGAATTATCCTTCCATTTTTTTATTGAGTTCATGCAAGTCCAATAGCTAATAGTTACTCCTCTACCCGATTTTTCACGATAAGATTCTACCCCTAAAAATCCATCCGCTTCATTGACAAGCTCCAGCATTTGATTTGAAAATTCATGGTATTTTTGATCTTCAAATTGGGAGAGTTGACTTGAAAAAATTACTGAAAAATAGTTTGACATTACTCGTCTTTATAAATCTTTACATTTAAATTACCGACTGCATCCATATGGGCTCGATACATTCCTGGTGTATTCATTTCCATAGCGACATTGCCCTTCCAATCAATTCCTACTACGCCTCCATCACCTCCCATACCACCTACTTTATCATGAATTACAGTATGTGCGGCTTCCTGAATGCTGAGTCCCTTGTATTCCATCAAGGCAGAAATATCATGAGCAACTACAGAGCGGATAAAAAATTCACCCCATCCTGTTGCAGAAATAGCACAAGTAGCATTATTAGCGTACGTTCCTGCACCAATTATTGGAGCGTCCCCAATTCGATTCCACTTTTTATTTGTCATTCCTCCAGTTGAAGTCCCTGCAGCTAAATTCCCTTTCAAATCTAAAGCTACGCAACCTACTGTTCCATATCGCTGATGCTTTATGAATTCTGCTTCTAAGGAAGATGTTTCCTTTTCTTTTGACTCTGCTTCTTTTACCCGCTTTAAGGCATTTATTCTTCGTTCTGTGTAAAAGTATTCTGGCTCTACAATATCTAAACCTTGAGAAGCTGCAAAAGCATCTGCCCCTGCGCCTGAAAGCATTACGTGAGGGGAATTTTCCATCACTTTAATGGCTGCTGATATGGGATGTTTAATTGTTCTAACCCCTGAAATTGCTCCGGCATCAAGTTGAGCTCCATGCATAAAAGAAGCGTCTAATTCAATTGTTTCATCGGCGGTAAGCACTGCTCCCTTTCCAGCATTAAATAAGGGAGAATCTTCCATTACGTGAATCGTTTTTTCAACAGCTTCTTGACTGCTTCCTCCGTTTTTAAGAATAGCATGACCTACTTTGATAGCTTCTGCCAAAACTTTTCGATAAGCTGACTCTGTTTCTGGAGTCATATTAGCTCTTAAAATTGTCCCTGCACCACCATGAATAACAATTCCAAAGGTTGGTTCTTGTGGTTGTTCTTTTTTTACCGGTTGCTGACAAGAAAAGGTTAGTAATAAAGAAAGCATTATAATCTTTTTCATAAGGTAGGATTCTATTTTATTAATTAAATGTAAGTTATTTAAGCTGAAAATGAAACTTCACCTAAAATGAAGTATTTTTATAAAAAAATAAATTATGTACGCCGTTTTAAAAACTATTCATTCGTATTGGGCCTTTTTAGTCCTCCTCATTTTAGTTATTGCCATTGTCAATGCTTTCATTGGAAAATCTTCTGGAAGAGACTTTGGTGCAAAAGATCTGAGAATCAGTCTTTTTGGACTTATCTTTTCTCACATACAATTACTTGTTGGTTTAATTCTTTATTTTGTTTCCCCTTGGTTTAACCAGTGGTCTGAAATGGGAATGGGCGTCATGAAAAATGCAGAAGCAAGATTGTATCTTGTAGAACATCCCATCACTAATATTTTAGCAATCATTTTAATAACGATGGGCTGGTCCATGCATAAAAGACAAACTTTATCTACTAAAAAGTTTTTAAGAATTGGCCTTTTTTACGGCATAGGATTACTTCTTTTATTGAGTAGAATTCCATGGAATACTTGGTTGTAATCCTATGTAGATCCCCTATCTAAAAATGCTTAAAATTAGTTCCCCAAAAATTACACTTGCCGTACTCGGAGGCGGTAGCTGGGCTACCGCACTTGTCAAAATTTTCACTGACAGTAAAATTCATGTGAATTGGTATGTTCGCAACCCAGAAGACGCTCAAAAAATAATAGCTACTTCAAAAAATCCAAACTACCTAACTGAGATTAAATTTAAGCCCAGTAGAATTTCCGTAAGTAGTGATATTAATGAAGTTGTTTCTAAATCCGAATGGATTGTTTTTGCCATTCCCTCAGCATATCTTGAAAGTGAATTAAAAAAAATTAAGCCCCCGTTAAAAGACAAAATCATTGTTTCTGGAGTAAAAGGATTTATTCCTGAAACACAGCTCATTGTTGGAGAACATTTACATCGGCATTACGGTCTTTCTTGGGAACGATTTATTGTTATTGGAGGCCCTTCACATGCTGAAGAAATTGCTTTGGAACGACTTTCCTATCTAACTTTAGCATCTAAGAGTAAAGACAATGCTGCCTTGCTTCATCGACTGATGAGAACCTCATACTTAAAAGTAAAAGTTTCAAATGATGTCATTGGAATTGAATATGCGGCTACACTTAAAAACGTTTATGCATTAGCCTCTGGAATTGCACATGGTTTGAGTTATGGTGATAATTTTCAAAGTGTGTTAATTAGTAATTCTACTCGGGAAATGAATCGATTCATAAAAAAAGTAAGCAATCGTAAAAGGAACATTAATCATTCTGCTTATCTCGGAGATTTATTAGTTACTGCCTATTCACTTTTTAGTAGAAATCGTCGTTTTGGAAATATGATTGGACGAGGATATACTGTAAAGGGAGCACAATTAGAAATGAATATGGTAGCTGAGGGCTATTACGCATGCGAATCTGCATATAAAATGAGTAAATCACTTGGGGTAAACACGCCCATCATCGATGCAATTTATGGAGTTTTATATCTTAAAAAAAGCCCCAGAAGGATGTTTCAAAAACTTTCGAAAAAGTTAAGCTAGAGTGTTGCTTTAAACTGCTTTAAAAAGCGAACATCATTTTCAAAGAAAAGTCTAATGTCACTAATTTGATACAACAGCATCGCGATTCTTTCAATTCCCATTCCAAAAGCAAAGCCTGAATACTCGTCTGGATCTATTCCACAATTTTTTAAAACATTTGGATCGACCATTCCGCAGCCCATAATTTCAAGCCATCCTGTTCCTTTTGTAATTCTGTAATCGGTTTCTGTTTCTAAACCCCAATAAATATCGACCTCAGCGCTAGGCTCAGTAAAGGGAAAATATGATGGCCTAAGACGAATCTTAGAATTACCAAATAGAGACTCTGTAAAGTATTGTAAGGTTTGTTTTAAATCCGCAAAGGATACGTTTTTTGCAATGTACAACCCTTCAACTTGATGAAAAATACAATGCGCCCTTGAAGAAATAGCCTCATTACGAAATACTCTACCAGGAGAGATTGTTCGAATGGGAGGTTGATTTTTTTCCATATAACGCACCTGAACTGAGGAGGTATGTGTGCGTAATAGAATATCAGGATCCGTCTGTATAAAAAAAGTGTCCTGCATATCACGAGCCGGATGATATTCGGGTAAGTTTAAAGCAGTAAAATTGTGCCAATCATCTTCAATCTCTGGGCCTTCTGAAATGGTAAAACCAATCTGAGTGAAAATATCAATAATACGGTTTTTAACGACAGCTAGAGGATGTCTATTTCCTGTTTGAATAGGAAAAGGTGTTCTTGTTGGATCATTAAGAATCGCTTTCGCACCTTTACTGTTCATTTGTGATTGTAGCTCTTTTATTTTGTCAGATACCGCTGTCTTTAAGGTATTGAGTTCCTGCCCAAATGCTTTTTTCTCATCAACAGGAACTTCCCGAAATGTAGCAAACAATGAGTTGAGGATTCCTTTTTTTCCTGCATAACTAACTCTAAATTCCTCAATAGCTTTGGCGTCACTGCTAGAAAAAGCGTTTACCTGTTCCAAATATTCTTTTACGCGTTCAATCATGATACAAAAATAAATTAGTTTTATGAAATGACCCCCTGCTTGAGGAAGTAATCTACAATGGCACTCTTGATTAAAACACTTTGCTCCCCTGATTTTAAGTAGGGCAAAGGCTCTACAAGTTCAAAATGTGGCCATCCTTGTTCATCAATAAAGTCAAAACGATAATATCCAAAGGGCTCTAAAATGGTACAAACTCCTATGTGTATTAAATTGACATTATCTTCCTTCTTAAATCGTTGGTGTGGTTTGCCGAATTCCTGAAGACCGATCAAATAGAGAACTCCTTCAACATCTAATGCTTCGCCATCTGAAAATGTATCTGTTAAAAACAAGATTAAATCATCCCAGCGTTCTTTTAATTGAGGGTCTCGTCCATTTTTTGACATACACAAAGATACATTTTTAGCATATTAGTAGCGATCATTTGTTTTTCAATTTCGATTACTCTTATTTCTAAAAAAGAATCATTTATAAGCCTAAAATAGTACTTTAGACAAATGAATATATTTGATATTGTAATTGTAATCTTGCTAGCCTACTCCCTTTTCCGTGGAATTAGTAAAGGTTTTGTTATTGAGATATCCGGTATGATTGCCTTATTTTTAGGTATTATGGGTGCTTTTAAGTTTTCTTCTTTTGTTGGTACCTACCTTACACATTATGTTTCATGGAGTCCAAAAATAATTCAAGCAGTTAGCTTTATACTACTCTTTATAGGGATCGTTTATGCAATTTCTCTTTTGGCAAAAATGCTCACCAAAGCACTTAAGATTGTAGCTTTAGGAGGGCTTAATCGATTGTTGGGCGGAGTTTTCGGAGTTTTAAAATGGTGTATTATTTTGAGTGCCCTAACATTGGTTTTCAAAGAAATCAATTCATTAATGACCCTTGTGTCTCCATTTATTTTGGAAGTGTCTATCGCTTATCCTATCCTTGAACAATTAGGTGCTTTTCTATTTGATTGGGTAATGCAGTTTGAAACGCTTCAAGAAAAACAAATTGTTGTAAGCTACTAATTTAAACTTCTTAAATCAGCGTTTTTTATCCATCCCTCAGAACCGTTCGCAATTCGAATTTTATTCCATTCATCAAGGGATTCAAGCAATTCAATTTTGGTTCCTTCATGAAGCGTAAATTGAATTTCACCCCGCTGATTGGGTTCTGACCATATGTCTATTTTGTTTGAAAAAAGAATGGCATACTGGGTGTTTTTTTGCTGCTGATTAACGGAAAAAGTAATCGCAAAACTACTTATAAAAAGAGCTAAGGAGACTAAAGATAAAAGGAAGAAAATTCTCTTTAGCTGGGATGCATTTAAAAATAAATAAGCAATAAAAAAAAGCGCAAATAACCATATCCAAACTAAGGTAATCTTAGACCAGGTGGTAATAGAAAATAATTCAAAAATTCCCTCTTGCAGTTGAGCCAATTGGGATTTTGGTATTGCTTCAATTGCATCAATAGTCATGTTTTGTGCAAATGCACTATTGGTCTTAATATCCTTATTATCAGGATCTAATTGTTTTGCTTTTTCAAAATAATAAATACTTTCAGCAACATTATTTAAACGATAATAGGCATTCCCCATGTTGAAATATAAAGCAGCACTATGACTTCCCATATCAAGAGTTTGTACGTAGAGGGAAATAGCCTTTGTGAAATCCCCATCATTGTATGCAGCATTGCCTTGTTCAAACAACTCCTCAGAAGAGTTTTGAGCGCAAACATTCAAAACACCCATCATAAAAAACACAATGATGATTCTTTCAAGATTACTTCGAAACGGTTTTATAACGATACCTTTTTTCATAATTGACGATCTATACTTGCTATAACACTGCTTGCTTTTTCGTAATCTACTTTGATACTGACAGACGAGCCTGGAGCATATCTTGCTAATTCACAATTTTCAATTACAGCAACAAAGTCTAATGCTGTTTGTTTGTTTACTTTTTTATTTAGCAGCAAACGTTCAATTTTATCTTTAGTCAACTCTGTAGTTTCAATTTGTAATTTAGCCTTTAAGTAATTATGCAACGCTCGCTCCAACGCTTCATAAAAAACCACTTGATCTTCAAATGCTTTCTTTGCAGAACTTAAATACTTTTTAGCCAAGCGTTGTGCTTCACGTTGTTTACTGCTTACACTATCTTCTTTTCGTTCCAATATAAAGCGCTTCAAAAGAAATGCAAGAAACATTAACATTATTGGAAGGCCTAATAGACTCCAAAAGAGTGTGCTTTTCCAGAATGCTGTTGTATTTATTGGGCTTAATTTTGTGTTTAAAATAATAAAGCTAAAAGTAGTGTCTGCAGTGTCGACCAGTTGCTTCGTTAAGCTTTTGGATTCATCTCGAGAGTTTCCAGCGACAGGACCCTCAAAAACATCTACAAGTAAATCTTGAGACCGTACACTTTTATAGTTTTTTGTTTTAGGGTCAAAATAAGAAAATTGAACTGGTGGAATGGGATACTTCCCTTGGTATTGAGGTACTATTGTATAGGCGTCTTCAATAGTTCCATCCATTCCAGAAAGGTTAATTTTAACGTTTTCTGTATGCTCAGGTTCATAAACCTCTAGGGTATTAGGGACGTTTATTTTGGGTAGATTGAATAATTTCAAATTCCCATTCCCTTTAACTTTTAGGGTTGCTTGGAATGATTCCGAAGCCTTTAATGCATCTTTATCTAAAATCACATCAAAGTCAAACTGTCCAACAGCACCAGTAAATCCGGGAGGTTTATTTTTTTCTGGTAAACTTTTAACATCTATCACTCGCCTTCCAGCAGTAATAGTTTTTTGCCCTTGGGTGAGAATTCTCCTACCAAAGAGGTCACGTCGGTTACTGGGTACGCTCAGGCTTAAATTTAGGGTAAGGGGTTCTATATTGAGTTTCCCTGTTTTTTGCGGGTAAAGCACAACTTTCCGCCAAACTACCTCATTGTAAGGTTCTCCATTATAAACTCCTTTTGTATTTACCCTTACCTGTCCGATTTTTATTAAGTGACTCCAAAAATCACCATAACTAGGCGATTCTAATTCTTGTACATCTGAAATCGAAATTGGGTTTCTAAAATAGAGCTTGTAAACCACAGAAATACCCTCATTCAAATAAGGATTAGAATTTGAAATTTCAGCTACTAGCTTAATATTTTCATCTGTGATGTAGTCAATATTGTTAGGATCATTTGGTTTTTCAACAGCTTCTGTTACTTCTATGGTTATGGGAGTTGTTTTATAGACCTCACCATTAATCGTTATTTGGGCTTGATCTAAGGTTATTTTGCCTTTTAGCTTAGGAGTTAAAAAATAAGTATAGGTTTTCGAAAAACTACGCACACCATTTACCCATGATCTGCTGACTGCCTGTTGGGGTCCGCTAACTACTTGAAATCCTGTAAAAAGTGGTGGAATAAAATTATCTCCATTCTCATTCATCTCAAAATCAACCCGAAGACGCTCATTGAGTCCTAATCGTTTTTTACTCACCTTTGCTTCAAAGCTAACCTGAGCTTGAGTCATAAAGGTGATCAATAATAAAAACCCTACTAGTGATCGAGATACCAAAAGTCGAATCATAATTACCAATCTTTTTTGCCCCTAACGGGAACGCCTTTTACTTTTTTAGCATTTACTTTATCCTGTACTTTCTTTTCCTGATTATTCATAGCCTCTAAGAGACTTTGGACTTGTTGAGGGGATAGTTGTCCTTGTCTAGGAGGTTGCTTTTTTTCTTCAGGTTTGTTTTCACCTTCATTTGGTTTTTGATCTTTCTTTTGATCTCCTTCGTTTTTAGGTTCGCCTTCATCGTTGGATTGGTCGCCTTCGTCCCCTTCTTTATCTTGGTCTTGTTCGTCCTTATTTTCTTTATCACCTTCCTTATCTTCGTCCTGATCTTTCTCGTCCTCCTGATCTTTATCCTGCTGGTCTTTTTGGTCTTTTTTATCGTCTTCTTCTTGCTCCTCTGGTGGTTTTTCGTTTTCTAAAAGCTCCTTTGCCAAAGCATAATTATATCTAGTTTCTTCATCGGTAGGATTATTCCGCAACCCATTTTTATAAGCCTCTACAGCCTTTTGATACTCTTTTTTTTGCATGTAAACATTCCCCATATTATGAAATGCTCTGTGTTTGTCTTCTTTGGAACTTGCAAACTTTTGAGTTTGAAAAAAGCGCTGGGAAGCTTCATCATACTTTTTATCTAAAAAATGAGTATTCCCTAAATTATAAAGTGCTGTTGCTTTTTCAGGGGCAAGGGACAGTGCTTTTCTGTAGGATTTTTCTGCTTTAATATAGGCCTCGTTTTGGGCTTCTTCATTTCCCTCATAGATATGATTAGTCACCTTCCCTTCTTGAGCAAAACTCAAATTAAAGGAGCAGTATAACAATCCTATTAATATTTTACCTCTCATTTTCATTAAATAAATTCAGTTTCTGAACCCACTTTGTTTTTGTTTCAAACAAAAATAGGTCGATTATAAGAAAAAGTAAAGCGGCAATTAAAAAAGGTTGAAATCGATCTTTATAGCTTACAAATTTTTTAGCTTCAAACTCCTTTTTATCCATTGCTTTAAGTTGTTCAGAAACAAAATCCAACACAGCTTGTGTGTCATTTCCGTCCTGATATTGACCATCAGTAGCATTTGCTATTGCTTCCAAAGTCTCTTGATTTCTTTTAGTAATAACTACTTCTCCATTAAAATCTTTTTTGTAAGATTCTACAACATTATTTCTTTTTATGGGAATCGGAGCACCTGCTTCCGTTCCTACGCCAAAGGTGAAGATTTTTATCCCCATTGCTGCAGCTCTTGATGCGGCATTAGATGCATCTTCAGAGTGATCTTCTCCATCTGAAATCAAAAAGATCACCCTATTAGTTTGATCTTCATCATCAAAAAACGTTCCAGACAAATCAATGGCACTATCCAATGCTGTTCCTTGAGAAGAAAGCATTTCTGTATTGAGTGCTTGTAAAAACATTTTAGCTGCACTGTAGTCCGTTGTTATTGGCAATTGTGGGACTGCCTGAGCGGCATATGCTATAATTCCCACACGATCACTAGCCAGTTGATTTAAAATTGCGGAAACCAATCTTTTTGATTTTTCAAGTCGATTGGGTGCAATATCTTCTGCCAACATACTTTTTGAAACATCAATTGCAAACACAATGTCAACTCCCTCCCTTTTCACTGTCTCAAGCTGTGTTCCTATCTTAGGATTCATTAATCCTAAAACTAATAAAGCGATTGCAATACTCAGCACAATCATTTTCAATCCAGGCTTAAATTTAGAACGATTTGGACTTAGTTCGTCTAAAAGTTCAGCGTTAGCAAACTTTGCTTGAGTTCTTTTTTTCCATCTAAGAACTAGGATATAGGCAAGCCAAAATACGGGAAGTATTGCTAGAAAATAAATGTATTGGTAAGCGTCTATCTGATACATCTAAATAAAACTTTTAAATATTGTATTTTTTCCAATCCATTCTAGGACAATCAATATTAAGGCAAGAAGAATAAGTATTCGGTATTTTTCTTCATAATTATAATACTTAAACTCTTCAACCTCTGTCTTTTCAAGCTTGTTTATCTCTTCATAAATTTCTTCCAATTTTTTATTGTCTGTGGCTCTAAAATAAATTCCGCCTGTCGCTGTTGCAATTTCCTGAAGTAAAGCTTCATCAATTTCTACTTTTGTCATTGCATATTGGAAACTTCCATTGGGTAATATCCCCACAGGTGCTCTAGCCGTTCCGTTACTTCCAAGTCCAATGGTATACGTTTTTATACCAAACTCTACTGCAAGCTCCGTTGCAATTTTTGGATCTATGAAGCCAGAATTATTCACCCCATCTGTAAGTAAAATAATGACTTTACTTTTCGCTCTACTGTCTTTTAAACGGTTTACAGAGGTTGCAAGACCCATTCCAATTGCAGTTCCATCTTCTATTAACCCTTGATATGAAATTTCTCTTAATGCTCCTTTTACAATTCCTTTATCACTGGTAATAGGAGTCAACGTGTAACTCTCCCCAGCATAAACAACCAATCCAATCCGATCTGATAAACGATCATCAACAAAAGCTGAGGCAACTCTTTTTAAGGCACTCAATCGATCGGGTTTTAAATCTTGCGCTAACATGCTTGAAGAAACATCAATAGCCATTACAATATCTATTCCTTTATTTGTTTTTGTTCGCGTCGATATATCTACCGTTTGTGGTCTTGCAATTGCCAAAATAATCATTGCTAATGCTACTAATCTAAAAACAAAGAGGATGGGCCTAAGTAAGCTCCAAAAAGATGAATGCTGCTTGAAACTTGAAAGACTAGACATTTTGAGTTCTGCTTGAGCTTTCCGCCAGGTTACTACATGCCAAAGAATGACCCCTGGAAGTAGAAGTAATAACCAGAGGTAGTCAGGATTTGCAAAATAGATTCCTTCAAACATTTTTAGAGTTCTTTAATCAGTTCTATACTATTGATTATACGTTGCTCAATTTCAGACGCATAACGATCTTCCTTTTCATACATCATCGTTAAAATAATGGTTCCTTCTTCAAAGGTTAAAAGTAATGTGTTAAAGCTACATCTCACACGATCCTTTTCGCCCTTTTTAGGATAATCTAAAGTTCCAAAAATCTTTGCAACTGGAACTCCTGATGGAAGTGTTACCTCATCGTTTTTCATTAAAATATTTACAGCACCACCAGATTCAAAATTTGAAATAATCGTATTAACTAAAGCTTGTGCTTTTTCTGTATTTGCTTGTTGAGGGTCTGAATTCGTTTCTTCTTTCTTAAGCTCTAGTTTAGGAAAGTCAAATTTTAAATCAATATAAAAAGGACTGTCTAAAGTTCCCAGACTAAACTGTTGAATAAGATCATTTTCATTTGGTATTCGTTCCAAAACCTCCGGAGTTTCAATTTTTAATGGAGGTGTACCGTATTGACTATTCACCCATTGACCACTATACAATCCCTTAGTGGGATACATCAAAAGGGTGTCTCTAACAGGATAAAAACCATATACAAGCATAGAAACAACCAAGATTGTAACAGCTAAAATTCCTGTTCCTGATAAACCCCAAATCCATTGTTCTTTTCTACGCCTTTTAGCTAAATATTCTTTGTACGCTTCCTTTTCTCTCAATTCTTCCTCAGTAGGTTCAGGGAGTGCTTCTTTTGTTTCCATGACCACATGCTCGACTGCTTTTCGATCTTCATTTGCAATTCTGTATTCTGGCATAGATTTGGCAAATTTGACTAGATCGGCGGTCTTTAACACTTCTCTTAAACTTTTCAAGGTGGCATGATCTAAATCTAAAGTCCCTGCATCTTTTCGCATTTCAAGCTTATTAAGCAACTCTTCTGAGGTGCTTTCTAGCGCATCAATTTTAGCTTCTTCTTCTAAATAACGTCTTACTACATCGGTTAATCTTGAATAGTACAATTTATATTCGTCCTGCAACGTGGGCTTTTCAGACTCCAAAGCTTTGAGTTCTTCAATGGCTCTATCGAAAGGGGGAAGTTCTCTTTCACGCAATTCCTTTCTTCTTTTCTGAAATAAATAAGTATAAGATATTCCTAATATTATCAGTGCAAAAACGAGTCCCCAAAGAACTCTTGAGATTAAAACATCGTAGTTTTTTTCAACTGTAAATAAAGGCTTAATATCAAATAATTTCTGCTTGGTTGTATCTACTATCACAGAGTTTACACGAACAGGTATAAGGTCTGCTATTTTAGAAAAACCATTGACTAAGATCTGTTGCTGTGGAATAAAATAATTGCCTGAATCAAAATGAATCAGAGCATATCTTTTAGTGTATAAATAATGTGTTCGCGTTCGAAGCGTATCAATCAAGCTTTCTTCTAGAAGCTCAAAGGGAGCAAAAATGGGTTGTTCAGGAAAAATAACCTGAGCTATACTATCTGCTTTTACTTGTAACGTATAATTAAGTTGTGCCCCAATTTTAATTTGGGTTGAATCAACAGCTGCTTTGAGCTCTACTTCACTTTGAGCCCAAAGGGAAAGAGTTATTGAAAAATAGACGAACAAAGGAAGTGTGTACTTCATATTATATCCTTGCTTTAAAATACCCTAACAATTTTTTCACATAACTTTCTTCAACACTACAGCTAAGATTTCCAGCTCCATTCTTCTGAAAGAGTTCTTGGTATTCAGTGGTCCGCTTATTATAATGTTCCACATACTGATTTCTTACTTTTTTAGAATGCGTATTTATCCATCTAATAGCGCTTGTTTCGGCGTCCCGCATTGGTACAATTCCTAATTTAGGAAGTTCCGTTTCTACAGGATCATAAACGCGAATCCCTGTGAGATCATGTTTCTTTGCAGTAATTCGCAACGTTTTTTCATATCCTGAATCCATAAAATCAGAAAGAATAAAAACAATTGCTTTCTTTTTCAAAACACCTGAGAGAAATTCCAATGCTGCTGAAATATTGGTTTCTGTGCTTTTTGGTTTAAATTCTAATAATTCTCTTATGATTCTCAAAATATGGGATCGCCCTTTTTTGGGAGGTATAAATAACTCTATTTGATCCGAAAATAAAACTAGACCAACTTTATCGTTGTTTTGAAGTGCAGAAAAGGCTAAAGTAGCTGCTATTTCAGTTAAAATTTCTCTTTTAAATTGTGTTTTTGTTCCAAATTTTTCAGAACCACTAACGTCCACTACCAGCATCAATGTTAATTCACGCTCTTCCTCAAAAACCTTCACAAAAGGTTCGTTATACCGTGCCGTTACATTCCAATCGATTGCGCGTACATCGTCTCCAAACTGATATTGCCGAACCTCACTAAAAGTCATCCCACGCCCTTTAAAAGTTGAATGATATTCTCCTCCAAAAACGTGATCGCTTAAACGACGTGTTTTAATCTCAATTTTGCGAACTTTTTTAAGTAGCGCTTTTGTATCCATTGGGTTCTATGGTTGTAATCTGTTTTGAACTAGTTGTTGTTCTAAGGAACCTCAACCTCATTGATGATTTGAGTAATCAAATCTTCAGAAGTAATATTTTCAGCCTCGGCTTCATAGGTTAATCCGATTCGATGACGTAATACATCAAAAATAACCGCTCGAACATCTTCGGGAATTACATATCCTCGATGTTTTAAGAAAGCATGACATTTTGCAGCAGTAGCTAAATTGATACTCCCCCGGGGAGAAGCACCAAAACTGATTAAAGGCTTTATCGATTCCAGATTATAATTCTCAGGATATCGCGTCGCGAAAACTAAATTGAGGATGTAACTTTCTATTTTTTCGTCCATGTAGACCTCGCGAACGGTTTCCTGAGCTGTTAATATTTGCTTCGTTGTTACTACTGGATTCACTTTAACTTGATTGCTACTCAAATTGTTTCTTACGATTAACTGCTCCTCTTCTAATTTTGGATAATCGATCACTGTTTTTAACATAAATCGATCAACTTGTGCTTCAGGCAAAGGGTAAGTTCCTTCTTGTTCTACTGGGTTTTGAGTTGCCATAACCAGAAAGGGGGCTTGAAGTTTAAAGGTTGTATCTCCAATTGTGACTTGTTTTTCTTGCATCGCCTCTAAAAGTGCAGATTGAACCTTTGCGGGTGCACGATTGATCTCATCAGCGAGAACAAAATTGGCAAAAATAGGTCCCTTTTTTATGGAGAAATCATTCTCCTTTATGTTGTATATCATTGTTCCAACTACATCCGCAGGAAGTAAGTCGGGAGTAAACTGTATTCGACTAAAACTCCCCTTTACAGCCTGACTCAAGGTGTTTATCGCTAAGGTTTTTGCCAAACCTGGAACTCCTTCCAAAAGTATATGGCCTCTACCAAGCAATCCAATTAGCAAACGCTCTACCATGTGCTTTTGACCAACAATTACTTTATTCATTTCAAAGGTCAGCAAATCAATAAATGCACTTTCTTTTTCAATTTTCTCATTGATTGCATTGATGTCAATCATTTCATTTTTACTGTTCTCCATAAGAATTTTCTACATTTTTTTTCGGATAGCAAATTTGAAAAATATATTTTCAGTATGTTGTTAACAATTGGTTAAAAATTGGGCTTAGGGAAAAATATAGAAGCTCCCAAATGTTGCTATTTTAGGAGTGAATTTAATCTAATTAATCTAAACTCAATAATTTAAACTTTATTAAAACAAGTTGAATGTATATTAAAGATTGATTTATACATTTATTATATAAATTTAAAAATAAGATGAATATTAAATATTTAACCCTTTGAACACCTTTTCAAGAATTATCTCTGGGACCATGACCTGGGGAGTATGGGGAAGTAAATTTTCTACGAAAGAAATTCAATCCCTTATAGAACAATCTATTGACATGGGTGTGAACACTTTTGATCATGCCGATATTTATGGAGGATATACAACCGAATCTGATTTTGGTGCTGCTTTTAAAAAGAGTACTGTAAATAGAGACTCTGTCTTTTTTATTTCCAAATGTGGTATTCAAATGCCATGTGATGCAAGACCTTTACCAGTAAAACATTACGATTATACGGAGAAACATATTCGTATGAGTGTTGAAAATTCTTTACGCCACTTAAATACGGATTATCTAGACGTATTACTCCTGCATCGCCCAAGTCCTTTAATGCATGCTGAAACCGTTGCCAAAGTAACTCTAGACTTAAAAAAAGAAGGAAAAATTAGACAATTGGGGGTGTCAAATTTTACTCCCTCCCAAATGTCGCTTCTTCAACAAGAAGTTAAACTAGAATGGAATCAATTAGAATGTTCATTGACACATGAAAATGGGCTTTTTGATGGTACACTTGACCACATGAAAATTCATGGTATTGGTTCTATGGCTTGGAGTCCACTTGGAAGTTACTTTAAAGAAAATGATGCTAAAAAGCAGCGTATTTTAAAATGTATGACACCCCTCTGTGAAAAATATAATTGTACTGAAGATCAATTACTCTTGACATGGCTTTTATACCATCCCTCAAAAATTTATCCTGTCATAGGAACAACCTCAGCAAAGCGAATAGAACTCAGCATCGCAGCCCTTGATATAAAATTAGAAATTACTGATTGGTTTTTACTATTGGAAGCTAGTATGGGAGAACCTTTACCCTAAAAACATTAAAATGAAAGATAAAATTATAGTAATCACAGGAGCTAGCAGTGGAATAGGTTGGGCAACAGCAGAAGCCTTTTCTCAGGAAGGAGCCAAGCTAATTTTATGTGGAAGAAGAAAAGAAAAATTAGAATTATTAGCTAGTAAACTAAATTCTAAAACCCTCATTCTCACTTTTGACGTAAGAGACCGGAAAGCAGTTTTTGAAGCTTTAGAAAACCTTCCAGAAGATTGGAAAAATATTGATGTTCTAATTAATAATGCTGGAAATGCACATGGCCTTGATCCCGTTCAAACTGCAAATCTAGAGGATTGGGATGCTATGATTGATGGAAATGTAAAAGGGCTAATGTATGTTACCAAAGCGCTACTCCCTCAAATGATTGAATCCAAAAAGGGTCATATTATTAATCTTGGATCCATTGCTGGAAAAGAAGTATATCCCAATGGAAGCGTTTATTGCAGTAGTAAATTTGCGGTAGATGCATTTACTCAAGGGCTAAGGATTGATTTAAATAAAGATGGAATTAAAGTAGGCGCCATTCATCCTGGACTTGTTCAGACAGAATTTTCAGAAATTCGATTTAAAGGAGATCAAAAACGTGCTGCTAAAGTGTATGAAGGAATTGATGCCTTAACCGCTAAAGATGTTGCGGATGCAATTTTGTATATGACTAAAGCCCCACTTCATGTGAATGTTGCTGATCTCGTTTTGCTACCAACAAGACAAGCAAATGCTTACATTTCAAACAGAAAAATATAATTTGTTTAAAAATTGTACTAAAATCTAATTTAAAACTCTGAGAACAAAAGCCTCTGGCCTTTCCGAATAGATTCCTGAAAATTCTAAGTCTACTTCTATCGCTTTTAATCTTAAATAATCGGAATGTTTATAACTGTGATACAAAACATCAAAGTCAATTTCTCCTTGATTATTAATCAATTCATCTCCTGCTTGGTTAAAAACATAGAGCGGAGGATCATTTGAATCCATAAAATCTCTATAATCAACAGCAGCAAGATCTTCTTGTGATGGTTCACCATTGTAAAACTGCGAAAAAAGAGTTTGTAAAACAGGGCTCATTTCCCTCAATTCATCCAAAGAAAAAGAGTTAAACACATTTTCCCATTCGTATAAATTATAGGTGCTTTGAGCAGCTAGAGCTAAAACTCCTTGTACTTGAGTATTGCTTGCTTCGCGAAATCCATTCCATTGCGCAATTCCAGCTCCTGCAGAAACCCCTGCTAAAACTATTTTGTTACTTGGAATTTTAAGGTTATTTAGTTGACTTTGAACAAAATTAATTACCGCGGTACCATCCTCCAAAGCTGATATTACTCCTTTATTTCCTGGGGTATTTATTAAGGTATAGTTTGCACTTACAATCGTAATTTTATTTACTAAAAGGGACTCCATAGTTTCTAAAAGTAAATCGTTATAAGCATCTGCCTTATCACCAGCAATAAATCCACCTCCATGAAAAAACAGAACGACCCCTTTAGAATCTCCCTCAGAAGGCATCAAAATATCCAATACGTTTCGAGTTCCATTTCCATAGCTTACATTTTGAAAAAAAAGATCATTGCCTCCCAGTGGAGATTTTGATGCTATTACTCCTAAAGCACTTTCCAATGAGGATTCTAACTCTTCTCTCGTTTCTCCTTTTTCACAAGAAACTAGAAATAAAGCAAATAGTAAGATTGATAGTTTTTTCATTATTTATGTTTTTTACAAAATATACGTTTGATTTTTACTCTTCTAATCCTTCTGGATACAAAAAATGATTGTATGGAAAGCGAGTGACATGAATTTCCCTAACTTCTTGATAAAGGCGTTCTCTAAAACCCTCTAAATTATCTTTATTTATTGCAGAAATAAAAAGTGCTTGACCATTCATTCTATGCATCCATGTTTGCTTCCATTCCTCTAAACTAAAATGCTTTTCTTCTCTTTGTTCGATAAGCTCAGTTTCATCCCAAGGCTCTGGTTGATACACATCAATTTTGTTGAATACCATCAGAGTAGGTTTATCCAAACTTTTTATTTCTTTTAAAATTTGATTTACCGAATCTATATGATCCTCAAAATTAGGGTGGGAAATATCTACTACATGCAATAATAAATCAGCTTCTTGAACCTCATCTAAAGTACTCTTGAAGGACTCAACCAATTGCGTAGGAAGTTTTCTTATAAATCCAACTGTATCACTCATAAGAAAAGGAAGGTTTCCAATTACTACTTTTCGAACGGTAGTGTCAAGTGTCGCAAAGAGTTTGTTTTCAGCAAAGACATTACTTTTTGCCACCACATTCATCAAAGTAGATTTTCCTACATTAGTATAACCCACCAAAGCAACACGAACCAACGCACCTCGATTTCCTCGTTGTGTCGCCATTTGCTTATCGATGTTTATCAATTTCTTTTTTAGAAGAGAAATTTTATCTCTAACAATCCTTCGATCCGTTTCAATCTCTGTCTCTCCAGGCCCACGCATTCCAATTCCTCCACGTTGTCTCTCCAAGTGAGTCCACAGACCTTTCAATCTTGGAAGTAAATATTCATATTGCGCTAATTCCACCTGAGTTCGGGCATAGCTCGTCTGTGCACGTTGTGCAAAAATATCCAGTATCAATCCCGTTCGATCCAAGATTTTAACCTTCAATGTTTTTTCAATATTTCCCTGTTGTGCGGGGGTCAATTCATCATCAAAAATCACCGAAGAAATATCATTCTCATTTACAAACTCTAAAACCTCTTGAATTTTTCCTGAGCCTATAAAGGTTTTAGGATTAGGAAGGTCTATTTTTTGGGTAAAGCGTTGCATTACCTCTCCACCAGCAGTAAATGCTAAAAAAGCTAATTCATCTAAATATTCTTTAGACTGTTGTATGTCTTGTCGTGAATTTATAATTCCAACTAAGACTGTTTTTTCTACATCAAGAGATTTTTCTTCAATCATGTTAGGATGTTTCCCATTTTTTTAAAGCAACTTTTTTTCCATCAAACTCTCCATAAGTAAAATGTGTAATCCAATCTCCTAAGTTTATATAGGTGGACTTTTCGTTCAATTTAATCTCCATGGGTAGATGGCGATGACCAAAAAGAAAATAATCATAGTGTTTATCTTCTAATTTACGCTTTGCGTATAAAGCTAACCACTCATTTTCTTCTCCTAAAAAAGAAACGTCTTCTGACCCTGAAATCAATTTGTTTTTTACTGAAAAATACTGCCCTAATTTAACTCCCAAGTCAGGATGGAGGCCCTGGAAAAGTCTTTTTGCTAGAGGATTGGTAAATAGTTTTTTCATCCGTTTATAGCCATTATCATTAGGTCCCAAACCATCACCATGTCCAATAAAAAAATGTGTGTTTTCAATGGTAAACTCTTTAGGCTTATGATAAACAGGAATTCCTAATTCTGTTTCGAAATAATCTTTCATCCACAAATCATGATTCCCCACAAAATAATGAACGGGTATCCCTTGATCTACAAATTCAGCAAGCTTTCCTAATATTCTGATAAAGCCCTTGGGTACTACCGTTTTATATTCAAACCAAAAATCAAATAAATCTCCTACCAAAAATAAAGCTGCTGTATCCATTTGAATATGATTTAACCAATTCAAAAAGTACGTCTCACGCACTTTACTGACATGCCGTGTGGGCGCACCAAAATGCTGATCCGAAGTAAAATATATTTTTTTATTTTTAGGGAGCTTCATTTTTTATCCAATGGCTTGTTCTAAGTCTGCTATCAAATCTCGTACATCTTCAATCCCAATACTCAAGCGGACTAGTGCGTCTACAACGCCACTTTTCTCTCTCAAGGTTTTGGGGATAGAAGCATGTGTCATACTGGCCGGGTGTCCGGCTAAACTCTCAACACCTCCTAAAGATTCTGCAAGGGTAAATATTTTTAACTTCTCTACAATTTTAATTGCAGCGTCATAATCCGCTCCTTTGGTTACAAAAGACAACATCCCTCCAAAATCTTTCATCTGGGCTTTTGCAACTTTATGGTTGGGATGATCTTCAAATCCGGGCCAATAGACTTTCTCTATTTTGGGATGTTTTTTTAGATAGTTTGCTATTTCGGTAGCATTCTCGCAATGGCGCTGCATTCTTACATGCAATGTCTTTATGCCTCTGAGAGTTAAAAAGCTATCCATTGGGCCACAAATGGCTCCACTAGCGTTTTGGATAAACCCAATACGTTCTGCTATGAGGGGATCATTGACAACCAAAGAACCTAAAACAACATCGGAATGTCCTGCTAAGTATTTTGTAGCCGAATGCATCACAATATCAGCTCCCAAAGTAAGAGGTTGCTGCAGATATGGAGACGCGAAGGTATTGTCGACAGCAACCAAAATTTTATGCGGTTTTGCTATGGTAGCTATAGCTTTAATGTCAATCACATTCATCATGGGATTCGTAGGTGTTTCTACCCAGATCAATTTGGTCTTTTTGTTTATTATTGCTGCTATATTTTGCGGATCATTCATTCCCACAAAATGAAATTTCAATCCGAAATCTTCAAAAATTTTGGTAAAAAGGCGATAGGATCCACCGTATAAATCATCTGTTGAAATAATTTCATCTCCCGGTTTTAATAATTTTAAAACAGCATCCATAGCGGCTAAACCTGACCCAAAAGCAAAACCAAATTTTCCTGCTTCTATACTAGCCAAAGATTTTTCGAGGGCTTGGCGGGTAGGGTTGTGCGTTCTGCTGTATTCAAACCCTTTATGGCCGCCTGGTGTTGATTGAGCATAGGTAGAGGTTTGATAAATTGGAGGCATTACTGCTCCATAAGCTTTGTCTGGCTCTTGTCCACCGTGAATGGTTGTACTATTAAAATGTAATTTTTCTTCCATTTTACAAAATTATTTGGGCGTGTGTTAAACCTTGTAAAGGTATTTGATTTTATGCAAAACGCCTGTTTTTCAATAAAAATGATTTTTCTTTGTAGCCTAAATAGACCTGTATGCGTGTTTTTTATTTTTTGAGTAGTTGCGATACTTGCAAGCGAATTCTAGCAGAACTTCCATTAGACTCCTCGATTGCCCAAATTGATATTAAAAAAAATCCATTAACAGCTTCCCAATTGGCGCAACTTCATGCCCTGGCTGGAAGTTACGAAGCCCTTTTTAGTAAACGTGCACAGTTGTATAAACAAAGGTGTTTAAAAGATCAAATACTATCCGAAAATGATATTAAAGATTTGCTTTTAGAACATTATACTTTTTTAAAACGCCCAGTATTGCTTTATGACAATAAACTATTCATAGGAAATACCGCAAAGGTCATTACTGAAGCCAAAGCTTTTTTAAATGAACAATAGGGTTCTTGCACTTCTGGCAGCATTAGGGGCGACCACAATTTATGGAATGAATCACACCATTGCCAAAGTAGTAATGCCACATTATATTGGTGCTTTTGGATTCATCATGCTTCGTGTCGTGGGTGCTGCTATTCTATTCTGGATGGTAGGCCTCTTTACTCCAAAAGAGAAAATTGATCGCAAGGATTACCTTAGGATTTTTGGGGCGGCACTTTTAGGAATGTGCATCAATATGCTTATGTTTTTTAAAGGCTTACAACTTTCAACGCCAATCAATAGTGGTGTAATTGTAACACTCACCCCTATTATTATCCTCATTCTTTCAGCTTTTTTTCTGAAAGAAAAACTAACTAATCTGAAATTTATGGGAATAGTACTTGGCTTTTCTGGAGCTTTATTACTCATTTTATATGGGAATACTTCTCAAGTGTCCAATGCGCCTAATGTACCTCTTGGAAATAGCATGATGTTGATTAATTCAATTAGTTACGGAGCCTATTTGGTTCTTGTAAAGCCACTTACTAAAAAATACAGCACCGTAACTCTAATGAAATGGATGTTTCTATTGGGTGTTATTATGACTTTTCCAATCACCTATCCTGAAGCCAGTGCCGTTTCTTGGAGTACCCTTCCTTTTGAGGCCATTTGGCGGATGGGATTTGTAATAATAGGAACTACCTTTTTGACCTATTTGCTTAATGTGTATGCCTTAAAAACGCTTCCTGCAACCACCATTGGTGCCTTTGCCTATCTCCAACCTTTAATCACTATAGTGTACGCTGTTTTAACAGGAAATGACACTTTAGATGCTGTTAAAATCTCTGCCTGTTTGTTGGTTTTTCTTGGGGTGTATTTGGTCTCAAAAAAAATAAAACAAAATTCTTAACGCATCCCAGCCTCTGACAATAAAATAAGCATGGCTAATTGTATGGCTTTATACCCCTCATCATTCAACCACCATTCATCAAGCGAATGTGCCTTGCCTCCTTTTCCACCACGCCCAATGGTTATTGCGGGGACTCCTTTGGCAATTGGGATGTTGGAATCGGTTGACCCTCTTGTAAGAAAGGGCTTTTCACCAAAAAAAGTAGTTGCTGCAAGCGACCGTTGAATTAAGGGTAAATCATCTGCAAGTTCTCCTGAAGGGCGGTTTCCAATTTTATCTAAAACAGCCATTAAATCGGGACCCCTTCTTTTAATACCATTTTGGTGGGCTCGAGCTTTATTTACCGCTTCTTGTAAAAGAGATTCCATAGCATCCAAACGAGAGGGTTCAATTGATCGAATATCAATTTCCATTATCGATTCAAAAGGAATGGAGTTAATTGAGGTTCCTCCAGAAATAACGCCCACATTATAACTTGTTTTAGGTCCCTCGGCTGTATAAACATCTGCTGCTGCTACAAAATTACTAATAGCCTCACCTAATGCATGATGTGGATTGGCCAATCCAAAAGCACCCCACGAGTGTCCTCCAGGACCTTTAAAGGTGACTCTGTAGCGATATGATCCTAGACCTTTGTTATTCACCCGTCCAATATCTCCTCCATCTATTGCAATCCAGCTATCAATTTGTGGACCATTTTCTCTAAAAAGGTGTTTCACACCTCGCAAATCTCCTAGCCCTTCTTCTCCTACAGTCCCTACAAAAAGAACATTGTCTTTGGGTTGGATATCGGTCTTTTTCATAGACTCTATAATGGTCAATAACATACTCAACGCTCTGGTATCGTCTCCAATTCCTGGAGCATAAAGGGTGTCATTTTTAATCCGCACTTTAACATCCGTACCTTCAGGAAAAACTGTGTCTAAATGTGCATCCAATACCACATTTCGATTCCCTTCATACCCCTTAAGCAATCCCAATACATTCCCAACGGCATCAATCCAAACAGAATCCAATCCAAGAGTCCTAAAATAATCAGCATAAACAAGGCCTCTCTTTTCTTCTTTGAAAGGGGGTGCCTCAATTTCTGTAAGTTCTATATGGCGTTCCATTGTAATGGAATCCATCTCTTGGATGTGGTCAAATACCTTTTGAATTTTTTTATTTTTCACCAATTTTTGAATCGCCTTTGTATATTGCTTTTCTATAGAGGGGTTTTTTTGGCCAAACGTGAGTTGGGTAAAACCTAAAAGAAAGATTAAAAGAGAAAATCTGTACATCATATATCGTTTTATAAGGTTAAATTTTTTGGCGTTTTATTCCACCTTCGTGTGTCTTTATTAGTCAGCTCCTTGTAATTTAATGTTTTATTTGTTTCATTAAATCGAGTGATAAGTTCCTCGGGGATTTCAGCTAATTTTCTAGTCTTGAGATTCATCCAGCCTCCCATCATCTCACATCTCGCAATATTAAGACCTTGTTTATCATAAAAATTATGTTCAAACTCAAAAAAAGTTCCGTTTTTACTCATCCCAGCAAGAACTGTAGAAACGCTTATTTTTTGATCTGGCAAAGCTTCTTTAAAATAAAAAAGGTGTTCATCAAAAACAACTGGACCTATTCCTAGGCTCGTTAAACGCTGATGTGTTAGTCCCAAAGATTGTAAAAAAGCCATCCTTACTTCACCCGCGTAAGTTATGTAAGATATATTGGCTAAATGTCGGTTTGCATCCAAATCACTCCATCGTATTTCAAATTCTTTTAAAAACATGGCTTCAATTTTCCTGTAAATCTATTCTTTTTCTATTTTTAACAAAATTTAATTACATGAAAAAAATAATACTATTTTTTGGTCTCGTATTTTTAATGAGTTGCGGATCTTCAGAAGAAAAGAAAAAAGGTTTTGAATATAACCGAACTCAAAAGGAGGAGAAAAAATTTAATTCTACAGGAGGATCCTCAGTGCCTGTAGATATGGATAATAAAGGTATAGGACCTATAAAAAGTGTTGATTTTGGACGCTCTGTAGATAACTCCATGGCGGAACAAGGAAAAACAATTTTCAGTCAAAAATGTACCGCTTGTCATATGGCAGAAAGAAAATTAATCGGTCCTGCTATGAAAGGAATTTATGAGCGAAGAAGCCCCGAATGGGTCATGAATATGCTTTTGAATCCTGCTGAAATGCTAAAGCAAGACCCTATTGCTAAAGCCTTGCTTGAAGAATATAATAATGTAATGATGCTCAATCAAAACTTGAGTCAAGAAGAAGCGCGTTCCATTAGTGAATACCTAAGAACTCTATAAAGACCAGGCTTTTCCACCGGTGGTTTCCATAAGGTCAACACATCCTTTTTGTTGGCCTGGAACGGGAGCATAAGCCAATACATTTTCTCCAATAAATTCATTTGTTTTAAATGCATTTACGGTTAAATTCCTTAGTTGCCCTGCAAACTTAGCGGCATCTTCTTCACCTGCAGGAACATCATTCCCCGGTTTAAGATATTTAGCTAGTTGAGCATCCCAATCTGTTCCGCTTAATTCACTTGCATTGGTTTTTCCTGCGGCACTTGTTCCCGCTTCTTTAAAAGCTTTCCAAGCGTCAACAAAATTATCTTGTCGCTCTTTATCCCAGACAGCATCAATATAGGCATCTGCAAATTCAGGGAGTTTTAATTCAATTGCTCCGGGAATATCTGTTTTAGGAATAATTAACTCCATCAAATTGGAGACAATTCCAAAATCTTCTGCGGGTATAAATACAGGGGTATAAGTTACCGCTGTCTGACAACTTTGAAATAAACTCACTACGGTAGGAGTGATTGCAATGGCTCCAATTCCGGAACCAATATTTCGTAAGGCTTTTCTTCTATCCATTTCTATACTATTAAATATTCATTTTTTTCAATTCTTCGACTGCATGGTTTGCAGCTCTTGCGGTCAATGCCATGTATGTAAGCGAAGGATTTACATTCCCTGCTGAGGTCATTGCCGCTCCATCAGTTACATAAACATTTGGCACGTCATGCAATTGATTATTCGCATTTAATACCGATGTTTTACGGTCACGACCCATTCTTGCAGAACCCATTTCATGAATTCCTAGTCCGATTGCATAATCACCATCATACCCTCTTACGTCTTTAAAACCAGCATTTTCGAGCATTTCAGCAGCTTGTTGTTGCATATCTTTTCTCATGTTGAGCTCGTTTTCCTTGATTGTAGCATCAAAGGTAACGGTAGGTAATCCCCACTGATCTAAATTTTCGTAATCTAATGTCATTTTATTATCATGGTAGGGTAGAATTTCTCCAAATCCACCTAATCCCATTCTCCAGTCTCCTGGAGTTGTTACAGCTTCTTTAAAGGCAGCACCGTACGCCATTTCTGCGATAGAATCCGACCAGTTTCCTCTGCTAGCTCCCCCTTGATATCCATAACCACGGGTAAAATCTTTACGGTTTGTATTTCCGCCGATATTTCTAAAACGAGGAATATAAACCCCATTTGGTCTTCTTCCTGTATAGTATTTATCTTCGAATCCTTCAAAACGTCCTGAAGCACCTACACCTAAATGGTGGTCCATAATATTATGTCCTAACTCTCCAGAATCATTCCCCATTCCATTTGGAAAGCGCTCTGATTTGGACTGCATTAAAATAGAAGTTGTTGGAATTGCAGAAGCACATAAAAAGATCACTTTTGCATTAAATTCATACACTTCTTTAGTTTCCGCATCGATTACACGGACTCCAGTGGCGCGTTTTGTGTCAGCATCATAAATTACCTCGTGCACAACCGAATTGGCCCTAAGAGTCATGTTTCCTGTTGCCTCAGCAGTTGGAAGTGTTGAAGAGTTACTACTAAAGTAAGCTCCAAATGGACAACCTCGCATGCAGCGGTTTCTGTATTGGCAGTTACTTCTTCCTAAGCCTGGTTTTAAACCTTCGGTAATATGCGCTGTTCTTCCCATTGTCAAAATACGGTCATCGTACTTTTCACTCATCGATGATTTTAATACATCTTCCACACAATTCATTTCCATTGCTTTCAAATAATTGCCATCTGGAAACTGTGGTAAACCAACATTTTCTCCACTGACACCAATAAATTCTTCTACATGATTGTACCAGGGGGCTAGATCTTTGTAACGAATGGGCCAATCTACGGCAATTCCATCTTGGAGATTGGCTGTAAAATCAAAATCTGTAAGTCGGTAACTTTGTCTTCCCCACATTAAGGAACGTCCTCCTACGTGATACCCTCGCATCCAGTCAAAACGATTTGTCTCATTATATGGATGTTTGACATCATCAACAAAAAAATGTTTATTAGATTCAGTAGTAGTATATCCGGTCCTACTTTGCTTTCCTTGGGTTTTTTTAGTTTCCTGAGTAATCACATCCCCTGTTTTATAATCCCAAGGATCATTATTCATAGTTGGGTAGTCTTCAACGTGTTTGACCATAGGTCCTCGTTCTAGGACCAAAGTTTTTAACCCTTTTTCACATAGCTCTTTTGCTGCCCATCCACCGCTGATTCCGGTTCCAACAACTATTGCATCGTAGTTTGTTTCCATTAAGATTTTTTTTATTTTTTTGTTTGCTTTGATCTGAGTCCCTCAAATATAAATATTTTATCGTGGGATCTTAAATATTTGTCTAATTTTAGACATATAATTTCTGTTAAAGTTTAAATCAAACCAAATGAAACAAAATAAATTTATCAAGTCAATTGGACTCATCGTACTCGCTATTACAGTTCTCAACAGTGTTGTAGCCTGCAAAAATATTCCAAAAAAAAAAGTTGAAAATAAAACTCCCTTTTTCAAACTTTCTTTAGCGCAATGGTCATTTCATCGTGCTTTTCGTTCTGGGGACACTTCTCCTTATGAATTTGCAAAAATGGCTCATGAATTAGGTTTTGAAGGATTAGAATATGTAAGTGCACTCTATCCAGATGTCATGAACAGTGAAGACAAACCAGCAGCAATACAAAATTTCGTTTCTAGAAATAATGCCCATGCAGCAGAATATAAAATGCAAAATGTATTAATTATGGTTGACTCTGAAGGAGATTTATCAAGCTCCAATGAAGAAGCGAGAATGACAGCCATTGAAAATCATAAGCTATGGATCAAGGCAGCTCATGACATGAAATGTACTTCGGTTCGCTTGAATCTTTATGGGGAAAAAGATCCTGATAAATGGATTGAAAATTCAATCAAAAGTTTGGCTGTGTTGAGCGATTATGCAGCACCACTTAACATTAATGTGATTGTAGAAAATCATGGGCGAATTACTTCAAATGTTCCTCTTTTGATGCAAGCTATCAATGGTTCTCAAAAATCTAATTGTGGAACCCTCCCTGATTTTGGAAATTTCTGTATTGCAGAAGAAGGATACGGTTCTGTATTTGATGGCAGTTGTAAAGAAATTTATGATTTCTACAAAGGAGTCACTGAGATGATGCCTAGAGCCTTTGGGGTGAGTGCTAAATCAAACGACTTTGATGCCGAAGGAAATGAAACCACTCTTGACTTCATGAAACTTATGACCATTGTTAAAGAAGCAGGGTATACCGGATTTGTGGGAGTAGAATATGAAGGATTTCGTCTTTCTGAAAAAGAAGGAATAATTGCTACTAAAAAATTATTGGAAACGATCGGTGCTAAACTTTAGTAATGGTTTTAAAAACTAGGATTCAGCTCTCTTTTTTATTCTTTCTAGAATTTTTTATTTGGGGTGCTTGGTTTGTTACAATGGGTACTTTTCTTTCAAAAGAATTTAGTGCCAGCGGAGGACAACTTGCGATGGCATATGAAACCCAATCTATAGGTGCTATTATTGCCCCCTTCATTATTGGGCTAATTGCAGATCGGTATTTTGAAGCACAAAAAATTTTAGGCGTTTTACATCTTATGGGGAGTGGTCTGTTATATTTCGCTGCAAGTGCTGAAAGTTTCACCTTGTTTTATCCCTACATATTTATATATATGCTTTTATACATGCCGACTTTAGCTCTAGCAAATTCTGTAGCTTTCCATCAAATGAAAAACCCCTCAAAAGAGTTTGCACCAATTCGGGTTTTGGGAAGTTTAGGCTGGATTATCGCAGGACTTACAATAGGTTATTTCGCTTGGGAGGGGAAAGCAGTTTTACAATACACTTTTTATATGGCTGCTACCGCATCACTTTTGATGGGTATTTTTAGTTTTACTTTACCAAAAACTCCACCTAAAGCAGATCGCCAAAAGAAAATTACATTGCGAGAAATTCTTGGTCTAGATGCTCTGGCGATGCTAAAAGATCGCGGTTTTCTGTTTTTCTTTATTGCCTCTATTTTAGTTTGTATTCCACTGGCGTTTTACTACCAGCATGCAAATCAATTTTTGAATGAGTTAGGAATGAAAGCTGCTGCTTCTAAAATGATTATGGGGCAAATTTCTGAAGTCCTATTTCTATTACTCCTCCCTATTTTCCTAAAAAGATATGGCGTCAAAAACGCACTGATAGTAGGTATTTTAGCTTGGGGCTTACGCTATTTGTTATTTGCTTTTGGTAATGTTGGAGAACAAACCTGGATGCTCCTTTTTGGTATAATTCTGCATGGTGTTTGTTACGATTTCTTTTTTGTTTCTGGACAAATATATACTGATTTTAAAGCCGGAGAAAAATTCAAGAGTGCTGCGCAAGGACTAATCACTTTAGCCACCTATGGCGTTGGAATGCTCATTGGATTCAGATTTGCTGGATGGCTAACGGATCAATATGCCATAGAGGGTGGACATTTATGGAGAGAAATATGGGTTCAACCCGCAATTTTTTCTTTTATTGTACTTATTCTTTTTCTACTATTTTTTAAAAATGAAACCATTAAAATTAAAACACTATGAGTAAAATAAGACTAGGCGTTCTAGGCGGTGGCGGAGACTCTCTTATTGGAGTTCTTCATCGGGTAGCTTCAAATATGTATGACCGTTATGAAATTACCGGGGGGGTCTTTAATCCCAATTATGAGGAAAATATAAAATTCGCCAAACACATTGGGGTAAATACAGATAGAGTCTATGTTGATTTTGATACTTTTATCGAAGAAGAAATTAAAAAACCCGAAGGTGAGCGTATCGAAGTGGTATCCATTTTAACTCCCAATTTCCTTCATTTTCCTATGGCCAAAAAACTTTTGGAAAATGGCTTTAATGTCATTTGTGAAAAACCTATGACAACATCTTATGCAGAGGCAAAAGAATTAGAGACATTACAAAAAAAGCATAATGCAATTTTTGCTGTCACATACACTTATACAGGCTATCCTATGGTTCGTCATATGAAACATATGATTGCTGAGGGTGAAATAGGAGCCGTCCAAAAAGTAGACATACAATATTATCAAGGATGGATCAATCCGGTAATCCATGACCCAGAAGTACGTAAAACAGTATGGAGATTAGATCCTAAAAAAGCGGGGATCAGCTCATGTATTGGTGATATTGGAACCCATGCTTTTCAGATGGTTGAATATCTAACCGGACAAGAAGTCAAATCTGTTCTTGCCGATTTAAACAACTTGTATGAAGATAATACCCTGGACATTGACGGAACTATTTTAGTCCGTTTTTCTGACACCTTTAAAGGAGTATTAAGAGCGAGTCAGATTGCTACAGGTGAAGAAAATAATCTAACAGTCGCTATTTATGGAACAAAAGGAGCTTATAAATGGGAACAAGAAAATCCTAATTTTTTATATCATTTAAAAGACGATGAACCTCGACGCGTTATAAAACCAGGAAATGCCTATGTCTCTGATGTAGCTGCTGATGGAACAAAATTACCTGGAGGTCATCCCGAAGGAATTTTTGACGCTATGGGAAATATATACAAAGGGGTAGCAAAAGCCTTACGAGGAGAAACCGCCTTTAAGGGTGAATTTCCTACAATGCACGAGGGAGTAAGAGGGATGCTATTTATTGAAAAAGTTGTTGAATCACATAAAAACGGAAATATATGGCAAAGCATGGAGAACGAATGAAAACTATAAAAGGTCCTGGTATTTTTCTAGCACAATTCGTAGATAGCCAAGCACCCTTTAACAGTCTTGATGGTATGTGTAAGTGGGCAGCGGATTTAGGATACAGAGGTATCCAAATACCAACTTGGGAAACATTTCTAATTGACCTAGATAAAGCCGCAGAAAGTCAAACCTACTGTGATGAATTAAAAGGAAAGATTAATTCTTATGGTTTAGAGATTACAGAACTTTCTACACATCTTCAGGGTCAGCTCGTGGCAGTTCATTCAGCCTATGATTTAATGTTTGACAACTTCGCCCCTGAACCCTTAAGAAAAAACCCTAAGGCAAGAACGGAATGGGCAATAGAAACGATGAAAAAAGCAGCTATTGCAAGTAAACGCCTAGGACTAAAAACCCACGCCACCTTTTCAGGTGCCTTACTGTGGCATACTTGGCATCCTTGGCCTCAGAGACCCCAAGGACTTGTTGAGCTTGGCTTCGCTGAATTAGCAAAACGATGGAAACCTATTCTAGATGTCTTTGATGACAATGGTGTAGATGTATGTTATGAAATACATCCTGGAGAAGACTTACATGATGGGGTCACTTTTGAGCGATTTTTAGAAGCTACAGGAAATCATAAACGAGTCAATATTTTGTATGATCCTAGCCATTTTGTTTTACAACAATTGGACTATATTGAATATATAGATCATTACCATCAATTCATTAAATCATTCCACGTGAAAGATTCAGAATTTAAACCTAATGGCAAAAAAGGAGCCTTTGGAGGATATGGAGATTGGATTGACCGCGCAGGTCGCTATCGCTCTCCAGGTGATGGACAGATTGATTTCAAAACTATCTTTACAAAACTAACAGAATATGGGTGTGATGTATGGGCAGTAATGGAATGGGAGTGCTGCATCAAAAGTCCCGAGCAAGGCGCTAGAGAAGGAGCTTCATTTATCCAAAATCACATTATAGAAGCTACAGAAAAAACCTTTGATGATTTTGCCGGAGGTACTATCGACGAACAACACTTGCGTAACATATTAAACCTTTAACACTTTAAACAAAACTTTATGAAAAAAATATTTTTAGCTCTATTGACACTTGGATTAATGACCGGTAGTGCACCACTAAAAGAAAAAACTGTACCCACAGTTGATGCAAAATGGGAATCACTATTCGATGGTGAAACTCTTAATGGTTGGCATCGTTTCAATCGTATGGGAGTTACCCCTATATGGACAGCCAAAGATGGAGTACTTACCTTTGATCCTGAACTGCTTCCCAAAGGAGATTATATTCATGATATTGTAACCGACAACACCTATAAAAGTTTTCAATTGTCAATAGAATGGAATATCTCTGAAGGAGGTAACAGTGGAATTTTTTGGGGAGTTCAAGAGGGAGAAAATCATAACAAACCCTATTCAACAGGTCCAGAAATCCAAGTATTAGATAACGAAAGACATCCTGATGCTAAAGCAAATCCAAAATTTCACCAAGCAGGTGCACTATATGACATGGTTCAGCCTTCTAAAGATGTCTGTAAGCCCGCGGGTGAATGGAATCATGTGCTCCTTACAATAGACCATAATAAAAATGAAGGAAGTGTTGAGTTAAATGGTACTAAAATTGTTGAATTTCCATTAAGTGGAGAAGAATGGGACACTATGGTTGCCAACTCAAAATTCAATGATAAGTGTGACTTCAAGCGTTTTGGAAAAATGAAATCTGGTAAAATTGGTTTACAAGATCATGGCAACAAAGTGTCTTTTAGAAACATCAAAATTCGTAAACTTTAAGTTATAAAATATGATCCTATCCATGACGGGTTTTGGTAAAACCGAAACCCAATGGGAAGATAAAAACCTCAGTGTTGAGATTCGTTCCTTAAATAGTAAAAATGCTGATATAAATCTAAGAACTCCCTCGTATTTAAGAGAAATGGATACGGAAATCCGAAAGCGTATCGCTCAACAATTGCATCGAGGAAAAATAGACTTAAATATATTCATTGAATTTAATGGTCAAAATGCACCCTCAACAATTAATACCTCTGTTGTAAAATCTTATATCGGTCAGCTTAAAGAAATTGGAGACGTTTCTGAAAATGAAATGATGGCTATCGCCATGCGTTTACCTGATACCTTGTCCTCAGAACGAGAAACGTTACAAGAAGTTGAAAAAGAAGCGATTTTTAATCTATTAAACCAAGTCATAAAAGACATTGAAAGCTATAGAAGAGATGAAGGTAAGGCGCTTGAAAAGGATTTTTTGAAACGGATTGATCTCATTGAGGGACATCTCACATCTGTTATTAAAATTGATCCAGAGAGAAGTGATAAAATAGAACAAAAACTTCGTTCTGCACTAGACGATTTAAAAATTGAAGTGGATACCAATCGTTTTGAACAAGAATTGATTTTTTATCTTGAAAAGTTTGACATTACCGAAGAAAAGGTTCGCCTTAAAAATCATTTAGACTATTTTAAAGAAGTTATGAAGAATGATTTCCCTAATGGTAAAAAATTAGGCTTTATTGCTCAAGAAATGGGTCGCGAAATCAATACCATTGGATCAAAAGCGAATCATGCTGAACTGCAAAAAGTTGTTGTTCAAATGAAAGATGAATTGGAGAAAATAAAAGAACAACTATTAAACGTACTCTAAATTGAATTCAGGGAAACTCATCGTCTTTTCTGCCCCTTCAGGAAGTGGTAAAACCACTTTGGTTCACCATTTACTATCCCAAACCCTTCCTCTAGGATTTTCAATTTCTGCAACTTCAAGAAAACCACGCGGACAAGAAGAAGACGGGGTCGATTATTATTTTCTGAGCGCTTCTGAATTTCAGATGAAAATCGAAGAAAAAGCATTTTTGGAATACGAAGAAGTATACCAAAACACTTTTTATGGGACGTATACATCAGAGCTGGAACGACTATGGGCAGAGGGAAAACAAGTTCTGTTTGACATTGATGTAGTGGGGGGAATAAACATTAAAAAGCAGTATCCAGATCAAACCCTTGCAATTTTTGTAAAACCTCCTTCTTTAAATGAACTTGAAGATCGCCTCAGAAAACGCGGAACTGATAGCGAAGAAAAAATTAAAGAGCGCTTGGAAAAAGCAAAAATAGAAATTGAATATGCCACGCAATTCGATTATTGTTTAATCAATGAAGACATGGAAACTGCCAAGAAGGAAGTTGTTCAATTGGTTTCTGACTTCATAAATCCCTGAGGGATACCTACCTTTACCCTGTGAAAAAAATTGGTTTGTATTTTGGAACCTTTAATCCGATTCATAAAGGACATCTGGCTTTAGGTATATACTTTGCTGAGCAAACAGACCTCGACCAAGTTTGGTATGTAGTGAGTCCTCAAAATCCTTTTAAAGTTGATGATTTGTTATTAGACGACCAACACCGTTTAAAAATGGTGCGCCTTGCATTAGAAGATGAGCCTAAGCTGACCGCTAGCGATATTGAATTCTCTCTTCCCAAACCCAATTATACCATCCATACTCTGGAACATTTAGTTCAAATCCATCCCGAACAACAATTTGTGCTATTGATGGGAGAGGATAATCTTGTTCATTTTGATCGGTGGAAACATCATGAACGTATTTTAGAACGCGTTGAGGTTTATGTATACCCTAGACAACATGAGAGTTTTCCTCCTACAGCTTTATTAAATCATGAAAAAGTGAAATTAATAGATGCTCCCAAGCTTGAGTATACCTCTACTGCAGTAAGGGAAATCTTAAAAAAAGGGGGAAGTGTTGAAGCCTTTATCCCCAATGCCAGTTGGGTTTATATGGAGAAAAAGGGGTTTTATAAATAAAACATGTAACCTAAAAGTTGTCGTGTAAGATTATTTATTTGATCTTTTTAGGACATAAATAATAGTTTTAGAGCTTAAAACTCAATTCTAATCAAAATGAGCTGCTAAAATCTCCTACAAAAAAAGAATGAATGTTCACCCGTTCATGATTTCTTCCACCAAACGTTTTGTTAAACCCTCTCGACTCCAACGCTCTATGTTGGGAAAACTATTTTGAAGATGATCTTTTTGAGAGGCTACCTGTTCAATAAATTCTAAAATACCTTGATTATCTTGGGCTTCCAACATCTTGGCTGCTGACCCTTGGGCTATAAATTTTCCAGCTTCAGAATTTGGATCACCTATTGAGAGTACCGGGACTTCAGTCGCTATATATTCTAGAATTTTTCCTGATATCATTTGTGTATGTGCGCCTTCAAAAATAAAATTGAGGAGAAGGTGGGCGCTTTTCATAAGTTGTATGGCCTCTCGATGGGGGATGTATCCATGAAAAATAAGTTCAATTTTAGGATATTTTAAACGTATTCCTTCAACAATCTCTTGATTAATATTACCTGCAAGAGATAATCGTACAGGAGCCTTTAGGTTACTTAAAATCCGAAGTACAGATTCATAATCTTGATTTTGTGTCAATAAGCCCGTGTATACCACGTGAAATACTTTTTTGGTTATTATCCTTTTAATTTCCTGAAATAACTTTGTATCATAGCCATTAGGAATTGAAATAAATTTTTGCCTTGGAGCTCTGACTCTAAGTTTATCGTGGAGTGCACCACCCACGGTAGTCAAAACACCATCGGCAGCTTGAAGTACTTTTTTTTCTAAAGCCAAATCTTTTTGAATTGCATTTTTAGAACGATACATCTCACTATTATAAAAAATATCCGTCCAAGGATCTCTAAAGTCTACCCACCATTTTACATCAAATTGTTCTTTGAGTTGAAGTCCCGCCAAATGAGTAGAGTGTGGAGGTCCTGTGGTAACTAAATACGATATTGTTTCCTCTTTTAAGACCTTTTGAGCTGCTTTTATAGCAAACGGAATCCAACCTTTTCGTGCATCGGGAATAAAAAAGTTTCCTCGAACAAAGGCCGCAAATTTCCCTAAAGCACTTTTTCGTTTGACTTCACCTTGAGGAATTCCTTTTTGGGAACTGCCAGTAGTCAAAAGGGAATACCAGCGTAATGGCTCCCTTGTGGTTGTTTTAATTATATGAATATCTTCAACTTCTTCCAACAAACTTTTATCCCAAACTGCATAGGAAGCTTTTCCTTCGTCAACTGTTATTACAATGGGATCCCATCCCAACTGTTTTAGGTATTTGGCAAAATACATCCAACGCTGAACTCCAGAACCTCCAGCGGGAGGCCAATAGTAAGAAATAATCAAGATTTTTTGTGTGGGTATTTTCACCTTATTTTTTTGCCTTCCATAAAGGTACGGAAGAACAAGCTTCCCCATAAAATAAACTTTTAGCAACCGACTGTAATCGCTGTACTAAAAGAATGTAGGCATCTTGAGGAATTGTTTTATCCGAACACCCTTTAATCATTATGGGTTTGTCTACAAAAGGGGTTAGATCTATGTTAGAAAGCATTTGGCGGTACAACTGTTGCTCTAAATCTTGTAAGGAACCCAAAACTACCATCTTGGCAGAATTTAAATAGGATGTCACCAATAGTGTAGCCCAAGCAGGAAGTATGGCATCTGCGCTACAGCCAAGAGCTACAAAATGTTCTGAGTATGTATTCCAATCATGTTTTTTTAAAGCTTCTCTAAACGGTTTTTCACGCAGTAGAAACCCTTGTTCTAACCATTGTGACAAATCAATAAATGTACGTGTCCCCATGGGAATATATTCCTCTAAGTCAAAATTTACAAGAACACTATTAGCTACCTTATTGACAATTGCTTCTGCCATGTTTACAACATTCCTAATTCAAGTTTAGCCTCTTCACTCATCAAGTCCTGCGTCCAAGGCGGATCAAAAGTAATCTCCACCGCTGCAGTTTTTACTTCATCAAGAGACTTTACTTTTTCTTCTACTTCCATAGGAAGGGATTCAGCCACAGGACAATTGGGTGTTGTTAGTGTCATTAGTATTTTGACATCCAAATCTTCATTTACAAATACGTCGTAGATCAATCCTAATTCATAAATATCAACTGGAATTTCAGGATCATAAATGGTTTTTAAAACATTCACTATTTTTTCTCCAAGGACATTGGTATCGATTGCTTCTGACATAAGAATTTAGTTCAATTGTGTTTGAAAAGCCACAGCATACATTTTTATTTGTTTGATCATAGAGACCAAACCATTAGCACGTGTGGGTGATAAATGTTCTTTTAGTCCAATTTCATCAATAAAGGTAGTATTGGCAGCTAAAATATCTTTTGGATGCTGGTTTGAAAACGCTCGTATTAATATAGCGATGATTCCTTTTGTAATAATGGCATCACTATCTGCAGTGAAGTTTAACTTGTCTTGCTCTAATTGTGCATGAACCCATACTTTGCTTTGACATCCTTTTATAATGTGATTGTCTGTTTTGTATTCTTCAGCGATTAAAGGAAGTGATTTTCCTAAATCAATCATATATTCATAGCGTTGCATCCAATCATCAAATAATGAAAATTCTTCTACAATCTCTTCTTGAATGGCTTCTATCGTTTTCATATTTAAAAATATAAAATTATTGCAACATGGCTACTGCCTTTCTTATTCCTGCTTCCAAGCGATCTATTTCTTCAAATGTATTATAAAAAGAAAAAGAAACGCGAACCGTCCCTGGGATTTTATAAAAGTCCATAATAGGTTGCGCACAGTGGTGACCCGTTCGAACAGCAATTCCCATTTGATCTAATATACTTCCAATATCATAAGGATGAATGGATCCTACGTTAAAGGAAATAACTGCTGTTTTTTCTGTGGCTTCCCCATAAATTTTTAATCCTTCAATCTTTTCCAAAGCAGACGTGGCATACGTTAATAATTCTGCCTCATAACCCGCTATTGTATCAAACCCTATACCATTCATATAATCCAATGCAGCTCCAAAAGCAATACCACCAGAAATATTGGGTGTTCCCGCTTCAAACTTATGGGGTAAATCAGCATAGATTGTTTTTTCAAAAGTAACCGTAGCAATCATTTCTCCTCCTCCTTGATAAGGGGGAAGGGTTTGGAGTAGTTCTGTTTTGCCATATAACATTCCAACGCCTGTAGGTCCACACAATTTATGTGCAGAGGTTACGTAATAATCCACATTCAAAGCTTGAACATCTGCTTTGATATGGGGTGATGCCTGAGCACCATCAATTAAGACTTTAGCCCCTTTAGTATGGGCTTTTTCAATAATTTCTTGAATCGGATTGATCGTTCCTAACGCATTGGAAACATGATTTACAAATACCAATTTAGTATTTGAATTCAGAAGACCGTCAAAAGCTTCCATATCCAAAGTTCCTTCATGCGTCATCGGGATTACTCTTAAAAGTGCCTCTGTTTTTTCACACAACATTTGCCAAGGCACAATATTAGAATGATGTTCTAAAGCAGAAATTAAAAGTTCGTCTCCTTTTTTAAGAATTGAAGCATAGCCTGAAGCAATACAATTGATACTTTCAGTAGTTCCTGCTGTAAAAATAATCTCATGGGGATAAGCTGCATTAAAATGTTTTTGAATTGTAGCCCTAGCATTTTCGTATGCATCCGTTGCCTCTTGACTCAATTTGTGAACTCCCCTATGAATGTTTGCATTATAACGATAATAATAATCAGAAATAACCTCAACAACCTGTTTGGGTGTTTGTGAGGTTGCTGCATTATCCAAATAAACAAGAGGTTGCCCATTTACCTCTCGAGATAAAATAGGAAAGTCTTTGCGAAGTTGGTTTACATCAAACATCTATAATTCAAATCCTAAACTGACGCCAAGTTTCTTGGCAATTTGATTATTAATTCGCTTTTTCAACGAAGGTAATTGTACGCTTTCTAAAACGTTATTTGCGAATGCATAAGTCAAGAGCGCTTTTGCCTCTTTCTTTGGAATTCCTCTAGAACGTAAATAAAATAGTGCTTCTTCGTCCAACTGTCCAATTGTACAACCATGAGAACATTTTACATCATCTGCATAAATTTCCAATTGAGGTTTGGTATTGACGGTTGCTTTATCATCCAAAAGAATATTGTTGTTCTGTTGAAATGCATTTGTCTTTTGAGCAATTTTATCTACCAATATCTGTCCGTTAAAAACTCCTTCTGAACGTTCAGAAAAAATTCCTTTATAATCTTGATGACTTTCACAGTTGGGTTGAGCATGGTGCACCAAAGTAGCGTGATCTACATGTTGTTTTCCTTTCAAAATAGTTACTCCTTTGAGCGTAGAAAGAATGTGTTCTCCTTTATGAAAATAATTTAAATTATTCCGTGTCAATTTACCCCCTAAAGAAAAAGTATGAACACTGGCATGACTATTCTTTTCTTGAATAATGTAGGTGTTGTCAATTAAAGAAGCGGATTCTAGATCATTTTGAAGCTTATAATAATCCATAAAGGCATCTTGGTGTACATAGATTTCCGTAACACAGTTCGTTACTACTGGATGCTCTTTAAGGCTCTGGTGTCGCTCTATAATTTGAACTTGTGCGTTTTGATCCACAACTATTAAGTTACGAGGTTGTAACCAAACCGCTTTTTCTTTTCCAGTTGAAAAGTGTATAATTTCTATTGGCTTTTCTGCAACAACATTTTTAGGAATATAGATAAAAGCCCCTTCTTTAGCGTAAGAAGTGTTTAATGCCGTCATACTGTCTTCCTGATTCGCTATTTTATTAAAATAGGTGTCAATTAATTTCTTGTATTTAGGTTTGCTTAATGCCGCTGAAAGTAAACAGACATCAATCCCATCATGGGTGGTGTTTGATAAAAAAGGGCTGTAGACCCCATCAATAAAAATAACTTTGTAAGTATCCGTATCGAATAAAAAATATTTTTTGACTTCTTTAAGATCTACGTTTGTTTCATCCTTTGGAAAAATAGCATAATCTTGATTAATCAAATTTGCCAAGGAGGTATATTTCCAAGCTTCATCTTTTTTAGTAGGAAAGCCTTTTTCTTCAAATACTTTTAAAGCAGCAACACGCGTTTGATGAACTAAATCTGAAAGATCCATCCCGTCATCAAAAGCCAAATGAGAAGAAACTAATTTTTCTTTAAATTCCATATTATGCTAATTCTTTAATCCAATCGTAGCCTTTTGCTTCCAATTCGTGAGCTAATTCTTTTGTTCCAGATTTTACGATTTTACCATCAAAAAGGACATGTACAAAATCAGGTACTATATGATCTAAAAGACGTTGGTAATGTGTAATTACTATAACAGCGTTGTCTTTGCTTCTAAGTTTATTGACCCCATTGGCTACAATTTTCAATGCATCAATGTCCAAGCCAGAATCGGTTTCATCGAGGATTGCAAGAGCGGGCTCTAACATTGCCATTTGAAAGATTTCATTTCTCTTTTTTTCTCCCCCAGAAAAACCTTCGTTTAATGAACGCGATAAAAACTTAGAATCGATTTCTAAAAGTTGGGCTTTCTCTCTAATCTTTTTTAATAATTCACTTGCAGGCATATCCTCCAAGCCTTTTGCTTTTCGGTTGGCATTTATTGCAGTTTTAATAAAGTTAGTTACCGATACTCCGGGAATTTCAACAGGATATTGGAAGGAAAGAAAAATCCCCTCATGCGCTCTTTCCTCAGCGTCCAATTCTGAGAGATCTTTCCCTCTTAATAATATTTTTCCAGCGGTCATTTCATAGTCCTCATTTCCAGCAATTACAGAAGAAAGCGTACTCTTTCCTGAGCCATTAGGTCCCATAATCGCATGGACTTCTCCTGCTTTTACATCAAGGTCTATCCCCTTTAAAATATCTTTACCCTCAATTTGGGCGTGTAAATTTTCAATCGTTAACATAGTTGGTTTTTTTATCCCACTGATCCTTCAAGGGAAATTTCTAACAATTTTTGTGCTTCTACTGCAAACTCCATAGGAAGCTTATTTAATACTTCCTTGCTAAATCCATTCACAATTAATGCAATGGCTTTTTCTGTATCGATTCCTCTTTGGTTACAGTAAAATATTTGATCTTCACCAATTTTACTGGTTGTTGCTTCATGTTCAATTTGTGCAGAATTACTTTTTGCTTCGATATACGGAAACGTGTGTGCTCCACAATCGTTACCCATTAGAAGAGAATCACATTGTGAGAAGTTTCTGGCATTCTTAGCACGCGCTCCTACTTGAACTAATCCACGGTAGCTATTCTGGGATTTTCCAGCAGATATTCCTTTTGAAATGATCGTACTACGGGTATTATTTCCTAGATGAATCATTTTGGTTCCCGTATCGGCTTGTTGATAGTTGTTTGTAACTGCAATGGAATAAAATTCTCCAATGGAATGGTCTCCTTTCAAAATACAAGAAGGATATTTCCACGTCACTGCTGATCCAGTTTCTACTTGTGTCCAAGATATTTTAGAGCGATTGTGGCAAATTCCACGTTTTGTCACAAAATTAAAAACACCCCCTTTACCTTCTTTATCTCCTGGGTACCAATTTTGAACTGTTGAATATTTGATTTCAGCATCATCAAGAGCTATCAATTCAACAACAGCAGCATGAAGTTGATTTTCATCTCTGGAAGGAGCGGTACATCCTTCAAGGTAACTAACATAACTTCCTTGATCTGCGATAACTAAAGTCCGTTCAAATTGTCCAGTCCCCGCTTGATTGATTCTAAAATAAGTTGATAGTTCCATTGGGCAACGAACTCCCTTTGGGATATAACAAAAAGATCCATCAGTAAATACAGCAGAGTTTAATCCAGCGTAGTAATTGTCTTTAGGAGGAATAACACTTCCTATGTATTTTTTGACCAATTCTGGATGCTCTTTAATCGCCTCCGATATGGAACAGAAAATAATTCCTTTTTCTGCTAATGTCTTTTTGAAAGTAGTCGCCACAGAGACAGAATCCATCACGATATCTACTGCAACACCGGATAGTTTCTTTTGTTCATCAATAGAGATACCCAATTTATTAAAAGTTTCTAATAATTCAGGATCTACCTCGTCTAAACTCTCATATTTAGCTTGCTTTTTAGGGGCAGAATAGAATGATATGGATTGTAAGTCTGGTTTTTTGTAAGTAACATTTGCCCAATCAGGCTCTGTCATTTCTAGCCATGATGCATAAGCATCCAGACGCCACTGGGTCATCCATTCAGGCTCCCCCTTTTTTTCAGAAATCTTACGAACAACCTCTTCACTCAAACCAATTGGAAAGGTGTCTGATTCAATGTCCGTATAGAAACCATACTCATACTCCTTGGTCTCTAATTCTTTCTTTAATTCTTCTTCTGTATATGCCATTCTTTTTTTTTAAAGTGAAAAACTTTCCCCACAACCGCAAGTTCGCTGAGCGTTGGGATTATTAAACACAAAACCTTTTCCGTTAAGACCGCCAGAATATTCTAAAACAGTTCCAACTAGGTATAAAAGACTTTTTTTGTCAACTAAAATTTTTACCTGATTGTCTTCAAATAATTTATCTTCCTCATTAAGCACATCATCAAATTTTAAATCATATGACAAACCTGAGCAACCTCCACTTTTTACACCAACTCTGACAAAATCTTGAATGGGGTCAAAACCCTCTTCTTTCATCAAATTGGCTACTTTTTGTTTTGCAGTTTCTGAAACCTTAATCATCCTAATAAAGAATTAATCTAAATTAAGCACAAATATAACCTATTTCTATGGATTTTAATGTTTAAGTTATTGAATTAAACTATTGTAAAATCAAGTCTTTTAATGCCAAATTGCAAGGAAAATATCTTTTCCGCCTTGTGAGATAGTAAAGTCCCCTAACGTGCTTTCAGTACTTCCAGCTACTTGAATTTTTCCTTCTTTACTTTCATTAATTGCATAAGGTATGTCTAGCCCATTTCCCAAAAGATTATAAGAACCTATAACACTTCCGTTAGCAAGAGTATGCACTAAAATAATATTATTTGCCAAAAAAGAATCTTCAGACCCCAGGTTATTCGGTGCCTGATGTCCCACCAAAACAAGAGTGCCGTTTGATCGTTCGAGTATTGCATTTGCTGTTTCAAAACCTTCACCTCCAATGTTTTTATTTGACTTTAAAACACCTTCTTTAGAAAAAAAAGCTATGAAAATATCGGAGGAGCCAAAGGCATTTTCAATATCACCATCAGCACTGTACGTTTGTCCCAAAATCACATAATCTCCATTACGATTTTCAATTATAGCTTTGGCACTATCATAACCTGAACCACCAAATGAACGTTCCCAAAGTAAATCACCTGCTGCGTTTAATTTTATAATCCAAGCATCGTAACTCCCTCGAGGATCACTGATATCAACATCTTGACTTTCTGAAGCTCCTACCAAAACAAAATCCCCATTGGACGTCTCAATAGCATCATATGAACGATCATTGCTTGATCCTCCAAAATAACTACGCCACACCAAATCTCCATTTTTATCTACTTTATGACACCAGAATTCCCCAGCACCATGACGTTGATTGAAATGCATTTGTTTACCGTCTTGACCCGCTCCATTGGACGCTGAAACATCCAAAAAACCGTTAAAAAAAAGTCCTCCATCTTGGGTTGCGACAATATTATAGGCATGATCATGGCCTAAAAACCCAAAACTTTTTTCCCATAAAAGTTCACCCTCAGCATCAATTCTTAATAACCAATTGTCATGCTGCCCCAAATTTAAAGAGGCATCCCCATCATCACTTTGGCTATATCCAATTAGAGCATATCCTCCTGTGTTCAATTCAACAATATCATATCCTCTATCGTCTTTACTACCTCCATAGGTCTTAACCCATTGAAGAGTTGAAACTGCATTAAATTTCATTACAAAAAAATCACTCCCACCCCTTTCTTTGAAGCTAAAGTCACCATCTGTACTTTGGGTATTTCCTATCATAGCATATCCTCCGTCTGATGTAGTAATAATACTATGTACCGAATCTTCCTCACTCCCCCCATAAATTGAAATGCCTCCCCATTCGCCCTTTGCTATAGAAACCTCAGGCCAATTAGTCTCAGTAATTGGTGTACAAGACACAACTGAAAAAAGAAATAAAAAAACTGAAAAATGACGCATATTTATTCTGACGCTTTAACCAAAAATAACCCGGAATTAATATCATTAATAGCAATTACCCCACTTTCAAAATAGGGGTAAACATTCCAAACTCCGTCAAATTTTGCATTATTGTCTTGGGGATAGGTGTCAAAAAAACCAAATTCAGTGATTTCTTTAATCCCAATTTTACTGATGTCCAAAACCCGTAATCCAGCGGTATAACTTGCAATGAAGAAAAAATCTCCTTTAGAATATCCATTATGATCAATTGCATTGACTCCAGCAAAATAATTATAATGTAGAACAGGATCCATTAGATTCGTGAGATCAAAAATGCGGGTTAATGTGGGGGATCCAAATTTAAATTCATCCAATTCGTCCCCTAAAAAAAAGTACTTATGGTCTTCCGAAAGATAACCCTGATGAGTATACCCTCCATTTTCATAGGTTATTGAATTAACTCTTTTAGGGCTTTCTTTATCTGTAACATCCACAATCACAACCTGATTATTATTTCCACCATCACTATTACTCCCAAAAAGCAATTCCTTCCCCTGAAAATTAGGATCAGGCCCATCATAAATAACAATTTGAGCATCATGGGTATAGGAATCAGCTTCATAACCCCCCACAATTATTGGATTTTTAGGATCGTTTATGTCAATAAATACTGGCCCCCCATTATACAGGCTAGAGCCTATTACATAGGCAAAACCACTCTCTTCATTTATAGCGATGTTATGAGCATTTCCAAATTCTGTGAGGTGTGAATCTACAGTAAAATTTTGTTTTTCTGTCAAATCTCTCAATCGTGTCAAGTCAAAAACCTGAAGTCCATGGCCCGCTGCCTCGCTTACAATAAAAGCATGATTATTATATACTTTTACATCTCTCCATGGGCTTGGATCAGTTGCAGTAAGTAATTTTCCTAAAAAGATTGGAGCCATTGGATTACTAATATCCACAAAAGCGGTCCCATCATCTAAGCCAGAAAGTACATATTCTTTTTCTGTCTCTGGATCTGTCCATCCCCAATTATCATTTCCTGAGGTACTATCAAAATCTTCGAGAGAAATTCTAGCTAACAAGTCATATCCAGAACATGGATACATCCCTGCCATTCCATTTTCGCATGGGTAAGATAAATTTAAAGGATCTCCGGGTGTTATGGGACTACCTGGCACCCCAATTACTATTGAATCGTCTAAATAATCGTCTTCAATAATTTCGTCATTATAACAACTAGCAAGAAGGAATAACATAGAAATTAGGGCAAAATATTTCATCTATTTTTTTTTCAAAATTACGAAAAAACATAAAGCACTAATTATTGAGTTGGGTTTTAATCAGGATATGTATTTTTGTGGCATGTTAGAAAATAAAAATCCCTCTAAAACCTCTCTCTCCTCTCTAGGGGAGTTTGCTTTAATTGACCATTTAACAAATACCGTAGAATTAACTCAAAGTTCAAGTGTTATGGGTATTGGAGATGATGCGGCAATTCTAGATTTATCTGAAGGCCAAACCTTGGTGACTACTGATCTTCTTATTGAAGGTGTTCATTTCGACTTAAGCTATATGCCATTAAAACATTTAGGCTACAAAGCTGTAATTGTTAACCTGTCTGACATTTACGCTATGAATGCTAAACCCAATCAAATTACAGTCTCCATAGCTGTTTCAAATCGTTTTACGTTAGAGGCGCTTGAGGAATTATATAGCGGAATTCAATTGGCATGTAAAAATCATACCGTTGACTTAATTGGGGGGGATACTACAAGCAGCACTTCAGGATTGACAATTTCCATCACCGCCATTGGTAGTGCAATTGACAAACAAGTTACACGACGTTCAGGAGCTCAAGAAAATGACCTGTTAGTTGTAAGCGGGGACCTAGGTGGAGCCTATGCAGGTCTGCAAATATTAGAACGTGAAAAAGCTGTTTTTAAAGTAAACCCTAACAACCAACCTGACCTTACCAATTATGCCTACAGCATAGAAAGACAACTCAAGCCAGAAGCTCGAAAGGATGTCATTGATTTACTTGCTGAATTAAAAATTAAGCCTACTTCGATGATTGACATAAGTGATGGTCTTTCTTCAGAAATCATTCATCTCTCGAAATCATCCAAAGTAGGATTCAAGGTTTTTGAAGAAAAATTACCTATTGACCACGAAGTAATAAGTATTTGTGAAGAGTTTAAATTTAATTCAACCACTGCGGTTTTGAATGGAGGGGAAGATTATGAATTACTTTTCACCGTTCCTCAAAAAGAGTTTGATAAAATTAAAAACCATCCCTTGCTTTCAATTATTGGCCATGCCTGTGATTTCGCAACTGGGTGTCAATTAGTAAATGGATTAGGGCAACAAATTGAATTGACTGCTCAAGGCTGGCAATCCTTTTCAGGGGATTCAAATTAGCCTAAGGCTACATCCAACATCATCATTACAATAAAGCCCAAGATAAATCCTAAAGTTGCAATATCCGTATATTTATCCTGTTGAGTTTCCGGGATAACTTCTTCGACAACCACAAATATCATGGCGCCTGCTGCAAAGGAAAGAGCATAAGGAAGTAAAGGAGTGAAAAAAGATACAGCTACAGCACCAATAACTGCGGCTATAGGTTCTACAACAGCAGAAAGCTGGCCATACCAAAAGCTTTTAAAACGACTTACCCCTTGCCTTCTCATTGGCATTGAAACTGCAATTCCCTCAGGGAAATTCTGAATCCCAATACCAATTGCCAAGGCTACTGCGCCTGCGATTGAAGCTTCTGGAATTCCGGCAGCTACCCCACCAAATAAAACACCTACTGCCAATCCCTCAGGGATATTATGTAAGGTAATTGCTAATACTAATAACGTTGTTCTATGCCAGGGTGTTTTGATCCCTTCACTTTCTTTAAAATTAATATGAATATGAGGTAATATCTTGTCCAATCCAAAAATAAAAAGTGCTCCTAAACCAAATCCGATAGCAGCAGGCATTACTTTAGTGAAGCCCTCACCGGGACTCATCTCTATACCCGGAGCCAATAAACTCCAGAAGCTCGCAGCTACCATGACACCTCCCGTAAAGCCCAATAGCCCGTCCAAAACAGCACGACTCAAATCTTTAACAAAAAAAACTAAAGAAGCCCCTAAAGCTGTTAAACCCCATGTAAATACTGTAGCATAAAATGCACCCAATACCGGGTCTGTATTTTGAAAAAACTCAATGACTTTATCCATAATGTGGTTTTATGCAAAAATAAACACTTGTCGCTAATTCTGTTCAAATAAAACGCTTTTAATTACTTTTACCAATTACTATGGAAAAGCAAGTTTTTGATTATATTATTTGTGGAGGTGGTGCCTCCGGCTTATTGCTTGCAAATGCTCTTCTGGAAGATCCTCATTTCAAAGCCAAAAAAATCTTATTAATTGAAAAAGAGGACAAAAATTCAAATGATCGCACCTGGTGTTTTTGGGAAAAAAGCCCTGGGAATTTTGATGGTTTACTGAAAAAAACTTGGGCCTCAGCTACTTTTAAATCTGAGGAACTCCACATCGATTTTAAACTTGAGCCTTACCAATACAAAATGCTCCGGTCCAAACTTTTTTACACTAAAATTCATCTGAAAATTGAAGCCGCACAGCACCTCACTTTGTTGAAAGCAGAAGTTCTGGAAATCAAGGAAGATGGAGCTTTTACTCAAATAAGTACGAGTAAAGGAATCTTTGAATCACAAAAAGTTTTTAATAGTATTTTCAATCCAAATGCTCTTTACGCACAAAAAAAGTACCCTGTCCTCAAACAACATTTTGTTGGATGGTTTATAAAAACCAAAACCCCCCAGTTTGATCCCGAAAAAGTTTTTTTTATGGATTTTGATATTCCACAAGAACAACAAACGCGTTTTTTATACGTCCTCCCTTTTGATGAAAAACATGCTCTTGTAGAATACACCCTCTTTTCTGAGGAACTACTTGAAAAAGAAGAATATGAAACTGGTATAACTGATTATTTAAAAACAAAAGGGATAACAAACTTTAAAATCGAAGAAAAAGAACAAGGAAACATTCCCATGAGTTGCTTCCCTTTTGAACAGTTCAACACACCTTCCTTATTGAATATTGGCACCGCTGGCGGTTGGACCAAAGCCAGCACTGGGTTTACCTTTATGAACACCCACCGCAATGTCGATCGATTGGTTTCCTTCCTGAAATCCGAAAAACCATTAAATCAATTTCAAACAAAAAATAGATTCCGTTTTTACGATTTGCTTTTTTTAGATGTATTACTAAAGTACAATGATCAGGGAAGTAACTTGTTTCATAGGATGTTCGCTAAAAATAAACCTTTAACTATTTTCCGTTTTTTAGATGAAAAGACCTCTTTTATGGAAGAATTAAAAATTCTTTCCTCATTTTCATTTAATCAAATACGATGGTTTTTAAGTGCGCTTGTAAAACGAGTGTTTTAAAATTTACGTTCCATCAAATTTTTTCCAAATGCTTTTAAACTTTCTCTTCCTTCATCTGAAATTTTGATTTCTTCCAACTTTTCAAATGCAAGCTGTGTGTATTCTGAAACTAATTTTTTACTCGCTTTGGTTGCCCCACTTGTGTCAAAAATTATTTTAACTGCTGAAACTTTCTTGGTATTATCTCCCTTAAAATCAAACCATTTTAACAAGGATTCCTTTTCATTGGCAGAACCCAGCTCCATTACTTTGTGATATAAAATAGTTTTCTTGTTTTCAATAATATCTCCTCCGACTTGTTTCCCGAAATCTTCAGGATCCCCAAAAGCATCTAAATAATCGTCCTGAATTTGAAATGCCAATCCTAGTAATACTCCAAAATCATAGATTTTTTGGGCTTCCTCATCACTCGCATTTCCAATCCATGCTCCAACCTTGAGTGCATGACCTACTAAAACCGCAGTCTTGAGCTTAATCATTTCCAAATATGCGACAATTGAAACGTCGTTTTCTGTTTCAAAATCAACATCATACTGCTGACCCTCACAGACTTCTAAAGCAGTTTTACTCATTTGTTTATTCAGCTTTCCATACAAGGGATCTTCATAAATTTCAAGGCATTGATATCCCTGAATCAACATTGCATCTCCAGAGAGTATTCCTGTGTTGGTATTCCACTTATGATGGACAGTTGGTTTCCCTCTTCGAAGTGGTGCTGCATCCATTATATCATCATGCATTAAAGTGAAATTATGAAAAATCTCAACCGATAAAGCTGCTGCTAGGGCTTCGTTTGCATCTTTCCCAAACGCTTCAGTAGCCATCAAAGTTAATAACGGACGTAATCGCTTTCCTCCCAAACTCAGAATATAAGATATGGGTTCATATAGCCCTTTGGGGTTCTCTTTTTGATGATAATCCTCAAGGTATTTGGTAAAAAGGTTATGGTATTTAGATAATGACACTTATTTTTTTTTGCAAAAATAAGGTTTTATAAATAGTACTTAATGAAAAAAACTTTAGAAACTTTTGTTGTTTATAAAGTTTCCATCCGTATATTTGCAAAAAAATAACATGGAAAAAGAAATTATCGCACAAGCGACTTCCCTTTTTTTACAGTATGGATTCAAAAGCGTTACCATGGATGATATCGCTGAAAAAATGGGTGTTTCTAAAAAAACTATTTATGTTCATTTTCCAAAAAAAGAACAACTAGTCCTGGAAAGTGTCATGCAACATATAGACTTGATTATAGATAGGATAATCAATATTTCGAAATATTCAAAAGACCCTATCATTCAGCTATATCAACTTAAAAAAGAGGCGATGAAGCATTTATCAAATGAAAAAAAATCACCTCAATATCAACTTCAAAAATACTACCCCAATATCTACACCAAACTAAAAGACAAGGAATTTAAGGCCCTTGGAAATTTATTTACCGCAAGTATTCTTAAAGGGATAGAAACAGGATTGTTTCGTAAAGAACTTGATGTTGATTTTGTGATGCGAATCTTCTTTAATGGAATTAGAGGAATAAGAGACATCGCACTTTTTCCTGTAGAACGATACAAAATAGATGAACTTATGATTAAGTTTTCAGAATACCATCTTCGTGCCATATGTACCCCAGAGGGGACTTTAAAATTGGATAATTATAAAAAAGAAATGAACCTATGATAAAAAAAATTATTTCCTTTCTCTGTTTTGGGATTGGAATCATACATGCTCAAAACCTACCTGAAACAGTCTCTCTTGAGGAAGCTGTTGCCTTTGGATTGGAAAATAACCGCACTATACTAAATGCAAGTTTTGAGGTTCAAAAGGCCTACAAAGAAAAATGGAAAACAATTGCTGTTGGGCTTCCGCAAATAAATGCTGAAGCAAACTATCAAAACTTTATTGAATTACCTACATCCTTAATTCCTGCTCAATTTTTTGGCGGAGAAGAAGGGGAGTTTGCTGAAGTTCAATTTGGAACTCCTCAAACGATGACAGCAGGGGTTACACTAAATCAATTAATTTTTGATGGCTCCTATTTAGTTGGACTTGAAGGAATCAAAATATACTTAAATATTTCTGAAAATATTTTAGAAAAAACAATCCTTGAAATTCGTAAAAACATAATCAACTCCTATTTTTCTGTTTTATTGATTCGAGCTAACATTAGCTTTTTAGAAAAAAACAGAGATACTTTAAAAACTAATTTGGATGAATTAATTCAATTATTTCGAAACGGTTTTGAAGAAGAAGAAAGTGTTGAACAACTGAGGTTGACTTTATCAAGTATTGAAACTCAATTTCGATATGCAAAAAACCTCGAGCGGATCACCTTGGATATGTTAAAGTTATTGATGGGCTTTCCAACAGATTCTCCATTGTTTTTAAATGATGAATTGGAAACACTTACAACGGCAAGTCTTTTTGAATTTCCTATTGAAGGAAGACCTAAAATAGAAAATAATATAGACATCAAAATTGCACAAAACAATCTAAAATCTGAAGGATTATTATACAAATACGAGCGATCAAAAAATATGCCCCGCCTTTCTGGATTCCTAAATGGTAATTATACCGGAAATAGCGAGACCTTTAGCTTTACAGATGCGAATCAAAAATGGTTTGGAGCCTCTTTACTTGGTGTAAAGCTTCAAGTTCCCATTTTTAGTTCTTTTATAAGACGTGCTAGCTCCCAAAAAGCTAAAATTGCTGTAGAACAAGCAGAATCAAACTTGGAGGAAACCGAAGAACGTATTTTTATTGAAACACAAGCTGCCACCAATGAATATCGATTGGCTGTTGAAAATTACTTTACCAGTAAAGAAAATTTAGCCTTGGCCACTCGAATTAAAGAAAAAAATCAAACCAAATACTTTGAAGGACTTTCAAGTTCTTTTGAATTTCGTGAAGCACAACTTCAATTATACAATGCTCAAAACAACTACATAAAATCTATTCAGAGTGTAGTTCAAAAAAAATTAAATTTAGAAACCCTTCTTAATAATACCCAACTTTAACAACTATGAAAAAATCAATTATACTCTTAAGTTTTTCTTTACTTTTTCTTGCCTGTGGTCAAAAAGAAGGAGAGTCGGCCCAAAAAAAGTTTTCATCAACTAATCTAGAAGAGTTACAAAAGGAAAAGGCTAGCTATACCAGTCAAATAAAAAATTTAACTCAAGATCTAGAAAAGATCAATACAGCAATTGAAAAACTAACGGGAGGTGAAAAAAGAACTTTGGTTACAGCACTTCAAGCAGAAGCTCAAGTTTTCAATCACATCATTGAAGTTCAAGCCAATATTAAGACACGCCAGAACCTGCAATTAGTTCCAGAATTTGGTGGACGACTGGAGCAAATATTAGTGGTAGAAGGACAAGATGTTAAGAAAGGGATGCTGCTCGCCGTCATTGATGATGCAGGCCTCCAGGATCAATTGGACCAAATGAGGTTACAATTAGAACTTTCTAAAACAACTTTTGAAAGAACACAGCGTTTATGGGATCAAAAAATTGGATCCGAAATGATGTATTTGGAAGCAAAAACACGCTTTAAAACACAAGAAAAACAAGTAGCTCAAATGAGAGAACAACTTTCAAAGACTAAAATCTATGCTCCGTTTGATGGTGTGATTGATGAAATTACTGCAAAAAAGGGAGAAACAGTTGCCCCCGGAATGTCACCTATTTTAAGAATAGTCAATTTAAAAAGTATGTATGTAGAATCTGATGTGCCTGAGAGCTACTTAAAAAATATTACCAAAGGAAGTAAGGCAACGGTAACGATTCCTGTATTAAATGAAACCCAAACGACTATCATTCGTCAAACAGGAAACTTTATACAACCTAGCAATAGAACTTTCCGAATCGAAGCGCCTCTTGAAAACCCAAATGGATTGATCAAGCCAAACCTAAATGCACGTTTAAGCGTAATTGATTATTCTAACACTAAGGCAGTTATGATTCCACTTAGAGTGGTCAGAGAAAATGCAAAAGGAGAAACTTTTGTTTTTATCCTCAAAACGCCCGAAGAAAATAATGGCTTTACCACAGAGCAGCATTTTGTTAGCCTGGGTAAATCTCAAAATGAAATGGTAGAAATAATAGAAGGAATCGAACCCAACGACCTAATTGTAGACGAAGGCGTTAGCCTTTTAGTAACGGGTCAAAAAGTAACCCGAATTGAACAATAATGGCTAAATCAATGAAAACACCAAATACAAAAGAATTCCTTTTTGCATCATGGGCAATAGACCACAAAACAGTAGTCTATGTCATCATGGCTATATTTTTGATTTTAGGGATTAGTTCTTATTTCAACATGCCGCGTGAAACCTTTCCTGAAATCAATGACACTAAAATTTTTGTAAGCACGATATATCCAGGAAATACCGCTGAAGATATAGAAAGAACTGTTACTGATCCTCTAGAAGAAGCACTAAAAGGTGTTCCCAATTTAGTTGAAATCCGATCTACCTCTTCTGAGGACTTTTCAGTAATTGACGTGGAATTTGACGAGAATATCTCTATTGACGATGCCAAACAAAAAGTAAAAGATTTAGTAGATGGAATTACATCTGGTGCCGACTGGCCTGTTTTTAACAATGCTAAGGTTGAACCTAATATTTTTGAATTAGATTTTTCTGAGCTACAACCGATATTGAATATTAGCTTACACGGAGATTACCCGATCGAGCAATTAAAAATTTACGCAGAACTTTTAGAGGGTCAAATTGAACAGTTGCCTCAAATCAAAGAAGTTAACATTCGAGGAATTCAAATTTTTGAAGTTGAAATTGCTGTAGATATATATAAAATGACTGCAGCTAAAGTTTCTTTTGATGACATTCTAAATACCATTTCTAGAGAAAATACTACTATTTCAAGTGGAAACATTGTGAGCGGCGGTCAACGAAGAACGTTGCGTTTAACAGGAGAAATTAAAGATCCTGAAGACTTAAAAGGTTTTGTGGTTAAAACAGATAAGGGTCCTGTTTATTTGGGTGATCTTGCTGAAATCTCATTTAAAGAGAAAGAAAAAACATCTTTCGCTCGCTCTTTTGGAAAAAAGGCAGTTCTTCTTGATGTTGTAAAAAGAGGAGGAAAAAATCTAGTTATTGCTTCTCAAGAAATTAAAGCTCTAGTAGCACAACCCGAAAAAATCGGTTTGCCTTCTAATCTTGACATCAAAGTTTCCAACGATCAATCCAATCTCACGCTAAATCAAGTAAGTGAATTGGTCAATAGTATCATCTTCGGGGTTATCCTTGTCGTAACGGTACTTATGTTCTTTTTAGGATTCCGTAATGCCTTGTTTGTAGGTTTCGCTATTCCCATGTCTATGTTCATGTCCTTTATGATATTATCTGCTTTGGGATACACCCTGAACACTATGGTCCTTTTCGGCCTTGTTATGGGATTAGGAATGTTGGTAGACAACGGGATTGTAGTCGTTGAAAATGTCTACCGCCTCATGGAAAAAGAAGGGATGTCCAGAATTGCCGCTGCAAAAGCTGGAATTGGTGAGATTGCCTTCCCTATCATTGTGTCAACAGCTACAACAATCGCCGCCTTCCTCCCTCTGGGCGCCTGGCCTGGTTTAATGGGTGAATTTATGATCTACTTCCCTATTACACTTTCCGTTGTATTAGGTTCCTCGCTTGTGGTTGCTGTTTTCTTTAACTCCATGCTCGTTTCACAATTTATGGAAATTAGCGAACGAGAAATTAGCACAAAAAGCTTATGGAGAATCACTATTTTCATGGGAGGACTAGGTATTATTCTTTTATTTGGATCTCCGACTACCCGTGTTTTTGGAAATTTAATGGTATTGGTGCCAATTCTGTTTTGGCTTTACAAGTTTTTTATAAAAAGAATGGCTTTGTCCTTTCAAAATAATTTTTTAGTACGTCTAGAAAATGGTTACCGACGCTTCTTATCTTTTGCCCTTGGTGGATATAAACCGATCGCTTTCCTTGCTGGAACCTTCTTACTTTTATTTGCTTCTTTTGCTCTAATGGGTATTTTTCCTCCAAAAGTGGAATTTTTTCCAGACAACCAACCGCAACAAATATTTGTCTTTATAGAATATCCTGAAGGGACAGCAATTTCAAAAACAAACGCAACAACAAAGCGTATCGAAAAAGAAATTTTGACGGTCATGGAAGGGGCTACCTACAATAAAAAAGGTGTAAACATTCTAGTTGAGTCTATGGTAGCTCAGGTGGGAGAAGGTGCAGGAAATCCTCAAATTGATAACGGAAACACAAATGAACTTCCTAACAAAGGTAAAATTACCTTAACAATGCAAGAATTTAAATTCCGTCAAGGGGTTTCTAGTGAGTCTTTTAGAAAAGAAATTCAGCAACAATTGATTGGAAAATTTCCAGGGGTATCTATTTCAGTTGAAAAAGATGCTAAAGGACCACCGGCTGGATATCCTGTGACAATTGAAATTACGGGAAAAGATTATTTAGGTTTGATTCAAACTGCTGAGACAATGAAAGAATATTTAAATCGTGTAAATATCTCTGGTGTCGAAGAGCTAAAAATAAATGTAAACAAAAATAAACCTGGCTTGGAACTGACAGTGGATAGACAAAAAGCGGGAGAACTGGGGGTGTCTGCAGCACAAGTTGGACAGCTACTAAGAACTTCACTCTTTGGATCTAAAGCAGGGGTTTTTAAGAAAGATGGCGATGATTATGATATCAATGTTCGGTTTAACGAAGCCAATAGATATGACAATAATGCTTTATTCAACCAAAATATTATTTTTAGAGATCCTGCGAATGGGCAGATTAAAGAGATTCCTGTTTCCTCTTTAATTGAGCAAGAAAAAAAGAACAGTTTTAGTGCAATAAAACACCGACAACTAAATAGGGTGGTGACACTCTATTCCTCTGTTCTTGCTGGATACAATGCAAATGCTGTGGTTGATGCAGTTAAACAAGCGCTAGATGGATATAAACTCCAAAATGGGGTTAATTTCAAATTTTCTGGGGAAATTGAAGAACAAGAAAAAAACATGTCTTTTTTGTCAAAAGCACTTGCAAGTGCCCTAGGATTAATTTTGCTATTACTAGTCTTTCAATTTAATTCAATTTCTAAACCACTCATTATATTACTTTCTATTTTCTTGAGTTTCACGGGAGTATTCTTGGGCTTGATGGCCTTCCAAATGCCTTTTGTTATTTTGATGACCATGATGGGGATTATTGCACTAGCAGGTATTGTTGTAAATAACGGAGTGGTTCTTTTGGATTACACCCAATTACTCATCGATCGAAAAAGTGAAGTAGAAAAATTAGCAGAAGGCCAAATGCTGAGTAAAGAATTAGTCACCGAAGCTATCGTAGAGGGTGGAACTGCACGTTTACGCCCTGTAATACTTACAGCTATTACCACCGTATTAGGGCTTATCCCGTTGGGAATAGGTCTAAATATTGACTTTTTCTCTTTATTCTCCGAGTGGGATCCTAAAATTTACATAGGGGGAGACAATGTGGTTTTTTGGGGGCCTTTGGCTTGGACGGTCATCTTTGGATTGACTTTTGCTACCTTTTTAACCCTTGTAATCGTCCCTTCAACCTTCTCTATTGTTTATTCCATTAAGCTTTGGCTCAAAAGAGTTTTATAAAGAAATCAAAATCCTGAGGTTCGCGCCTTAGGATTTTTTATTTTTGTACCACATATAGAAACCATGTATAGAACGCATCACTGTGGAGAACTCTCTCTAGAACACTTAAATCAAACCGTTACCCTATCAGGTTGGGTACAAAAAAATAGAAACAAAGGGTTCATTATTTGGACAGATCTTCGGGATCGCTATGGAATAACTCAATTAATTTTTGACGAAGAACGTACCCCAAAAGCTGTTTTTGAAAAAGCACAAGGTTTAGGAAGAGAGTTTGTAATTCAAATTCAGGGAAAAGTTATTGAGAGAGAATCCAAAAATGCCAATATGAATACCGGTGATATAGAAGTTCTGGTAGAAAATTTAACACTACTAAACGCTTCAAAAACACCCCCTTTTACAATCGAAGACCAAACCGATGGCGGAGAGGAGTTACGTATGCAATTCCGCTATTTGGATATTCGTAGAAATCCTGTGAAACAAAAATTAATGTTTCGTTCTAAGGTTTCCATGGCCGTTCGTAATTATTTAACTGATGCTGGATTTATTGATGTTGAAACACCTTATTTGATTAAATCTACTCCGGAAGGAGCACGAGATTTTGTGGTACCTTCTAGAATGAATGAGGGACAGTTTTATGCCTTGCCTCAATCCCCACAAACCTTCAAACAGTTATTGATGGTGGGAGGTATGGATAAGTATTTTCAGATTGTAAAGTGTTTTAGAGATGAAGATTTAAGAGCCGATCGTCAGCCTGAGTTTACCCAGATTGACTGTGAAATGACCTTTGTTGAACAAGAAGATATTTTAAATCAATTTGAAGGCTTGACGCAACATTTACTGAAAAGTATAAAGGGTATTGAACCCAAACCATTTCCAAGAATGTCTTATGACAATGCCATGAAAATCTACGGGAATGACAAGCCCGATATTCGTTTCGGGATGACTTTTTGCGAACTCAACGACTTGGCTCAAGGTAAAGGATTTGGTGTTTTTGATAGCCAAGAATTAGTCGTGGGTATTGCTGTTCCAAAAGCAGCTGAAATGACAAGAAAAGAAATTGACGGTCTCATTGACTGGGTAAAACGCCCTCAAATTGGTGCCAAAGGTCTTATTTGGGTAAAATGTAATGCCGATGGAAGTCATAAATCCTCAGTTGATAAATTCTTTAACGCAGAAGATCTAGCACAATGGGCGGAACGTTGTGATGCCATCGCAGGTGATTTAATTTTAGTTCTCTCTGGGGATGCTAACACGACAAGAACGCAATTGAGCGCCCTTCGTATGGAATTGGGAGAACGCCTCGGGTTGAGAAAACCAGAAGAATTTGCCCCACTTTGGGTAACCGATTTTCCTTTATTGGAATGGGACGAAGAAAGTAAGCGTTACCATGCCATGCACCATCCTTTCACTTCTCCCAAACCTGATCAGCTTGAATTATTGAAAACCGATCCAGGTGCAGTCAAGGCAAATGCTTATGATTTAGTTTTAAATGGAAATGAAATTGGAGGAGGCTCTATACGAATTCATGACCAAGCGCTTCAATCTCAAATGTTTGATTTATTAGGTTTTTCAAAAGCAGAAGCCCAAGCTCAGTTTGGATTCTTGATGGATGCTTTCCAATTTGGAGCGCCTCCACACGGTGGAATTGCATTTGGCTTGGATCGCTTAGTTGCTATTTTAGGAGGAGAAGAAACCATTCGTGATTTCATTGCATTTCCAAAAAATAATAGCGGGCGAGATATTATGATTGATGCACCTGCAGAAATAAACCCAAGTCAATTGGAGGAATTATCCTTGAAATCTATTGTTGCAAAAAAGAAATAAAAAAATCATGAAACTTGTCTTACGGATTTTATTTTTTTTATTGTTAGGGGCTTTAGCCATTGGATTGTATTATAAAAACCAAATTGAATTTAGTCTTGGAGAACGCATCATTGGATTTACTGTTTTAGGGGGTGCTTTTATTTACTTACCCCTTTTTTTATACCACCATTGGAAAGGAAAACGCCTTCAAGATTATACCATGAGTGATGAAAATCTGAAGAAAATGAGGGAGAAATAAAATAGACTTTAAAAACGAAAAATATTGATAATCAAAGCCTTTGGTAAATAAAAAACGTTAAAAAGTAAGGTCGAATAGATTTTAAACGTACCTTTGCAGCATAATTAATAAAATAAACAATGACTGGTACAGTTAAATTTTTCAATGAAGCTAAAGGATTTGGTTTCATCACAAACGATGAGTCTGGAGAAGACGTATTCGTTCACATTTCAGCCCTAAACGGCGTGACCCTTAGAGAAGGAGCAAAAGTAGAGTATGTAGAAGAAGATGGTAAAAAAGGGAAGCAAGCTTCCAGTATTTCCGTATTATAATTTATATATTATTACTAAGACTTAAGCGTTTCAGCAATGAAACGCTTTTTTTATTTCCTTTTTTTAGCAAAAAAAGCATCCAATAAGGCTTTGGCTTCTTCTGCCAAAACACCCCCACTAAGAATTGTTTTAGGATGTAAATCTAAATTGGCTTGTTGAAATCCCCGCTTGGAATCACTAGCGCCAAAAACTACTCGGTCTAATTGGCTCCATACCAAAGCTCCAGCGCACATCACACAAGGCTCCAAAGTCACATAGAGCGTGCATCCAACCAAGTATTTTCCATTTAAATAATTTGCAGCAGCTGTAATTGCCTGCATTTCTGCATGTGCAGTAACATCATGAAGTCGTTCCGTCAAATTATGAGCACGAGCTATAATTCGCTGCTCTACAACCACTACAGCGCCTACGGGAACTTCATCTGCAAAAGCAGCTTTTTCAGCCTCAGCTAAGGCTTGTTTCATAAAATATTGATCATCTAATTCCATGTTCAAAAATACAAATTCCAAAGGCATAAGATAAATTTGCTTTTACCTTACCTTTACCACATGTCAAAAAATCGTTTTGCATCCATACAAAACCCAAAGGAATTAAGGAAGCTTCCCAAAAAAGAGCTTTCTGATTTTGCTGCTGCTTTACGAAAAGATATCATTCACGCCTTGGCAAAAGGAGAAGGACATTTGGGCTCCAGTTTAGGAACTGTAGAATTAACCGTTGCCCTACATTATTGCTTTGACACTCCAAAAGATGTTTTGATTTGGGACGTAGGACACCAAGCCTATGGACACAAAATGCTGACTGGGAGAAAAACTGCCTTTAGTACCCTTCGTCAACAAGGAGGCATTAGTGGTTTTCCAAAAAGAGAAGAAAGTCCTTATGACACCTTTGGAACGGGTCATGCGGGTACAGCTATTTCTGCAGCCTTGGGAATGGCCTTGAGCTCAAGCCTAAAGGGAGAAAACAAACAACATATTGCCGTAGTTGGAGATGCCTCCATAGCGAATGGGATGGCTTTTGAGGCACTCAATCATTTAGGAACAACCCTAGCTAATGTATTGGTTATTTTGAATGATAATACCATGGGAATAGATCCTAGTGTGGGCGCTTTGAAAAACTATTTTGAAACGGTAAAAAACGAACGTCCCGCTACTCCCAACTTTTTTGAATCACTCAATCTAAATTATTCGGGACCAATAGATGGACACAATATTGACACATTGCTACAGGTTTTTGAGCAACAAAAAAATATACAAGGTCCAAGAATCATTCATCTAGTTACAACAAAAGGAAAAGGTCTTCCTATTGCGGAGAACGAACAAGTGACATATCATGCACCAGGAAAATTTGATCCTCTTACTGGAAAACTTAGTAACCCCCATGAACATCAGAAACTAAAATATCAAGATATTTTAGGGCAAACACTACTCCATCTAGCAAAGACAAATGAAAAAATTATTGCCCTTACTCCTGCAATGCCCACAGGAAGTGGACTAGTGAAAATGATGGAAGTGTTTCCATCACGCTGCATCGATGTTGGAATTGCTGAACAACATGCTGTAACACTAGCTTCGGGTATGGCTGCAGAGGGGATGATTCCCTTTTGCGTCATTTATTCAACCTTTTTACAGCGTGCTTATGATCAAGTGATTCATGATGTCGCTTTACAAAATTTAGGTGTTGTTTTTTGCATTGACCGTGCAGGAATTGTTGGACATGACGGTCCCACTCATCACGGCGTTTTTGATATTGCTTTTTTACGTTGTATCCCCAATCTTGAAATTGCTACCCCCAAAGACGCCCAGACCCTTCAAAATCTTTTATATACCGCACAACTAGGAATAAAGCATCCTCTTGCAATTCGATATCCTAGAGGCTTTAGCGAGCTTACAAAGATTACAACACAATTTGAAAAAGTTGCATGGGGTAAAGGACAATTACTTAAAAATGGAGATACTCTTGCTATTTTATCTTTTGGAACTATAGCTAAAGTTATCAGTGATACACTGGAACATATAAAAAATACCAAGGCTGTTGCTCATTATGACATGTGTTTTGTAAAGCCACTGGATCGAGAGCTTTTACATTCAATTTTTAAACGTTTTAAAGCCATAATGGTTTTTGAAGAAGGGGTAAATAGTGGCGGTGCAGGAAGTGCTATTCTTGAATTTGCCGCACTAGAAAAATATCACATCCCCATTCAATTGGAAGGTATTCCCGACCAATTTGTTTCGCATGGAAAAACCAGTCTTATACATCAGGAATTAGGATGGGATACTCATGGCATCTCAAAAAAAATAAGCCTGTTATTAAATAAAACCAAATGACACCAAACCATGTCTCTTGGTTTTATATATTTAGCCTATGAGTAATCAAAAACGCCTTTTCCTATTAGATGCCTTTGCCCTCATTTTTAGGGGCTATTATGCATTTATCAAAAATCCAAGAATCAATTCCAAAGGAATGGACACCTCCGCGATCATGGGGTTTACTAATTCATTATTGGATGTAATTAAAAGAGAAAAACCGGACCACCTTGCAGTTTGTTTTGATAAAGGAGGGTCTGTGAGTCGTACTGCAATGTTTACAGACTACAAAGCCAACAGAGACGAAACACCGGAGGCTATTCGAATCGCTGTCCCCTACATACAAGAGATTTTAAAAGCCATGCATATACCGGTAATAGAAAAAGCAGGGTTTGAAGCCGATGATATTATTGGAACACTTGCTAAACAAGCCGAAAAAGAGGATTTTAAGGTTTTTATGGTCACTCCTGATAAGGATTTTGCCCAACTAGTTTCAGAAAATATTTTCATGTACCGCCCTGCTCGAATGGGAAATGGAATTGAAATATGGGGAATCCCTGAGGTTAAAGCAAAGTTTGAAATAGAACGCCCCGAGCAAGTCATTGATTATTTAGGAATGATGGGCGATGCTGTTGATAATATCCCTGGATTACCTGGAGTGGGAGATAAAACAGCAAAAAAGTTTTTGAAAGAATACGGAAGTATGGAGGCCCTTTTAGAAAACACCCATGAAATTAAGGGTAAACTAAAAGAAAAAATTGAAGCCAACAAAGAGCTTGGTCTTTTGTCAAAAGAATTGGCTACCATATTATTAGACGTCCCTGTAACTTTTGAAGCTGACTCGTATGCCTTGACGAGTCCAGATGAACAAGCGGTAAGTGCTCTTTTTGAGGAATTAGAATTCCGACGAATGGCAGAAAATTTTAAAAAGATTTTTGGCGCCCCTACAGCAAATCTAGAAACTCCTAAAGAAAAAGCACCTTCTCAACCTTCGCAAGAAGGACAGCAATTTGATCTCTTTGCGGCGCCAGGAAGCGGTACTATAACAGAAAGTAGTGTAGACAATAAAAAAAATCTAAAAACAAATGACCATTGGTATCAACATGTTAATTCAACGCTTGCTTCGGCTCAATTATTAAAGGAATTACTACAACAAAAGAGTGTTTGTTTTGATACTGAAACTACTTCATTAAATGCTTTAGAAGCTGAACTGGTTGGGATTGCCTTTTCATGGAATAAAGGGAAAGGGTACTATTTAGCACTTCCTGAGGACAAAACGGAAGTACTTGAAATTTTAGACCCTTTTAAAGCCTTTTTCGAGCATCCCGAAATTGAAAAAATTGGACATAATCTTAAGTACGATCTCAAGGTACTTCGTAATTATGATATTCATGTAAAAGCTCCCTTGTTTGATACTATGATTGCCCATTACTTGATTAACCCTGACATGCGTCATAATATGGATATTTTGGCAGAAACCTATTTAAACTATTCTGCACAATCAATAACCGAACTAATTGGCAAAAAAGGGAAGAACCAAGGAACTATGCGAGAAGTATCTTTGGAACAACAAACAGAATATGCTGTTGAAGATGCTGACATAACCTTACAGTTGAAAGAATATTTTCACGAAGAGATGTCCACGGCTAAAACGTTAGAACTCTATCAAAAAGTAGAGCTCCCCCTTGTTTCTGTCTTGACAAATATGGAATGTGAAGGCATCAATTTGGATGTTTCTTTTTTAAAATCACTTTCAGTTACTTTAGCCGAAGATATCCAAAAGTTGGAAGCCGCCATCTTTGAAGTTGCTGGAGAAAACTTCAATTTAGCTTCCCCAAAACAATTGGGCCTAATCCTCTTTGATAAATTAAAATTAGTTGATAAACCCAAGAAAACTAAAACAGGACAGTACTCAACTGCTGAAGATGTTTTGTCTTATTTGGCAAAAGACCATCCGATCATTTCTGATATTCTAGATTGGCGCTCCCTTCAAAAATTACAAAACACATATGTGGATGCACTCCCAAATGAGATAAACCCTAAAACGGGAAGGGTACATACTATTTATAATCAAGCAGTAGCAGCAACAGGGAGATTGAGTAGCAATAATCCCAACCTTCAAAATATTCCTATCCGAACAGAGCGTGGACAACAGGTCAGAAAAGCCTTTATACCGCGTGATGAAAACCACGTATTGATGGCCGCAGATTATTCCCAAATTGAATTGCGAATCATAGCTGCGCTCAGTGGTGATGAAGGAATGCTTTCTGCTTTTCAAAATAATGAAGACATCCATAGTGCGACAGCATCTAAAGTTTTTAATGTTCCTTTAGAAGAAGTTACTAGAGAACAAAGAGGTAATGCCAAAACAGTAAATTTTGGAATTATATATGGTGTTTCGGCTTTTGGATTGAGCCAACAAACTAATCTCAATCGCTCTGAAGCTAAAGAACTCATTGAAACCTACTACGCTACCTATCCAAAATTAAGGTCTTACATGCAAGATCAAGTTGATTTTGCTAGAGATAATGGATATGTTTCTACGGTTTTAGGAAGAAGACGTTATTTAAAAGACATTAATTCTCAAAATGCAATCGTACGAGGAGCAGCAGAACGAAATGCCGTTAATGCTCCAATCCAGGGAAGTGCTGCTGACATAATCAAATTGGCCATGATTGCCATTCAAAATCGATTAGAAAATGAAAACTGGAAGTCTAAAATGCTTCTGCAAGTACATGATGAACTAGTTTTTGATGTTCCAAAAGAAGAAATAAACACCCTCCAAGAGATGGTGAAAAAAGAAATGGAAAATGCATTTGAAATTAACGTACCGTTAATTGTTGATATAGGAATTGGAAACAATTGGTTAGAAGCCCACTAAGTCAAAAAATGTAATCTTTTTACTCTCCCTGAAAATTAGAATAAAAAATTTTTCCAAAGTAATTTATAATTGTACATTTGCAGCCCGTTGAAACAATTTTTGACGGATAAAATTATTTATTGTGAATACATTAAGTTATAAAACAATTTCTGCCAATGCTAACACTGTCAATAAAGACTGGGTAGTGGTAGATGTAAAAGATCTTCCCCTTGGAAGAGTTTCGGCTATTATCGCTAATTTTTTACGTGGTAAATACAAAACTAATTACACTCCTCATGTTGACTGTGGTGACAACGTTGTTGTTGTGAATGCAGCACATGTTACTTTAAGCGGGAATAAATGGGAACAAAAAGAATATATCCGTCATACAGGTTTTCCTGGAGGGCAACGTATTCTTACAGCAACTCAATTGCATAATAAGAAAGATACTCGTCTTGTAGAAAATGCAGTTCGTGGAATGCTTCCTAAAAACAAATTAGGTGCTGATCTGTTTAGAAACTTACGTGTTTACAGTGGTGCAGAACACCAACAAGACGCACAAAATCCAAAAACCATTAACATAAACGACTTTTTATAATGGATACTGTTCATACTATTGGCCGTCGTAAAACCTCTGTTGCTCGAATTTTTGTGAGTGAAGGAAAAGGGGCTATCACGGTTAACCAAAAAGATTATACTACGTATTTTCCTACTCCTACTTTACAATACAAAATCCAACAACCTTTTTTGTTAACCAATACTGAAGGGAATTACGATTTAAAAGTAACGGTAAAAGGGGGAGGATCTAATGGTCAAGCAGAAGCTGTACGTCTTGCTATTTCAAGAGCGCTTTGTCAAATCAACGAAGAGCACCGTACAGAATTAAAACCTGAGGGTTTATTAACGCGTGATCCGCGTATGGTTGAACGTAAGAAATTCGGTCAAAAGAAAGCAAGAAAAAAATTCCAATTCTCAAAACGATAGTTGGTACTCGTTTTGCCTCGTGCAAAACAAAGTTCATACATTTATTAATTAACCAGTTGCTTAAACCGCTACGGCGGATGTTAGTTTAGCATCTAAACAAGAATCAAAAAAACTTGTTGCTATACAAAAGGAACGTAAACTAAAAACAATGGCAAAACCAGAAGTAAATGACCTGCTTAATGCAGGTGTCCATTTCGGACATTTAACCCGTAAGTGGAATCCAAACATGGCTCCTTATATCTACATGGAGCGAAACGGTATTCATATCATCAACCTTTACAAAACTGCTGCAAAGATTGAAGAAACGAATGAAGCCCTAAAAAAAATCGCAGCCTCAGGACGTAAAATCCTATTTGTTGCTACTAAAAAACAAGCAAAAGATATTGTTGCTGAAAAAGCAAAAGCGGTAAACATGCCCTATATTACTGAGCGTTGGCCTGGAGGAATGCTTACAAACTTTGTAACCATTAGAAAAGCTGTAAAAAAGATGGGTTCTATCGATCGTATGAAGAAAGATGGTACTTTTGAAACACTCTCTAAAAAAGAACGTTTACAAGTTGATCGTCTTCGTGCTAAATTAGAAAAAAACTTAGGGTCAATTACTGATATGACTCGTTTACCCGGAGCTTTGTTTATTGTTGATACTACACGTGAACACATTGCTGTGAAAGAAGCTCAAAAATTGAAAATACCAATTTTTGCAATGGTTGATACCAATTCTGACCCGCGTGATGTTGATTTTGTAATTCCTTCAAATGATGATGCCTCAAAGTCAATTGATAAGATTTTAGGTCTTGTTACTGGAGCACTTGCCGAAGGTCTTAAAGAGCGTCAAAGTGAAAAAGAAGGTACGGCTGCTAATGATGCAAAAGAGATGGAAGCTGCTGCCAAAAAAGCTGAAGTTGCCGATGCTGCCGTAGAGGCTGCTCCTGAAGCTGAAACTAAAGCTAGTGTGAAAGAAGCTGCTCCTGAAGCACCTGCAAAGTCACCAAAAGAAGAAAAAAAAGACTAACTCATTCATAAATTAATAGAACTGTGAAAATTACTGCATCTGAAGTAAATAAACTCCGCCAAGCTACTGGAGCGGGAATGATGGACTGTAAAAAAGCGCTTGTTGAAGCCGAAGGTGATTTCGACAAAGCGGTAGAAGGTTTACGAAAAAAAGGACAAAAAGTGGCTGCCAATCGCGCCGACAGAGATTCTTCTGAAGGAGCTGTTTTAGCCAAAGTAAATGATGATAAAACAAAAGGTATTATTGTTTCTTTAAACTGTGAGACTGATTTTGTTGCTAAAAATGATTCTTACTTATCTTTGGCAACTGCACTGACTGACCTTGCATTAGATTGTGATTCTCTTGAGGGCTTCTTAGCCTCTGAATTTCAAGGAATGACTGTTGCTGAGAAATTAACTGAGCAAACAGGTGTCATTGGTGAAAAAATTGAAATCGGTGGTTTTGAAATCCTAACGGCTCCATTTGTAGGTTCTTATATCCACGCTGGAAATAAAATTGCAACGCTAGTAGGACTTTCTTCTGCGATAGATAATGCTTCTGAAGTTTCAAAAAATGTTGCGATGCAAGCTGCAGCTATGAATCCAATTGCATTAAATGAAGAAGGTGTTGATGCCTCTGTAATTGAAAAAGAAATTGAAATTGCAAAAGATCAATTACGTCAAGAAGGAAAACCAGAAGCAATGTTAGACAATATTGCTAAAGGAAAAATTAAGCGTTTCTTTAAAGACAATACTTTAGTAAATCAAGATTATATAAAAGATAACAAAATTTCTGTTGCTGCTTATGTAAAATCTGCTGGTAATGCTGAAGTAACTGCTTTTGCACGCGTGGCATTAGTTTAATTTCAACTAGCCTTTCCCTTATAAAGCACCCAATTGGGTGCTTTTTTTATACCTTTCAATTATGGTACTTAAAATTAAATGTGGCTGGTGTAAAGGGGATGCTCTTTATGAAAAATATCACGATTCAGAATGGGGAGTGCCCCTTTTTGATGAACAACAATTATTTGAGTTTTTGACACTGGAAACATTCCAAGCTGGTTTAAGTTGGATTACTGTTTTAAGAAAAAGAGAGGAATTCAGAAAAGCATTTGATCAATTTGATTATCACAAGATTGCGACGTACAGCCACACAAAAGAAAAGGAGCTCCTGAATAACAGTGGAATCATAAGAAACCGTTTAAAAATAAGCGCAACAATTAATAACGCTAAAGCGTTTATAAATATTCAAAAACTGCATGGAAGTTTTTCAGATTATATATGGAGGTTTGTGGCGGGTAAACCCATTACAAATTCTCATAAAAGTTCAAATGAAATTCCATCTACTACCCCCTTGGCAGAGACAATTAGTAAAAATCTAAAACAAAACGGGTTTAAATTTATTGGCCCTACAGTAATCTATGCCTACATGCAAGCGACAGGAATGGTCAATGACCATCTAATAGACTGCTTTCGCTATAAAGAAGTTGGATTAAAACGGTAAATCATCTTCCACATCATTGGCATCCCCTTTTGCAGGTTCGAAGGCTGTTGGGGGTGGCATAGGAGGCATTTCAGTTGGAGCAGCGCCTTCACTAGCTTCAATTCGCCATCCTTGCACAGAATTAAAGTATTTAGTTTCTCCTTGTGGATTTACCCACTCGCGCCCTCTCAAATTAATTCCAATTTTTACATTTTGCCCAACTTGAAAAGTATTCATCAAATCACACTTGTCTTGAACAAATTCAACTAAAATATGTTGAGGATATTGTTCTTCTGTCGTCACTACGACTTCTCGTTTTCGAAAACCGTTTGTACCATAGGTTTTCGTTTCATCAATCCACTTTATTTTTCCTGCTACTTCCATAGTTTGTTTTGTATTAAAACAAAAATAACAAAACTTTTTTCGGTCATAGCGTGAAGTACTATCAATTTATCAAATTCATGTATATTCGTGAGGAATCCATGTGTATGAAGCTGCTTCGCATCTTAAAAAATCAACGAAAAAATAGCGGATACTTTTTTGCATTTATTGTTGTTGCTTTGATTTTATGGAACACCAATCTGTTATTTCAAAATTTAAGTAAAGAACAGAGGACCAAGATGGAGCTATGGGCAATGGCGCAAGAAGAATATATTGAAAATCAAAGTTTTAGCAATCTAACTTTTGAGGTTCTGCAGCGTTCTGGAATCAATCCTATGATTCAAGTGGATCAAAATGATAAAATTTTAGAGATTCGAAATGTAAACTGGGATGAGAAAAAGCAGGATTCTACTGCTTTATATAAAATTTTAGCCCAGATAAAAAAGGAAAATGATCCTATCATAATTCAATACAAAGACGAAACAGGGGCGTTAATGATTAATCAAAAGCTTTATTATGGAAATTCAGAAGTCCTAAAAAAGCTACAGTATTATCCCCTTGCCCTTTTACTGATCATCTTTTTATTTGGAACCGTATTATACTTTGTATTCAAAACAGCCAAAATTGCTGAGCAGAATCGATTATGGGCAGCAATGGCAAAGGAAACGGCACATCAAATTGGAACTCCACTGACCTCCATGATGGGGTGGATCACCCTATTGAAAGAAAAACAAAAAGACGCTGATCCTATTTTAGAAATTGAAAAAGATATAGAACGGTTAAAGGTTATTACTGATCGCTTTTCTAAAGTGGGTTCTAATCCAGAATTGACTCCCTGGGACCTTGTAGATACTATTAATCAAACGGTAAGTTATCTTCAAAAAAGAAGCTCAGAGCATGTCCACTTTACCTTAGATATTCCGAAAAATAAAATAATAATTCCTTTTAATACCCAATTGATTAGTTGGACTATAGAAAATTTAATCAAAAATGGGATCGATGCCATGAAAGGAAAGGGAACATTAAGCCTTATTGTTAAAGAATTTGATCATTACGTTGAAATCCTTATTTCAGATACTGGAATGGGAATGAAAAAAGAGGTGACTTCCAAAATTTTCGATCCTGGGTTTACAACAAAATCTAGAGGGTGGGGACTGGGTCTTTCTTTGGCCAAGCGAATTGTTGTTGACTATCATGATGGAAAAATCAGTGTAGCAAAAACAACTTTAGGTAAAGGAACACAGTTCAGGATTATTTTAAACAAAACAACTTAAGAGTCTTTTGCTAAATTAAAACAGGAGGCGATTGCTTTTGCAGTAGCTTCCATTTCTTCGCCCGTTAGTTCAATTCGCTTCTGAAAGGTTGCGTCTTCCATCGTATTTAATGGAATTAAATGAACGTGAGCGTGAGGTACCTCAAGGCCTATAACGGTCATACCAACACGATTACAGCTAATGGATTGTCTAATTGCTAAAGCTACTTTTCTTGAAAAAGACATCAATTGTAAATAAGTGACTTCAGGAAGATCAAAAATTTTGTCAACAGCCACTTTTGGAACACATAATACATGTCCTTTTGTTGTGGGCTGAATATCTAAAAATGCATAGCAATAGGTGTCTTCAGCAACTTTATAGCTTGGAATTTCTCCTGAAATAATTTTAGAAAAAAGGGTGTCCATCAGGAGCGAGAAATTGAAATAACTTCCAATTCTATGCTGCCATTAGGAACAGAAATAACCGCAATTTCTCCAACTTTTTTTCCTAAAAGACCCTTTCCTATAGGAGAATCAACAGAGATTTTGCCTGTCTTTAAATCGGCTTCACTTTGAGCCACCAAAGTATACTTCATACTTCCCCCATTTACTTTGTTTTTTACTTCAACCGTTGAAAGGACTAAAACTTTGGAGGTGTCTAGTTCGGATTCATTTATAATACGCGCATTGGATAATACATTTTCCATTTTAGCAATATGCATTTCCAACATTCCTTGCGCTTCTTTTGCTGCGTCATATTCTGCATTTTCACTCAAGTCTCCCTTGTCTCTTGCTTCTGCAATTGCCTGAGAAGCTTTAGGACGTTCGATATCCTTTAGATGATTTAACTCAGCGCGTAGTTTTTTTAAGCCTTCTTCTGTATAATAAGATACTTTACTCATGTTTTCTACGTTTTCTATTATAAACAAAAAATCCTCCTACTGGTGGATTCATAACAAATATAAACAATTGCAACAAGTCATTAAAACAATTTGGCATTCGAGATTTGGATTAACCCTCAGCTTATTCCTCTTTTTTAGCTGTGGGAAAAAAGAGTTACAACGGAACCCCTATCTAGTAGATGTCCGTTTTCAAAGAGAAATCAACCTTAGCCTGCCTTTATATAACCAATTGAATTTTGTGGGGGGAAGCTTTTTAATCGAAGATGTTGGTATAAATGGAGTCTTAGTATTTAACTTGAACGGTACCTCCTACTTAGCTTGGGAAGCCACATGTCCCAATCATTTACCGGAAGCCTGTTCAAAATTGAGTATTGAAGGTGTATTAGTAAATTGTAGTTGTGAAGAATTTCAATATAGTTTAGCGACAGGACAGCTTTTAAATCCAAGTGAAAATTTAAATCCTCCACAAGGATTACTTTTTTATCAAGTTCAAAATTATAATGGTATTTTGAGGGTTAGTAATTAATTTTTCTATCAAATGAAGTTTCAAGAAAAAAATACAAAAAAGAGAAATCAACCTATTTGGCTTGTTCTATTTTTATTACTCAGCAATATAACCTTAGGGCAATTATTAGAAATAGATTACAGTAAAACCAAAAGAGAAGAGAGTCGTTTTCGTGTGCATTTTATCAGACAGGGAATTATTGGTGTCAGTAGTTTACAGCATCTTGATCTGAGTGCCGAAGTATTTAAAATACGTTACGACAGTAAAAAAGGAGCCCATGTTTCATTTACAGTATATAGCACCCAAACCATTTGGAGAGGCAATAAAGTTGATGCACTAAACACTTTTGACTTCATAATGAATCCCATTGGTGGAACTGCAAACGGAAATTTTTTTACTAGCTTTTCTGTTTCCAAAACAGACAATTCAAATTCAAAAATTGGTTTTTCATTAGGAACAAAATGGGTGGAGGGGCCACCTCTTCCTGATTTTAGAAACAGTACTTTTTTTGATAATTACAGCCGCTTGGGTTGGATAAATCAACGTTTATTAGCTGAAGATCCTCTAAAAAATTCAAGCCTCTACTTTTGGAGTTTCCCACACTTACAATTACACCAATCAAGTGAAGTAAATAGAAAACTTTTTTTCAATGAGGAGCTGCCCGCTCTTGCTTATGGCTACGGAATTGAATTAGGTTTAGAGTACAACTCCAAACTCAAGCTGATTTTAATCGGACAGCAACTCATCAATGCCACTTCAAACAGTGACTTTGGGAAACTTGTTTTACGCCTTTCTTTGGCATATCGATTTTAAAAGATAAGTTTCAAGCCGCTTAAGAAATGTAGCCCTGCTTGTGGATAATAACCCGCACCTTCAATCGTTGTTGTTTGACCTGGTGAGGTCCAATCATCATCATACGTATAAAAATAACCATTCGACAGATACTTTAGATTGAAAATATTATTGATCGTAGTTGACCATTGAATTTCTTTAACCCACTTCTTTGGCTGCCACGAAAAAACGGCATTTATATCAGAGATAAAATAAGAGGGCAAACTAGAGTTTTCTGAGTTAATATTTCCCATATACTGTTTCCCAACATATTTCGATAATAAACCAACTTGAAAGTGAGTAGATGGAGCATAAACTAGAGCATTCCCTCCCACGATATTGGGAGAATACGCTAACTGAGTTTTTCCTAGGCTTTGAAGAATTCCATCTCTTTTAAAATAAAAATCCAAATTTTGATTGCTGCTCACTGCAAGATTTGGCTTAAACAACCATTGATCTGCCAATTGTATTGTAGCCTCAATTTCAATACCTACACGTCTACTTTTCCCGACATTCTGACGAATGGGAGCTCCTACCTCATCTATGGCTCCTGTTAATACTAACTGGTCCTGATATTCCATCCAATATAAATTGGCTTGGGCTTGAATTTTTTCTTTTTTCATTCTCCATCCCAATTCAAAATCATTTAATTTTTCGGGTTTTGGGCTTCCATTTTCATAATCTGTCCGATTCGGTTCTCGTTGCGCTTTCGCATAGGAAAAATAAAGGTTCTGCTTTTGAGAAAGCATGAAGGTAAGCCCCGCTTTAGGATTAAAAAAAGCAAACTGATCATCTACAGAAAAATCTTGTGGCCCAGAGACGGTACCGTCAACATTGTAATCAATCCCACGAAATTGTAGGTCTAAAAAACCGGTCAATTTTGAAGTGAGCTTTTGTGTGGCTTTAGCAAAAAAGCTCCCTTCTGTTTTTATCCCTTGACTTTCATAAAAACGATGATTTGGTTGGGTATCTCCAATTGTTTGCGCCCAAAGTAAATTTCCAAAATGATCTCCAATATATCGACTGTAAAGACCTCCAAAGTTCATTGTTAAGTCAGAGGTTTCATAATTTAGCCCTAAAGTCAATACATAGTAATCGTTATCCAGCCATTTTTGAGAAATATTTTCTGAGCTTTCAATTGAAGTTTCACCAATATTATATGGGTCAAGCTGTAAATAATTAAAAGATGTATTTCCTACAAAACTTATGTTTTGGTCCTGCCATAGATCGTTATATTCTTCATAAAACCCCCGCCCATACGTATAGTTTAACCCTAGAGAAACGCTCCAAATGGAATTGATTTTTTCATCCCAATGCAATTGATAATGATCTTGGGTATAATCATCCACTTGATTGTCATAAAAACCCGTAAGATTCCCACTTGAGTCGTAAATTTCTCCCGCAGGATTGTAAGTTCTACTGGTTACTAAAGTTTGGGCGTCAACACCATACCAAGACTGATAAGTAACCTCGTGACCTCCAAAAATGAGTGCCTTAATCAAGGTATTATTATCTTGGAAAGCAGCCTGAAAAAAATAGGCGTCTAAATTAGATGCTGCACGATCTATATAGCCGTCAGAATTAATTTTTGACAATCTTCCCGAAAAAGAAAAATTATCATTTAACACTCCCGAAGAAAATTGAAAGGTGTTTTTTAGTGTATTAAAGCTTCCTATGCTACTCGATAATGATGTGAATGCATCTTGCTGCACTCCGGATGTTTCAACGTTTAAACTTGCCCCAAAAGCCGCAGATCCATTAGTTGAAGTCCCAACACCTCTTTGCAATTGAATTTGTTGAATAGAGGAAGCGAAATCGGGTAAATTAACCCAAAAAGTACCTTGCGATTCGGCATCATTATAAGGAATTCCGTTGAGGGTTACATTTACTCGTGTTGCATCACTTCCTCGAACACGAATACCTGTATATCCAATTCCAGCCCCTGCATCACTTGTGGTAACTACAGCTGGCAAATAATTTAATAATATAGGGATGTCTTGTCCTAAATTCCTCGAAGCAATATCTTTTTGGGTCACGTTTGTAAACGTTACGGGGGTATTTTGTTTCGCTCGTATTCCAGTTAATTTTACTTCTTGTAAACTAATCGTGGGAAATGAATCTAAGGGAGTTTCTTTTTTTTTCAATTCCTCTTGTGCAGACACTCTAAAGACAAGAGTAGTAAGCAAAAAACATAATCGTATTATTTTCATTCGAATGTATTAGATTCAAATAAAAGGGGTAATTATTCTGATTTAAAAAATTTAAACTAATGTTATTTTCCCTTGGCAGCATTACCTGCCCAGGTTCAATGGGTGTGATCTCAGCCTTACGGCACCCCTTTGAGATTGAGTACAAATATATTTAAAAAGATCTGATTATTGAATTAAATCAGCTGCTGTTTTTACAGGATGAAACGTATCTGGAGGAAGCTCTATAAAAACGGTGTTCCATTGTGCCATTCCTCCATTCCATAGTCCTGGCCATTCTAGAATTTTAATATTAAAATCCTCTGCCTTTTTATTGCTTACCATAAATCGCTGTTCATCCCTAAAGTCATACAAAGAGAATTTTTCTCCCTTAAAATTAGTAATCCCACAGACCATCATCACTGGGTTAAAATGAGTACTCTCCTCAATTGCCTCTAGATGTTCTTCTATAGAATGATCTAATTCCACCCCTTCAATTATTTGTAAACTTTTCCCTCGTGGTTCTGTTTTCCAAAAAGGACCTCCTCCTTTTTCACCTTTATTTGGGATCATTCCACAGACTCTTATTGGACGATTCAGATAGTCGTAAAGAGCTTGGAATTTGAGCTTATCTTTTGCATTTATAATGTATTCTTGATCAAAACATTCTTTGATGAAACTTTCTATCGCCTCTAATTCTGATTTTTCCTTGTGTACTTCCAGGTGATTTAAATGCTTGAACAATCTTTCTTGAATACTCAATAATTTTCCCGCCAAAATTTGTTGCCAACGTTTACTCGAATGATTCTTTTCTCCTATTAGAGTATTATCAATATTTTTAATCCAAACACAATCTGCATCCAAAAGGTTTAGATTTTCTAAAAGAGCTCCGTGCCCCCCTTTTCTGAAACTAATAACACCTTCCTCATTTCTTACCCACGTGTTTTTTTCATCGAGATATGGAGTGTCTGTCAATCTATTTTGAAACGAATATTCTACTTTTAAAAATTCATTTACCGCTGTACTTTGTAAAGCTCTAAATTGCTCTTCAGCCTCTTTAAATAAAATTCTATGTTCTTTTGAAATTGTAAAATGTAAATAAACAGGTCCCTTTTTATCAATTATCTCAATAGCTTCAATCAGTTGAGCGTAAAAAGGAGTTAATTCTTGACCTGTTTCATCTACAAAAAAGGGAATTAATGCCTTAGGAAATTGAGAAAATTTAAGTCTTTCATCAAATAAAAGAGTTTGTACAAAGGCATTAAAAAATCCTTCTGTAGAACTTACTTCAGGAAATTTTTCTAATGAAATTTGAGCCTGAACAATCCCATAGAAAGGGAGTTTTTTTAAATTATGATAAATTAGTTTTAATCCTCTTCCTTGCTCAGATTCCAAATAAGAATTAAGCGCAAAGTTTGGATTTTTTTTTGCATTCCAATATTCAAAAAAAGGACTAAACATTCTACTTGCTGCTCCTGAAGCAGGAATAAACTTTATCCAGTTAAGGGCACCATCTTGATTATTAAAAAAAGTAAGTGCTTTTTCTTCTTCCTCAAGACTCAGTTGAGAAATTCCTTTGTTATGAATTGTGGCAGGCGTAATTCCAGAGAGAAAAGGAGCTCCTCGTTGTAGACTCTCCCATTGCCTCTGAACTAACTCAACGGAACGTCCTTCAACCTGTAATTTTTTTTGATCTTCTGATGTAATCATATTCGACCTGGTAAATTTAAGGATTCCAGTGTTTTAATGGCTCGTTTCATTCTTTTTTCGTGTGATCCTTTTAGGTGTGTATAAGGAACTTCTTTCTGCTTTAAAAGACCTTCAAAGTGGCTGAGCATTTCAATTCTCGACTCTGGTCGATCCCTAAGATCATCGGCTTCCCATGGGACATCTATATGGGTCAAAAAATAATAATCATACTCAAATTCATTTGCCCATATCTTCAATTGGGGGTCGCAATATCCATCAAAATGTGTTTCTGACCATGCTTGTGTAACCAATACATTTGTATCACAAAAAAGAAAGCGTTGTGATGTGGACAAGGCTTCATTTTCAAGCGTTAATTGCCCTTCAGCTATTATTAATAAATCTTCTAGGGTGCACTGCTCCTGATTAGCATCCCACTTTTCTTGTAAATATCCTCTAGCAAATTCTGGTACCCAGCCACTCCTATAATGTTTTGCTAAAGATTTTGCAAGAGTTGTTTTACCTGTAGATTCAGGGCCAAATAAGACAATTCTCAAGCAATTGGTTTGCTGTTGTTTAAGATTTTTTTCCATTGGATATAACCAAAGATTGCAATAATTGTAAAGATAATGTACTGTAAGCTTGTCAGCCCTAATTCCTTAAACAAATAAAGTGGTATCGAAATAATGTCACCTACGATCCAAAAAATCCAATGCTCTATTTTTTTTCTTGCCATAAGCCACATTCCAACAAAAAATAATGCTGTGGTAAAGGTGTCAAGAGGTGCCGACCAATCTTTCCATTTGTCAAACAAAATATATATCCCTCCTACAAATAAAAGTATGATCATAAAGAGAATAAACCACACCCTCTTTTCTTTAGAATTCATTCGGGCAATGGGATGCTCAATTTTCCCTTCTTTTCTTCGAGTCCAAAAATACCAACCATAAATACTCATGATAAAATAGTTGGCATTGATCATAAAATCTCCTATCAAACCCGCTTGGAGTAATAAATAAACGAAAATCCCGGTTGAGATCATACCGCTTGGGTATACTAAAATATTATCCTGTTTTGCGAACCAAACACTTACTAATCCCAAGACAACAGCAACAAGCTCTAAAGTTATGTGCAAAAGAGAATAGTTTTCATAAGGTGCAATTAAAAAATCAAAAATCGGGTTCATACTTGCTACGGTCTCCTTTAACTAATTTTAATTGTAAAATAACTGCATCTTCTTTTTCAAAAACGGTTTTAATTTTAGGTATTAAAAAATTCATTACTTGATCATACTCTCCATATAATTGAGTACTTAACGGATTTTCTAAAACGGTAAAATCGGTATTACGGATGGATTTTATAAAGGCTTTTATAGTAGGAATATAATCGTCTTTCAACGGAGTTAAGGTTAGTTCAACTGAGAGTTTCATAGGTTTATTTTTTTTGGTCTTGCAACGGTTAAACAATAGGTGGGAAAATAACGAAAATCAAGTTCATATTTCCACTGTTTTTCATTGTGAAAAATGAGTCCTTCCCCTTTTTTTGAATCGGATTCAAAAGGCTCAATTAATAATTGGGTATTGAATTGAATACCTGATGTTTTATATACTTTATATAGCGCTTCCTTGGCTGTCCAAATTTGAGTTAGAAATTTAATGTCCAATAGTCTAGCTATTTCTGTAGTCTCCTTTTGATGTAAAAAACGAGGGGCAATTTTAATTATCTTTTCTTGATAATGCTCTAAGTCTATCCCTACTGGAATTTGAGATAAACCGACTGCAGCAACATTTTTGGTATGGGTAATAGAAAGGTATCTCCCATCCGTTAAATAGGGAGCCCCCTGAGCGTCATATTGATGCATTTGTGGCTCAATCTCAAAGGATTTCAATAGTTGTCGGATTGCTAAATAGCCCTTTCTATGCACTTCACTTTTACGTTTAGAAAGTCGCATTAGAGCTTCGGGGGAAAGTACCAACCCATCGGTTAACTCCGCTTCGGTTTCGGTAATTTCCCAAACCCCTATTTCAAGTTCACTCTCAATAATCTCTTTGTGGGTTATTGGCATTTTATTTTACTTAGAAAGGTTGTACTTTTGCATTCTAAAATAACAAAGGTACAATTATGGAATCGAATACATCAACACCGCAATCGTATAAAGTCAAAGACATTTCTTTGGCAGAATGGGGAAGAAAAGAAATTTTATTGGCCGAAAAAGAAATGCCTGGTCTTATGGCTTTACGACAAGAATACGGCCCTTCACAGCCTCTCAAAGGAGCGCGAATTGCAGGATGTTTACACATGACTATTCAGACCGCCGTCTTAATTGAAACCCTTGTAGTCTTGGGAGCAGATGTAACCTGGAGTTCATGTAATATCTTTTCAACTCAAGATCATGCCGCAGCAGCAATTGCAGCCGCTGGAATTCCTGTTTATGCATGGAAAGGAATGAACGAAGAGGAGTTTGATTGGTGTATTGAACAAACTTTATATTTTGGTGATGACAAACAACCACTCAACATGATTCTTGACGACGGGGGTGATTTAACGAATATGGTATTGGACCGTTTCCCTGAGATGGTCGATGGCATCAAGGGTCTTTCTGAAGAAACAACTACGGGAGTTCACCGTTTATACGAACGTGTAAAGAAAGGCACGTTGCCCATGCCCGCCATAAACGTTAACGATTCTGTTACTAAATCCAAATTTGATAATAAATACGGGTGTAAAGAAAGTGCGGTAGATGCTATTCGTCGTGCTACTGATGTTATGCTTGCAGGAAAACGAGTTGTGGTTTGTGGCTATGGAGATGTAGGAAAAGGAACTGCTGCTTCTTTTAAAGGAGCTGGCGCCATTGTTACGGTAACTGAAATTGATCCTATATGTGCGCTTAAAGCCGCTATGGATGGTTTTGAAGTAAAAAAATTGTCTAACGTAATTGGTAATGCAGATATCGTTTGTACCGCTACAGGAAATAAAGACATCCTCAAAAAAGAATCTTTTCTAGCGCTAAAGGACAAGGCAATTGTGTGTAATATCGGTCACTTTGATAACGAAATAGACATGGCTTGGTTAAATGATACTTACGGTGGTTCAAAATCAGAAATCAAACCTCAGGTGGACTTATATACCCTTGAAGACAATAAACAAATCATCGTTTTAGCAGAAGGACGTTTAGTAAACTTAGGTTGTGCTACGGGTCATCCTAGTTTTGTGATGAGTAATTCATTTACCAATCAAACGCTTGCACAACTTGAATTATGGCTTCACTCTGATAAATATGAAAATGATGTGTATATGTTACCCAAACATTTAGATGAGAAAGTAGCTGCACTCCACTTAAGTCATTTAGGTGTTGAATTGGAATCACTTTCTGAAGAACAAGCCGATTATATTGGTGTTACAGTAAAAGGGCCTTACAAACCAGAATATTACAGATACTAAACTTAGCTTTTTTAAGCTATACAAAGCCAGAACTTTTTCTGGCTTTTTTTATTGTATTTTAGTTTCAATAAAAACCTTTTAGCCATGCGTCAATTTTCTCTTTTATTTTTTATTGCTTCTCTTTTATGCCTAGTTTCCTGCAAGCCTGAAATTACATTCGAATCTCAAGGATTTGATTCTGAAAAAATTGCCGTTTTTCAAACTTTTATTGCAGAAGAAATTAAGTCTGGAAAAATTGCAGGAGCCGAAATATTGATTGCTAAAGATGATGCCATTGTTTTACATGAAGCTCAGGGTTTTGCTGATTTAACAACTCAAAAACCGTTATCGAAGAATAGCATTTTTTACCTTCAATCCATGACTAAACCTATTATTAGTGTTGCCATCATGCAATTGGTAGAAAAAGGAATGCTCTCCCTTGAAGATCCCATTGAAAAATTTATTCCTGAAGCAACCGGACTCCAAATAATCCTTGATCCTGAAGAAGGAATGCAGGGAGAAAAAGTCCCTTTAAAGGAGTCTATTACAATTCGACATTTATTGTCTCATACCGCTGGGTTTTCTCATGGTTTGGGAACAAACAAAATGGAATTGGAGTTGTATTATTCTCTTTATGGTCCACCACTTCAAATGTCAGAAAATCCACATAAAACCATTGAAAGTAGAGTTAAAGCATTAGTAGCAGCACCCTTAATTGGTTCCCCTGGAAAGCAATGGTATTATAGCGCCAGTCCTGATATCTTAGCGCTTATTGTTCAACGCGTTTCGAAACAAAGCCTTCCAGACTATTTAAAAGCAAAACTTTTTGATCCTCTTGGGATGAATGACACCGGATATAATGTCCCTGATGCTGAAAGTAATCGTGTAATGTCTGTGCACATTCATGATCAAACAGGGCAGTTAATTACATTTGCAGAACAAATACCAACTCGTGGAAATACCGTCTATGGAGGTACACATGGTCTTTTTTCTACGGCGCAAGATTATCTACGTTTTTGCCAAATGATTTTAGGCAATGGCACGCTGAATAATCAACAGATTTTAAAACCTGAAACTATTGCATTAATGTCGCAAGACCAAACAAATGGTGTTTTTGAAGCGCCAGGGAAAGGTTTTGGATTGGGGTTTGAAGTGATTTTAGATCCTATAGCTGAAGGGTATGAAAACAAAGGACAGCTTTCATGGGGGGGCTATTTTAGAACCCATTTTTTCATTCATCCCGAACAAGATCTTGTTGCAATATGGATGACCCAAATATTACCTTATTCGAATGAATATGGGGATGCGCTAAGAGAAAATGTATATGGCGCTCTATTAGAGCCATAAAAAAAACCTACAGTTCTCACTATAGGTTTTAATGTAATCAATATCTGTTTTTACTATGCCTGAAAAGGCTCAATAGAAACGTACGATTTATTGTCTTTCTTTTTAGTAAACTTTACTAATCCATCCACTTGAGCGTGAAGGGTATGATCTTTACCAAGATAGACGTTTTCACCTGGATTATGAGCAGTACCACGTTGACGGATAATAATATTTCCAGCACGTGCCGCTTGACCTCCAAAAATTTTAACTCCTAAACGTTTCGAGTGAGACTCTCTACCGTTTTTCGAACTACCTACTCCTTTTTTATGTGCCATGATACAATGGTTTTGGATTTATTTATTTAGATAATGCTGTAATTAAATCTGCTTTTTTCATCGCAGAAATACCTTCAACACCTTTTTTCTTAGCTTCTGCTTTTAGTTCAGCTACCGTCATTTTACTGTAATCGACTGCTGCTGCCTTGGGTGCCGCTTTTTTAGCTGCAGGCTTTGCTGCTGCTCTTGCTTTTGCCTCAGCGGGTTTTGCTTTAGCTGCTGCAGGCTTGGCTGCTGTTTCCGTTTTGGCTTTTGCACCAGAAGCTTGGATGTTTTCAATCACCAATTCTGTTAAAGCTTGACGGTGTCCGTTTTTGACACGGTATCCTTTACGTCGTTTTTTCTTAAAAACGATCACTTTATCACCTTTGAGGTGACCGATCACTTTTGCTTCAACAGAAGCTCCAGTGATAGCCGGGGCGCCAAGAGTCACTTTTTTTCCATCGTCTAGCAAATAGACTTTATCGAAAGAAACTTTCGCTCCTTCTTTGTCTGCTAAACGGTGTACAAAAAGCTTTTGGTCTTTTGCAACTTTAAATTGCTGCCCTGCTATTTCTACAATTGCGTACATTTTAGTTTATTTTAATGGACGGCAAATATAGGATTATTTTTAATAAAAAACAATGTCTTTTTAATCCTTACTGTTTATCTACAGCGTACTTCCCAGCCCCTGAAAAATAAATAAAGATGAAGGTAATAAGATATAGAAATGATTTTTCTTTCTTTCCAAAAGGATCTCCGTCATGGGCGATAATAAAAGCAACTAACATATTTAGGGCGGCAAGAAGGGCAAACCAGCGTGTTTTCCATCCTGCAATTAAAAATAAAGGTGCAATAAACTCCGCAATAGTACATAGAATTAAAGAGGCCGTTGGTCCAATTCCAATCGGGTCTCCAAAGCTAAAATCTCCAGCTAAAATTTTCATGAACTTCCCATAACCATGAGTTAGCATACCTATACTTATCCCTAGGCGTAAGAATAATAATCCGAAATTTAACGCGTTTGTTTTCATTATTTGAGGTTTTAATTTAAACTAAAGATAGCCATTATTTATAAAAATGAAGTGACCGTTTTTTCTATAGCTTCTTTGAATTTTGTTTTTGGGGACCACCCCAATTCCTTTTTTATTTTAGAAGCATCTATCGCATAACGAAAATCATGCCCTAAGCGATCTGTAACACAGGAAATAAGAGAAAGAGAAGCGCCCTCATTGCGGCCTAATAATCGGTCTGTGACTTCAATTAAAGTGTGTACCATATCAATATTTCGAATCTCATTGTTTCCACCAATAGCATAGGTTTCACCTATTCTCCCTTGGTGTAAAATAAGATCAATGGCAGTTGCGTGATCTTCGACAAATAACCAATCCCGTATATTTTCTCCTTTTCCATAAACAGGTAGCGGTTTGTTTTCTACAATATTTTTTATGAATAAAGGAATGAGTTTTTCTGGGTATTGTGCGGGGCCATAATTATTGGAGCAATTGGAAAGCACTACCGGCAAATCATAGGTGTGAAAATACGCCCTCACAAAATGATCTGATGCTGCCTTTGAAGCCGAATAGGGAGATCTGGGATCATAGGCCGTTTCCTCCGTAAAAGCGCCTTCTTTTCCTAAACTACCAAAAACCTCATCTGTTGAGATGTGATAAAAGCGTTTATTAACCAGATCATCTTTCCATTGGTTTCGTGCTGCTTCCAATAAATTCAAAGTCCCCATCACATTGGTTTGGGCAAAACCAAGTGGATTTTTAATTGAATTATCTACATGGGATTCGGCAGCTAAATGTACTACCCCATCAAATTGATGTTGGTCAAATAAAGCCTTAACAATACTCGGGTCTATAATGTCCCCTTGAACAAAAGTATAATTCGGTGCATTGGCAATATCCGCTATATTATTCAAATTTCCTGCATAAGTAAGCGCGTCCAAATTCACTATCTGCGTATTTGGATATTTGTTGACCATCCTTCGGACAACATGCGAACCTATAAATCCAGCTCCCCCAGTTATTAATATCGTTTTAAAAGCTTCCATCATTTTTTAAAATTTGTATACATTTTTTTAAACTTTCCTGCCACGTTGGAATGGTAACTCCCAATTCTTTTTCAATACGTTCCGTATTCAAGATACTGTAATTTGGACGTTTTGCTAACGTTGGATAGGCTGAAGTTGAAATGCCTTGAATTATGGTTTTACACTCTAATTCATTTACAATAGCGTCAGCAAATACTTTCCAATTACAAACGCCTTGATTGGCATAATGCAAAATAGGAAAGATATGCAGGGTATCGTTTGAAAGGAGCTTAAGAACGGTTTTTGCCAAATCAATTCCATAGGTGGGTCTTCCCCATTGATCATCAACAACCTTTAATTCCTTTTTATCTTTTACCAGATGGGCTATCGTTTTAACAAAGTTTTTCCCAAAAGGACTAAATAACCAGGAGATTCTGATTGTTACATTCTTACAACTGCTTTTTGAAAGACGTACTTCCCCTTTCAATTTTGAGTTTCCATAAATCCCTATTGGATTTGTTGCCGCCTCCTCAGGATAAGGTTCAGAAGAATTTCCATCAAAAACGTAATCTGTAGAAAAATGGATAATCGAAAGTTTTTTCTCCTCTGCAAAGTCAATTAAATTTTGAAGTCCTTCGGTATTGATTTTAAACGCGCTTTCTTCCTCTTTCTCCGCCTGATCAACATTAATGTAGGCAGCGCAATTG